>NZ_MJLZ01000001.1 GCF_003666245.1 Brenneria alni
TCTCTCCAGGATATAAAAACGCAACTTTTCAGATTTTCATCTTATTTCTTATTCTTTGCAAAGAGCAATATTTTTCACATATTTATTAGGATCCATCCAGGATATTTTAGAACAGGTTTTATAACCTTGATTACTAAGTTCATATGATATATATATCGATGAAAACAAACCAACTACTGCACCAAAGATAAGCAGTTTAACCAAGCATTCCCCTAATTTATTATTGATCCTTACATGTTTGTTTTTTATGGAAGAATAAAAACAAACATATGAAAAATAGAATGACAAAGGTACTGCAAATATTATAAATCCAACTTTCCATGAAAAAGTAATTACATCCCTTGATTTAAAGAAATCTATGTATCCGCTTAAAGAAAACCAGCATCCCCAGCATGAAAGTAGGAAAACCAATACTGCAAATGCACCAACTAATGGTCTATTTACTTTAACCACGACTGTATCTCCCCCAAGTATTAAAGAACTGATCGGGATGGTAAGGATAGTATTGTGATTTATATGAATTATGCGATTTTAAGTTTTTTATTATTGCTTCACTTACTTTATATTTATTATCTAACCAATATAATATTGCACTCACTAAAACTCCTATGACAAATATACCCCCAGCAATAACAATAACGCTGGTTCCTGTGACCATCGCTGTGGTCGCTATCGTCTTTGCCATCCAAGCTACGCCAATAGATACCGCTAATTTTGCTGCATCCATGGTTAAATTAACAAAGAAATCGGTTAATGCATATTCATCTTTCAACAATAGCTCAATGGCTCGATAAGCGCCGGAAAACACAATGCAGAATCTTGCTCCCGCCGCAATTCCGCTTTCAATGCCTTTCGTTCCTATTCCCATATCCAATATTTTTTGGTTATCGACTAAGTATTTAGTGGCATCTAAATACTTCCTCACTCCTGGATAACCAGATAGCTTGATATACTTACTGCCATTCTTCCCAATATATTCCGTTGCCTGCACGCCAAATCCTTTCATCTCTATCACGATTCTGCTCACCGACACAGCTTCTGCAATATTCCCGGCAAACGACGAGGCGGGATCGGTGCAGGCAAAGAGGGCTGTTTTCCACGACTGATTAGGGTTTGGCGTACACAACGTTTTTAAAAAATATAATCCCTCTTGCTCAGTCAATATGGCATGAATGTTGTCATTATTTATTTCATTTAGTTGAGCATGTAATTTTTGATAGTTGATATCTACATGCTGTTTTTTAAAATCAAGATGATCTTCTAAACGATAGTCATCCTCAACAAATGTTCTTAAAACTGGATCGTATTTCATAACCACCTCACTCCCTTGAATTTGACTTAAGTCAATAGCTATGTCTCCTGATACGAACACTGTAACGGAAAAATGATAATTTTCAAATATTGACGGCACCCAATTCGCAAATTTTTATTCAGCCCCAAAGCCTCTGTTACTTAAAGATATTACGGCTTAATGCCATCAATAATTCATTATTTTAGGCTGCGTTGCTCAATAAGCCATGTCGCTCAGGTAAATTACGCCACGGCGCACCGGAACAGAATACTCCAAACACCCATTGATGAGATTGCGGTGTTCAACATAAGGGTGACCGATTTTTTGCGGCTTTGTTATCCCATAATAAGTTTGCTTTATCGAATAACATTCAAAATACAGAAGGCGGCAACCACGGCGGATAATGCCAAGCCATTATTTAGGTTAAAGACCATCCCTACAGGATGGCTTCAGGTGAATTTCATGCTGTATCCACATAGTTACCCTAGCTTACGGTTGAAGGTTACACAGGTTTACGCGCCAGCATTGGTTTCAGAAAACGTGCCGTATGTGATTGTTCACACTCAGCAATCGTTTCCGGCGTACCGGATACCAGAATTTCGCCGCCGCCGCTGCCCCCTTCCGGTCCCAGGTCGACAATCCAGTCTGCGGTTTTAATCACATCCAGATTATGTTCGATCACCACGATGGTATTGCCTTGATCGCGCAATTGATGCAGAACCGCCAGTAATTGCTGAATATCGGCAAAATGCAGGCCGGTGGTCGGTTCATCCAGAATATACAATGTCTGCCCGGTGCCACGTTTCGACAGCTCCCGCGCCAGCTTCACGCGCTGCGCCTCACCGCCGGATAGCGTAGTGGCGGATTGTCCCAGACGGATATACGACAGTCCGACGTCAACCAGGGTTTGCAGCTTACGCGCCAATGCCGGGATCGCATCAAAGAATTCTCGGGCATCTTCGATAGTCATATCCAGCACTTCATGAATGCCCTTGCCTTTATACTTAATTTCCAGCGTTTCGCGGTTATAGCGTTTGCCCTTGCACTGATCGCACGGCACATAGATATCCGGCAGGAAATGCATTTCGACTTTGATGACCCCATCACCCTGACAGGCTTCACAACGACCGCCGCGTACGTTAAAACTGAAACGTCCGGGGTTGTAACCACGGGTACGTGATTCCGGCACACCGGCAAACAGTTCACGAATCGGGGTAAAAATACCGGTATAGGTCGCCGGGTTGGAACGCGGCGTGCGGCCAATCGGGCTTTGGTCGATATCAATGACTTTATCGAAATGCTCCAGTCCCTGAATCTCACGGTAAGCTGCCGGTTCGGCCAGCGTGGCGCCATTAAGCTGACGCTGCGCCAGCGGGAATAAGGTGTCGTTAATCAGCGTGGATTTACCCGACCCGGACACCCCGGTCACACAGGTAAACAGCCCCACCGGCAACGTCAGCGTCACGTCTTTCAGATTATTGCCCTTTGCGCCAATCAGCTTCAGCACTTTGGTTGGGTCAGCGGGTACGCGCCGTTCAGGGACATCAATCTTACGTTTGCCGCAAAGGAACTGCCCGGTCAGCGATTCCGGCACCGCCATAATCTGTTCCATCGTCCCTTCCGCGACCACCTCACCGCCATGCACGCCCGCGCCGGGGCCGATATCAATCACATGGTCGGCGGCACGAATAGCATCTTCGTCATGCTCCACCACAATCACGGTATTACCCAGATTACGCAGGTGGATCAGCGTTTCCAGCAGGCGTTCATTATCACGCTGATGCAGGCCGATAGAGGGTTCATCCAGCACGTACATGACCCCAACCAACCCGGCGCCAATCTGGCTTGCCAGGCGAATACGCTGTGCCTCGCCGCCGGACAGGGTTTCCGCCGAACGCGACAGCGACAGGTAATTCAGCCCCACATTGACCAAAAACTTCAGCCGATCGCCAATTTCTTTCAGTACTTTTTCGGCAATCTGAGCACGCTGGCCGCTGAGTTTCATATTCTGGAAGAAACTCATCGCATGGCCGATGCTCATATCGGAAATCTGCGGCAGGGTAGTCTGTTCGACAAACACATGACGCGCTTCTTCACGCAAACGCGTACCGCCACAACTGGCACAAGGACGATTGCTGATAAATTTCGCCAGTTCTTCGCGTACCGCACTGGACTCCGTCTCTTTATAACGGCGTTCCATATTATGCAGCACCCCTTCAAACGGGTGACGGCGCACCGAGGTATCGCCCCGGTCATTGATGTATTTAAACTCGACGTTTTCCTTACCTGAACCGTACAGAATCAGCTTTTGGACAGACTCGCTCAGGACGTCAAACGGGGCATCGACATCAAACTTGTAGTGCTCCGCCAGCGAGCGCAGCATCTGGAAATAATAGAAGTTACGACGATCCCAGCCGCGGATCGCCCCTCCCGCTAAAGAGAGCTCCGCATTTTGTATTACGCGGGCCGGATCGAAAAATTGCTGAACCCCCAGACCATCGCAACTTGGGCAGGCGCCGGCGGGGTTATTGAACGAGAACATACGCGGTTCCAGCTCATGCATACTGTAACCACATACCGGGCAGGCAAAATTGGCGGAAAACAGCAATTCGGGCACGGTCGGATCATCCATATCAGCCACCACCGCACTGCCACCGGACAACTCCAGCGCCGTTTCAAAAGACTCCGCCAGACGCTGTGCCAAATCGTCCCGCACTTTGAAACGATCGACGACGACTTCAATGGTGTGTTTTTTCTGCAACTCCAGTTTGGGCGGATCGGAAAGATCACACACTTCACCGTCAATACGCGCCCGGATATAACCCTGCGTCGCCAGATTTTCCAACGTTTTACTATGTTCGCCTTTGCGATCTTTCACCACCGGCGCCAGCAGCATCAGCCGCTTGCCTTCCGGTTGTGCCAGCACGTTATCCACCATCTGACTGACCGTCTGCGCATCCAGCGGCACGTCATGCCGCGGGCAGCGCGGCTCGCCGACGCGGGCAAACAGCAGGCGCAGGTAGTCGTGAATTTCGGTAATGGTGCCGACGGTGGAACGCGGGTTGTGCGAGGTGGACTTCTGTTCAATGGAAATGGCCGGCGACAACCCTTCGATATGATCGACGTCCGGCTTCTCCATCAACGACAAAAACTGACGCGCATAAGCAGAGAGTGACTCGACGTAACGCCGCTGCCCCTCGGCATACAACGTATCAAACGCCAGCGATGACTTGCCTGAACCCGATAATCCAGTGATCACTATCAACTTGTCGCGGGGGATTATCAGATTGATATTCTTGAGATTATGAGTACGGGCACCACGAACTTCGATATTATCCATTCACACACTTCCCGGAATAAACACAGTTTTGCATCATCTCACTGGCGGAGACAACCGGTACGAAACGTGCAATTATGGCACAAAAAAAACGTCAGGAACGTTTTTTAACGCCGCCTGCAACGGCCCGCAAAGGGGATAGGCAGGGATAGCCCGCCATCAAAAAAGCTGAATGAATATACAGTATCTGATGCAAGCGTTGCAATCCGCGTATTCATTTTTGATTCAGCCTCGCAGGTATGATAGATACTTTTATCATGCTAAAATCGATCGTTTATACTCATATAAATTGATTCATCAGGAGACACGGGCATGGCCAGCAGAGGCGTTAACAAAGTTATTCTTGTCGGAAATTTGGGGCAAGACCCGGAAGTCCGCTATATGCCGAATGGCGGTGCTGTCGCCAACATCACGCTGGCCACATCCGAAACCTGGCGTGACAAGCAAACTGGCGAACAGAAAGAGAAAACCGAATGGCACCGCGTTGTGCTGTTTGGCAAACTGGCCGAAGTCGCGGGTGAATACCTGCGCAAAGGCTCTCAGGTTTACATTGAAGGTTCATTGCAAACCCGTAAATGGACCGATCAGGCAGGCGTAGAAAAATACACCACCGAGGTGGTGGTCAACATTGGCGGCACTATGCAAATGCTGGGCGGTCGTCAAGGTGGCGGCGCACCCGCGGGTGGCGGCGCGGGCGGACAGCAGTCCGGCAGTTGGGGCCAACCTCAACAGCCGCAGGGTGGCAATCAGTTCAGCGGCGGCGCTCAACAACCGCAGCCGTCGCGCCCCGCACAGAACAACGCGCCGGCCGCTGGCAACGAACCGCCGATGGACTTTGATGACGACATTCCGTTCTAAGTGCTATTTTTTATTTGAAAATCAATTGGTTAATTCAATCCATTGAGTTAATCACAGGCTTGGAACGCCTATTGCGAGCCTGACTGTTCCTTACCCGGTAATGGGTTTGAACCTCGAAAGAGGGAGGGAAGTGTAGCAGTCGGGAAAAGGCTGGTTGCGGGGAAATAACCTACTTTGCGCCAGCCATTGCAAGCCCCATAGGGTTAAGCCTGATTGCCCACAAAACTCGGCAATGTCAACCGTGGCAAATTGATTTACCCTGACTGACGTAGTACCATTCGAAAATTCGCCTATCCCTCATAAGCAGTTGGTTTTTCTATGCCAATCATCCAGTCGGTAGAACGCGCCTTACGTATTTTGGACCTTTTCGACGAATACAACGTTGAAATCAAAATTACCGATATCAGCACCCAAATGGGTTTACATAAAAGTACGCTGCACTCCTTGTTGAAAACGTTGCAGGTAGCGGGTTACATCGATCAAAACCGTGAAAACGGCAAATACCGGTTAGGTATGAAGCTGGTCGAACGCGGTAATCTGGTAGTGAACTCCATTGATATTCGTGAAAAAGCGCGCAGCTATCTGTTGGATCTGGCGTCACAAACCGGTCAAACCACACACCTCGCCATCCTTGATGGCAAAGAAGGGGTATACATCGATAAAGTAGAAGGGAAACTGGCCGTCATTACATTTTCACGCATTGGTCGGCGTTTGCCTGTTCACGCGACGGCGATTGGTAAAGTTTTACTGGCGTTCAACCCTGAAAATGAAATCAACGCGCTGTTACAAGACTATGAATTTACACAGCAAACACCCAACACTATCCTTGATCGGGAAACCTACCTGAAAGCGCTGGAATCTGTACGCCAGCATGGTTATGCGCTGGATAATCAGGAAAATGAACAGGGCGTGAGATGTATTTCAGTGCCCATCTGGAACCATGCGCGTCGTACTATCGCGGCAATCAGTATGTCGACACTGACCAACCGCGTTTCCGATACAGAATTCAACGACTACATTGTGTTGCTGAAAGCCGCATCCAAAGAACTATCCCAACGTCTTGGTTACGAAGGCTGAGATTGCTGCTCTGGCATGGCTTGTCATACCAGAGCAACACCGTCAAACCACCATATTCAGCAGTAAAATAAAGGCCAGACCGAAAATAGAAACCAGCGTCGACAATAACGTCCAGGTCGCAAAGGTTTCTTTCATCGTCAATCCGAAATACTCTTTTATCATCCAGAACCCCGCATCATTGACATGAGAGGCGATCGCACTACCCGCCCCTGTCGCCAACGTCACCAAAGCCAGATTAGCGTGACTTTGCGCCAGCGTCGGTATCACCAGCCCGGCGGTGGAAATGGCCGCGACGGTGGCAGAACCCAAAGAAACACGCAGAATAGCCGCGACGCCCCAGGCAAGCAGAATAGGCGAAGCCGAAGTGCCGGAAAACAGTTCGGCGACATATTTCCCCACGCCACCATCTATCAGCACCTGTTTGAATGCACCACCACCACCAATGATCAGCAACATCATCCCGATACCGGCAGCCGCGGAACTGCATGAGGACATCAGATCTTTCACCGCAATATGCCGGGCCAACCCCATCGAATAGATGGCGAACAGCAAGGAGATAATCATTGCGACCGATGCGTCACCCAGAAATTTGATAATGCCGGTGAACAGATTATCGGGTACGCCGATTTCCTGCTGAACCATCGACACCAGTGTGGCAATCGACATCAATATGACCGGCAACATGGCGGTAAACAGGCTGATGCCAAACCCTGGCGTGTCTTCCAGTCGAAAGGTTTTCTGCATACCGAGGGAATCAATATTCCCGACTTTGCTGAAACCTTCCGGGACAATTAATTTTGCCACTTTATTGAATAGCGGGCCGCAAATTACCACCGTCGGCGCACCGACTATAATGCCGTAAAATAATACCGTTCCGATATCTGCGCCATATTCACCCGCAATCATCGTGGGGCCAGGATGCGGCGGAAGAAAACCGTGAGTAACCAGCAAGGCGGAAATCATTGGAATGCCCAAATGCAGAATGGAAACATTTAATTGCCGTGACATGGTGAACAGGATGGGAATCAGCAATACCAATCCCACTTCAAAAAAGAGTGCAATCCCGACAATAAACGACGCAATCACCACGGCCCATTGAATATGGCGTTCGCCAAATCGATTAATCAACGTTACTGCGATACGGTGCGCGCCACCGGCATCAGCGATTAATCGCCCTAACATGGCACCCACGCCAAAAATAAGCGCAATGTGGCCTAATGTTCCGCCTAACCCTTTCTCAATGGACTTCACGACACCGTTGAGCGGGATGCCCAACGCCAGCGCAACGCCAAAAGCGACAATGAGCAGGGAAACAAACGTATTTAACTTTAACTTCATGATTAAAATAAGCAGGAAAAAAATCCCGATACAGACAATAAGTAAAGGCATATCAGCAACTCCGGTTTTTTATATTATTAAAGGTAAGGTGCATTTCTGTTATTTATCATTTCCCTGGTGACGAATCATATTCCCCCTGCAATAAAATATATTTCTCTTTTAGTCGATATATACCTCACGGATTTCAAAGTGCAGCGGCGGCCCTAATGGAGAAAAATAACACAGCCAATACACTTTAAATTTAAAAGACAATAAATATAAATACGAACGCCATTAATATACCCTAAATAATTCGAGTTGCATGAAGGCGGCAAGTGAGTGAACCCGAATGAGCTTACTCAAGTAAGTGATTCGGGTAAATGACAAATCTGCCGTGAGCAGATTTGAACGCTGCTCACGGCGGCCCCATAAGGGCGAGGCCCACGGATGGGCCGAGTAACGCAGCCAACACACATGCAGCTTGAAGTATGACGAGTATAAAAGGCGCAGTTATTCATTGCATATTACCGCCTGTATAATTTATACAAATCGGTAATACACAACATCACATTATTTCCAATTCGGTAATTATCTTTTTATTTTTTGCTATTCACCATTATTTAATGCTTTCACACCCGCCTGTAATACTTCGATAATTTTATCGGTATCGTAAATACAACCTTTCCAGGTTCCGCCGCTGGCCGCCTGTAAGGCTGCCCATAAACGGGTGTCATCAGGTAATTCAGGATGAGGGCGCAAATCAGGATGGGCTTCACGTTTTGCCAGCACTTCAGCGGCGACATCCGGCGTCAGCGGCTGTTGCTCGCTGCCGATAAAATTAATCGACCCCGACAATTTCCGGCGATCGATGATAATTTCAATCACATCGTCATCACGCAGCTTGCCAATCGGCCCGCCAACCAACGCTTCAGGCCCCACATGCCCGACACAGGCGCCGGTGGAAACGCCGGAAAAACGGGCATCGGTAATCAGCGAGACGTATTTGCCATAAGGTAAATGTTTCAGCGCCGAGGTAACCTGATACGTCTCCTCCATGCCGGTCCCCGACGGCCCTCCGCCGATGATCACCATGATGTCGCCCTTGTGCACATGGCCTTGTTTAATCGCTTTAATCGCCAGTTCTTCCGAAGTAAAGACGCGGGCTTTCCCGGTATGCCGGTAAATACCCTCTTCCCCCACCACCGAGTCGTCTATCGCCGTCGATTTAATAACCGATCCTTCCGGGGCAATATTGCCCACAGGGAAGGTAATCGTCGATGTCAAACCTCTGGCGCGGGCCTGCGTCGGATTCATGATCACTTCATCAGGGTGAATGCCGTCCAACTCTTGCAAACGCTCGCGGAATATTTTACGCCGCTGCGAATTTTCCCACCATGCCAGGTTTTCACCCAACGTTTCACCGGTAACGGTCAGCGCGTCTTCATGCAACAGCCCTAATGCACGCAGATGCAGCATCACTTCGGGTACGCCGCCAGCCAGAAACGCACGCACGGTAGGATGATAAACCGGGCCGTTAGGCAATACGCTGACCAGACGCGGAACCCGGCGATTGATAGCAGTCCACTGATCGACACCGGGAACCTGACACCCTGCGGCATGGGCAATGGCTGGAATATGCAGCAGCAGATTGGTTGAACCGCCAAAAGCGGCGTGCACCGTCATTGCATTCTCAATCGCCTTATCGGTCAGAATATCGCGTGTCGTCAACCCTTTACGTTCCAGTGTCAGCACCGCCCGCGACGACTGGCGAGCAATCTCCAGCCAGACTTCCTGCCCTGACGGCGCCAGCGCAGAATGCGGTAACGCCAGCCCCAGCCCTTCGGCCACTACCTGTGACGTTCCTGCCGTACCGAGAAACTGGCATCCACCACCGGGTGATGCACATGCCCGGCAACCCAGCATCGCGGCGTCTTCCAGCGTCAGGTCGTGATTGGCGAAACGCGCCCCGATAGTCTGTACCTTGCCCGCATCCTCGCCGTGCGTGGGCGGCAGCGTGGCGCCGCCGGGAACGATGATTGTCGGCAGAGAACGCATGGATGCCAGCGCAATCATCATCGCAGGTAATCCTTTATCGCAGGTCGCGACGCCAATCACAGCTTTGCGGGTGGGAAGAGAACGAATCAGACGACGAAAAACCATTGCGGCATCATTACGGTACGGCAGGGAATCAAACATCCCGGTGGTGCCTTGAGAGCGCCCATCACAGGGATCGCTGATATAGCCGGCAAACGGTACGCCGCGATGAAGCGCAATTTCTTCGGCGGCGGCGCGCATTTGTAAACCGATTTCCCAGTGACCGGTATGGTAGCCCAATGCCACTGGCGTGCCATCCGCATCACGAATGCCACCCTGTGTGCCAAGAATCAACACCTCACTGCCCAATAACTTATTCGGGTCCCAACCCATCCCGGCATTGAGCGTCAGGCCAAAAATATGGCCGCTCGGCGAATCTATCAGCATTTCCGGCGTCAGCGGCAGTGCCCCCTGAGGCCCTGCGGCGTGAGTATGAATATCATAGACCTGCGCATTGTCTTGATTAAAAATAGTATTAATAGACATGGCTTCTTCACTTATTGATTAGAATGAAAGCCGCTGTTTCCCTTGAGTCACAGCGGTAACCTGCGCTATCCGTAGCCTGAGTTATTCCTTCGGCAAGATATTGGCATTGATGAGCGTTTGCCTGACCTGTGCTTTCTGGGCCGCGTTCAAAGGCTGAGTGGGCGGCAGGCAGAAAGTCGAAATATCCAACCCCGCCAATTGCATTGCTTCTTTCACCACATTTACAAATGGGCTGTCGATCTGATAGAGCTTCGGCAATTGCAGGATGGTTTTATGCAGCGCCGTCGCCTGTGCCAAATCACCATTGCATACCGACTGATAAAGGTCGACAGACAAAGCTGGCGCAAAATTGGCACTGGCGGAAATCGCCCCATCTCCGCCCAACAGCAGCGTATTCAGTAAATGGTCATCAAACCCGCAGAACACGCTGAAATCAGGGTGGGCAGACTTCACGGTGCTGATCATGTCGCGCAGATGGGCGACCGAGTCGATGGTATCTTTAATACCCACAATGTTGGCATGTGCATCGGCAAGGCGTTTCACCAATTCAGGATGGAGATCCTGCCCGGTCAGTTTCGGGAAGTTATACAAAATCACCGGTAGCGTAACCGCCTGAGCAATGGCTCCGTAGTAACCGAACAGATTATCTTCGGTGATTTGCCAGTAATAGGGGTTGATGGCAACCACCGCATCCGCTCCGGCTGATTGCGCATGTTGGCTCAGTGACACCGCTTCCCGGGTATTGGTGCTGCCGACCCCGATCAGTACAGGAACACGGCCATCCACCAGGCGAACAACCGTTTCGGTCAACTGCATCCGCTCTGCCGCCGACATTTGCGAAAACTCACCGCCAGTACCGAGGAAAAACAAACCATTCACGCCAGCCGTAATCAAATAATCGATCACGCGCTGCATACCCGCCTCATCCAGCGAGCCATTAGCGGCAAAGATCGAAGATACCGGAGGAATGATCCCGGAAAATTTTGTGGAAAACCCCATGAACGTCTCCTTACAACATCAAACACCAGGAAAGAAAGGCCCTTGTCTTTCGACGACGCCAACCACGACGATTGAGAACCCATTAATAGTTTGTTTTACATTATAGAACCAAGTTCTATATTACATAACACGAATGCTAGCATTACCGTTTATGGCGAGTAAATAACCTGTTTACGGCAGAGTTTAGAAATGGTTTCTGGATCACAAAATCAGTGTCAGAAAATGAAACCCTGAATGAATAAGGAGGAATTTATGCGAATGAAGGGCAGCGGACGCGTTTTTGGCTTTACCGGCCAAAAAACGGATAGATGGGTATCAATATACAAAAGGCTTTTAAAGCAGCGACGCCTTTATTACACCAACGTCAGATTAAACGGCTGTGTCTTAAGTTGAGCCTGTACTTCTGACGGCAATCCGCCGTCCGTGACAATATCCGTCAGGTTTGATAGTGGCGTGACGCAAAATAATGAATAAGCGCCGTATTTACTGCTGTCCGCCAGCAAAACCCGGCGGCTGGCATTCAGGCCGAGATCTTGCTTCAGCCCGGCTTTTTCTTCCGTCGGCGTAGTGATGCCTTTTTCCAGGCTCCAGGAGTTACAGCTAATAAACGCGATATCAGGATAGATGCTGCGCAGTAACCGCCGACCATGCTCACCAATACACGACTGGCTGCTGTCATCAATCCGTCCACCAATAATTGTGACTTCAATCTGTTTGAATTCGGATAAAAACAAGGCGATTTGCAGATCGGCTGTGATCACCCGCAACGGCAGATGCGTCAGATTACGCGCCAGCTCCAGCATGGTGGTGCCCGCATCCAGCACCACCGAGCTTCCCGGTTGTACCAATGTCACGGCATAACGGGCGATGGCTTGCTTTTCCGGCAAGTTACGTTGAAGTTTTTCGTTGGTGGTCGGCTGGGCGGGAATAAACCGATTAAGCGTAACGCCGCCGTGGCTGCGGCTGATAACGCCCTGCTCATCCAGCTTGATCAGATCACGGCGAATCGTCGCCGGGGAAGCATCAATGACAGTAACAAGTTCATCCACCGTCACCAGATTGTGGCTTTTCAGATAATCCATAATCTGATCCAGACGGCTTTGCCCTTTCACTTTATCTCCGCTCAAGCGGAAAGCATCACTGAATGTTTGCCCCACGACGATATCCATTTATTTAATCAAGACGCCGGTTAACCGTGAAAAATCATGCCGATATTAAGCGAGTTGCATGGCTAACCGGATTGAGATCGCCATGCTCTCAGACTTCGCTTTTCCTGTCCAGGCAATATCAAACGCCGTGCCATGATCGGCAGAAGTACGAATAAAAGGCAATCCGGCGGTAATATTGACTCCATCATAAAAGCCCAGCAGTTTCAGGGGGATATGCCCCTGATCGTGATACATGGCCACCACCATATCATAGTGCCCTTCATACGCCTGCAAGTAGACGGTATCTGGCGGGCATGGGCCGTACACCTCAATCCCTTTGGCCTTCATCGCCTCAATCGCGGGGCTGACGATGTTGATTTCTTCATCCCCAAACAGACCATTTTCTCCCGCGTGTGGATTCACCCCGGCCACGGCAATGCGTGGATGGGTAAAGCCGACCCGTTTGAGAAAAGTATCGGCCATCGCAATCACCGTTTCGACACGTTCACGGCTCAGGGTATCGAGAAACTTACGCAGCGCAATGTGCGTCGAGACATGTATGACTTTCAGCTTATCGGTATACAGCACCATAGCGAAATCGCGGCTGTGGGTGAGTTTCGCCAGCAGTTCCGTATGCCCTGGATAATGATGCCCCGCCAGATAGAGCGCTTCTTTATTTAACGGCGCGGTAGCAATGGCATGAACCTCTTTCGCCATCGCCAGTTCTGTGGCGCGTTTAACGCAACGGTAAGCCAGGTCGCCCGCCTGGGCCTGCACTTTCCCCGGCGTCAGCGCCTCGGGATTTTCCAGCGGTTCATCAATGACATTGATGACACCAGGTGCAAAACATGCCTGCGAAACCCGTTGAATGGGTTTCAGTTCAACATTGGCCGTAACCCCTAAAGACTGAACACGACGTAACGTTTGCAGACAGCCCACCACCACCGCTGGCGCCCCCGACAATTCTCCATCAGACAAGGCATTAATAATAATTTCCGGCCCGATGCCCGCCGGATCGCCCATGGTGACTGCGATCGTATTATTTGCCACTGTACATCTCCTCAATAAAATAAAGTGCATCCCGGAGCGTTGACTCTCCGCCAAATCCGCCTGCTTTGGTAATCACCGGTAGATCGTCTATCTCACTGTTAACGAAGGTTCCACATGGCACACAGGGGGCAACTTCACTGGTGATACGATACCCTTCCGCTCCCAGCGCTCTGGCGACGGCGATGGCGATATCGCCGCCGGTAAGGAACAAACCGCCAATCTGCGACTGATTAACGATTGCCAGCGTAATCGCGCCTAACGCATTGCTGATACTGTCGCCCAATTGCTGACGGCTCAGTTGATACTTTTCGCACAGCGTATCTATCATCTGACGGGCATCGGCGTGACGGCTGGTGCGCAGCACACAGTGTTGTCGGGCCTGAAGTAACGTCACCGCCTGACGCGTAACGATATCCTGCGCATTCTGGCTATCCGCCTGAAGCAATGCTTCAACGTCAACATCGACGATGCCCAGCAATTTCGCCTCAGCGGCAAACGCGATCTGCCGCCGCGTCGCATCGCTCATTGAGCCGGCGACGACTAACACTGGCAGCCGCTGTTCGCTATTTAAATAACAGTTGGAAGGAAGCGCATTAGCCAGACCGGCGGCGCCGACCAATAAAAACCGTGCGGTGATTTGCGTTATCGCCTGAGCCAGCCGAACCAGATCGCTATCATGCTCGGCATCAACCACCACAATACACGGCCCCTGACGGCTCAATTTCTGTAACGCCGCCGCCAGGTTATCAGAGCGAACAACCGACAGAGCCAGTTCGTGAATGGGATATTCCGTTTGTAATCCGATCAACGTCTTAATATGTGAGGAAACAACTGGCGTTTTGGGATCGCTGGCAAATTCCGTCTCCGCCAGCGGGACGCCATGCACCACACATTGTCCGTGCAACGTGACACGCCCGGCGGCAGGAATTGCCGCTGCGACGATGGCGATCTGCGCATCACTGACCGCTATGGCCGCACCTATTTCCGCCCCTACATTGCCGCGAAAAGTTGAATCAATTTTTTTATAAATCAGCGGCGATTCATTGCTTCCTGAGTAATAGGGCAACAACGCGTCTCTTACTTTGTCCGCCGCCTGTTTGGCGGTTAATGCCCGACTCTCAGTATTTATCACCAGCACCTCGGCCCGGCTCGGCGCTTTTCTCTGTGCGTCGAACACAACTTCGGTACGCGCTCCTTTTTTGGCCAGTTGTACGCCGGTATCGTTCGCCCCGGTAAAATCATCGGCTATCACCACCATTTTCATATTTTGTCCTCCCCACCCGCCGATTGCGCTTTCAGTTGCCGGTTTCGCTTCGCCACCCATGACGTCAGCATCGGCGTTAATAATGCAGTGACAATGACCGAGGTCGCGACTAACGGTGTGGCAACCGCCACCACCTCAGCCAACGCCGGATCAGCCTGCGCGATTGCCATCGGCGTCGCCACCGCATTACCCGCAGTGCTGGAAGCTGCCGCGCCGGCAATGCCCGATCCGCCGACCAAGCGATCAACTTTGATGTTAAAGAATCCGCCTACCAGCGTCGTCAGGCCGCCCAGTAAAATGCCCGCAATACCGCCCTTAATCAGCATACTCAAATCAATACTTGCCCCCAGCGCGAAAGCAAAAAACGGGATCAATAGCGGGCCGCCCCTGGTGAGAAACTCCCGCATCTGTACGTCAAGATTGCCCAGCAACATGCCTATCAGCATCGGGATCAACACTACAACGATAGACATCAGCGGAATGTTGGCCATGCCTGCCGCCCCCAAAGCAATCATCGTTAGCACCGGTCCGTCACTAAGCGACATCAATGGTGTCGCCCCCACTTCCTCCTCACCGCCAAATTCACCGGCCAGCGCAGCGTAGAGCCCACCATTGGTATTGCTCATAGCGGCAATAATGGCGACTGACGATAGCCCCCAAAGGCCTTCAGCGCCGAACAATCGTTCAACCCCAAAACCCAGCGCGACCGCCACGATAAATTTGGTCAGCGTAATACTGCCCCCGACTAGCAATGCCTTAGGCGCAGCTTTGATATGAATCCCCGCCCCCATACATAACAAGAACGCGCCAATCAACGGCGCCGCGCCATTTTTGAACAACGCAGTGGTAAATCCCCCGACATTCAATGCCTGGGGAGCAAACGTATTCAGCAGGGCGCCCAGGACCAGCGGCACCACCATCATTCCCCCAGGGATTTTTTCTATCGTCGCTTTAATTTTCATCATTACCCCGTCAAATATGATTTATTTAAATCATGAATGATTATATTAGATCAAAATAAAACAAATGAGAGCCACATCCCAGTATAGAAAATCACCAGAACGATTATTTGATTAAATAAATTCAAAATGGAGGGGATACAGACACTGCGTACTCAACGAGTTGGCACCCGTTGACGCTTATATATGAAGGTCTTTTAGTGACTTTCCTCAACACCTTTATATTGGATATTGCTTCCTACACGGCAACCCGGTGGACATATTTCTGGAGGGGTTCCCCGCTTAACGCTGTTGCACAAACTCACGATATTTCACCGCCAGATCGAGAAAGTCTTCCAGACCGCACAGCGACAGGCTTTCCTCGTCGTAGTAGCTCATGCCCTCTTCCATTTCATCAACCATGAATTCAAGCCGATTTGCCTGAATCATCACTTCCTCACCGTCCAACAACAGTGTGTATTCATGTCCGACTTTTCGCCACTGACGCTCCGTACCGGCCACCGAGCGGGCCGCGTCTTCCACCTCATCCAACACGGCCAGTTGGCCTTTTACTTCTTCATTCAGCCAGTGACCGACCGCTTCATGTCCCATCGACATTCGCACAATGACCTGACCGGTAACGTCCCGCAAGAATTCATAGTCCATGATGCCATCCTCAGTGATATTGCTTGTCTTTCAGTGTAACGGCCCGTCTGCACTGCCACAGTGATAGCTCGCATAATTGGAACAAAAAAGGTCTTGCCGATCTAATGTAGGCCGTGTCAGCCTGATTTATTTCCTCAACTCTGACACGTTTTTATACGAGAAAGGAGGCCTGATAGCCTCCTCTCCTGCCAGCCAAGAGACAAACTACGATGATTTAAACCGTCGTCTGGAAAATCACGCCATCCGCTTTCTCGGTATACTGATCCAAATGGTCGAAGTTCAGATAGCGGTAGGTATCCAGCGCGGTTTTATCCACCTGATCCATGTAGCTCTGGTATTCATCCGGCGTCGGCAGACGGCCGAGCAGTGAAGCCACCGCCGCCAGTTCCGCAGAAGCCAGATAGACGTTGGCCCCCGTGCCTAAACGGTTCGGGAAATTACGTGTAGAGGTTGACACCACCGTCGCCCCGTCGGCCACACGCGCCTGGTTCCCCATACACAGAGAGCAACCGGGGATCTCAATACGCGCCCCACTTTTACCAAACACGCTGTAGTAACCTTCTTCGGTCAACTGCGCGGCATCCATTTTGGTCGGCGGCGCCACCCACAGACGGGTCGGCAGTTGGCCTTTATGACTATCCAGCAGTTTACCGGCGGCCCGGAAATGACCGATATTGGTCATACAGGAACCAATGAATACCTCATCGATTTTTTCTCCCTGTACGTCTGACAGCCAGCGGGCATCATCGGGATCGTTCGGCGCACAGAGGATCGGCTCTTTGATTTCAGCCAGATCGATGTCGATAACCGCGGCATACTCCGCATCGGCATCGGCCTCCAGCAGTTGCGGATCGGCCAGCCATTTTTGCATACCCTGAATACGGCGCTCCAGCGTACGACGATCGCCGTAACCTTCCGAGATCATCCACTTCAGCAGCACGATATTGGAATTCAGGTATTCAATAATCGGGGCTTTATCCAGCTTAATGGTACATCCGGCGGCAGAACGCTCCGCCGACGCATCGGTCAGTTCGAATGCCTGCTCTACTTTCAAATCCGGCAGCCCTTCGATTTCCAGAATACGACCGGAGAAAATATTCTTTTTGCCTTTCTTCTCAACGGTCAACAACCCTTGTTTAATCGCATACAGCGGGATGGCGTGCACCAGATCGCGCAGCGTGATACCCGGTTGCATTTTGCCTTTAAAACGCACCAGCACAGACTCCGGCATATCCAGCGGCATCACCCCCGTGGCGGCGGCAAACGCCACCAGCCCGGAACCCGCCGGGAAAGAAATACCGATCGGGAAACGGGTATGGGAATCGCCGCCGGTGCCGACGGTATCCGGCAGCAGCATACGGTTGAGCCAGGAGTGGATCACGCCATCGCCCGGACGCAGCGACACCCCGCCACGATTCATAATGAAGTCGGGCAGCGTATGGTGCGTGGTCACATCCACCGGCTTCGGATAGGCGGCGGTGTGGCAGAACGATTGCATCACCAGATCGGCGGAGAAGCCAAGACAGGCCAGATCTTTCAATTCATCACGGGTCATCGGCCCGGTGGTATCCTGAGAGCCGACCGAGGTCATCTTCGGCTCGCAATACTCGTCAGGACGAATACCGGCAACGCCGCAGGCGCGCCCCACCATTTTCTGCGCCAGCGAGAAGCCTTTACTGCTGGCTTCCACCAACCTGGCGATACGGAACACGGAGCTTGGCGGCAATCCCAGTGATTCACGCGCTTTTGACGTCAGACCACGGCCAATAATCAGCGGAATACGGCCACCGGCGCGCACCTCATCCAGCAAAACATCGGTTTTAAGCGCAAAGGTTGCCAGCACATCACCGGTATCATGGCGACGGATCTCTCCCTTATACGGGTAGATATCAATCACATCCCCCATGTTCAGGTCGTTTACCTCCACCTCGATCGGCAGCGCACCGGCGTCTTCCATCGTATTGAAAAAGATAGGGGCGATTTTCCCGCCCAACACCACACCGCCGCCGCGTTTATTCGGCACATGGGGAATGTCGTCGCCCATAAACCACAGCACGGAGTTGGTGGCGGACTTACGGGAAGAACCGGTTCCGACCACATCACCGACATAGGCCAGCGGGAAACCTTTCTTATTCAGTTCTTCAATCTGTTTGATCGGCCCGACCACGCCGGGCTGGTCGGGATCAATCCCTTCACGGGCGTTTTTCAGCATAGCCAGGGCATGTAGCGGAATATCCGGGCGCGACCAGGCATCAGGCGCGGGAGACAGGTCATCGGTGTTGGTTTCACCGGTCACCTTGAAGACGGTGACGGTAATTTTTTCCGCCAGTTCAGGGCGGGACAGGAACCACTCGGCATCCGCCCAGGATTGAATAACCTGTCTGGCGTAGGTATTCCCCGCTTTCGCCTTTTCTTCCACATCGTAAAAGTTATCAAACATCAGCAGCGTGTGTGACAGCGCTTTTGCCGCAATCGGCGCTAATACGTCGCTGTCCAGCGCGTCAATCAGCGGATGAATATTGTAACCGCCCTGCATGGTGCCAAGCAGTTCAACCGCTTTTTCAGGACTGATCAGCGGGGAAGAGGCCTCACCTTTGGCGATTGCCGCCAGAAAACCGGCCTTAACGTAGGCGGCTTCATCAACGCCAGGGGGAACACGGTTAATCAGCAGATCCAGCAAAACGTCTTCTTCACCGGCAGGCGGATGTTTTAATGATTCAACCAGCGCCGCCATTTGCGTGGCATCTAACGGCTTTGGAACAATCCCCTGCGCAGCCCGCTCGGCTACGTGCTTACGATATTCTTCTAGCACGACTTTCTCCTCGCTCTCATTGTCTTTGTTATGCCCGACGCTCTTGTTCCTGATGATGATTTCCATGCCGATGTGTCAGCATATGGATGTAAGGTAAGAGAGTGCCCGGTACAGCGCCGTCAGCATATCAGAATTTGCAGCACCTGTTAATTCGTTTACAAAGTGGCAACATCAAGAGATCGTTTCTTTCACTTCATTGGTGAACGCGTATCCCATTCATCGCGGTCACTGGCATTTTACGACGATGAAGCGGCGCGTTATCAGCAATGCGGCATTGTCCGGGGACATAATGTCTGCGGCAACGCGCCGACATGTTCAGAGCGCGGCCCGCTATACGCCGAGCGCCCGCGCCAGAAACGCCTGACACTGATCCAACTGGCTACAGTCGATATACTCGTCCGCCTTATGGGCCTGTGCAATCGATCCTGGCCCACAGACGACGGACGGGATCCCCGCCTGCTGAAACAACCCAGCCTCGGTGCCGAACGCCAGCGCGTGAAATCCGGGCTGTTCCGCCGCCGCCGCGCAGCGGTGTTTCAGCATATCCAGCGACGTATCGTCCCGTAAACCAGGATAGGCCGACAGCATCTCAAACTGAATATCCGCGTCGCCAGCGACCTGCCGCATTTGCGGCACGATTTGTCGGCGGGCGAAATAACTCAGATCATCCGCCAGCAAATGGTGATCGCTGCCCGGCAGCGGGCGGATTTCAAAATCGAATTCGCAGCGATCCGGCACCACGTTGACCGCCACGCCGCCGCGCACGGTTCCCGTCTGTACCGTCGACCACGGCGGATCGTAGCACGTATCGGTTAAGCCGCTTTGCCAGTCGCGCCCGCGCTGACGCAGAAACATCATCAGTTCGGCGGCGTATTCGATGGCGTTCACGCCCTGTTGCGGCTGGGAAGAGTGCGCCGCCTGACCGAGCACGGTGCAGCGCCAGGCGCTTTTCCCTTTATGCGCGGTCGCAATTCGCATCATCGTCGGTTCGCCGATGATACACCCTGTCGGGCGGACGGCGTCCCGCGCCAGTTGATCCAGCAGGCCGCGCACGCCGACGCAGCCGATCTCTTCGTCATAGCTGATGGCAATATGTATCGGCTGGGCATCGGCGCCGCGCGTGCCCTGAATAAAACGCGGGGCCAACGCCAGTACGCAGGCGATAAACCCCTTCATGTCCGCCGTTCCGCGCCCATAGAGACGATCGCCGCGCCGTGTCAGCGTGAACGGATCGCTACTCCACGGCTGTCCCGTCACCGGCACGACATCCGAGTGGCCGGAAAGGCAGATCCCGCCCCGCTCCTGCGGCCCGATGGTGGCGTAGAGATTCGCTTGTTGGCCATCGGCGCTGTACACCCGGCGTACGCGAACGCCGTAACCGGCCAGATAGTCCTCCACAAAGTCAATCAGCGCCAGATTGGACTGACGGCTGAGGGTAGGAAAAGCAATCAGTTCGGACAGGATATCAATGGCGGTGGTCATAATGGGCTATCCTCAGGATTTTACGGCGATAACGTCGATTTCCACCCACCATTCCGGGCGCGCCAGCCCGGCGATAGTCAACCCGGTCGATACCGGAAACACGCCTTTCAGCCAGCGCCCCATGATGTTGTAAACCGTTTCACGGTAGCGGATGTCCGTCAGATAGACGGTGATTTTACAAATATCCTCCAGCTTGCTGCCGGATTCTTCGAGCAGCATCTTGATGTTGGACATCGCCTGCTCGGTCTGGGCCGCGACATCGCCTATCCCGACTGACTCGCGGGTATCCAGATTCTGGCCGATTTGTCCGCGCAGAAAGACCATGTTGCCGGCGACCACCGCCTGACAGAGATCGTTGTCCAGATTTTGTTCGGGGTAGGTTTTTTTGGTATTGAACGGGCGGATACGCGTATGTGCCATAGTGTATTTCTCCTGATAAAGCCGTTTTTTAAACCCGCGGGTTTGCGGCAGAGCTTGTCGGTACAATGGTTTGACAAGGTTAATTTTTGGATTAATAGCGTCTTAGGATAAAAACTGTTTCAGTTCCGCGCTTTGCGGATTATCGAAAATAGCCTGCGGCGAACCGGCCTCATGGACTTTCCCCTGATGCATAAACACCACGCGATCGCTCACCTTGCGGGCGAAATTCATCTCATGGGTCACCATAATGATGGTCATACCCTCTTTGGCCAGCTTCTCAATCACCTGTAGTACTTCGCCCACCAGTTCCGGGTCGAGCGCCGAGGTGATCTCATCACACAGCAGAACCTCCGGGTTCATCGCCAGCGCTCTGGCAATCGCCACACGCTGCTGCTGGCCACCCGACAGGCTGTCCGGCCAACTGTCGAACTTTTCCGCCAGCCCGACGCGTTGCAACAGTTGTCGGGCGGCGCGCTCCGCTTCGTCCTTTGGCATTTTCTTCACCAGCGACGGCGCCAGCATAATATTTCTCCCCACGGTGAGATGAGGAAACAGGTTAAAACTCTGGAATATCATACCGACGTCCTGGCGCAGTTCACGCATGGCGGTTTCATCGTCGTATTGGACAGGCTGACCGTCTACGCGCAGTTCCCCCTGCTGGAAGGACTCCAGGCCGTTGATGCAGCGCAGCAGCGTACTCTTGCCCGAACCGCTTTTGCCGATGATGCAAACCACCTCCTGACGTTTTATCTGCAAATCAATGCCCTTCAGCACTTCATTGTCGCCGAAACGCTTATGCAAGTCGCAAATATCGACCAGCGCAAAGCCGCTGGCAAGCTGGGCGGAATTAGTCATGACCGGTTGATCCCCGCGTTAAATGTTTTTCCAGATGCCGACTCCACAGTGACAACGGAAAGCACAGGATGAAATATAAGAGCGCCACGCTGCCATAAACCAAAAATGGCGCGAAGGTGGCATTGGAAATAATCTGTCCCGAACGGGTCAATTCGACAAAACCGATTACCGAGGCCAGCGCGGTGGCTTTCACCGCCTGCACCATAAATCCCACCGTCGGCGCGATAGCCAGACGCATCGCCTGCGGCAGTATCACATAGCGCAACTGTTCACTGAACGACAGTGCCAGACTGGTGGCCGCCTCCCACTGCTGACGCGGAATAGCGGCTACGCTGCCGCGCCAGATTTCGGTGAGAAACGCGCTGGCGTACAGCGTCAGGCATAGGCTGGCGGCGAACAACGGTGGGGTTTCGATGCCGAGCAGTCCCAGTCCGAAGTAGGTCAGAAAGAGCTGCATCAACAGCGGCGTGCCCTGAAACAGATTGACGTAAGCTGCAACCAGGCGCTGCGTCCAGACACCGCAGGACAAACGCCACACCAGCAGAATGCCGCCGACGATGCCGCCGCCGATAAAGGCGATGGCCGACAGCCCCACCGTCCAGCGTAGCGCCAGCAGCAGATTACGGTAGATATCCCACAGTGAGAAATCACTCATTATCGTTTTCCTGATGTCAGCGATTGAAAATACGCCGGGCGCTTTTTTTAACGTCGCTGAACGACAGCCCGGAAGACGGCGGACAAGGGCGGCCCGTCATAAAAATAAAGCGTGGCCCCACCCAATTCAAAAACCGGCGCATCACGATAGCGAGCGCCAGATAGATCGCCGCCGCAATAACGTAGGATTCAAAATTACGAAAGGAGCGGCTGGCGATCAGATTAGCGCTGTACGATAGCTCTTCGGTGGAGATCTGGCTGCACACCGCCGACCCCAGCATGATGATAATCACCTGGCTTACCAGCGACGGCCAGACGCGGGACAGCGATGGCGGCAGCACGACGCGGGTGAAAATCTGCCAGCGACTGAGCG
Organism: Brenneria alni; assembly: GCF_003666245.1. Classification (GTDB taxonomy): domain Bacteria; phylum Pseudomonadota; class Gammaproteobacteria; order Enterobacterales; family Enterobacteriaceae; genus Brenneria; species Brenneria alni. The sequence goes on from NZ_MJLZ01000001.1 coordinate 23,122, forward strand.
CCAGGCTCTTCGCCGCCTCAACCTGACCACGAGGCGTCGTTTCGATCCCCGCCCGCACGATCTCGGCGGAATAAGCGCCGAGGTTGAGGATCAGCGACGCGACGCTGGCAGTCAGCGCCGACAGTTGCACGCCAGCGGCGGGCAGCCCAAAGAAGATAAAGAAAAGTTGCACGATGTAGGGCGTATTGCGAAAAAGCTCCACGTAACAACCCACCAGAAAACGCAGCCAGGCCGCGCCCCTGGCCCGGCCCCAACCGCAGGCGATACCCAGCAGCAGGCCGAACAGCGTCGCGATCAGCGTCATCACCAACGTCATTATCGTTCCGGTTAATAACAACGGCCACTGTTGCAATACCGTAGCAAAATCAAACATCATCAGGCGTTTTCCCCCACGTTGGGCGCAGTGCCAATAAATCGTCAAGGTCAGGCAGGGTTTCCACCGCCCACAGCCGACCAAGCAAACGCTGCATCTGTATGTCACCCATGACCCGGCCAGCGCAGCGGCGAAATTTGTCGCTCAGTTCGTCATCACTCAGTGGCCGGATGGCCGTTCCCCGCGCCTGTGCGGTAAACCGCTCGTATTTTGTTCCATCCGCCATTTCCAACGTGATCACCGCCCCCTCCGGCGCCCGGCGCAATAGTTCATCGTCGCGCCAGAACGGGCTGGTGATCATCACCACTTTCTCCATCAGTTGCCCCAGCGCAGGGCGGCGCACCGTCTCATCGTTGAGGCAATCCAGCGTCAGCTCGCCATAAAAGAGCGACGCGGCGATGGCGAACGGCAAACTAAACTGCGCCTGCTGAACGGAAACCGGCTTCGGGTAAGCCAGATTGGCCGCTACCAGCAGCGGCACATCACAAACGATGCGCACGATATCACCCACATCGAGCGCCCGTTCGCGCGCCAACGCCATCACGCCGTCCACCGCCGCATGGGAAGAAAGGCACACCGGCAGACGTTTGACGTCGATGCCGGGGTTCAGCAGGCACCAGTTGTCGCCCGCCTCCAGCCGTTCCCGCATAAAGCGCCCTGCGTTGCACAGCGCCGCCAGCCCGTGCGGATGTTCGACGGCATCCGTCGGCCCGCTGGCTCCCTGCCCGGCCAGCAGCGCGGCTATCACGCCCGCCTCGCTGGCTCGTCCTGCCAGCAGCGGCTTGGCGTCGCTGCCGAATACGCTTTTCATCCCGCCGGTTCCGGCGATAGCCAACCCCAGCGCCTGCGCGGTCGTGGCCGCATCCAGCGCCAGCAATCGGGCCGCCGCCGCGCAGGCGCCTACCGATCCCAACACGCCCGTGGTCCACCAGCCGCGTTCATACAGCGTCGTGCCCAACGCCTGCGCCAGCCGGTACTGGCATTCCGACCCGGCCACCAGCGCGGTTATCAGCGCCGCGCCGCTGGCGGAACGGGACTGCGCCAGTGCTAACGCCGCCGGAACAATCACCGCCGAACCGTGCGCAAAACCAGCGTAGCAGTTATCATCAAAATCGAGGGCGTGAGCCGCCGTGGCGTTGACGAACGCCGCCGTTGGCGCGGCCATGCTGACATCGCATCCTGCCGCCTCCGCCCGGCCAACTGCGGCGTACTGCGCCGTCGCCGCCCGCGCCACGCCAGCGACGCGAGTCGCCGAGCCTGCCAGCATGACCCCCAGCGTATCCACCAGGCAGCGCTGCGCCACCCGGCGTACCGGCTGGGGGATCGCCTCCGGTGTCAGAGCCGCCAGCCAATCAGCCAATAGCTGCGTCGCACGTTTTTCCGTCATGCCAGCTTCTCCAGCCCAACCATCATCATTCCGGCAAATCACCAGCCGGCGCGCCCAGCCATTTCTGCGCAATAGCGTCCAGCGAACCGTCCGCCTTAGCGGCGCGTAGGATCTGATTCACTTTGGCGACCAGTTCCGGCTGGTCTTTCGGCATCCCGATATAGCACGGCGAATTGGACAAAATGACCTTCAGTTCCAGATCGAGCCTGGGGTTTTTCTGTTTCATGGCGCCCGCCACCGTCGTGCCGATCGCCACCAGTTCGGTCTGGCCGGACAGGAAAGCGGAGATGGTGCTGTTGTTGTCCTCAAAGCGACGGATTACGGCCTTAGGCGCCATTGTGGTCAACTCTTCGTCCTGCATGGAGCCGCGGGTCACTGCGACGGTTTTGCCCGCCAGTTCGTCAGTGGTGGACGCCTTGACCTTACCGCTGCCAAACACCGCGTCAAAGAAAGGGGCATAGGCAATGCTGTAGTCGATCACTTTGGCGCGTTCTTCCGTTTTCCCCAGCGAGGAGATGGTCATATCCGCCTTGCCGGTTTGCAGGTAGGGTACGCGGTTGGGAGCGGTCACCGGGATCAGCGTCACCTTGACGCCCATCTTTTCGCCGATCAGGCGGGCGACATCGATGTCTACCCCTTGCGGCTGCATATCGCTGCCGACATAGCCATAGGGCGGATAATCCACCGGTACGGCCACACGTAAATTCTTCTGGCTCATAATGTTGTCGAGAACGCTGGCGGCATTGGCCGTCATCACCGCAAACGCCGCTACGACACCGACGAGCGCGGACAACAATGTCTGTCTTTTCATGGCAGTTCTCCTGACTTAGCGTACTGAATAAAGGTTGGGTAACGACTTATTACCGATAAAAAACCCTGGTTTTGGCGCAATAAACCGCTGTTTTTGCCTGCGGCGTAAAAGTGGTTTCTGATAATTATTGTGGCGAGCCGTCGCTAATGTGGCGTTAAAATCAGCTCGCGGACGTTTTTTTAAAATAGCCGGCACGCACTGCCATGCCGATCAGATTGATAAAGAACCGGCAGGCGGTAATCGCCGTAATATTATTCACATCTTTTTTAGGCGTAATTTCGACGATATCCATGCCCACCACGCGGCCTTTTTTCACCAGACCATGAATGAGTTTCCGCGCTTCGCTGTAGGTCACGCCGCCCAGAGCCGGGCCGTTGACTGCGGGCATAATCGTCGGGTCGATCCCATCCGCATCCATAGTGATGTAATAGTTGCCGCCGTCGGGAATACGACTGAGGATGGCCTCGGGGCCTGCGTCATGCAGTTCATGCGCGGTGATCAGATGCGCGCCGTACGCCAGTGCCGCATCTACCTCTTCCTGCCGGGCGGAACCGTTTGCGCGCAGGCCGATCTGGAAGATTTCGCCAACGTGCGCCATCTCCGACGCCCGGCGGATCGGGCTGGAGTAACCGTCTGTGACGCCGTTCACGTCCTGACGCCAGTCAAGGTGCGCGTCGATATGAATCAAGGTAATCGGGCCGACGCCGTCCAGCGCACGCAGCACCGGGATGGGAATGCCGTGGTCGCCCCCAATGATCAACGGCATTCCGCCCAGCGCCAGGATCTTGCGCACCACCGCCTCGGCGGCGTCATAGTGCCGGTTCAACTCGCGTGCATCACCAGCGATATCGCCGCAATCCACCATGCGGATTGGCTGGTTGTCCATCATCGGGCCGCCGATATCGAAGTCATAGCGTTCGAAGCTGCGCAGCGCCCGATCGGTTGCCTGGCGCACCGCCGTCGGCGCATGAGTCTGATCATTGCTGACTTCATCGATCGAGTACGGCGAACCATAGGGAATACCCAATACGGCGATATCCACGGAATCGAGTGTATTTAAATCCGTCACCACTTCCGAATAAAGCAGACTCTTATGACCGTGTTTCGGCGCGGTAGTCAATTCCGGTTTATAGGCAATCATCTCTTTTCTCCTGGTAGCAATAAAAAATTTTAATGTCGCTTGTGACGGCCAGGGATGACCGCCATAAATAACAACGCCCGGCGATAAACGGCGGCGGAATTAATTCAGGCTCCACCACTCTCCCATCGCCCATAATTTTTCTTCGGTACTATTTACCAGGCCTTGCACGTCCACTTTCGCGGTAGCGGCTAATAACGCCACCAATAATTCGCTGACGAGAAAAGCCGGTGTTAACGTGTCAAAAAAAGACGTGGTTTGTTTTTTTACCAGGATGGTTTCGCTGGCGATACGCGCCAACGGCGAACTGGCATTGTCGGTAATAGCCACGACCTGAACCTTCTGCTGTGCCAGATAACGGCTTAACGCCACCGAACGCCTGGCATAAGGAGAAAGACTACATACCAGCAATACGTCTTTCGGGCTGATATTATTATTCATCAGGGCCATGATGCCGCTTTCTCCTGCGCCCTCGATTAAATGGATATTTCCCTGAAAATAATTAGCTACGTGAGCGAAATGGAAGACCACCGGAAATGAAGAGCGCAAACCAAGACAATAAATCATCCGCCCTGAGGAGAGCACTTTCGCCGCCCTGACAATGGCGTCCAGCGTAGCCTTCTCACATAGATTTTGAATATAGGCGGTGGTGGTGTTGGCCAAATCCAACGCCAGCGAGTTTTCGCCCATTTTCTGTTTCATCTCCACCAGCGCAGGCACCCGCGGGGCGTACTCATGCCCCTGTCCCCGCACGGCATCAACGAAAATAGCGCGAATTTCATCGTATCCGGACAGCCCGAGCCGTTTCGCCAGCCGGGTCATGGTGGAAGGGGGAATACCCGCCAGTCGCGCCTGTTCGCGCATCGACATTACGGTCACTTCCTGCGGATGGTCGAGCACAAAACTGGCCGCCAGCCGTTCCTGTTTCGGCAATGACTCAAATCGCTGTTTTATTTGTTGGCACAACGCAAGATGATCCATAAATTAGCCCCTATTTCGCACCGCTACGAAATAGGGATTGCAACCACCATGCCAAAAACGATTCATGTTGATTCACTTGATTCAATATTTGCGGATAATTTGTGGCGTCAAAAGTTAATATTGCAATATAGCCAGAATAAAAATGATTCAAATGAATCATTTTGCGCCAAAAATAATTTAACGCATGGAAATAAACCATTTCATTGGCAGATAAACGATGAATATCGCTTTGCACCAAAATGAAAAATATCCGCCCCCCTATGGTGCAATTGATTATGGCGCGCCGCCGACGGGAATAAAGTAAAGCATGTTGCCTCGAAACCCGGTGCGGCTGGCGGTATACCCTGCGGCTATCGGCATGAATTCCATAATAAATCAGTATGCAAACAATCCTCACGATTGCCGATAGGCTATTAATAGTTAGGATGATATTGATGCCATCTGGAGTCGCTATGTCTTTTTTGCGGAATATTACAATCAGGAAAGTATTGCTGGTTATTCTCAGTCTTTTTCTGCTGTTATGGGGTGGGGTTTCGTGGTTTACGCTGTCCTCGCTTAATCAGGCTACCCATTACCTGACTCTGGGTAATACCCAGGTGGAATCATTAAATACCCTGACGAACGGGACCGATCAGGCGCTGCGCTCGGTGATCCGTATCAACCGGGCAATGACACTGATGCAAAGCGGTAAACTGGATGATATCGATACCACCGTGGCATCGGCTGACGCCGCATTGAAAAGCAGTCAGGAAAATCTTGAAAAATTCAAAAATCAATCACATACGAAAATTGATCAACGTATCGTCGATGAAGTGATCACCACCTGGAGTCAGTTGATCGATAAAGGATTACAGCCGATGATGACCTCTCTGCTGGAAAAACGGTTTGCCGAGTACCGGCGATTGTTCCGCGATGATTTCCAGGCGTTGAACGAAGCATTTATTACAGCGGCAGCCCACTATCAGCAAATCGCATCGGATAACGGCACCGTGCAACATGTCTATAAGCTGGTTGAGTGGTGTAAAAGAATCCTGATCGCGGCAATGGCCGCAGGCGCCATCATTCTGCTGCTGACCGACCGCTATCTGGCAAGTTTTGTGGTGAAACCGCTGATGTTGATAAAAGAGCACTTTCGCACGCTGGCCAGGGGCAAACTGGATCATTCACTGGACGATTTCGGGCGTAACGATGCCGGCCAGTTGGTTCCTTATCTGAGGGAAATGCAGGAAAGCCTGAAAGCGACGGTGATCACCATTCGCAACAGTGCGGATTCGATCTATCAGGGAACGGCGGAGATCAGCGCGGGTAACAACGATCTCTCTTCACGCACCGAACAACAGGCGGCAGCGCTGCAACAAACCGCCGCCAGCATGGAACAACTGGGAACTACAGTAAAACATAACACCGACAACGTTCATCAGGCCACCAAGCTGACGGAAAAAGCGACCTCGGTCGCCAGACAGAGTTGGGAGATGGGACGCGAACTCGGCACCATCATGAACAGCATTGCCACCAGTTCGCGCAAAATCAATGAGATCACCAGTATGATCAACAGTATCGCTTTCCAGACCAATATTCTGGCTCTGAACGCCGCAGTCGAAGCTGCACGCGCCGGTGAACAGGGGCGGGGTTTTGCCGTGGTGGCTGGCGAAGTGCGTAATTTGGCGCAGAAAAGCGCTCAGGCGGCCAAAGAAATCGAAGGGCTGATTGCAGAATCGGTTGAGCGTGTCGATGCAGGTTCCAGACAGGTGATTCGCACCGGAGAAGTGATGGATGGCGTCATTACCTCCATCAGCCAGGTTAACGATCTGATGGGGGAGATCGCCTCCGCCTCGGACGAACAAAGTCAGGGTATCAGCCAGGTAAGCCAGGCTGTGACGGAGATGGACGGTGTGACGCAACAGAACGCCGCGCTGGTGGAGCAATCGGCGGCGGCGGCGGCCTCGCTGGAAGAGCAAGCTCGCCAGCTTATGCAGGCCGTCGCCATTTTTCAACTGGAACAGCAGCAGGAACTCAGCGGAACGTTTTCCGCCGTGCACTCGGCGCCCCGGTTGACTGCACCGGTATCCTGAGACATCAGCCAAGAACAACCGGGCACATTATTCAAAATACCGAACGTTCATTGCCCGGTTGCGTCAGGATTCTGGCGAAAATGGTTACGCAGCGCGTGCTGCAAAGCAAACAACGGCATCGACTGGTGCGACTGTTGGGGGTAGATATCCAGCGTAACACGTAAATTCGGTGAACGGTTTTGCAACGTCCACGCCAGTTCCCGGATCCCGTCGACCATCCGCCGCTGATGACGATGCTGGCGCAGCACAAGACGCTGCTCGTCAGGCAGACCGAGTTCCCACGGTTCCAGCGACTGCTCATATTCCCCTACCGACAAGGCCAGACTAACGGGTTGCGTCATCTCAGCCAACGTGTGCGCCAGAAAAGGTTCAGCTTGCTGGATAAGGTAGCCGCCATTCCACCAGACTGATGGACTGGCGGCATAAAAATGCTGAAAAGCATTCGGAGCAGTAAACAGCGTATCGACAGTAAACAAACCGCCATAAGAATGACCGAATAAGGCTTCACGCCCACAGTCTGTTGGATATCTGGCGGAGATAAAGGATTTTAACTCGGTCTGCATAAAATGACGGAATCCTGCCGCATTCCCTGCCATACCGGACGGATAATACCCGCCCCTCGGGTTCGCTTCCGGCACAATGCGCTCAACGGCGGGACGATAATCCCGTTCACGCCGGGTAGGGCCGTCGTAATCAACCGCAACAATAATACCCGGCCCCACGCCGCAACGCGGGTGGGCCAGCGCCTCCACTAATGATACGGCAGCCGGGAAATAGCGGGCGCCATCCAAAAGATAGATAATCGGCCAGCCCGGCTGCGGCGGGATGATATCAGGGCAAAAAGACATAATGCGGTAGCGCCCACATGCTGCCGAGTCAAACCTCTCATCACGTGTATTGCGTAACTGATACACATATTCTCCCGTACTTAAAACAAAAATCCGGTGGGGTAACGCCCCGCACCGGAAACGATAACGCAACTCCCTCTGACGGCGTGTCCTGGCAACCGGCGCCGACACGCGACGGCGGCTTATCATACCCGCTTAAAAACGGGTATTCAGGCTGACAAAAAAGGTTCTGCCCGGTTCGTTGTAGGTGGCGGCGCCTGCGCCGTACATATAGGACTCCAAACCGGCTCTGGTATTGCCCGTGGTTTGGGCATTCCCCGCACGATACAAACGCTTATCGAATAGATTATCCACACCCACCGTTATGCTGGCATACTTATTCACAGCATAACTACCGCTCAAACCGAAAATGGCATACGGGCTGACTTCATTCGTGCCACTGTCGGTCACGCGGTTGCCTTGATAATCATATTTTTTCGGCTTCTGACGTCCGTACCAGGTCAAATCCGCCAGGAAGGAGAGATCTTCCGTTGCCTGCCAGCTAACCGATGAATTCAGGGTGAACTCAGGAACAATCGACAGATATTCGCCGGTTTCTTTATTTTCGCTTTCAAGTATATAGGTTATGTTGTTATTCCAACTGATACTTTCACTGACGGGAATATTCAACGTCCCCTCCAGCCCCTGCACCACGGCTTTCGGTATATTATCCCACTGGAAAATCCGGGTATTGCTCGCCGTTGTGCCTACCACAGAGGTTCCCGCTTCAATTTTATTGCGGTAATCATTACGGAAATAGGTCACACCGGCCTGATATCCATCACGATGAAATTCAATGCCGATTTCTTTATTAATACTGGTTTCAGCCTCCAAATCCTCATTACCTAACAGATAACAAGGCGTTCTGGTGCCACTGCATCCCTGACCATTGCTATAAAGTAAATAATCGCTGTTAAGCTGGTAAAGGTTTGGCGCTTTATAAGCGCGGGCAATCCCCATTTTCAGCGTAAAGTCTTCGCCCAGCTCCTGCGACAAATTCAGCGACGGACTCCAATTGGTTCCGACCATACTATGATTGTCTAAACGCAGCGCGGGCGTCAGCATGGTACTGGGCGTCAGTTCCAGGTTATCTTCCACGAATACGGAGGCGATACGCGCCGATATGCGGTCACTGCGCGTGCCGGTGGCATAACCGTCGATCGACCCGCCGGAAAGCGCCTGTGATGTGGAAACAGGATCTTTCATTTTTTGCTCTGTCCATTCAACGCCAACGGTAGCAGTCTGATTGAACAGCGCTTCAAAAGGGATATTGACTTCACTATGCGCCGTTACGCTATCCAGTTTGATGGTGCCATAATTATCCATCGCCGAAAATATCCCTTCCGTTCCCCCCGCCAGTCCTTCGCTTATCCGGGTATTCTGGGTACGTTCATATTGCAGATATGACATCGAATTGACGCCGCTGTCCCAATATCCGCGATGGGTAACGGCATAGTTCTGACGGTACATCCGATTGGTTTCACGGCCATAATTGCCGACAACATAGTCGTTGCTGTTGGTATTTTGGGTATCGCCGGCATAAATATTGCCCTGACGGCTCACTCCCGCTTCAAACTCCAGAGATTGCTGTTTGGTGATATCCCAGCGCAGCAGGCCGTTAATATCTTTATTGCGCACCCCTTCCCGCCCGGCAGCCAGTGTATCGGCATAGGAGCCCGTCCGTTCCGACTGATGACCTTGATTGATATCTCTGGCATCGGCCTGGGTTTTATTCAGATTGCCGTACAGACGGAAACTCAGGTTATCGGTCAGGCCGCCCATCAGGCTGAAGTCGGTACGTTTAGTCGCCCCTTCAGACTTATGCTCCGGCATATTCATATAGGTATTCCAGCTACCATGCAGTTCCTGGGCAGGCTGTTTGGTAATAATGTTAATCACCCCGCCCGCGGCGCCATTACCGTAACGCGCCGCCGCCGGCCCGCGCAACACTTCGATACGCTCCACCATATCGGCTGGCACCCAGTTGGTATCGCCACGGCTGTCACGCTCGCCGCGCCAGCCATAACGCACCGCGTTGCGGCTGGAAACCGGTTTGCCATCCACCAGTATCAGGGTGTTTTCCGGCCCCATACCACGGATATCAATCTGACGATTATTCCCACGCTGACCACTGGAAGAATTACCGGAAAGATTTACCCCCGGCATGGTGCGGATCAGCTCAGACAGATCGTTAGCCGGTGGCCGTTTGCTGATATCTTCTGCGGTGATCACCGACACACCCGGCGCCTGGCGGGTTTGCTCTGCGGCGGTCACCACTATCGTGTCGGAGGCATCAGATGCGGCGTCCAACTGAGTCTGTTGGGTAGCGGCGGTATCCGCCGCTGGCGTCTCGGCCCAGGTCAGGAAAGGCGTCGTCGAACAGCTCAGTCCGATAAGGGTCGCCAGGTAGTGACGCGGAGGTAGTCTTATCATTAAAATCGCCCTGTAAAATCATAATTTGAAAGACGCTGATGCTGACCGTCAACGAAAAATGCTATTGAGAAGTATTTGCATTACCAATTCGGCGCAGTCATTGTTACATTTGTTTTTCAGGGCTGGGTTTGTGCAAACAGCGAATTGCTTTGCGAAAGCGGCAAAATGACCGACGATAACCAGACAGTATCAGGGGAGATCATGCAAAATCATGTTCCATCGTCAAAATCGATTTATAAGAATCACATCGTTCAGCAATCCAGTCTGGTCTCAAATGACTACCGCTTGCTGGGATCGAGGTTAATTGACGATACCCCCGTACTGTTCGGCAGTTTCGATGTAATACAACTGAACCGTGATCTGATTCTGCATACGGCGGATGTGATCAACCTTCACAACATGAAAACGCAAGGCGTACTGAACGGCGCGATAAAACTGGCTATCGTGGTAAACGGTATCGCGCACATCACCTATGATGAAAAGTTGCTACATCTGGGAAATCACCAGCCTGCTTCACTGATTTCACTGACCGAGCCCACACTGTTTAGCCGCAGCGGAAAACGGGATGAATACGAACGCACCGTTTCGCTCACCTTTAGCCGGGAATGGCTTTACGGCAATCTGCTGGACAGCGTCGGCGACTGGCAGGCTATTTATGACTTCACGCAAATCCATCTTGCCACCCATTTATGGACGCCTTCGCGTCAGGCGCTGGCTATTGCCTGGCAGATTCTGAATGCCGGCCCCTGCCAAACCCCCCTGCAACGTCTGTATCTGGAAACTCAATGTATGTTGCTGATCATTGAGGCTTTCAGCTCACTCGCCAATCACGCGTTACAGGATAAAACCGCGCCCGGCGTCACCTTGCGCAATCATCATCGCGTCCATCAGGTCAGGGATATGCTGGAAAGCGGCGCTGCCGACCAGCTCTCCATCACTGACATCGCCAAAAGCGTCAGCATGAGTGAAAGTACGCTGCAACGTCATTTTCGCCAGACATTCAACATAACGGTATTTGAATATCTGCGTAACTGCCGTTTACAGCGGGCGATGCTGGCCCTGCAAAAAGACGGCATCGGCATTCCCCAGGCCGCCAGTATCGCCGGCTATAACAGCCCGGCCAACTTTGCCACCGCACTGCGCCGGGTGTTTGGCATCACGCCGGGGCAGCTAAAAGATCGTTTCTGACGCCTTTTCCCGCCTCACACATATAACCAAAAAGAATGTTTAATTCAGTTTGGTTATTAATCATCAATCGGCTGATCACAGTAGATTAAGGTATCTCCATTGCTGACCTTCCGCTATTTATGACAAATTTTTCTGACTTAACAGCTACACTCGCCCACCACATTACGCACAGTTCACCAGACCAGACGGCCATTGATGCTGCCCGCCTGGGCGTCACCGATTTTGTCGCCGCCGCATTACCGATAACCCAGGACGCCATCATTGACAGCGGCCTTATCCCGCTAAAACAGGTGTTTAGCGGTGCAGACAGCCTGACCCACAGTCTAATATTGGGCTATGTCGGCCACGCGTTGGACTTTGACGATTACCACCCCGCGTTTCGGGGTCACCCCAGCACCGTTATCCTGCCTGCCTTGTTTGCGCTGGCAGCGGAAAACCCATCAATAACGGAAGAGGCGTTTCTCACGGCTTATGCGATCGGTGTGGAAGTCGCGGGAAGAAGCGGTCTTGCCTGCGGCCCGCGCCACTATAGTCTCGGCTATCATAACACCGCCACACTGGGGGCCATTGCGGCGGCGGCGGCGGCGGCGCGTCTGGCTGGCGCCTCCGTTGAACAGACACAGAATATTCTCGGCCTTGCGGCAACCCAGGCGGCAGGTTTGCGCGCCCAGTTTGGTTCAGCGGTAAAACCGCTTCATGCCGGGCTGGCCGCCAGAGCTGGCCTCACCGCAGTAAAACTGGGGCTGGCCGGCTTCAACGGGAATAGCCAACAGGTTGTGGAAGCCTTTCTGGCCGCGCATGGCGATCAGAAACAACAGCCCGAATTACTGGTCAAATCCTGGGGGACGCCGTGGCGGATCCTGTCTCCCGGTCTGGAATTCAAACGCTACCCAACCTGCGGCGGAACGCACAGTGCAGCGGAAGCCGCTTTCAAGTTAAGAGAACAGTGGCAGGCACAACGTGAAGCTGGCTCATCACTCGCGGATAATATAGAAAGCATCACCGTCACTTTTCCACCGGGCGGCGATATCGCCCCGTTTATCCGCAAAGCCACCACCGGTGTGGAAGCTCGGTTCAGTCTGGAATATGTGATTGCCGTGGCACTGCTGGAGGGGGAACTGAAACTGACGCGCTTTGCGGAAGTCCCGGTAGAACCGGCAATCGCCGCGCTGGCAGACAAGGTTACTCGGATAGCAGACGAAACCGCGCCGCCGGACGAGCTTGACCCGGATGCCCGTTTCCATGAAGTCACCCTGGTTCTGCAAGACGGTTCAAGGATGACAAGCCGCGTTACCCGGCAGGAAACCGCGGCGCAGCGAACCGATCTCGGAGCGAAACTAAGACAGAATATCAGTACTCTGCCGCATCTGGACAGTGAACAGATTCTCGAACGCTGTTCATTGAAAGCGGCAGGGGATCTGAACTATTTGCTGACGCTGCTGCTTAACTGAAGCGTAGCGCCCAGACTAAAAATCCGGCGCTTTCAGCGCCGGATGCCGATGTTTGAAAAAGGAATTCATTTATCATCAAAGCGTTAATCTTCAGAATGCATCCCCCGCTTCCACGGGGGATGATAACCAGAGATTAATCGTCGGAAGAGAAAGGCGGGGTTATTTCTTTTTCGCTTTCGGGTTAGGCAAATCAGTGATGCTGCCTTCATAAATTTCAGCCGCCAGGCCGACAGATTCATGCAGCGTCGGGTGAGCATGGATAGTCAGCGCAATATCTTCCGCATCACAACCCATCTCAATCGCCAGACCGATTTCACCTAACAGCTCACCGCCGTTAGTCCCGACAATCGCCCCGCCGATAATGCGATGCGTCTCTTTGTCGAAAATCAGTTTAGTCATACCGTCTGAACAGTCGGAAGCGATGGCACGGCCAGACGCCGCCCACGGGAAAATCGCCGTTTCATAGCTGATACCTTTCTCTTTCGCTTCTTTCTCTGTCAGCCCGACCCACGCCACTTCCGGCTCGGTATAGGCAATGGACGGGATCACCTTCGGATCGAAGTAGTGTTTCTTACCGGCGATCACTTCAGCGGCGACATGGCCTTCATGCACGCCTTTGTGTGCCAGCATTGGCTGACCAACGATGTCGCCAATCGCATAAATGTGCGGCACATTGGTGCGCAACTGCTTATCAACACGGATAAAACCGCGATCGTCAACTTCCACGCCAGCCTTGCCTGCATCAAGATTCTTGCCGTTCGGTACACGGCCAATCGCCACCAGCACCGCGTCATAACGCTGTGGTTCAGCCGGCGCTTTTTTACCTTCCATCGTGACGTAGATACCGTCTTTCTTGGCTTCTACCGCCGTCACTTTGGTTTCCAGCATCAGCGTAAACTGCTTGCTGATACGCTTGGTGAACACTTTGACGATATCTTTATCGGCAGCCGGGATCACCTGATCAAACATTTCCACTACGTCGATCTGAGAACCCAGAGCATGGTACACGGTGCCCATTTCCAGACCGATAATGCCGCCGCCCATAATCAACAGACGTTCCGGCACGTTTTTCAGCTCCAGCGCATCGGTGGAATCCCATACACGCGGGTCATCATGCGGAATAAACGGCAGTTGGATCGGACGGGAACCCGCCGCAATGATCGCGTTTTCAAAATTGATCGTCGTCTCGCCGTTTTCACCGTTAACCACCAGTGTGTTGGCCCCGGTGAATTTGCCCAAACCGTTAACCACTTTAACCTTACGGGCTTTCGCCATACCAGACAGGCCGCCGGTCAACTGGTTGATCACTTTTTCTTTCCACAGGCGGATTTTATCAATATCGGTTTTAGGTTCACCGAACACAATGCCGTGTTCCGCCAACGCTTTGGCTTCTTCAATCACTTTGGCAACGTGCAATAATGCTTTGGAAGGGATACAGCCAACATTCAGACACACACCACCCAGCGTGGCGTAGCGCTCTACCAGTACGGTTTCCAGGCCTAAGTCCGCACAGCGGAATGCCGCAGAATACCCTGCGGGGCCGGCGCCAAGTACCACCACCTGAGCTTTAATTTCAGTACTCATCATGACCTCTTGTTTTGATTGTCCGGCGGGTCAGACGACATTCTTATGGCGAGTTAATTCAAGTACGCCCTTCATCCACCGGGACGCTTCCACCGTCAGCAGTTTACAGAGTTGTTAATAATCTGCAAAGCGCCTTCGGTGAAGAGTGTCTCACTAGTGCCGCCTGATAACATTTATGCCTCTAAACCCACTCTTTATGTTTTTAGAAACGTAATGATTGTTAGCAACACTGACGTTAACAAAAAGGCTGGCCGAAAGGCCAGCCTTTACGGTTACATCACCAGACGACGAATGTCAGACAGCATGTTGTTGATGATGGTAATAAAGCGTGCACCATCAGCACCGTCAATGACACGATGGTCGAAGGACAGAGATATCGGCATCATCAGACGCGGCGTAAACTCTTTTCCGTTCCAGACCGGTTCCATCGCCGACTTGGACACGCCCAGGATAGCCACTTCCGGCGCGTTGACAATCGGCGCGAAATGCGTCGTACCCAGGCCGCCGATGCTGGAGATAGTGAAACATCCCCCCTGCATTTCGCCTGCGGTCAACTTACCGTCACGCGCTTTCTTGGAGATAGCCATCAGTTCACGAGACAACTCGATGATGCCTTTTTTATTCACATCTTTGAACACCGGAACCACCAGACCATTCGGAGTATCAACCGCCACACCGATGTTGATGTATTTCTTCAGCGTCAGACGTTGGGCATCTTCGGATAGCGAACTGTTGAAACGGGGCATCTGTTCAAGAGCAGCGGCAACGGCTTTCATGATGAAAACAACCGGGGTGATCTTCACATCCAGTTTTTTCTTCTCAGCGTCTACGTTCTGCTGTTTGCGGAACGCTTCCAGATCGGTGATATCCGTTTTGTCGAAATGCGTAACATGCGGGATCATCACCCAGTTACGGCTCAGGTTGGCACCGGAGATTTTCTGGATACGGCCCAGTTCGACTTCTTCAATTTCACCGAACTTGCTGAAGTCCACTTTCGGCCACGGCAACATACCTGGCAGACCGCCACCGCTGGCAGCCGGAGCTGACTCGGCGCGTTTAACCGCCTCTTTAACATAAGCCTGAACGTCTTCGCGCAGGATACGGCCTTTACGGCCCGTGCCCTTCACTTTTGCCAGATTAACGCCAAATTCACGGGCCAGACGACGAATAACCGGCGTCGCGTGAACGTAAGCGTCGTTCTCGGCAAATTCGCCCTTGCTTTCAGACTTCTCGGCGGGTTGCGGGGCGGCGGCTTTTTCTTCTTTTTCCGCCGGGGCAGCTTGCGCTTTGCCCTCTTCTTTGGCTGGTGTCGGTGCGGCATCAGCGCCACCCGCCACGTCAAACACCATAATCAGCGAGCCGGTTTTCACCTTGTCGCCGGTGCTGATTTTGATCTCTTTCACCGTGCCGGCAAACGGCGCGGGGACTTCCATTGAAGCCTTATCACCCTCAACGGTGATTAAAGACTGTTCGGCTTCAACGCTGTCACCCACTTTAACCAGCACTTCGGTAACTTCGACTTCATCATCACCGATATCCGGCACGTCAACGTTTTTACTGGCGCTGGCCGCAGCGGCAGCCGGTTTGGCGTCTTCTTTTTTCTCTTCTTTCTCTTCTGCCTCGGCAGGGGCAGCATCGGCTGCACCGTCGGCGGAATCGAAAATCATGATCAGTTTGCCAGTTTCAACTTTGTCGCCGACAGCAACTTTGATCTCTTTAACTACACCGGCCTGCGGGGAAGGAACTTCCATTGAAGCCTTATCGCCTTCAACGGTTATCAGCGACTGTTCAACTTCTACTTTGTCGCCCACCTTCACCATCACTTCGGTGACTTCAACTTCATCTGCACCGATGTCCGGTACGTTGATTTCGATAGCCATGTAATCTTTACCTCTTATGCCAGACGCGGGTTGACTTTATCTGCATCGATCTCGAACTTGGCGATTGCGTCGGCAACCACTTTCTTATCGATTTCACCGCGTTTAGCCAGTTCACCCAGGGCCGCAACCACGACGTAAGACGCATCCACTTCAAAGTGATGACGCAGGTTCTCACGGCTGTCGGAACGCCCGAAACCATCGGTGCCCAGAACGCGATAATCGCTGGCAGGAATGAAGTTGCGGATTTGTTCAGCAAACAACTTCATATAATCGGTTGAGGCGACGGCAGGCGCATCACTCAATACCTGAGCCACATAAGGAACACGTGGTTCGTCGGTTGGGTGCAGCATGTTCCAACGCTCACAATCCTGACCATCACGCGCCAGTTCAGTGAAGGACGTTACGCTGAATACATCAGAACCTATGCCATAGTCTTTCGCCAAAATCTGCGCCGCTTCACGCACGTGACGCAGGATAGAACCGGATCCAAGCAATTGTACCTTACCTTTACTGCCATCAAGGGTTTCCAACTTGTAGATACCCTTACGGATACCCTCTTCCGCCCCCTGCGGCATAGCCGGCATGTGGTAGTTTTCGTTCAGCGTGGTGATGTAGTAATAAATGTTCTCCTGCGCTTCGCCATACATGCGATGCAAACCGTCATGCATGATGACAGCCACTTCATAAGCATAGGCCGGATCGTAGGAAATACAGTTCGGGATAGTCAGAGACTGAATGTGGCTGTGACCATCTTCATGCTGCAAGCCTTCGCCGTTCAGCGTGGTACGGCCTGACGTCCCGCCGATCAGGAAGCCGCGAGCCTGTTGGTCGCCCGCTGCCCAGCACAGATCGCCGATACGCTGGAAACCAAACATGGAGTAGTAGATGTAGAACGGGATCATCGGCAGGTCATTGGTGCTGTAAGACGTTGCCGCCGCCAGCCAGGATGAACCTGCGCCCAGTTCGTTAATCCCTTCCTGCAAGATCTGCCCTTTCTCGTCTTCTTTGTAATAAGCAACCTGCTCACGGTCCTGCGGGGTGTACTGCTGACCGTTCGGGCTGTAAATACCAATCTGACGGAACAGCCCTTCCATACCAAAGGTGCGCGCTTCATCAGCGATAATCGGCACCAGACGATCTTTGATCGACTTGTTCTTCAGCATCACGTTCAGGACGCGAACGAAAGCGATAGTGGTGGAAATTTCTTTATTCTGCTCTTCCAACAAGGTGTTGAAATCTTCCAGCGTCGGCAGTTCCAGCGTTTCGCTGAATGTCGGCTGACGAGTCGGCAGGTAGCCTTCCAGTGCCTGACGGCGCTCATGCAGATATTTGTATTCTTCAGAATCTTTATCGAAGGTGATAAGCGGCAGTTTTTCGACGTCTTCATCACTGACCGGCACATTAAAACGATCGCGGAAGTAACGCACGCCTTCCATGTTGATTTTCTTAACCTGGTGAGCGATGTTCTTACCTTCCGCCGCCTCGCCCATACCGTAACCTTTAATGGTATGCGCCAGAATAACCACCGGCTTGCCTTTGGTTTCCTGTGCTTTTTTCAGCGCGGCATAGACTTTCTTCGAATCATGACCACCACGGTTCAGTGCCCAAATCTGATCGTCAGTCCAGTCTTTCACCAGCGCGGCGGTTTCAGGGTATTTGCCGAAGAAGTGCTCGCGGACATAAGCGCCGTTCTTGGATTTAAAGGTCTGGTAATCACCGTCAACGGTTTCATTCATCAGTTGGATCAGTTTACCGCTGGTGTCTTTACGCAGCAGTTCGTCCCAACGTCCACCCCAGATAACTTTGATCACTTCCCAGCCAGCGCCGCCGAAGATACCTTCCAGTTCGTTAATGATCTTGCCATTACCGGTAACCGGGCCATCAAGACGTTGCAGGTTACAGTTGATAACGAAGACCAGGTTATCCAGTTTTTCACGGGTTGCGATGGTAATCGCCCCTTTGGATTCCGGTTCGTCCATTTCACCGTCGCCCAGGAAAGCATAAACGGTCTGTTTAGACGTATCTTTCAGGCCACGGTGTTCCAGATATTTCAGGAACTTAGCCTGATAGATTGCGCCAATCGGCCCCAGCCCCATGGATACGGTCGGGAACTGCCAGAATTCCGGCATCAATTTTGGATGCGGGTAAGAAGACAAGCCCTTACCATGCACTTCCTGACGGAAGTTGTTCATCTGTTCTTCAGTCAGGCGGCCTTCAAGGAAAGCACGGGCATAAATGCCGGGAGAGATGTGGCCCTGAAAGTACACCAGATCGCCACCGTCCTGCGCATTACGCGCACGGAAAAAGTGGTTAAAGCACACTTCATAGAAGGTGGCGGAAGACTGGAAAGAAGCCATGTGGCCGCCCAGATCCAGATCTTTTTTCGACGCACGCAGCACCGTCATAATCGCATTCCAACGAATCGCGGAACGGATACGACTTTCCAGAGTCAGGTTACCTGGATATTCCGGTTCGTCTTCCACTGCGATGGTGTTCACGTATTGGCGGGCAGCACTGCCTGCGGCAACGCTCACCCCACCTTTACGCGCTTCACTCAGTACCTGATCAATCAGGAACTGAGCGCGCTCAACACCCTCTTCACGGATGACCGATTCGATCGCCTGCAGCCAGTCGCGGGTTTCGATCGGATCCACGTCATTATTTAAACGATCTGACATGGTTATTCCTTATCTTCTCTAATAAGTTAGTTTGTTGGAGCCTGTCTTCCTGTGCTCTGACTCATCCAGATCCAAGTAAAGCACATGAAGACAGGCTCATCGTCGTAGTCGCCGTATTCAGCGTCCCAAAAGACAAAACAGGACGCTCAATCCTTACGTTGCTGGAGCCGGCGTAATGACCTTTCTCGTCGGCTATTTTCCCTGTTAAGATCCAGCAATACTTCCTCAATAAACGCCAGATGGCGATGTGATGCTTCGCGTGCCTTCTCTGGCTCACGGGCAACAATCGCCTCAAAAATTCCGGCGCGATGAATGCTCACCCGCGCCAGCACTTCCCGGCTTAGATATAGCAATTCAAAATTCTGTCTTACGTTCTGCTCAAGCATCGGCCCCATACAGCGCAGCAGATGCAACAGCACCACATTATGGGTGGCTTCAGTTACCGCAATCTGATACTGCATAACCGCTTCCGACTCTGCGTCTAAATCTCCCGCATCTCTGGCCTGCTGAATGACTTCATGGCAATCCCGGATACGCTGCAAATCTGACTCGGTTCCGCGTAAAGCGGCATAGTAGGCAGCAATACCTTCCAGCGCGTGGCGGGTTTCCAGCAGATCAAATTGTGATTCGGGATGGTTACTCAGTAATTCCGCCAGCGGATCGCTGACGCTTTGCCACAGATTGGCCTGAACGAAAGTACCACCACCCTGACGGCGCAAAAGTAACCCTTTGGCTTCAAGGCGTTGAATGGCTTCTCTCAGAGAAGGACGGGAAACTTCAAACTGTTTGGCCAGTTCACGTTCAGGAGGGAGCTTCTCACCGGGGCGCAAGGTTCCTTCAAGGATCAGAAACTCAAGTTGTTGCTCAATCACATCTGACAGTTTAGGCTGCCGGATCTTGCTGTATGCCATAGTGGATTCATCTCTGCGAATGGCGCGGAGTCAATTGGTA
This sequence comes from Brenneria alni, assembly GCF_003666245.1. Lineage (GTDB taxonomy): Bacteria > Pseudomonadota > Gammaproteobacteria > Enterobacterales > Enterobacteriaceae > Brenneria > Brenneria alni. The sequence continues at coordinate 42,936 of NZ_MJLZ01000001.1, forward strand.
ATACCAATTTCAAAAACGTGACGTTAAAGTAACAAAGTATTCACCTTCTGTCCATAAGGACGTTGAGCAAAACCACCAATCCCTCCATATTTTAACAACTGCACCAGAGGCAGGCGGCAAAGTGGTAGTCCACCTGTGGTCTTACCATAAATTCCCCTTGCTTATATTTTAACTTTTATGAAACGTAAAGCAGGCAATGCTGAACCGTTTAAACAATAGTAAAATGAATTTTTACTCAAAATAAATGAATTATTATTCAATACTAATCACCGGGTAATAAAAACAACGTTGCTGAAAAGGGTGAAGGATAATAAAGGAACGGAACGCCAACAAATTCTCAGGCAATCAGGGTGATGATTTACGGGAGAGACATTGATGTCGCTATAATTTTTCTTTATACGCCAGCAAGAAATCAGTGCAATATTGTTTGCTTGTCACTATTCTCTGACAAACGGTAGATGCTGAGAAATAGTCATCTGCATCTCACCGTAATAATAAAATTACACAAACGTAAAGCGTAAACTAACGCGCTTTTCAGGGCTGTTTGATTTTTGTTCACTATGGTAGAGGGTTAAATTAATGGATGGTCAACAACAGGACGGAACGCTAAAGCGTGGCTTAAAAAACCGTCATATTCAGTTGATTGCCCTGGGTGGCGCGGTGGGAACCGGGCTTTTTCTCGGCATCGCTCAAACCATCAAAATGGCTGGACCGTCAGTTATTTTGGGGTACGCAATAGGTGGGGTGATTGCATTTCTTATCATGCGGCAACTGGGGGAAATGGTGGTAGAGGAGCCAGTAGCCGGTTCTTTCAGCCATTTTGCCTATAAATACTGGGGAGATTTTGCAGGGTTCTCCTCTGGCTGGAACTACTGGGTGTTGTATGTTCTGGTGGCGATGGCCGAACTGAGCGCCGTGGGTATTTATGTCCAGTATTGGTGGCCAGATATTCCAACCTGGGTTTCTGCCGCCGTTTTTTTTCTGGTGATAAACGCCATTAATCTGGCGAACGTCAAAGTTTACGGCGAAATGGAATTCTGGTTCGCCATCATTAAAGTAGTGGCCATTATCGGTATGATCGTATTTGGCGGCTGGCTGTTACTCAGCGGCACCGGAGGCCCGGAAGCGACCGTCACCAACCTGTGGGCGCAGGGAGGGTTCTTCCCGAATGGCATATCCGGATTGGTGATGGCAATGGCGGTAATCATGTTCTCATTCGGTGGACTGGAACTGGTTGGGATCACCGCCGCTGAAGCAAATAACCCGGAAAAGAGCATTCCACAGGCGACCAATCAGGTTATCTACCGTATTCTGATCTTTTATATCGGTTCCCTGACCGTTCTTCTGTCGCTTTATCCGTGGGGCAAGGTGGTCGAAGGCGGCAGCCCCTTTGTGATGATCTTCCATGAACTGAACAGCAATGTGGTGGCAACCGTACTGAACATCGTGGTACTGACCGCAGCGCTTTCGGTATACAACAGTTGTGTGTATTGCAACAGTCGGATGCTTTATGGCCTGTCTAAACAAGGCAATGGCCCTAAAGTGCTGCAAACGGTCGATAGCCGCGGCGTTCCGGTGGTCGCCATTGGTATTTCCGCACTGGCCACCGCGCTGTGCGTGCTGATCAACTATCTGATCCCCGGTAAAGCCTTTGAATTGTTGATGGCACTGGTGGTTTCCGCACTGGTGATCAACTGGGCGATGATCAGTCTTGCCCACCTGAAGTTCCGGGCGAAAAAAGACAGTGAAGGCATCGTCACCAAGTTTAAAGCGCTGCTTTATCCGCTAGGTAACTATATTTGCCTGCTGTTTCTGGCGGGTATTCTGGTCGTCATGTACCTGACGCCGGGAATTCGGATTTCAGTGCTGTTGATCCCGGTATGGCTGGTTGTTCTGGGTATCGGTTACTTTATCAAACAGAAAAATCAGACTCGTTAAACTGCTAGACAGCAGACAATTACTGATGATTATCCTCACTCAAATGGCCGGTATCTCCGGCCATTTGAGGTTGCTGACAAAGTAGCCTGTAAGCCTGAGATACACGGGCCTACCGTACCGAGGGGCGCTCCGGCGGCTTACACCGCTACGACCCCTCAGCACGCTCTCCCTAATAATGAGCTTTGTCAATGGTCTGAAATGGCCGGTATCTCCGGCCATTTTTTTGTCTGTTCACGACAAAACACGCTGGCTGGTTACGATTACACCAACGCGCCATAAATCGTCAGTAACGCCACCACCACCACCAGCGTCAACGTCACTTTTTTCGCCAGTATCACCGCAGCTTTGGGCGTTTCGACGGGGTCGATATGCGGTTCACGCGTCAACGCAAATTGCGCTAACTGGGTCAAAACCCAATATTGTGAATTACGATAGTCCCCCAACGAAGCAAACCATGCCGGTAATGCCTTCTCTCCATGTCCCAGCAACGCGTAAGCCACACCCGCCAAACGCGCCGGGATCCAATCAAGCCAATGCAACAGCGTATCAACCCCCGACTGCGCACGCGCCAGCGGCGTATGGTGGCGTGCCAGCCACGTCTGGCGAGCACGCAAAAAAGCATAGCCAGCCATTGCAGCAGGGCCGTAAGGGCCGGCGACAGTAAACCAAAACAGTGGGGCTAAATAAAACCGGAAGTTAATCCATAACAACGCGTTCTGTAGTTCCTTCAGACGCTCTTTTTCACCAGTACCGACAGGTAAACCGTGAATCAAAGCTAACTCTGCCGCCATTTCCAGGCTGGCGTCTACTTCACCAAGCTGCGCTGACTGTAGATATCGACGATAGTGCTGACGGACATTCCCCGCGCCAATACACATCAGGCTAATGGCAATCCACAGCAGCAGTAGAATCAGGCCAAAAAAAATCCCTCCAGCCAGCCATAACAAAGCGGCTACTGCCGCTATGCAACACAGTGTCAGAAACAAGGTTTGGAACAAAGAAGGGGGAGGCAGACGACGGAATATCACTTCAAGGCGGTGATCCAACTGCCAATGTTCGCCACGTTTGAACAGACGCTCCCACGCCAATACCAGCAACAATGTAAACAGCGTCATCGGTTTATACTCCCTTCGTTTTTTATCCAGCCTTCCTGCATCAGGCGGTGATATAAATCCCAATCAAAAGCCGGGCCGGGATCGGTTTTACGTTCCGGCGCAATATCACTGTGTCCGGTAATGCGCGACGGCGTAATGGGGTAAGTGTTCATCAGTAACCGGGTTATCTTAACCAACTGACAATATTGTTCAGTAGTAAAAGGTAGCGTATCCGTTCCTTCCAGCTCGATGCCAATTGAAAAATCGTTACACCGCTCACGGCCTTCAAATTCAGACACGCCTGAATGCCAGGCTCGCTGATTAAAAGGCACATATTGAATAACTTCCCCATCCCGACGAATAAGACAGTGGGCAGAAACACGTAAATGACAGATACCGGCAAAATAAGGATGAACGCAGGGATCCAGCGTTGCAGTAAACAATTGATCGATATAAGGGCCGCCAAATTCTCCCGGCGGCAGACTGATATTGTGGATCACCAGTAGAGAAGGCGCTTCGTCGTCTGGACGACTATCGCAATGTGGGGAAGGAATGTGTTTTATCCCGGATAACCAGCCATTTTCCAAAAGCATCGGCGATAACCTCGCATCATGTCGTTTGCCGGGCTGAATAAGGTGCCGTATTTAACAGAAATACCTCTGTCCACAGGGTATCATGTTTATCAACATCATATCTAACCAATTGGATACAAAAAGATTTTATTGCTTCCCCGTGCGTTATAACAACGTCATAAATCGTCTTTACGCATAGCCGACACCGTACGTGCGAGCGCGTTATTCCTGCCCCCAATCGTCAGAAAAAAGTGATCAATATCACAATGTTTATGCAACGCAATGAATACATGAATTAACTTGCGTGCACTATCTCAATTTTTATTTAAAATAACGATTTGAAATAATCAGAGACTTTTTGTAGCTATTACAAAAACTTATTCCACAATACCCGATATCACAACGCGCTTTGCTAACTACACGGTAATTCATATGAAAAATTCTCTCGCCGCAGGCGCTTTGATCGCCTTGTCCTACAGTGTGCCCGCTCTCGCTGACAGTAGTAAAACAGAATATCTTTCCGACTGGTGGCACCAGAGTGTCAACATTGTGGGTAGTTATCACACTCGCTTCGGGCCACAGTTGAATAATGATGTGTATCTGGAATATGAGGCGTTTGCCCGCAAAGACTGGTTCGATTTTTATGGCTATGTTGATGTGCCAAAATTTTTCGGCACAGGAAATTCAAACAATAGTGGCGTCTGGGACGACGGTTCGCCACTGTTTATGGAAATTGAACCGCGTTTTTCCATCGATAAGCTGACAGGCGCCGACCTGCGCGTCGGTCCGTTCAAAGAGTGGTATGTCGCCAACAACATCATTTACGATCACGGGCGCAGCAGCGATTCCCGGCAAAGTACCTGGTACATGGGGTTAGGTGCCGATATCGATACCGGTACAGATTTATCGCTTTCCGCCAATATCTATGCCAAATACCAGTGGAAGAACTATGGTGCGGGCAATGAAAACGAATGGGACGGCTACCGCTTTAAAGTTAAGTATTTTTATCCGTTAGGAACGATGTGGGGCGGTAACGTCACTTATATCGGTTTCACTAACTTTGACTTCGGTTCCGATCTGCGCAATCAGGACGGGCGCACCCGTACCGGTAACGCCATCGCCTCCAGCCACGTTCTGGCACTAGGTTATGACCGCTGGCATTATTCCGTCGTCGCCCGTTACTTTCACAATGGAGGACAATGGGCGGACGGCGCCGAGCTTAACTTCGGTCAAGGCCCGTTTGAAGTGAAATCAACCGGCTGGGGCTATTATCTGGTCGTGGGTTACAACTTTTAAGTTTTTTTCGCCACATCAGGTCTGATATGGCAAAGACGCGGGGATGGAATGTTCACCAGAAAACCATCCCCGTTGCCGCGTCAACGGTGATTGTCCTGAGCCGATATGATTAACCAATAGACTCCATCTTTTCCGACACACCTCAAATACATACTAATTAATTGAATTATAACAATTATTCATTCTGGATGTCGTCAACCAAACAAGGTAGCATATAGCCCGAATCCCCCTTTCGGAGCTTTTTGTGATGACAACGCGTCGCTACAGTCAGGAACAACGCCAGACTGACCTGCTCAATCGTATTACTCAGGATATTCCCGCCAGCGTCCGGCTGGCATTAAGTGAAGATTTGGGCGGTGTTGTGGATGCCACTCATGACATTACCGCACACTTGTTATCGGATGATACTCAGGCCCAGGCCCGGATTATCACCCGTGAAGCGGGGATCTTTTGCGGCAAACGCTGGCTTGAGGAAGTTTTTTCTCAGCTTGGTGACGCAACATCCATTATCTGGCAGGTTGCCGATGGAGATTTCATCACGCCAAACCAAACCTTGTGCGATATAACCGGCCCGGCAAAACAGCTTCTCACCGGGGAGCGAACTGCACTGAATTTCCTGCAAACGCTTTCCGGCGTGGCAACCGAAGTCGGCCATTATGCCTCTTTGCTGAAAGGCACCCGCACCCGGCTGCTTGATACACGCAAGACCATACCAGGGCTGCGAACCGCACTGAAATATGCAGTGATGTGCGGGGGCGGCGACAACCATCGGCTTGGCCTGTCCGATGCGTTTCTGATTAAAGAAAATCATATCATCGCGGCTGGTTCCATCAGGCAGGCAGTGGAAAAAGCGTTGTTACTGCGCAGCGATGTGCCGGTAGAAGTAGAGGTGGAATCACTCGATGAGTTGCAACAGGCGCTGGATGCCGGGGCCGATATCATCATGCTGGATAATTTCAGTCTGGAGAAAATCCGTGAGGCAGTGAACATCACCCAGGGCCAAGCCCTATTGGAAATATCAGGCAATGTGACGATAGAGACACTACGCGGCTACGCGCAAACCGGTGTGGACTATATTTCCGTCGGTGCATTGACCAAACATATCCGTGCACTGGATTTATCGATGCGTTTTATCTGAATCGCCTTGACGGCCTGGGAAATACCGGGCCTATCCCCCTCTCCCTTCCGTTTTCTGCGTTGGCGGAAATTGCAAAGCGGCCCGCAAAAATCATTCAATAAACTGCAACCTGTAAAACCTTTTCCGAACCCTATTCCTGTTTTAACCGCTCCCTCTCGTCAGATGTCGCAACGTTTTCTATCCTGCCGACATGAATGACAACAGGAATATTAACAATGGAAAAACAACAGGGATTTACGCTGGTTGAACTGATGATCGTCATCGCGATTGTCGCCATTCTTAGCGCCATTGGCGTACCCGCTTATCAGGGGTATCTGCAAAAAGCGGCCCTGACTGATATGCTGCAAACAATGGCGTCATATAAAACCGCCATCGATCTTTGTGGATTAGAGAACGCGGCGTTTTCCACCTGCAACACGGGAAACCAGGGCATCCCCGCCAGTAAAACCTCGCGCTATGTCAGTGCGGTGAGCGTTAATCAGGGCATCATTACCTTAAACGGACAATCTACATTACAAGGGTTGCGCGTGGTGCTGACCCCCGTATGGGATTCAGAAGCCAGCACATCACGCTGGACAAAAAACTGCGCCACCGTAAGTAAAGCAGACAGTCTGCAATCCGCCTGTCGGGATGTTTTCCGTTTTGATGACACGGCGGGCTAATGATGACTGACGCAGAACATCTTGCCAATGAACTACAAATACTATGTCACCGCCATCATGCTTTACTGTTGAATATGGATGAGCAGGCCTTATCAGTTGCCATCAACGGTGCGCCTTCAGCGGAACTGATTGCTGCGCTGCGATTCGCCGGCAACCGCCGGATTTTGATAGAGCACTGGCCTCAGGCGAGGATGGAGCAGCAGCTTAATCCGGTAAAAACCATTGCGGAACCCATAGAGGCTTACCATGATGAAACAAATAGTCACATTAGTGACGGTGACGAAGACAGCCCTGCGGTTCATTTTATCAATCAAACATTGCGTCTAGCCATTCAACGCCGCGCATCCGATATTCATTTTGAACCCTTGCTGACCTATTACCGCATTCGTTTGCGCATTGACGGCGTATTACAGGAAACAGCCGCCCCGCCAACTGAGTTGATCTCACGTATTACCGCCCGGCTGAAAATCATGGGCAAACTGAATATTGCCGAGCGGCGGCTACCGCAAGACGGGCAATTCAGCATTGTGCTTGACCAGCAGAGCTATTCGTTGCGCATTGCAACATTGCCGGTACAACATGGTGAAAAAGTGGTGCTGCGTATTCTCCAAACCCGACAGCAGGAATTGGCACTGGATAAACTGGGACTTTCGCCCGCCGATCTGGATCGATTCATCCAGGTGCTCAGTGCTCCGCAAGGTATGATTTTAGTGACAGGTCCCACCGGGAGCGGCAAAACCGTTACGCTGTACAGCGCCATCCGCTGGCTGAACAATATCAGCCGAAACATCTGTAGCGTAGAAGACCCCATTGAAATTCCCTTGCCGGGTATCAATCAGACGGCAATCAATCCTAAAGCCGATCTGGATTTTAGCCGCATATTACGAGCGCTGCTACGCCAGGACCCGGATGTCATCATGGTTGGCGAAATCCGCGATACAGAAACCGCTGAAATCGCCGTCAAAGCCGCACAAACCGGGCATCTGGTGATGTCCACGCTGCATACCAATTCTGCGGTAGAAACCCTGACCCGGCTGAGTCATCTCGGCATACCGGGCTACCTGATCGCCGCCGCGCTGAAACTGGTGATTGCTCAACGTCTGGTTCGACGTTTGTGTCCCCACTGTAAAACTCAGGCCGAACCACTCTCTCATCTTCCAACCACGCTATGGCGCGGCCCGCTGAATAACTGGCAAGCCAACGGCTGTAGTCACTGTCTGTCCGGCTATTACGACCGTATTGCTATCTATGAATTGCTGATCATTACACCTGAGCTACAGCAAGCGCTGGCAAATAATGCCGACAGCAATCAGCTATCCCAACTCTCGCGTCCGTCGGCTTCCCCTACATTGTTCACTGCCGGATTATCACTGGTTAATGAAGGCGTGACGTCAATAACAGAGATTTATCGGGTTGTTGGCGAAGACATCCTGCCTCAAGAGAATGCGTCATGAAACTGGAGCGCTTATATCACTGGCAGGCCGTCACACCGGAAGGAACATTAGCCCACGGAGAAATCATCAGCTCCCATCGACAACAAGCCTATACACGCTTAATTACTCAGGGATATCAGCCTTTATTGCTGAAGACAGGCCAGTATCTGTCACAACGTTATTGGAAAGGGGAACAACTCAGCGAGCTTATCAAACAATTAGCGACGCTTTTACAGGCAGGACTTCCTTTACTGGAGGCCCTCCAACTGGTGGCTGAACAGCATGAACGTCCAGGCTGGCGTTGTGTCCTAAGGGAAATCAGTGACAAGATTGCACAAGGGAAGTCACTTTCCGAAACACTGACGGATTATCCGCATATCTTTCCCGTCATCTATCGTTCTCTGATCGCTGTGGGCGAGCTGACAGGAAAAATCGATGAATGCTGCCTCCAACTGGCCCTGCAACAGGAAAGGCAATCTCAGCTACACCAGAAGGTTATCAAGGCACTGCGTTATCCCTGCTTTGTATTAATCATTGCCACGCTGGTCAGCGTATTGATGCTGACATTGGTGTTACCGGAATTTTCCAGTCTGTATGCGTCTTTCGACACGCCGCTGCCCTGGTTTACCCAACAGTTACTTAATATGGCGGACTGGATAGCCAATTATGGTTTAGCGGGTCTGATCGCCACATTGGCCGCGTTACTGAGTTATTTCAACTTACGACAGCGCAAATCGGTCTGGCGGGAAAAGGAACAGACATGGCTACTAAAGTTGCCCGTCATCTCGAATCTGATTCGCGGTAACTGCCTGAGCCAGATATTTAATGTACTGGCCATGACGCAACACGCAGGGCTGACATTGCCCGCAGGATTAGACGCCGCCGCCACCATCCACCACCCCGTTTATCAGGCCGCCCTCCAGCAGATACAAATACAGATCCATCAAGGCATAACCCTGCATCACGCGACACGGCAATTTGTCACGCTGTTTCCCGCACCTTGTCAGCAGCTCATTCAAGTGGGGGAGGAAACCGGGGCATTAGATACCTTGTTTAGGCAATTAGCACAGTGGCATGAGAGAAAAACACAACAGCAGGCAGAAACACTGACTCAAACACTGGAACCCGTGCTTATGCTGATTGTCGGGGGGATGGTCGGTACACTAGTGATTGGCATGTATTTGCCTATTTTTCAACTGGGTAATGTATTGGCCGGTGCCTGAACCAGCCAATACCATCATCATCAGTCCACATAACCACCTGGCGGAGGGTTATCCGTCAACCATTGAAAACGCGGTTTTCCTGCTCGGCAACGCGAATAAATGTGGTGCGCTTAGTCAGTTCTTTCAAACGTGAAGCGCCAACATAAGTACAGGCAGAGCGTAATCCGCCAAGAATATCACGCACAGTGCTATCAACCGGGCCCCGCAACGGCAATTTGACCGTTTTCCCTTCGGCTGCACGGTACTCCGCAACACCACCGACATGGCGTTCCATTGCTGAAGCTGAACTCATCCCATAGAACAGCATCATTTTTTCGCCGTTCTCTTCAACAATGGTGCCTTCACATTCATCGTGCCCGGCCAGCATTCCCCCCAACATGACAAAATCAGCGCCACCGCCAAACGCTTTTGCCACATCGCCCGGCGCCGAACAGCCGCCATCACTGACGATCTGCCCCCCCAGACCATGTGCGGCGTCGGCACACTCAATCACCGCGGAAAGCTGTGGATAGCCAACACCCGTCTTAACACGGGTGGTACAGACAGAACCGGGGCCAATACCGACTTTAACGATATCCGCGCCAGACAGAAGCAGCTCTTCGACCATTTCACCCGTCACAACGTTACCCGCGCAAATCACGTTGTCCGGGCAGGCCTCACGCGCTTTTTGCAGAAACGTGACAAAATGCTCGGAGTAACCATTGGCGACATCAATACAAATAAACTTCAGCTCCGGCGACAACGCCAGAATTTTTTTCAATTTGATGAAGTCCGCTTCCGACGTACCGGTTGACACCATAACGTGGCGTAACACAGACACGGATGAACGTTGAACAAACTGCGTCCATTGCTCCAGCGAATAATGTTTGTGGACCGCCGTCAATACATCAAATGATGCCAGCGTCTCTGCCATACGGAACGTACCTACGGTATCCATATTAGCGGCGATAATCGGTACGCCAGACCAGTCACACCCGGCGTGGAGAAAAGTGAATTGACGCTCAAGCTCAACATCAGAACGGCTTTTAAGGGTAGAACGCTTAGGTCGGATGAGTACGTCTTTAAAGCCTAACTTTACGTCTTCTTCAATACGCATGAGGTTTGAATTCCTGGTTAGTGGCGACGATTCGCAAAAGTTGTGATCGGCGTGATTAATACCATTCCCAGTGACGTTATCATACGCGGGAATAATCCTACGACAAGACTGCGAATTTACCTTTATTTGGGATAAAATCGACTAAATTTACTTATACCAAAATCGATGAAATTGCCGCAACAACGCGACAGCTTCAGGCAAACAGGTATATTAACGTTCAGAATAGGCGTAATGACATATATCGTAGCCTTAACCGGTGGCATCGGCAGTGGGAAAAGCACGGTAGCCGATGAGTTTTACAAACTCGGGGTAACTATCATTGATGCGGATATCATTGCGCGTCAGGTGGTTGAACCGGGGAAACATGCGCTGGAAGCTATCAGATTGCGGTTTGGCGACCCTTTCCTCAACGCCGATGGTTCCTTGAATCGTGCGGCGTTGCGTCAGAAAATCTTTTCCTCGCCGGAGGATAAACAATGGGTGAATAATCTGTTACATCCATTGATTCATACAGAAACACAGTCTCAATTTCAGGAATTGACCGATCCCTATGTCTTGTGGGTTGTGCCATTACTGATAGAGAATGGTTTGCAACAACTAGCCCAACGTGTTCTGGTTGTCGATGTGAGCCGGGATACTCAGCTTGAACGCACCCTTGCCCGAGATGGGATCAGTCGTCAACAAGCAGAAAATATACTGGCAGCTCAGGCTACCCGCGAACAGCGATTAGCCTATGCCGATGATATTATTGATAATAACCGTAGCCAAAGAGACCTTGCTCAACGGGTTGCGCAATTACATCGCCGTTACCTTGAGCTGGCTGCCTCAGCCGCTGACAGGATTACTAAGAATGAGTGACGCTTCCTCAGCCATTTTGTTTGAATATCCTTTAAACGAGAAAACACGTACCTGGTTGCGTATTGAGTCATTGTTACAGCAGTTGCATCGCAACTATTCCCTGATCGACATGGGAAGCGCACTGACATTTTTTCGTTCCATTGCCGACCTGATGGATGTGTTAGAACGCGGGGATGTTCGGACTGAACTATTAAAAGAGATGGAACGCCAGCAGCAAAAATTACTGCAATGGAGTGACGTTCCCGGTGTTGATATGGAGCGAATCCATGCCCTGCGTCGCCAGTTAAAAGAACTATCAACTGCGCTGATGGCCGCACCGCGGATGGGACAAATATTGCGGGAAGATCGTTTGATCGGCATGGTTCGTCAGCGGATCAGTATACCGGGAGGATGTTGCAGTTTCGATTTACCTACACTGCATATCTGGCTTCATCAGCCACAGGAACAGCGCGAGCAGTTGGTTTCCAGCTGGCTGAACTCATTGGCGCCGCTAAAAAAATCGCTGGATATGGTACTGGAACTGATTCGCCATTCTGCCACCTTCCGTTCGCAGATTAGTCTGAACGGCTTCTATCAGGATAATGCCTCCGAGGCCGATCTATTACGCTTGCGCATCGATTTGGCTTATCAGCTCTACCCGCAAATTTCTGGTCATAAAACACGCTATGCTATCCGCTTTTTATCTCTGGATAGTGATAATGGGCAAATCCCCCCCCGTTTAGCGTTTGAGTTGGCCTGTTGTTAAAATGAAATATGTTAAGAGAATCTCATGAATAATGACGTCACCACAGTAAAATGCCCGACCTGCAAGAAAATGGTTATTTGGAATAAGAAAAGCGTTTATCGCCCTTTTTGCAGCAAGCGCTGCCAGCTCATCGACCTCGGTGAATGGGCTGACGAGGAAAAACGTATCCCCAGCAATGACATCGTTTCAGACAGCGAAGAGTGGAGTGAACCGCAACAGTAAAGGACATTGCCGCGGTTTAATGGTAAAGGCAGGCGTTTTCAAGAAAACGGTTAATTAGATTTCAACCAGCGGATCATTTCCGCATTCGCTGGAGGAAATTCATCTTCCAGCAACTCGTCTGCACGCAGCCAGCGGGAAGCCTGTCCTTCACGACCGTAAGGATCGCCTTTCCAGCACTCCACCAGAAAAAAATGCAGTGTGATCATTCGTTCCGACGTAGAGAAAGTTTTTGTATTTAAAGGCTGCGGGTTTTCCGCCTTAATCCCCGTCTCTTCACGCAACTCACGAATTAACGCCTGCTCAGGGGTTTCTCCCGTTTCGACTTTACCGCCGGGAAACTCCCACATCCCCGCCATATGAACACCTTCCGGTCTACGAGCAATAAAAAAGCGTTGTTCAGCATTGCGAATAATACCTACCGCAACGGATAACTGTTTTTGCACCATGATATTTCCTATCAAGTAAAAGGCGGTCTGTGACCGCCTTTCTATTATTACTCACTTCATATTAATCAATTCACAATCGGTTACTTCTGTAAACGACCGTGGCATTGCTTATATTTTTTCCCGGAACCGCAGGGACAGGAATCGTTGCGACCGATCTTGCGTTCCGCCTGAACAGGCACACCGGTATCCAGACTGGCTTCCTCCTGGTGACTCAACTGCTGCTGGCGTGCCAGACGCTCTGCTTCTTCACGACGCTGCTGCTCTAGCACTTCAATCTCTTCCGGCATACGAACCTGTACTTTACTCAACGTACTGATCACTTCATATTTCAATGATTCCAGCATGGCGGCAAACATGGCGAAAGACTCACGCTTATATTCCTGCTTGGGATCTTTCTGCGCATAGCCACGCAGATGAATACCCTGACGCAGGTAGTCCATTGCCGCCAGATGCTCTTTCCACAGGGAGTCCAGCGTTTGTAACATAACGCCTTTCTCAAAGTTGCGCATGACCTCGCTGCCCACAACTTCTTCTTTACGTTGATAAACTTCAACCGCCTGCTGGAAAATGCGTTCACGCAGCGTCTCTTCATGCAGTTCTGGCTCTTTATCCAGCCATTCTTTAATCGGCATATCCAGATCAAAATCATTTTTCAGACGTTGCTCAAGACCTTCGGTATCCCACATTTCTTCCAGCGATTGCGGCGGTATATAGCTATCAATGGTCACTTTGAAAACATCTTCACGGATACTGTTGATGGTTTCACTGATATCAGAAACGTCCAGCAATTCGTTACGCTGAGAGTAAATTGCCCGGCGCTGATCGTTGGCGACATCATCATACTCAAGCAATTGCTTACGAATATCGAAGTTACGGCTTTCTACTTTACGTTGCGCATTGGCAATCGCTTTAGTTACCCAGGGATGTTCAATCGCCTCACCGGGTTTCATACCCAGTTTACGCATCATGTTGGAGACACGATCGGAAGCAAAAATACGCATCAGCGCATCTTCCATCGACAGATAGAAACGTGACGAACCCGGATCCCCCTGACGACCGGAACGGCCACGTAGCTGGTTATCGATACGACGGGATTCATGGCGTTCAGTGCCAATAATATGCAAACCGCCAGCCGCCAGCACCGCATCATGGCGTTTCTGCCATTCCGCCTTGATTTCGGCTATCTGCGCTTCATCGGGGTTTTCCAACCGTGCGATTTCAGCCTGCCAGCTTCCGCCCAGTACGATATCCGTACCACGACCGGCCATGTTGGTGGCGATGGTTACCGAACCGCTTTGTCCCGCCTGCGCGATGATATCCGCCTCCATCGCATGGAACTTGGCGTTCAGCACACTGTGCTTAATGCCCGCTTTATCCAACGCCTGAGAAACAACCTCTGATTTCTCAATGGAAATCGTACCAACCAGTACAGGCTGGCCTTTTACAGAACGCTCTTTGATATCCTCAATGATGGCATCAATCTTTTCACTTTCGGTCATATAGACCAGATCGGGCAGATCTTTACGGATCATCGGACGATTGGTAGGAACAACAATGGTATCCAGCTTATAAATCGAACTGAATTCAAAGGCTTCCGTATCCGCCGTGCCGGTCATACCGGCCAGTTTTTCATATAAACGGAAGTAATTCTGGAAAGTGATTGAGGCTAATGTCTGGTTCTCATTCTGAATAGCGACATTCTCTTTTGCTTCCACCGCCTGATGTAAACCATCCGACCAGCGACGCCCTTGCATGGTACGCCCGGTGTGTTCATCCACGATAATCACTTCACCGTCTTTCACAATATAATCTACATCACGGGTGAACAGCACATGAGCACGCAATGCAGCCGTAACGTGATGCATCAGCATAATATTGGCAGGAGAGTACAGTGACTCCCCCTCTTCCATAATGCCTTCTCTCACCAGCAGTTCTTCGACTAACACCAGACCGCGCTCGGTCAGGTTAACCTGACGCGCTTTCTCATCAACAGAGAAGTGACCCTCACCGTGGAACGTATCCGAATCCTCTTTCTCCTGACGAATCAGGTGAGGAATTATTTTGTTAACACGGATATAAAGTTCAGAGCTGTCTTCAGCTGGCCCGGAAATAATCAGCGGGGTACGGGCTTCATCGATCAGGATGGAGTCAACCTCATCCACCAATGCATAATACAGTTTACGCTGTACGCGCTCTTCCGGGCTGAAGGCCATGTTGTCACGCAGATAGTCGAATCCGTATTCATTGTTAGTACCGTAAGTAATATCAGCAGCATAGGCTTCACGTTTAGCGGGCGCTGGCATTCCCGGCAGGTTGATGCCAACGCTCAATCCCAGAAACTCAAACAGTGGACGGTTATTTTCCGCATCACGCTGCGCCAGGTAATCATTCACCGTCACGACATGAACGCCGCGGCCAGTCAGTGCATTGAGATAAGCAGGTAGCGTCGCCGTCAGCGTTTTACCTTCACCAGTACGCATTTCAGCAATACACCGCTCATTCAACACCATCCCGCCGATTAACTGGACGTCAAAGTGGCGCATACCGAACACACGTTTACTGGATTCACGCACCACGGCAAAGGCTTCTGGCAGCAGGCTCTCCAGTGATGCGCCTTTTTCCAGACGCTCACGGAATTCAAGCGTTTTGGCTTTCAACTCATCATCTGAAAGTTTTTCCATATCGGCTTCCAGACGATTAATCACCTCAACATTCTTACGCATGCGGCGCAGAGTACGATCGTTACGACTACCAAAAATTTTGGTTAATATATTCAAGGCCATAATAATTTTTATCTCACAAATGCCACTCATCCAGCGGCGGTACAACATCAAAAGACTGGGGGAGAATCCTACAGCTGTTAATTAGCAATAAACCTTTTTCAGCTTTGGAAGCATGGACCGGCACGAATGCCGCAAACCTGGGCCAGCCAGATCCCCGCCTGATGATGTGTTGGAGGAAAAGAAGAGATTCGCCCTGTCTGGCGAATGATGGTTGGTAGTTTCTCTTCACGCGTTAATAACGCGTTTAACGTATCCAATAACACCAGAGAATGCGAAGATAAGTCATCGACCAATGGCGCGTTAATCTGTTGTGGTGCAGTAAGTGCAAAAGAGAGGTGACGTATTACCGTACGGATGACATGCTGATGCCAGTAGTCCACGCCAAAAGAAGGTCGACGATGCGCTTCCTTCAACGCCACTAAATCGGTAAGGCTGAGTGAGGTACTGTCCTGGCGGCTGACGCTGGAAGCAGAATTAGGTAACGGGGCCGGTTCCTGTGACTCATTCAGACTGCTAGGCAAGCCAAGACTCGCCGCGACCATCCCTAATAAGAGATGCGGCCAGAAATAACGTCTGCCAAATTGTCGCCAACGATTTAGAATACCGATCACTATTTTAATTTCCGTCGGAGCCTGATTTATGCGTGATAGCCGCCCACAATCACTGGAATCCCTATTTGATAACGCATCGGGTGCGGGTACTGGTCCACTGCGTGATGTGCAGCAGCGCGCTATCGCTTTACTAAAACTCAACCGAGCTGTACGTGGATTACTTCCCGCACCATTGCATCCCTGGTGCCGGGTTGCTAACTATCGGCAAGGGTTGCTGGTACTGGAAACCGCCAATGCTAACTGGTTGATGCGGTTACGTTATGAACAACCAGCATTGCTCTCTGCATTACGCGCCCAAATATTACCATCATTGGCTTCAATCGACATCAGGATTAATCCGGCGCTCGCCGCAAAGGGACATGAAATGGTGAAAAACAGCCACATCAACACACCCGATAAGGCAGATATCAAGCCATTACGTCAGTTGAGTGAGCAAAGTGCGGAAACATTAAGAAGTTTGGCCGATCACAGCCCGGAGAAATTACGCAAGATATTAGAACGACTGGCTTCATTGGCCGGAGAGAGTACCAGTAAAACCAGTCGTAATAAGAAATGACTACGTTAAGCCATTACAGTCGACGGAGCTTTAAATGCCAATGGCATTTCAGCGTCGTCTTCAAAGGTGACGTATTCCCACGCTTCCTGTTTAGCCAACACAGCCTGCAACAGTTTATTATTCAAGGCATGTCCTGACTTAAATGCAGTAAAGGCACCGATGATATTGTGACCACACATAAACAAGTCGCCGATGGCGTCGAGCATTTTATGGCGAACAAACTCATCTTCAAAACGCAACCCATCTTCGTTTAGCACACGATAATCATCTACTACTATCGCACAATCGAAACTGCCGCCCAGGCACAACCCACGAGACTGCAAATATTCGATATCACGCATAAAACCAAAAGTACGCGCGCGGCTTATCTGACGCACGAAAGCATCAGCAGAAAAGTCCAGACGATAACGCTGGGAGCCTGCATCAATAGCCGGATGATTGAAATCGATGGTGAAATCCAGACTAAAACCGTTAAACGGCGTCAGTTCAGCCCATTTATCGCCATCTTCAACCCGCACAGGTTGCTTGATACGCACGAATTTCTTGGCACTGTTCAGTTCTTCAATACCCGCATCTAAAAGCAGGTAAACAAAAGGACTGGCGCTACCGTCCATAATTGGAATTTCCGGTGCATCAACTTCAATGACAATATTGTCAATTCCCAACCCTGCCAGCGCAGCGTTAAGATGTTCCACCGTAGAAATGCGCACGTCATGCTCATTAACCAGGCAAGTACAGAGCATGGTATCACGCACGGATTTTGCATCTGCCGGAAAATCAACCGGTGGATTCAAGTCAGTGCGACGATAGATGACCCCGGTATTTGCCGGTGCAGGACGCATGGTCAGAGTGACTTTCTTGCCGGTATGCAAACCGACCCCTGTCGCCTGAACAATACGTTTTAATGTACGTTGTTTGATCATCATTTTATCTCGCATGTTACTGAACCTACCGATCTAGCATATACCAGATTCGGCGGGACAGTTTAGCACAAAGAGCGGAGATTCCAACGTCATATAGCGGTATCAGTCCGCCTGCTTACGCAGAAACGCCGGGATATCCAGATAATCTGGCTCTTTATTGGTTTGCGGATTTTGGTCATTGACCACTTTAGCCGCCGGTTTTTCCTGAGACAGTGGCGTCATACCATGCTGCTGATAACGGTGATCCATAACAGGCTGACTGGCTTGCTTATTTGTCACCAGGGTAATTTCCGGACGCTTGTCCATACCGATACCCGTCGCTACCACCGTGACGCGCAGTTCGTCATTCATTTCCGGATCAAGCGACGTACCGATAACCACCGTCGCATTGTCAGAAGCAAATGCCCGAATGGTGTTACCCACCGTTTCGAATTCATCCAAACGCAGATCGAAACCCGCCGTAATGTTAACCAGCACACCACGTGCGCCAGACAGGTCGATATCTTCCAGCAACGGGCTGGAGATCGCCATTTCTGCCGCTTCTTCCGCACGATCCTCACCACGCGCAACACCTGAACCCATCATGGCATAACCCATTTCAGACATCACGGTGCGAACATCTGCAAAGTCAACGTTCATCAAACCAGGACGGGTAATCAGTTCAGCGATCCCCTGAACCGCGCCTTTTAAAACATCGTTCGCTGCACCGAATGCATCCAGCAAAGAGATCCCACGCCCCAGAACTTTCAATAACTTATCGTTTGGGATGGTGATCAGCGAATCGACATGCTTAGACAGTTCGGCGATCCCCTGTTCAGCGAAGGCCATACGCTTTTTGCCTTCGAAGTTGAAAGGCTTGGTTACAACGGCAACCGTCAGAATACCCAGGTCTTTCGCTACTTCAGCAACCACAGGTGCTGCGCCCGTACCCGTGCCCCCGCCCATACCCGCGGCGATAAACACCATATCAGCACCTTCAAGCGCCGTGCGCAGTGCTTCACGATCCTCTTCTGCTGAATTACGACCAACTTCCGGATTGGCGCCAGCTCCAAGACCTTTGGTGATGCCGCTACCGATCTGAATCGTTTGGCCCACTGCTGTCTTACGCAATGCCTGAGCATCCGTATTCACAGCAAAGAATTCAACGCCTTCGATGCGCTCACGCACCATGTGTTCGACAGCGTTACCGCCGCCGCCGCCGACGCCGATGACTTTAATCACCGCGTCGTTGGTTAATTCCATTGGTTCAAACATAGTTTCTCTCCGTTTGTGCCTGTAACTGCGAGATCATAAACTGTGCTAAGTGATCTCTTTGATAAAATTAAAATTCTTTCCTCAGCCAGCTATTGATTCTTTTGAACCAGTTGCTCACTGAGGCACGTTTTTCGACCTCATGCTCACCACCGAGGTGAGACTCCTTGCCGTAATGCAGTAACCCGACCGCCGTGGAGTAGTAAGGTTCCTGCGCATAATCCGTCAGACCTGTAATATTTAGTGGCTGCCCGATGCGCACCTGAGTGTGGAACACACGCTGTGCACAAGCCGCCAGGCCGTCTATTTGCGCAGCACCCCCTGTAAGCACAATACCTGCTGCCAGATGGTGTTTAACGCCTTGTTGACGTAACTGCTCCTGCAACTGTAAAAGTTCGTCGTTAACCAAATTCAATAATTCGGTGTAACGCGGTTCAATCACTTCCGCCAGCGTCTGCCGTTGCAAGCTGCGCGGTGGACGTCCCCCTACGCTTGGGACCTCAACATTTTCATCTTTACTGACGATCGCGCCTAACGCGCAGCCGTGGCGAACTTTTATCGCTTCAGCATCGGTCGGCGGCGTGCCAAACGCGTAGGCGATATCACTGGTTACCACATTACCCGCATAAGGGATCACCTTGGTATGCCGCAAGGCGCCACCGGTATAAACCGCGATGTCCATCGTTCCGCCACCGATATCCACGACACAAACACCCAGTTCGCGCTCATCTTCCGTCAATACCGCATAGCTGGATGCCAAACCGGCGAAAATCAGCTGATCCACCTTCAAACCGCAACGTTCCACGGCTTTGACAATATTCTTCGCCATATCGTTATGGCAGGTGATCAGGTGAACCTTCGCTTGCATACGCACGCCGGATAACCCGACCGGATTCTTAATTCCTTCCTGGTAATCAATGGCATACTCCTGTGGGATCACATGGAGAATGCGGTGTTCATCGCGTACACGTACAGACTTGGCGGTATGTACAACGCTTTCAACATCTTCCGGGGTAACCTCTTCTTCCGAAATAGGCACCATCCCGATTTCATTCTGGCAACTGATGTGCTTTCCCGATAGCGCCAGATACACCGACGATATCTGGCAATCTGCCATCAGTTCAGCCTGATCAATCGCACGCTGAACACATTTGACGACCGATTCGAGATCGTTAACGCCGCCTTTATCCATACCGCGTGACGGGCAACTGCCCACACCGATAATATTGACCATGCCATCGGGCAGAATCTCCCCTACCAGCGCAGCCACTTTTGCTGTACCGATTTCCAGCCCAACTACCAGTTTTCTGTCCGTCGACTTGATCATTGTTGTTTAGCCTGTGCCTGATTCTGGTTACTTTTCTGTTGCTGATCAATGTCTTGCTGCCGATCAACACTTTGCTGATCAAACAAGGCCGGCCCCCAACCTACCGCTGCGCCAGTGTCATAACGCAAGTCTACATAGCTAATACGTTTACTCTCGCTCTGAGCCTGCCGTTGCAACAGCGGATAAAGCTCGATAAAGCGAGCCAGACGCCGGGCCCGTTCATCCCGTCCCAGTTCGAGACGGATATCATCATCTAATCCCAGTTGCCATGAATGACGCGCACTCATCGCCACCATTTTTAGGCTGAACTTTCCTGCCGCCAATACCTGATTCATGGTCCGGTAACCCTCCAGCACATCTGTTTCACTACCTTCCGGGCCGTACAATAACGGCATTTTACGGTTACCCACGCGCTCGACCGGCACACTGAAAGCATTCCCTTCCGCATCGACCATTAGCAGGTCATTCCAACGTGCTACCGGAACATATTCAACCAGATGAATCTTTAATTCATCCGGCCACTGCTTACGAACACTGGCCTGTTTGATCCACGGCAGACGTTCAATCTGCTGTTGGATCACATTCACATCCTGTGTCATAAAGGTTCCCGGTGAACCCAGCGCAAGAATCGCCTGGCGAATATCCTCGTTGGTGGTGTATTGCCTTTCGCCCGTCACTACCATTCTGGACAGAGGCAGACGGCTGGCATCCTTCATCCAACCGACGACCATCCAACCACCCCAGACGATCGTCCCGACTACCATCAGCAGGAAAATCACCCCTGCCAACTGGTTTCCATTACTGCGGCGTGCGCCTTTCGATTCAGGCTCTCGTCCGCGTGTATTCAGCGCTGCCTGCGACATATCAGTCAGCCAACTCCAAAATCCGGGCAACCAGTTGTGAAAAAGTCATGCCGCGCTGACGAGCCGCCATCGGCACCAGACTGTGGCTGGTCATCCCCGGAGAGGTGTTGACCTCCAGCAGATAAAAGGCCCCTTCGCCGTCCATCATCAGATCCACCCGGCCCCAGCCGCTGCAATCCAACGCACGGTAAGCCGCCATTGATAACGCGGCCAGTTCCTGCTCTTTTTCAGCCGACAGACCGCTTGGGCAAAAATACTGCGTTTCATCCGACAGATATTTCGCTTCGTAATCGTAAAATGTGCCAGCAGCCTGAATACGGATGGACGGCAAGACGTCATCACCAACAATACCGACAGTGTATTCCGGGCCACTCAACCACTTTTCGACCAGCACATCGTTGTCATGGCGGAAGGCTTCTGCCAGCGCGGCAGGCAATTCACTGGCCTGATTTACTTTACTCATACCCACGCTGGAGCCTTCACGACTTGGCTTCACAATCAGCGGCATACCTAAATGCGAGAATTTCTCCAGCAACTCGCTTTGGCTGGTCGCGGTAAACTGTTGGCGATTCAAAGCAACATAAGGTGACACCGGTAGTCCCAATGCCTGCCATACCAGCTTGGTGCGTAATTTATCCATCGTCAGCGAGGACGCCATCACCCCACTGCCGGTATAAGGAAGTTGTAAAAACTCCAGAACGCCCTGAAGCGAACCATCCTCGCCACCTCGGCCATGCAGGGCGATAAAGACTTTAGTGAACCCCTCATCCTTTAAATGCGTTACCGGAAATTCGCGCGTATCGACAGCATGGGCATTGATCCCCGCTTCCCTCAGACCTTCCAGTACCGCCTGGCCTGAAAGTAACGACACTTCACGTTCGGCAGAGGTTCCACCAAGCAATACAGCAATTTTCTCAGTCATGATGTTCCCCCGTCATTCGCTCATCAGTGGTTGCAGTCTGGAGTCAGCCAGTTTGCGCGCCAGTTTGCCAATATTACCGGCACCCTGAACCAAAATCAGATCCCCGCCACGTAGCGCCTGTGACAGCAGTTCAGGCAAAGTATCCACATCGGTGACCAAAATAGGATCAATCTTACCCCGCCCACGGATCGTGCGGCACAAAGAGCGGCTATCCGCACCAGGGATTGGCGACTCTCCCGCCGGATAGACATCCAGCATCAGTAAAACATCTACCTGCGACAGCACATGAGCAAAGTCATCATACAAGTCACGGGTACGCGTATAGCGGTGCGGCTGGAAAATCATCACCAGCCGTGTATCGGGCCAGCCAGCCCGCGCTGCTTTGATTGTCGCGTCGACCTCAGTCGGGTGGTGACCGTAGTCATCCACCAGCATGGCGCTGCCGCGTTGCCCGTTAACCAGTTCCAACGGGTACTCACCCAGGAAATCAAAGCGTCTGCCAGTCCCCTGAAAATGCTCCAGCGCCCGCAGAATCGACTCATCGTCAATACCGTCATCCATTGCCACCGCGACAGCGGCGGCGGCATTCAGCGCATTGTGACGGCCAGGCGCGTTCAGCATCACATTCAGCAACGGCTTATCCTGACGCGCCAGCGTAAAGTGCCCTTGCGCGCCCGCCTGCCGATAGCTTTCGATACGCACATCGGCGTCGTCGCTAAAACCATAGGTGGTAATATGACGCCCGACCCGAGGCAGCAGTTCGCGAACCACCACATCATCCACACACATCACAGCCTGACCGTAAAACGGCAGATTGTGTAAAAAGTTGATGAAGGTCTGTTTCAGGTTCTCAAAATCCCCCTGATACGTGTCCATATGGTCGGCTTCGATGTTCGTCACGATCGCCACCATCGGCTGTAAATGCAGAAACGATGCGTCGCTTTCGTCCGCTTCAGCAATCAGATAACGACTTGAACCCAAACGTGCGTGCGTTCCCGCCGCCTTCACCAGACCACCATTCACAAATGTTGGGTCCAACCCCGCTTCGGCATAAATGCTGGCAACCATCGCCGTTGTCGTGGTTTTACCGTGCGTTCCCGCCACCGCAATGCCATGACGGAAACGCATTAGCTCTGCCAGCATTTCTGCCCGACGGATCACCGGGATACGCGCATCGTGAGCCGCTACAATCTCCGGGTTATCGGCAGAAATGGCGCTGGATACCACCACCACACTGGCGTTCAGCACATTTTCCGCACGGTGGTGGAAATAAATCTGTGCGCCGAGTTCGCTCAACTGCTGGGTGACGGCATTCGGCGCCAGATCGGATCCGCTTATCTCATACCCTTCATTGGCCAACACTTCGGCGATACCGCCCATGCCGGCACCGCCGATGCCGACAAAATGGATGTGCCGGACGCGATGCATCTCGGGCACGATTGAACGCAGTTTCGCCAGTTGTTGAGTATTCACTTTTTTCTATCGCTACCTTGTTTAATTCCCAGACGACGGCGCCGCCCGGCAATGCTGTATTCATTAACCATGTTCAGCTAACCATGAACTGCACGAGCGGCCCGGCTGCCCGCTGCAGCACTCACTTCCGCCGAGACCCGGTCTGTCGCATCGGGGATCGCCGCCGCACGGGCTTTTTGCGCCATCGTCATCAACGTGGCGCGATCCCAACTCGCCAATGCTTCACTTACAGACGCAACATTGAACTGCGGCTGCTCGATAATCTTTGCCGCCCCCACTCTCTCCAGCGTCAGGGCATTCCAATACTGCTGCCTGTCCTTATGCTGAAAAGGGACAAACAGCGCTGGCAACCCGGCCACGGCAATTTCACTGACGGTCAAAGCGCCTGCGCGACAGACCACCACATCAGCCCAGGCATAAGCCGCTGCCATATCATCAATAAACTCGGTGATTTTATGCTGCGTCTGCCCGGCCTGCTGGTAAGCCTGCTGAACGCCCGACAACGCACCTTTACCAACCTGGTGCCAAATCGTAATGCTATCGCCTAACCGTTCGGCAACACCCGGCAACGTCTGGTTAAGAACCCTCGCCCCCTGACTGCCGCCCACCACCAGCACCCGAACCGGGCCGGTACGGCCAGCCATACGAACCTCCGGCGCTGGCAAAGCCAGCACATCCGCTCTGACCGGGTTGCCAACCACTTCAGCTTTCACAAACGCCCCCGGAAAAGCCTGTAAAACTTTTTTGGCGATATGCGATAACCAACGGTTGGTCAGCCCTGCAATCCCATTTTGCTCATGCAGTACAACCGGTACGCCACACAGCCATGCAGCTAAACCACCGGGGCCGGAAACATAACCGCCCATCCCCAGCACCACATCCGGCTTATAACGACGCATAATCGCCCGTGCCTGCCTGACGGCCTGGAAAATACGCAACGGTGCGACCAACTGGGCACGCAGCCCCTTACCTCGCAGCCCGGAGATACGGATGAAATCAATTTCAATACCATGCTGCGGCACTAAATCCGCTTCCATACGATCGGCAGTGCCTAACCACCGCACCTGCCAGCCCTGCGCCATCAGATGATGCGCAACAGCGAGACCGGGAAACACATGCCCCCCCGTTCCACCTGCCATCACCATCAAACGCTTGCTTTCGCCACTCATCGGGCACTCCTCGTAAACGCCTGCGCTTTTGTCAGACGCGTTTCAAAATCAATGCGTAACAGTAAAACGATGGCCGTTGACATAATGATCAAACTTGAACCACCGTAACTGATTAGGGGTAATGTCAGCCCCTTGGTTGGCAACATACCCGCGGCCGCCCCGACGTTTACCAGCGTTTGAAAACTGAACCAGACGCCAATAGAGCAGGCCAGAAAACCAGAGAAACGCTGGTTAATCTCCAACGCCCGACGCCCGATGGACATCGCACGAAAAGCGACGAAGAATATCATTAACAGCGCTAAAACCACACCGATATAGCCGAGTTCTTCACCTAAAATGGAGAAAATGAAATCGGTGTGCGCTTCCGGCAAATACTCCAGCTTCTGCACCGAATTTCCCAGGCCTTGTCCCCACAGCTCACCACGTCCAAACGCCATCAGGGATTGGGTTAGCTGATAACCGCTGCCGAATGGATCTTCCCACGGGTTCCAGAAAGAAGTAACGCGCCGCATACGATAGGGTTCAGCGACAATCAGCAGGCAGACGGCAAAAATACCGCAGCCGATAATCGCCAGAAACTGCCACAGTTTGGCGCCTGCTAAAAACAGCATCGCCAGCGTGGTAATAAACAGCACCACCACCGTTCCCAGATCCGGCTGGGCCAGCAGCAGCACGGCCAACACCACCATAACGCCCATTGGCTTACAAAAGCCCCAGAAGTTGTTACGAACTTCTTCCACTTTGCGCACCATATAGCTGGAGAGATAACAGAACAGCGCCAGCTTGCATAACTCCGCGGGCTGAATGCGCAATGGCCCCAGTGAAATCCAGCGGGATGCGCCGTTAACCGAACTGCCAACAGCCAGCACCACTAACAGCAAGACCATAGAGGCCAACAACAGCACCGGGCTGTAACGCTGCCATATCTCCATCGGAATGCGCAACGTCACCATCGCCAGCGCAAACGCCAGCCCCAGATACAGCGCATCACGCTTGGCAAACAGGAAAGGATCGCTTGCCAGGCGTTGTCCAATCGGCATTGAGGCGGACGTCACCATGACAAAACCAATTACAGCCAGCCCAAACGTCAGCCACACCAAAGTACGGTCATACAGAACAACGCTCAACGTATCGCTTTCCCGCGTCCCCATGACCCAGCTTTTTATACGTTCGATAAACGCCAGCCCGAAAAACCGCATCAGCCCAGTTCCTCCGCCAGACGGGCGAACTCATCGCCCCGTTGTTCAAAACTGCGGAACTGATCGAGACTGGCACAGGCCGGCGACAGTAATACCATGTCTCCAGGTGCAACACGCCGTGCTATCACGTGCATGGATTGCTCCATCGTTTCTGTCTGCTCTGCAATGTCTGGACGCAGCGACGCCAGTTGCTGGCCATCACGGCCAAAACAGTAAAGCCGGATGTTGTCGCCCTGAAAATAACGCAGCAAAGGCGAAAAGTCGGCCGACTTGCCGTCGCCCCCTAATAACAGGTGCAAGGTGCCTTCCACCTTTAGCCCGCTTAATGCCGCTTCGGTACTGCCGACGTTGGTGGCCTTAGAATCATTAATCCACCGCACACCGTTGCGCTCCCATACAAGTTGGAAACGATGCGCCAGGCCGGTAAAGGCGGTCAGGGCCGTTAAGGCTGATGAACGAGGAATACCAACGGCATCCGATAATGCCAGGGCGGCCAGCGCATTGGTGTAGTTGTGCTGTCCCACCAGTTTAATTTCACGGGTGTTCAGTACCCGCTCACCTTTAACCCGTAGCCAGGTTTCCCCTTGCTGGCGGTTCAGGTGGTAATCACCGACGTCAACACCGAAACTCACACAGCGCTCATCGGCGCCGCGCACCGGCATAGTCAGTGCATCATCAGCATTAACAACACACACGTTGGCGCGTTCGTAAATACGTAACTTAGCGGCACGATACTGCTGTAAGCCAAACGGATAGCGATTGGTATGGTCTTCGGTCACATTCAGGATGGTCGCCGCCGCAGCCTGTAAACTGCGGGTTGTCTCCAGTTGAAAGCTTGACAGTTCAAGCACATAAAGCTGGCATTCATGCTGGAGCAACTGCAATGCAGGCAGGCCGATATTGCCCCCCACACCTACCTGCCATCCGGCGGCCCGCGCCATATCGCCGACCAACGTGGTCACCGTGCTTTTACCATTAGAACCAGTAATCGCCACAATGGGCGCCTGCGCTTCACGGCAAAACAGCTCAATGTCGCCGACTATCTCAATGCCCGCCTCTGCTGCATCACACAGTATCGGCGTAGCCAGGGCGATACCTGGGCTGGCCACAATTAAATCTGCGCTCATCAGCCAGCTTTCGTTGAGATCGCCGAAATGGCGTTCCACGTTTTCCGGTAACTTATCCACCCCTGGCGGACTGATACGGGTATCCACCACGCGTGGCACCACGCCACGTGCGAGAAAGAAATCAACACAGGAGAGCCCGGTCAGCCCTAGCCCGATAATGACAACTTTTTTACCCTGATAGTCCGCCATGTTTTACCGTACCTTCAGCGTTGCCAGGCCAATTAGCACCAGCATCAGCGAAATAATCCAGAAACGCACAATCACGCGTGGTTCCGGCCACCCTTTAAGTTCATAATGATGATGAATCGGCGCCATGCGAAAAATTCGCTGGCCACGTAATTTAAAAGACCCGACCTGCAAAATGACCGACAGCGTTTCCACCACGAACACGCCGCCCATAATCACCAGCAGAAATTCCTGACGCAGCAACACCGCGATCGTGCCCAGCGCACCGCCTAACGCCAGCGAACCCACATCGCCCATAAACACCTGGGCCGGGTAGGTGTTAAACCACAAAAAGCCAAGCCCGGCGCCCACAATGGCCGTACACACAATCACCAGCTCACTGGCATGACGGATATACGGAATGTGTAAATAACCGGCAAAATTCATATTCCCCGTTGCCCAGGCGACCAATGCAAACCCAGCGGCGACAAACACCGTCGGCATGATTGCCAGACCGTCCAGACCATCGGTCAGGTTTACCGCATTACTGGTCCCGACAATCACAAAGTAAGCCAGCACAACATACAGCAACCCCAACTGGGGCATGATGTCTTTAAAGAACGGCACAACAAGCTGGGTCGCCGGCGTGTCCTTACCGATCGAATACATGACAAAAGCAACCGCCAGCGCAATCAGCGATTGCCAGAAATATTTCCAGCGCGCAATCAACCCTTTGGTATCTTTGCGTACCACTTTGCGGTAATCGTCAATGAAGCCGACCACGCCATAACCCAGCAACACGGCCAGCACACACCAGACATACGGGTTAGACAGATTCACCCACATCAGCACCGAAATAATGATGGAAACCAGGATCATCACACCGCCCATCGTCGGCGTTCCCCGCTTGCTGAAATGCGACTCCGGCCCGTCATTACGCACCACCTGCCCGATCTGCAAGCGTTGCAGCCAGGCAATCAAATGCGGCCCCATCCATAAGGAGATCACCAACGCGGTCAGCAGGCTGACAATGGCGCGAAACGTCAAATAGGAAAAGACGTTGAAGCCGGAATAAAATTTGACCAGATGCTCGGCCAGCCACACTAACATGTTGCATTCTCCTGTAATGCGCGAACTACCTGCTCCATCGCAGTGCTGCGTGAACCCTTAACCAATATGCTTATTATTTTGTGTTCAGCAATCAGCGCGCTTAGGCGTGAAACCAGCGCGGCTTTATCCTGAAAATGCTCGCCGCTGCCGCTGGCATGGCTTATCAATTCACTTAACGTACCCACGCTTAATACTTTGTCGATGTCCACGACACGTGCGGCTTCGCCGACCTGACGATGGCACTCCTGCGCCTCATCTCCCAGTTCGCCCATGTCCCCGACCACCATCACACGGTATCCCGGCATGTCGGCAAGCACCTGCGCCGCCGCCGTCATCGACCCGACGTTCGCGTTATAGCTGTCATCCAGCAGCAGTTTTCCTTCCGCCAGCACAATCGGGAATAACCTTCCCGGTACAGCCTGAAGCTGCGCCAAACCGGTTTTCACTGCTTCTAACGTTGCACCTACAGACATGGACAGCGCCGTCGCCGCCAGCGCATTCGCCACGTTGTGACGGCCTGGCAACGGCAACATCACCTCAATCCGTCCGAACGGGGTATGCAGATTGAATCGTGTACCCTGTGCAAGCACCTTGATATCACTGGCAAAAAAATCAGTATCACCGGCAGCCTGCGGCGAAAAACGCCATAGGGTTTTATGGTTCAGCATCACCTGCCAGTGCGGGAAGTCATTACTGTCCGCGTTAATAATCGCCACGCCATCGGCTGACAGCCCGGCAAAAATTTCACCTTTCGCCTGCGCCACGCCAGCCAGAGATCCAAAACCTTCCAGATGCGCGGCAGCGAGGTTGTTAACCAACGCGCTTTGCGGACGCACCAAATCGGTAGTGTAAGCAATTTCACCGATATGATTAGCCCCCAGCTCAATCACTGCGAACTGATACTCCGGCGTCAAACGCAATAACGTTAATGGCACGCCGATATCATTGTTAAAGTTGCCAGCGGTATAAAGCACACTGCCGCATTGACGCAGGATCGCGGCGGTCATTTCCTTGACAGACGTTTTTCCGGAAGATCCGGTTAATGCCACCACTCTTGCATTTGATTGCCGCCTCACCCAGCCTGCCAATGTTCCCAGCGCCAGGCGGGTATCTTTCACCAACAACTGCGGCACATTAGCGAGTAAGGGCTTACTTACTAACAATGCAGCCGCACCGTTTTTTAATGCCTCCGCGGCATAGTCATGCGCATCAAATTTGTCGCCCTTTAGCGCGACAAATAAACACCCGGCTTTCAGCTTGCGCGTGTCGGTTGAAACATCGTCGATTTCAACATCTTCGCCAATCAATTCAGCACTCAGCACTGAAGCAAGCTGTTGTAAGGAAACGCGAATCATGCGATGACCCCCAATAAGCGGGCGACAGTAATGCGGTCCGAATAATCCAGACGCCGGTTGCCGACCAATTGGTAATCCTCATGACCTTTACCGGCCACCAGCACTACATCATTCTCTTTCGCTTGCATAATGGCGCTGGTTACGGCTTCGGCACGGCCATGAATAACCTGGACACGCCCGGCATCCAGCAGGCCCGCCAGGATATCCCCGACAATGGCATACGGTTCTTCGCTGCGCGGGTTATCGTCAGTCACCACCACTTTATCGGCCAGTTGTTCTGCTATTCCCCCCATAAGTGGGCGCTTACCTTTATCGCGATCGCCACCGCAGCCAAAGACACACCACAGTTGCCCCCCGCAATGCAACCTCGCCGCTTCCAGCGCTTTTTCCAGCGCATCCGGCGTATGGGCATAATCCACCACCACCGTCGGTCTGCCCTCGGCGTGGAAAACTTCCATCCTGCCGCACACCGGTTGCAGTTGTGAACCTGAAGTAATCAATTGGCTCAAGGGATAACCGAGGGAGAGCAGCGTGGCCAGCGCCAGTAGCAGGTTACTGACGTTAAACGCGCCCATCAGCGGGCTTTCAATCTCGCCATTACCCCAACTTGAATCGAAACGGATGGTGGCGCCGCTGTCGTGGTAATCAATGCCGGTCGCTTTCAGCCAGCGTCCGCGACAGCCAGGGATGAGATTGTTTTCCAGGGTAACGGCAACGGCGTCCGGCAGTTTATCCAGCCAGCGGCGACCGACATCGTCATCCGCATTGATGATCGTTTGGCCCACACGATGGTCGGCGAACAGCGACCATTTGGCGGCTTCATAGTGTTCCATGTCACCATGATAATCCAGATGGTCACGGCTCAGATTGGTGAATACCGCCGCGACGAACGGCAATGCGGCGACACGGTTTTGCACCAGACCATGAGAAGAGACTTCCATTGCTGCAAACGTCGCGCCTTGATCAACCAGTTGCCTCAACACCTGCTGTACGTCCACAGCCGATCCGGTAGTATTCTCTGCGGGTACAACACGCCCCAACAAACCATTCCCTACCGTTCCCATCACGGCACTGGTTTCACCCAGTGCCTGACTCCACTGCGCCAATAATTGTGCCGTTGTGGTTTTACCGTTGGTGCCGGTCACGCCAACCAGTTGCAATCTCTCTGCTGGCTGTTGATAGAAACGTCCTGCCAGAGCGGAAAGACGTTGATTCAGATTGCTCAGGTAAACCACAGGTATGCCGTGCATTTCACGCACCGCGCCATCGGCGGCCTCGCCTTCTGCTTCGGCAATGATCGCTGCCACACCTTGCGCAATGGCCTGCGGGATATAGTGCCGTCCATCTGTTTTGTGGCCGACAATAGCGACAAACAGATCCCCGGCAGCCGCAACACGGCTGTCTAATGTCATTTCCCGCAGCGCACAGGCCGGGGCATCCTGCACCCACGGCGCTAATAACTCGCGCAAATTACGATCTGCCACCTGAACCCTCTTTTCTGTTAATTACAAACTCGTTTTTGTCACCAGTGGGCAATGCGTCAGGTTCTACGTTCATCGTACGTAATACCCCCCCCA
Organism: Brenneria alni; assembly: GCF_003666245.1. GTDB lineage: Bacteria > Pseudomonadota > Gammaproteobacteria > Enterobacterales > Enterobacteriaceae > Brenneria > Brenneria alni. The sequence continues at coordinate 74,070 of NZ_MJLZ01000001.1, forward strand.
TAATGGCGCCAAATATCGGTGCTGAAACCGCACCGCCGTAATATTTCCCGGCCTGCGGATCGTTGATAACCACGACCAGGGCAAACCGAGGGTTACTGGCGGGTGCAACACCCGCCGTGTAGGCAATGTATTTGTTGATGTATTTGCCATCCGGGCCGACTTTTTTCGCCGTCCCGGTTTTAATCGCAATCCGGTAGCCTTTAATGGCCGCCTTGGTGCCGCCGCCGCCCGGCAGTGCAACACTTTCCATCATATGAACCACGGTGCGCACCAGCGCGTCAGGGAACACACGTTCGCCCGCTACCGGTGGATCAACTTTGGTGATCGACAACGGGCGATAAACCCCGAAGCTGCCAATAGTGGCGTAGACTCGCGCTAACTGTAACGGTGTTACCATCAGCCCGTAGCCAAAAGAAAAGGTGGCCCTCTCTATGTCAGACCACCGTTGTTTTTGAGGATATAAGCCACTGCTTTCTCCGACCAACCCCAAATTGGTCGCTTTTCCCAATCCCAAACGAGAGTATGTATCGACTAACGCAGAGGACGGCATCGCTAACGCCAGTTTGGAAACACCGACGTTACTCGACTTCTGGAGGATCCCGGTCAGGGTTAACTCGTTGTAACGCGCCACGTCTTTAATTTCGTGGCCGTTAATGTAATACGGCAGGGTATTGAGGACGCTGTTTTCTTTTATCACGCCGCGTTGCAGCGCCGTCATTACCACCATAGGCTTCACGGTAGAGCCAGGTTCAAAAATATCGGTAATGGCGCGGTTGCGCATAATATCTTTGGGGGTACCAGCCAGATTATTGGGGTTATAAGACGGGCTGTTCGCCATCGCCAGCACTTCGCCGGTGTTCACATCCACCAGCACCGCAGTACCGGACTCTGCTTTGTTAAATGCCACTGCGTTGTTCAGTTCACGATAGACCAGCGCCTGTAAACGCTCATCAATGCTCAATACCAGATTATGTGCAGCCTGACTGTCAACGGAGGAAATATCTTCAATCACCCGGCCAAACCGATCTTTACGCACGGTTCTTTCACCCGGTTGTCCGGTCAGCCAACGGTCAAAACTTTTTTCGACGCCTTCAATACCTTGTCCGTCAATATTGGTGAAACCAATCAAATGGGACGTGACCTGACCAGAAGGATAGTAGCGGCGGGATTCCTGACGCAGATTAATGCCAGGCAACTTAAGTTTATGAATATATTCGCCAATGGCCGGGTTAACCTGACGGGCCAGATAGACAAAGCGCCCTTTGGGGTTGGCATTAATCTTCGCCGCCATCTGATCAAGAGGAATTTCGAGCGCATCAGAGAGCGCCTTCCAGCGCGTATCCAGTGTGATGCCGCCATTTTCATTCAATTCTTTCGGATCGGCCCAAACTGCATTAACCGGCACGCTTACCGCCAATGGGCGCCCCGCCCGATCGCTAATCATGCCGCGTGCCGTCGGCACTTCCTGCACGCGCAGCGAACGCATATCACCTTCACGCACCAGTTTATCGGGGTTGATCACCTGAAGATAAGCCGTACGAACCATCAGGCCGACCATCGCCAGTAGAATGCAGCTACAGAGCAACGCAAAACGCCAGCTAACAAAGCTGGCTTGGTCTTCCTGGCGTTTCAGTCTTCCTGTACGGGCTGCTTTCATACCTAATTGGATGCCTGTTTAGTTCATTGCTTGATCACAATATTTTCCTGTGACGGATCAACATGTCCCATTTGCAGTTTTTCCGTCGCGATCCGCTCAACGCGGCTGTGATCCCCTAACGAGTTTTCTTCCAGAATCAGGTTGCGCCATTCAATATCCAACGCATCACGCTCCAGCAATAGCTGTTCACGTTCTGCGGTAAACAAGCGGGTTTTGTGCGCCGTCGTCACGACAAACACCGCGGAAACCAGGACGGCGATCAGCAGCAACACCGGGATCTTGGCGTTGCGCAGCAGATCTTCACCGATGACGCCGACCAGGCCGTGGCGTTCATTGCCTATCATGCTGACAACCTCTCGGCAAACCGCAACACTGAACTGCGGGCTCGCGGGTTTTCTGCCACTTCTTCAGCAGAAGGCATCATTTTCCCTAACGACTTAAGCGTTTGCCCGCCCTGGCTGCGTAGTTGTTCTTCCGTCAACGGCATACCTGCCGGAACCTGTGGCCCCCGGCTCTGATGACGGATAAAGCGCTTAACGATTCTGTCTTCCAGCGAATGAAAACTGATGACAGACAAACGGCCATGCGGAGCCAACACGCTCAACGCACCGTTCAGCGCCTGTTCAATTTCTTCCAGCTCACTGTTGATATAGATTCGGATGGCCTGGAAACTGCGCGTCGCCGGATGTTTATGTTTTTCACGAATCGGGCTGGCGGCAGCAATCAATTCGGCCAGTTCCCTGGTACGCGTCATCGGCTCGGTACGGTTACGCTCGACGATGGCGCGGGCGATACGTTTGGCAAAGCGCTCTTCACCGAAGGTTTTTAATACCCAGGCAATATCTTCCGCTTCCGCTTTCATTAGCCATTCGGCAGCGGAAAGCCCACGAGTCGGGTCCATTCGCATATCCAGCGGGCCATCGCGCATAAATGAAAAACCGCGTTCAGGATCGTCGAGCTGTGGCGAAGAAACCCCCAGATCCAACAACACACCGTCAATACGCCCGATCAGATCGCGCTCCGCCATATAGTCGGCCAGCGCGGAGAACGGGCCATGAATAATAGAAAACCGGGGATCGCCTATCGCTTTAGCGGCTTCAATAGCCTGGGGATCGCGATCTATCGCCAGTAAGCGTCCTTCCGGTCCCAATTGGGAAAGAATAAGGCGAGAATGGCCGCCACGGCCAAAAGTGCCGTCTATATAGGTTCCGTTACTGCGAATGTTCAGGCCGTTAACGGCTTCATCCAACAGCACAGTCGTGTGTTTATAATTTTCCGGCATGACTATAGTGATAAGTCCTGCAACCGCTCAGACAACGGTTCCTGAGTCGATTGTTCAGCGTCGATATCTTCCTTGACCTGTTGATACCAAGTCTGTTCATCCCACAGTTCAAACTTGTTGAACTGCCCGACCAGCATCACTTCTTTTGTAAGGCCTGCGTGCTGCCGCAACGTACTGGCAATTAATAAACGCCCTGCATTGTCCATCTGACACTCGCTGGCATGACCCAACAACAAACGCTGAACGCGGCGCTCGGCAGGGTTCATACTCGACAGGCGAGAAAGTTTCTGTTCAATAATTTCCCACTCAGGCAACGGGTAAAGCAGCAGGCACGGCTGATGAAGATCAATGGTGCAAACCATTTGACCTTGCGATTCCCCGTTCAGCGTTTCCCGATAACGGGTAGGTACGGCAAGCCGCCCCTTGCTGTCGAGATTAACCAGCGTAGCCCCACGAAACATGCCTGAGTTACCTCTTAATAACCTTTTTCACCACTTTACCCCACAAATTCCCACATTGATGAGTGTACGGAGGGTATGAAAACCTTGTCAAGCCAGAGCGGGCGTGCTTTGGAATTATTTCTGTATGAATTAGGGCTGAAATGAAAGTAAAAGGAATAAGGAGGGATAATTAAAAAAGATTAAGGTCATGAAAATTTGAGAGAAATTTACTCGTGGAATAACCTTGCATAAAGATATGGCGATCGTTTTTCATTGATTGATTATTTTTTATTGTCACAAACTGATACCAAATATAAATATTTAAGAATAGTCTTAAACCACCGCAAGCCTTGCATGGCAAGGCTTTCACTCGCCAGGCGCCATTATACCGCTGTTATTAACATTTTCCCAATGCCACATTATTCACATCAACATCATCGTTTCTTTATTAATTACCCGATTTACCCTGTCTTACGTTTTCCATCCGTTACTAAAAAAGAAAAACTCTGTTTGTACGGAACAAAATAATTAACCTCTGTAGCCGTCCGTTTGACGACAATGAAAAAGACGCCGCTATTTTCCCGCCCTTTACATCACCACGTTATTCCCCCTTTTATTAAGTCTTTCATCCCTTATTGGACGAACCGTGACAAAAAATATCAACTCTTTGTTTATAAACATATTTACTCTTCATCTCATGATAAATGAACGAATCAGCACATTGGCAAAAATAAAGTAGCGAGAAAACCGATAAAATTCTCAAAAATAAATATTTTTAGCTACTTAACAAGCAATAAAGCAGTGATGTAAACTATTTAAAACTTTAAAAGCAAAACAAAAAACCAGCATTGCATATTTACTCTGATTTTTGTTCGCTTCGTCATCTTAAATGGGAGTGAATGGGTATGCTTTTTTCCCCTACATCACGGCTGCGTAGTGCAACGGCGGATACGTTCGCCTTAGTCATTTACTGCTTTATTACCGGCATGGTGATTGAGATCTGGCTTTCCGGCATGAGCGTTGAACAGTCTTTCTCTTCGCGTCTGCTGTCTATTCCAGTCAATATCGTCATTGCCTGGCCATACGGCATTTACCGCGACCACGTACTCAATTTCGCCAAACACCACGGCCCGCAACACTTTCTGATGCGCAACCTTGCCGATCTGTTTGCCTATGTCAGTTTCCAGTCTCCGGTTTATGCCGCCATTCTTTGGACTATTGGGGCGGATTCAGCACAAATGCTGACTGCCGTTGCCAGCAATGTGGTGATCTCAATGGTGATGGGGGTGCTGTATGGCTATTTTCTCGAATACTGCCGCCGATTATTCCGGGTTGCCATCTCTGGGTAGCAGCATCGGCAGGAAAAGTAGTAAGCGCCATATTGTAGGGAATATGGCGCAATGGAAGGGCGATGTTAACGTCGGCTGAGTGAACCCCGGCGATAAAGATTACGGCGAATGCGGTTAAGCCCCGGCTTAGGTCTTCTTGGCTCATCCAGACTAGCCAGTACCAGCTCCAGAACCCGTTCAGCCACTTCACGGTGACGCTGCGCGACAGACAAAACCGGGCATTCCAGAAAGTCCAGCAATTCGTTATCGCCAAAGGTGGCGATAGCCAGATTACTCGGCAGGCGCCCATTCAGCTTCAACGTAACATCCATCACACCCTGTAAAAGTGGAAAAGCGGTGGTAAATAGCGCCTTAGGCATAGGATGATCTTTAAGATACTCAGCAAATACCGCTGCCGCCGCTACACGCTCATAGCTATTGGCATAGAGATAATGCACTTCCCGTAGATCGTTCGCCCAAGCCTGACGAAAACCCTGCTCACGCAAGAAACTGACGGAAAGCTCAGGTAATGCCCCCAGATAAAGAATGGACTCCGCCGGCACTTTTCTGAGCTCTTGCGCCAGCATTTCAGCGTCTTCGAGATCGGCGCCGACCACGCTGGTAAAGTGTTCACGATCCAATGCCCTGTCCAGGGCGATAATCGGCAAACTACCGTTCACCCAACGCTGATAGAACGGGTGCTCCGGTGGTAATGCCGTTGACACGATAATTGCGTCGACCTGACGCTGTAACAGATGTTCAATGCAGCGCATCTCGTTATCCGGCTGATCTTCAGAGCAGGCAATTAATAATTGATACCCGCGTTGCCGGGCCTGACGCTCCAGATAATTGGCAATCCGCGTATAGCTGGTATTTTCCAAATCAGGAATAACCAATCCAATAGAGCGCGTACGTCCAGCACGTAATCCGGCAGCGACGGCGTTGGGATGATAATTGTGCTCCCTGACCACAGCCATGACTTTCTCAACGGTCTTATCGCTGACGCGATATTGTTTTGCTTTTCCGTTGATCACATAACTGGCAGTAGTGCGTGAAACACCCGCAAGACGCGCGATTTCATCCAGTTTCACGTTGACCCCTTAGTAAGCCGGATAAATAAAATAGAGCGATGACCATAAACTCATCATGGATATCACATAGATCTAACAGCAGAAGCGACTGAACGGCAACCGCTTTATCATATATAGGTTATAGGCGGAAAAATTAAGAGGCCCGATGCTATTATCGAGCCTCTTAAAACGAAAAATCAGCAAACAAGAACTTTAGCGCATGATTTTATCACCACGGGATACGCCAACGATCCCTGAACGCGCCACTTCCACAATCTCCGCCACTTCACGCACGGCATTAAGGAACGCATCCAGCTTGTCGCTGGTTCCCGCCAGCTGAACGGTATAAAGCGAGGAGGTGACATCCACAATCTGCCCGCGGAAAATCTCAGCGCAACGTTTGACCTCTTCACGGCCATACCCCGTCGCCTGTAGTTTCACCAGCATGATTTCACGCTCAACGTGAGAACCCTGCCCCAGTTCGCTGACACGTAAAACATCTACCAGCTTATGCAGTTGCTTCTCAATTTGCTCCAACACTTTGGCGTCGCCGACCGTTTGGATAGTCATGCGCGACAACGTGGGATCGTCGGTGGGTGCGACCGTCAGACTTTCAATGTTGTAGCCACGCTGCGAAAACAAGCCGACGACGCGTGATAATGCACCTGATTCATTTTCAAGTAATACCGATAAAATCCGACGCATGATCAGGTCCTCTCCGTTTTGCTTAACCACATTTCATCCATCCCACCGCTACGGATCTGCATGGGGTACACATGCTCACTGCTGTCAATTCTGACATCCACAAACACCAGCCGGTTTTTCTGCGCCAGCGCCTGCGACAACTTGCTTTCCAATTCGTCAGGCGTGTCAATGGAAATACCGACATGCCCATAAGCCTCTGCCAGCTTGACGAAATCCGGTAGGGATTCCATATAGGAACTGGAATGACGGCCAGAATAAATCATGTCCTGCCACTGTTTTACCATGCCGAGGAAACGGTTGTTCAGGTTAACCACCACTATTGGCAAGTCATATTGCAGCGCGGTGGAAAGCTCCTGAATGTTCATCTGAATACTGCCGTCACCGGTCACACAGATAACCGTTTCCTGCGGTAGCGCCAGCTTAATCCCCAATGCGGCAGGCAGGCCGAATCCCATGGTTCCCAAACCGCCGGAGTTAACCCAACGACGCGGTAGATCGAAAGGATAATAAAGCGCGGCAAACATCTGGTGCTGCCCCACATCCGATGCGACATAAGCATTGCCGTGAGTCAGCCGATGTAATGTTTCGATCACCGCCTGTGGCTTGATGGTGTCGCCGTCCGTGCTGTACTTCAAACAATTGCGCGCTCGCCACTGCTCAATGTCCCGCCACCAGTCACGTAATGCATCAAACGGCTGCCGAGCTTCATCCTGCGCCAGTAACTCCAGCATCAGGGTTAATACCTGCCTGGCATCCCCGACGATCGGAATATCCGCATTTACCGTTTTGGAGATCGAGGCCGGATCGATGTCAATGTGCAATACCGTGGCATCCGGGCAGTATTTTGCCAGATTATTGGTGGTGCGATCGTCAAAACGCACGCCCACGGCGAAGATTACATCGGCATTATGCATCGCCATATTGGCTTCGTAAGTACCATGCATCCCCAGCATTCCCAGGCATTGACGATGTGTTCCGGGGAATCCGCCCAATCCCATCAATGAACTGGTTACCGGCAGGTTGAGCTTTTCTGCCAACGCCAGCAGTTCCTGATGACAGCCGGAGTTAATCACACCGCCACCGCTGTAAATAATCGGTTTTTCCGCCGCCAGCAGGGTTTGTAATGCACGCCGAATCTGCCCTTTATGCCCCTGAACCGTCGGATTATAGGAACGCATACTGACATGATCGGGATAAGCGTAAGGCAGCTTATTAGCCGGATTCATAACATCTTTAGGTAAATCCACCACCACCGGGCCGGGACGACCGCTGGATGCCAGATAAAAGGCTTTTTTCAGTATGGTCGGAACGTCTTCCGCCTGCTTGATCAGGAAACTGTGCTTCACAATGGGGCGGGAAATGCCCACCATATCGCACTCCTGAAAGGCATCATAACCAATCAGCGATGTCGCAACCTGACCGGAGAGCACCACCAGAGGAATCGAGTCCATATAGGCGGTGGCGATACCGGTGATGGCGTTAGTCGCGCCGGGACCAGACGTCACCAGCACCACGCCAACCTCACCGGTGGCGCGCGCATAGCCATCGGCCATATGCACGGCACCTTGTTCGTGGCGCACCAAAATATGTTCAATACCGCCAACCGTATGCAAGGCATCGTAAATATCCAGCACCGCACCGCCGGGATAGCCGAATACATGTTTTACGCCCTGATCGATTAACGATCGAACCACCATCTCGGCGCCTGACAACATCTCCATGGGTTTGCCTCTTAACACAACTGGGTTTTAGATATAACTCATCAACATAACGCACCATTATCCTCAGAGAAAGCGCTTTTCTGCAACGGCAACCATCATGATTCAGGATACATGGCATCAATTTCCAACTGATAACGCTGATGAATCACCTTACGCCGCAATTTCAATGTGGGGGTCAACTCCCCCTCATCCATTGAGAATGGCGCAGACAGCAAAGTAAATTTTTTCACCTGTTCAAAGCGGGCCAGCTCTTTTTGCATTTCGCGCAGGCGCTGTTCAAACAGTTCGATAATATGGCTGTGACGCAGCAGTTCCAGACGATCGTGATATTTCAGATTGATAGAGCGGGCATACTCTTCCAGCGCCTCAAAACAGGGAACAATCAGCGCCGACACGTACTTCCGTGCATCGGCAATCACCGCAACCTGCTCAATAAAGCGATCCTGCCCGAGCGTGCCTTCCAGATATTGTGGCGCGATGTATTTACCGCCAGAGGTTTTCATCAGATCTTTCAGGCGCTCGGTAATAAACAGATTACCTTCAGCATCCAGCTCACCGGCATCACCGGTTTTAAGCCAGCCATCAGCCGTAAATACATCATGCGTTTCCTGCGGACGCTGGAAATAACCACGCATCACCGTGGCGCCGCGTACCTGAATCTCATTATCCGCGCCGATCCTAACCTCAATCTCCGGTAAGGGCGTACCAATTGAACCCAGCCGGAAGTTCTCTTCTTCCCAACAGGAAACAGTGGCGCAAGATTCTGTCAGGCCATAGCCATAGACAATGCGGATCCCCATAGACTCGAAAAACAGAATAATTTTGTCGTCTAACCGTGCACCGGCGGCGGGCAGAAATCTGACCTGCCCGCCCAGCAACTGGCGTAATTTGCCCAGCACCAGACGGTCTGCATAGCGGTGCGTAAGGCTGTGCAATACGCCAGGTTGTTTACCGGCAAGACGCCGCAGAAAAACCTGTTGCCCCTGAGCGATAGCCCAGCGGAACAACTGCTGACGATACCAGGACGACTGAGCCACTTTTTCATGTATAGCGCGATAAACTTTTTCGTAGAAGCGGGGAACGGCGCACATCACTGTCGGTTTAACGGCCTGCATGGCGGCACGAACCTGATTGGTATCGCTGAGATACACATTTTGTGCTCCGCTGTGCATGACGAAAAAACTCCAGGCGCGTTCAAACACATGTGACAACGGCAGAAAACACAGGGAAATATCCGCATCCGATACACTCAAACGCTGATCGTGCAGCTTAAGCTGCATCGCCATGTTGGTGTAGTCCAGCATCACCCCTTTGGGTTCCCCCGTGGTGCCGGAGGTATAGATCAGCGTAAACAGATCGTTGAGGTCACGGCTGTCAATACGGCGTTGCAGTTCCTCGCGCCAATACGCGTCTACCGCCTGAGCTTCAAATTCGCGCAGCGACACGGCAATATCACAACCGCGTAAATCCATGCCGTCGTCCATAACAATAATATGGCGTAATTGAGGACAGGTTTCCTGTAACGCCAGCAAGGCGTCAAACTGCGTCTGGCCGCCGACAAAAATGGTACGGATATCGGCATCATTAATAATGAATGCCGCCTGTGCGGCAGTGTTGGTCGCATAGATCGGTACGCTGATAGCGCGCAGATGCAGCATCGCCAGATCAACCAGCGACCAGTTCATTGAGTTATGAGAGAAAATTGCCGCACGTTCCTGCACATCCAGTCCTTGCGCTAACAGGGCGCTGGCAATTCGCTGAATACGCTTACCCGCCTGTGCCCAGGTAAGCCGCCGCTCACCGTCCGGCGTCCATTCCCGTAACGCTGCACGACCTGAACAATGTTCAATCTGCTGCTGTACCCGGCGTACTACATGATATTGCTGTAAATGATTATTCATTGGCAAAAGACTACCCACAGAGAAAGTTAGCCTGAAAATTTCAGCGTACAGTTGTATATTATTTTGGCCGCAGTCTACTGATATCATAAAAAACCGCAACGTTCTTTCTGAGATAAATAATGACCGTTATAGTTTAATTGACGCACATCACACCCAAATCAAATATTGACATAACCCTGCTGATTAAGTATCAATAGAGCACTACAGAATTTCAGATGACGAGACTTCATGTTCAACTTCACTTTCCTACTAGGGCTACTACTAAACGCATCTACGTTGCGCGGTATGCTGGTGGGTAAGATTCGGAACTGATTTCACGCCACCAATTAAAAAACCCGCGCCGATGCGCGGGTTTTTTTTTAACTCGCCCGGCACTAAGTAAATACGACAAGGAAACAAACCGATGAGCCAGCAAGTCATTATTTTCGATACAACATTACGTGACGGCGAACAGGCGCTTCAGGCCAGTCTGAGTGTGAAAGAGAAACTCCAGATTGCGCTGGCGCTGGAAAGAATGGGTGTTGATGTGATGGAGGTCGGTTTTCCGGTGTCCTCTCCGGGTGATTTTGAATCCGTGCAGACAATTGCCCGTCAAATCAAAAACAGCCGCGTTTGTGGCCTGGCCCGCTGCGTGGATAAAGACATTGATGTAGCCGCCGAAGCACTGCGTATCGCAGAAGCATTCCGCATCCATGTATTTCTGGCGACCTCTACGCTGCATATTGAATCTAAACTGCGCCTGTCTTTTGAACAGGTGGTGGAAAAAGCCGTTCACTCGGTAAAACGTGCGCGTAATTATACGGATGACGTTGAGTTCTCCTGCGAAGATGCAGGCCGTACACCAATCGATAACCTGTGTCGCATCGTCGAAGCGGCGATTGATGCCGGCGCCCGCACCATCAACATTCCAGACACCGTCGGCTACACCACGCCCACGCAGTTCAGTGGTATCATCACTACCCTGTACAACCGTGTGCCCAACATCGACAAAGCCATTATCTCCGTGCATTGCCATGACGATCTGGGCATGGCGGTGGGCAACTCCATCGCGGCGGTACAGGCAGGCGCACGACAGGTTGAAGGGACGCTGAACGGTATCGGCGAACGCGCTGGTAACAGCGCACTGGAAGAAGTGATTATGGCGATTAAAACCCGCCCGGATATCCTGAAAGTGCACACCGGCATCAACCATCAGGAAATTTACCGCACCAGCCAGTTGGTCAGCCAGATTTGCAACATGCCAATTCCGGCGAATAAAGCCATTGTCGGCTCTAATGCTTTCGCCCACTCTTCTGGTATCCATCAGGATGGCGTGCTGAAAAATCGCCAGAACTACGAAATCATGACGCCGGAATCCATCGGCCTGAAAGAAGTCCAGTTGAACCTGACGTCCCGCTCCGGTCGTGCGGCAGTTAAACATCGTATGGAAGAAATGGGCTATCAGGACAGCGACTATAACCTGGATGATCTGTATACCGCATTCCTGAAACTCGCGGACAAAAAAGGGCAGGTATTCGATTACGATTTGGAAGCGTTGGCTTTCATCAACCGTCAGCAGGAAGAAGCAGAATTTTATCGTCTGGACTATTTCAGCGTACAATCCGGTTCCAGCGTGATGGCAACCGCCTCAGTCAAACTGGTCTGCGGCGATGAGACTCAGGCTGAAGCCGCGACCGGTAACGGCCCGGTTGACGCCGTTTATCAGGCAATTAACCGTATTACCGGCTATCAGATTTCACTGGTTAAATATCAACTGACCGCCAAAGGACAAGGCAGAGATGCGTTGGGCCAGGTTGATATCGTGGCAGATTATCAGGGACGTCGTTTCCACGGCGTCGGCCTGGCGACGGATATCGTTGAATCTTCCGCTCAGGCAATGGTAAATGTCCTGAACAATATCAAACGCGCGCAGCAGGTAGAAAAAGAAATTCAGCGTCTGCAGCAGCACAACAGCAAACAACAAAATAGTCAGGAAACAGTGTGATGACAAAAAGTTACCATGTTGCCGTCTTACCCGGAGACGGTATTGGACCAGAAGTAATGGCGCAGGCTCATAAAGTATTGGACGCGGTACGTCAGCGCTTCAACATACGGATTACCACCAGCGAATACGACGTAGGCGGTATCGCCATCGACCGTCAGGGTACGCCGTTGCCACAGGCAACCATTGCCGGATGCGAGCAGGCTGATGCGATTTTGTTCGGCTCGGTCGGCGGCCCGCAATGGGAACATCTTCCGCCGACCGAACAGCCTGAGCGCGGTGCGTTACTGCCGCTGCGTAAGCATTTCCGGTTGTTCAGTAACCTGCGCCCGGCCCGTCTGTATCAAGGACTGGAAGCATTTTGTCCGCTGCGCAGCGATATCGCCGCCAAAGGTTTCGATATTCTGTGCGTGCGCGAACTGACCGGCGGTATCTATTTTGGCCAGCCGAAAGGACGTGAAGGCAGCGGTCAGTACGAACGTGCATTCGACACCGAGGTTTATCACCGCTTTGAGATTGAACGAATTGCTCATATCGCTTTTGAGTCTGCGCGCAAACGCCGCAGCATTGTGACGTCCATCGATAAAGCCAACGTGCTGCAAAGCTCCATTATGTGGCGTGAAATCGTCAGTGAGATCGCCAAAGATTACCCGGATGTAAAGCTGTCTCATCTGTACATCGACAACGCCACGATGCAGTTAATTAAAGATCCATCCCAGTTTGATGTGATGCTGTGCTCCAACCTGTTTGGCGACATTCTGTCCGACGAGTGCGCCATGATCACCGGCTCGATGGGAATGCTGCCATCCGCCAGTCTTAACGAGCAGGGTTTTGGTCTGTACGAACCTGCTGGCGGTTCCGCACCGGATATCGCGGGTAAAAATATCGCCAACCCGGTTGCACAGATTTTATCGCTGTCCCTGCTGTTACGTTACAGTCTGGGCGCGAATGAAGCCGCCGATGCCGTTGAAAAAGCGGTGAATACGGCATTGTCCGAAGGGTATCGCACAGCAGATTTGGCAAGTGAAGGCCAGGCCGTCGGTACTGATGAGATGGGCACGGCGATTGCCCGGTTTGTGACGCAAGGAGCATAATCATGAGCAAGACGTTATATCAAAAACTGTTCGATGCGCACATCGTCCACGAAGCGCCAAATGAAACGCCTTTATTGTATATCGATCGTCATCTGGTGCATGAAGTGACCTCACCACAGGCCTTTGACGGCCTGCGGGCAATGGGCCGCAAAGTTCGTCAACCGGGCAAAACCTTTGCAACCATGGATCACAACGTTTCCACACAGACGAAAGATATTAATGCCTGTGGTGAAATGGCCCGTATTCAGATGCAGGAACTGATCAAGAACTGTGCTGAATTCGGCGTACAGTTGTATGACCTGAACCACCCGTTTCAGGGGATCGTCCACGTTATCGGCCCAGAGCAGGGAATGACGCTGCCGGGTATGACCATCGTCTGCGGTGACTCTCACACCGCGACGCACGGCGCGTTCGGCGCACTGGCCTTTGGTATCGGCACATCAGAAGTTGAACATGTTCTGGCCACGCAGACTCTGAAGCAAGGCCGCGCCAAAACCATGAAGATCGAAGTGATCGGTGATGCCGCCCCCGGCATCACCGCCAAAGATATCGTGCTGGCGATTATCGGCAAAACCGGCAGCGCGGGCGGCACCGGGCATGTGGTCGAATTCTGTGGTAAAGCCATTCAGGCATTAAGCATGGAAGGCCGAATGACGCTGTGCAACATGGCGATTGAAATGGGAGCCAAAGCCGGTCTGGTTGCCCCTGACGCAACAACTTTCGCCTATCTGAAAGGGCGTCAGTTCGCCCCACAAGCGGCAGACTGGGACGCCGCCGTCGCTTACTGGAGTACGCTGAAGTCTGATGCTGACGCCAGGTTCGACAGCGTCGTCACGCTGAATGCCGCCGATATCGCGCCGCAGGTCACCTGGGGAACCAATCCGGGTCAGGTGATCGCCGTCAATCAGGCGATCCCGTCGCCGGAATCCTTCAGCGATCCGGTAGAACGTGCGTCAGCGGCCAAAGCGCTGGCGTATATGGATTTACAACCCGGCATCAAACTGACCGATGTGGCGATAAATAAAGTATTCATCGGTTCCTGTACTAACTCGCGCATTGAAGATTTACGCGCCGCCGCAGAGGTTGCCAAAGGGCGTAAGGTGGCCAACGGCGTGCAGGCTATCGTAGTGCCAGGTTCCGGCCCGGTAAAAACGATGGCGGAACTGGAAGGGCTGGACAAGGTGTTTATCGACGCTGGTTTCGAGTGGCGTTTACCCGGCTGCTCAATGTGTCTGGCAATGAACAATGACCGCCTGAACCCCGGCGAACGCTGTGCTTCCACCAGCAACCGTAACTTTGAGGGCCGTCAGGGCCGCGGAGGCCGCACGCATCTGGTTAGCCCGGCCATGGCCGCCGCCGCCGCCGTCACTGGTCGTTTTGCCGACATCCGCGAATTGAATTAAGAGAGAAACCGACATGGCTAAATTTACTCAACATACAGGTCTGGTGGTTCCTCTGGATGCCGCTAATGTTGACACCGACGCGATTATTCCCAAGCAATTTCTGCAAAAAGTGACGCGTACCGGTTTCGGTCAGCACCTGTTCAACGACTGGCGCTTTCTGGATGAGTCAGGCCAACAGCCCAACCCTGATTTTGTGCTGAATAAACCACGCTATCAGGGTGCCAGCATTCTGCTGGCCCGTGAAAACTTCGGCTGCGGTTCATCGCGCGAACACGCGCCGTGGGCACTGACCGATTACGGCTTCAAGGTGGTGATTGCGCCGAGCTTTGCCGATATCTTTTACGGCAATGCGCTCAATAACCAACTGCTGCCGGTACGATTGAGCGAAGCGGATGTCGATACGCTGTTCAAATTGGTCGATAGCGAAGAAGGCATTACTTTCACCGTTGATCTGGAAAACCAGACCGTATTGGCCGGTGGCAAAAGCTATCCGTTTGAAATCGACAGCTTCCGCCGTCACTGCATGATCAATGGCCTGGACAGTATCGGCCTGACGCTGCAACACGAGGCGTCAATTGCCGACTATGAACGCCAGCAACCGTCATTCCTGCATTAACTGACCGTCTGATAATGAGTTCGTTCGCCACGCCGAACCGGCTGCGGACGAACTTCCACTACCTTCATGGTGAATATTGTTCGTCCCTGTAGCGCTGCAAATTGTTTCTATAAGCATCCATGTGCCCTGTTTCACACATGGCTCTGAAATAATGTTCAAAGGTGGGGTAAAACGCCTCTCCGCTTTCATGCAGATACCATAAAGATGGCGAACCGTAATCCAACTGCTGAATAACCGATCTTGCTTCCTTGTAATATCGGCCCATATCCTGCGTAGTTTGATATTCAATCCTTTCTGCGTCATGGGCCGTCCTTTCCATACCGGCGTAGCCTTGCATATATTTTGCTATAATCGGCTGGAATTCTTTGGTTCTGCTCATATTCGTCAATTCCACCAGAATGATGTTCAAAGGACGAAAATGGTTGCCTTTTATCCCTTGTGCCGTGGATTCCGCAATTACCGCTTCCCGGCGGGAAAGCCGTGCTTCCGCATGTCCGAAACTCTGGACAATATTGTCATCAGGCACAATCCGCAAGGAAACCCCGCCTTCCTGACTAATACGATTGATTCTTTCCCGAAGCGTTTTTGATGCGTCATAGATCATCCCTACCATATTGATCAGAGACTCTACTCTGCCGTCATCATCCGGGTTTCTGATATTCGACACCACGCCAGACCACGACTTACTGCTACTCCATGTGCTGGCGCTCCCATCAACGCCGCCCATATCAGTAGAAATAAAATCAGATGCGGACGATTTCGATACACAGAGTCCCATTATTTCTCCTCACATAATAATTTCAGACTCTAAGTACACTTTCTAAACACAGGGTTCCTTTTCACCACCAGATATATTTGCGGAAAAACGTCGTCTCCTGTCAGGGGCAACGGGATGACTGACTGAATTTCACCACACCGATTACCCGCCGGATTTTCAGCAGGATGAATGTCGACGCCAAAGCCACCCGCTCACCGCAGAGAAGATCAGGGCCATCGCCAACGCGGAACCAATCAGCGCGGCCTCTCCCCATCTCATGGTCACCAATGGCACCAGACAGGCGCTCAGGCCGTAGCCCAGCGTATGACTGGTTGCGATCCACCCCGCGCCGGCGCCGGCCTGAAGCCTGTCATTCAACAAGATCTGATAGGCAGGGGTAGCCAACGCCGCGCCAAAAGCGGTGATCCCGCAACCGAGGTAAAATAGCGCCAACGGCCCCCAGACCATGAACGCCAGCCCCAGGATCATAACGATCCCCGACAGCATCAACAGTACGCAGGGCGGCAAAAGCTGCCGCCGGAGAACGGTAAACTGCGCCAGCAGCGCGGCAATGGCCGCCAGACTTAACAGCAGCGCCACATGGTGGCTGACCACCGCCGTACTGGCTTGCAGCCGTAGGTGCAGAGCCGGTGACAACCCCAGTTGCATCAGGCTGACGGCGGCGGCCAGGCATAATGCACAGCACAAATACCCCAGCATATTCGGGCGTAACCGCACCGACAAACGGGCCGTGGACGCCAACGGCGGGTCGTGGCGTTCACGCCAGATAACCAGCAGCGCCAGCAGCGGCGCCAAAGCCATCAGCCACAGCGGCGCCAGCGGGTGCAGCACCAGCACGGCGGACGCGCATAGCGGGCCGAACAGACGTCCGCAGCTTAACCCGGAACTAATGGCCGCCAACGCCGTCATGCGGTGTTCCGGGCCCGCCCGCTGCAACGCCCACACCTGACAAGCTGGCACCATACCGGATACGGTCAGCCCGTAGACGATTCTGGCCACAATCAACCCGCCCAGGCCGAGAGGTACTGACAACCATCCCAGAGCCAGTCCCGCGCAGGCGAGCGCCAGCAGCATAAAACTCAATAAATAGCCGCCCAGCGATACCATGACGACGGACTTACAACCGCTCCGGTCGATTTGCCGCCCCCACCACGGTGAAGCAGGAAGAAAAAGAATCGAGCCTAACGTCAGCAATCCCGCCCAGACAGAAAGTGAAAGTTTAGTTTCACTAACCAATATAGGCAGTGCAACCAGCAGTCCATTCTGCCCGATGCCTAACAAGCCAGCGCACAGGGCCAGCGGCCAATAATTTTTACCAGGACGCAGCGAGGGTGTTGTCGTCCAGATATCGCGTAAATACCGCATAAATGTAAGTAATCCGTATTTTTTGTGTAAGTATTAATACAAAAAACTGACGTTATCTTAACATTTTTATTGATAATAAGAATTATTATTGTCAGAATTCAGATTCTCAATTGGATATGCGAGACCTCTGCTCACGATGAATATGCGGATATTAAGTCAGGCCAATGATGTGGCTGCTCAGTGTTTCCTTAACTCACTATTAAGAGAAACTAACGATTGGGATGTGGAATATGCCCCGCATACCCAAACTCCAGAGACATTAATTATTCCCCTGTCTGCATCCCAGACCCTCCGGTTACCACTGACCTATTTCTCTGCCACCCAGCATCACCGCTACCGTTTTCCGGCTCAGAAGGTCACCGACGGCAACAGACAAGACATTGATTTCGCCACGCTGGTTTGCTGCCTGTTGGAAAAAACGTCTATCGCCGGTGGTCTGACAGACAAGGTGCTGACATGCTTTCGCCAGCGGGTGATGGAAAGCTACCGGCATACCCATCAGGCCATCGATCTTCGGCTCGACTGGCCGTCGCTGCGCCAACACCCGTTAACCTTCGCCCAGGCGGAACAAGGGCTACTGGCAGGCCACGCGTTTCATCCCGCGCCTAAATCACATCAACCCTTTGATGAGGCGCAGGCTCGGCGTTATCTGCCCGATTTCGCGGCCCGCTTTCCTCTGCGCTGGTTCGCCGTCGACAAACAATACATAGCCGGAGACAGTCTCGGCATCACTATCCAGCAACGGATGCAGCGCTTCGTCGTTGAAAACGCCCCTGAGCTGCTGGGTCATTTCACCGACAGCGTCTGGCTGCTGCCGATGCATCCGTGGCAGGCAGACTACCTGCTGCAACAGGCGTGGTGCCAACGGCTAGTCAGCGCCGGCGCATTGCACGATCTGGGAGAAGCCGGACAGAACTGGCTACCCACTACATCCTCCCGCTCGCTGTACTGCGCCGCCAGCCGGGACATGATCAAATTCTCTCTTAGCGTCAGGCTGACCAATTCGATCCGCACGCTATCCATCAAAGAGGTAAAACGCGGCATCCGGCTGGCCCGGCTGGCGCAAACGTCCCGCTGGCAGGACTTACAGGCCCGTTACCCTGCCTTTCGAGTGATGCAAGAAGATGGCTGGGCCGGGCTGCGTAATCTGGAAGGGGGGATTGAAAGCGAAAGCCTGTTCGTCCTGCGCAATAACCTGCTGTTTGATCACGCTGAAAGCCAAACCAACGTACTGGTCACGCTGACACAATCGGCGCCGGATGGCGGCGACAGCCTGCTGGCGGCCACCGTGCGGCGTCTGGCCAACCGATTGGCCATCACCCCGGCGCGTGCCGCGCAGGTCTGGCTGACGGCTTACTGCCGGTATGTGCTGACGCCGTTGTTCAGCGCCGAAGCGGATTACGGTCTGGTACTGCTGGCGCACCAGCAAAACATACTGGTGGAGATGAAGCAGGACTTGCCTGTCGGCATGTTATACCGCGACTGCCAGGGCAGCGGCTTTACCCAACAGGCGCAAGCGTGGCTGGCGGAGATTGGGGAAGCTGAGGCGGAAAACCGCTTTAGCACGCCACAGTTACTACGCTACTTCCCCTATTACCTGCTGGTAAATTCCACGCTGGCGGTAACCGCCGCACTGGCCGCCGCCGGGTTCGGCAGCGAGCCACAGCTGATGGCGCTGGTGCGCACCGCCCTCAACGCGTTGCGCTCCACCGTTAGCGATACCACCTGTCTGGATTATGTCCTGGACAGCCCGGTATGGAACTGTAAAGGCAACTTTTTCTGCTATTTGCAGGATCACAACGAAAACACCATCGTCGATCCTGCGGTGATCTACTTCGACTTCCCTAACCCCTTGTTAACTCAGGAGACGGCATGATGCCACAGGCCACCATCGTCCACGCCATAAACGGAATGTTCTGTGAGACACAAGAGAAAGCCCTGTCACTTAGCTGGGGGTTGGATAACAGCGCGATACTGCACGCCCCCGGAGCAGTGCCGGCTGGCTGGCTGACCGAGGCGCTGGATCAGTTATTTATTGCCGCGCCTTCGCTGTCCGGCGTGACCCTGCCCTGGCAGGAATGGCGCGGCGATCCCGATGCACAACGGCTGTTTGAGCAGGTGCAAAGCGATTTTGTGGCGCGGGAAACTTTCTGGCAACTGCCGCTGTGGCTACGCGGTTCACCCTCTCAGCCCACCACAACCTTGCAATATGACGATGCCCGTGCGCTCTGCCATCCGTCGCGCCCGTCCAGGCCTGAGGGAGAAGTCTACCGCCGTTACGATCCGCGCATCCGGCGGACGCTAAGTTTCCGGTTGCCCGACCCGGATCGCGATACACCGCAGTTTACCCGCTGGATGAACGACGATCGCGTGGCATTTTTCTGGGAACAGCGCGGCCCGGAAACCCTGCAATATGATTACCTGACCGGCAAACTTGAAGATCCCCATCTCTATCCGCTAATCGGGTGTTTTGACGATCGGCCTTTTGGCTATTTTGAAGTTTACTGGGCAGCCGAAGACCGCATTGGCCGTCACTACCGCTGGCAACCGTTCGATCGCGGCCTGCACATGCTGGTCGGCGAGCAGGATCGCCGCGGCGCACATTTTGTCCGCAGTTGGCTGCGCGGGCTGACCCACTACCTCTACCTTGACGCGCCGCAAACCCAGCGGGTGGTGGCCGAACCGCGTGCGGATAATCAGCGCCTGTTCCGCCATCTGCCGGAGGCGGGCTATGTTGCTGTCAAAGAGTTCGATTTCCCGCACAAGCGTTCGCGGCTGATCCTTAATCAGCGCCACGCCTTCTTTAACGAGGTGGGCCTGTGATAAAGGATTATGGTCAGGACTGGCAGCGGGTAAACCGGCTGCTGGCCGCCAAAATGCTGGCGGAACTGGAATACGAACGCACGCTGGATGCGTTGCCGGAATCCGACGGACACTGGCGTATTTCACTGCCGGAAAGCGACTGGTTTTTTGCCGCCCGACGCGGCATCTGGGGGTGGCTGTGGATCGACGCCGACAGCCTGCGCTGCGAACAGGCGCCGATCGCGGCAGACGCGTTACTCAAACGGCTCGCGCCGCTACTCGGCATGAATGACGCGCAGATCGCCGAACATCTGGAAGATCTGTACGCCACGCTGCGTGGCGATATCCAGTTGCTGCACAGCCGCCGGGGAATGCGTGCGCAAGACCTGATTGCGCTGGATGCCGATACGCTGCAATGCCTGCTCTCAGGACACCCCAAATTTGTGTTCAACAAAGGACGCCGTGGCTGGGGGCTGGACGACCTGCAACGCTACGCCCCGGAATATGGCCAAACGTTCCGCCTGCACTGGCTGGCGGTAAAGCGTGAAAAGATGGTATGGAGCAGCGACGAGGCGGTATCCCTAGAGGATCTGCTGCAAAGCGCTATGGATGACGTCGAACTACAGCGTTTCCAACAGCGCTGGCAAGTGCTGGAACTGACCGATGAATGGTTGCCGATGCCGGTGCATCCGTGGCAATGGCGGCAAAAAATCGCTCTGCACTTTCTGCCTCAACTGGCGGAAAACGAGATCGTGGCGCTGGGCGAATTCGGCGATCGCTATCTGGCGCAGCAGTCGCTGCGCACGCTGACCAATGCCAGCCGCCGCACACCGCTGGATATCAAACTGCCGTTAACTATCTATAACACCTCGTGCTATCGCGGCATTCCCGGCAAATATATTGCCGCCGGCCCACTCGCCTCGCGCTGGCTGCAACAGATCTTTGCCAGCGATCCGACGCTTAACGCCAGCGGCGCCGTTATTCTCAGTGAGCCTGCCGCCGGTTATCTGGCGCATACGGGTTATCAGCCGCTGGCGCAGGCACCCTATCGCTATCAGGAAATGCTGGGCGTCATCTGGCGCGAAAATCCTTCCTGCTATCTGCACCCGGACGAACAGCCGATTCTGATGGCCACGCTGATGGAGTGCGATGAGCAGGGAGAGCCGCTGATAGGCGCGTATATAGAACAATCGGGGCTTTCCGCCGAGGCATGGTTGCAGCGGTTGTTCCGCGTTACGGTGGTGCCGCTCTACCACCTGCTGTGTTGCTATGGCGTTTCACTGATCGCTCACGGCCAGAACATTACGCTGGCGCTGCAAAACGGTACTCCGCAGCGGGTGCTGTTGAAAGATTTTCAGGGCGATATGCGGCTGGTGCAGGACGATTTCCCTGAGCAGCGCACACTGCCCGAGGCGGTCAGTCAGGTGACAGTACGCCTGAGCGCCGACTATCTGATTCATGACTTGCAGACCGGCCACTTTGTAACGGTGTTACGTTTTGTCTCTCCGCTCACCGAGCGGCTGGGGATCAGCGAAACGCGCTTTTACCGACTGCTGGCCGACGAACTGCGGGCCTACATGGCCGACCACCCGGAACTGAGCGAGCGTTTTGCCCTGTTCGATCTCTTCAAGCCGGAGATCATCCGGGTGGTGCTCAACCCGGTGAAACTGACCTTCTCAGAACATGACGGCGGTAGCCGCATGTTACCCAACTATCTTCAGGATTTGCCAAACCCACTGTGGTTAGTCACCCAGGAGTCTGCACAATGAAACAACCGCTGGATTTCATCGGCATTGGTATCGGCCCTTTCAACCTTAGTATTTCCGCCCTGGCACAGTTGCTGCCTGGCTTCCGAACCCGCTTTTTCGAGCGTAAATCCCATTTCGCCTGGCACCCCGGCATGTTGGTGCCCGACTGCCATATGCAGACCTCGTTTCTGAAGGATCTGGTCAGCGCGGTGGCGCCTTGCAGTCCTTACAGCTTTATCAACTATCTGGTGCAGAGCAAAAAATTCTACCGTTTCCTGACCACCGAAATGCGCACCGTCTCACGGGATGAATTCTCGGACTATCTGGGCTGGGCGGCGGAGAAAATGGATAACCTGTCTTTCAACGTGACGGTACAGGCCGTCGACTTCGATGATCAACGCCGTCTCTTCGTGGTCGAAACGCCGGAGGGCGTCTGGTATGCACGCCATGTCTGCGTCGGGATTGGCAAGCAGCCTTACCTGCCGACGTGCGTGAGCACCGTGGGCGACGACTGCTTCCACGCCAGTGAAATGAACCTGCGCAAGCCGTCGCTGACGGGGAAAACCGTCACCATCGTCGGCGGCGGGCAAAGCGGCGCCGATCTGTTCCTGAACGTCTTTCGCGGCGAATGGGGAAACCCGGCGCACGTTAACTGGGTATCACGGCGCAACAATTTTAACGCACTGGATGAAGCGCCGTTCGCCAACGAATACTTTACCCCGGAGTATGTCACCAGTTTTCTTGGACTGGACGAACGCACCAAGCAGAACATGCTGGCCGAACAGAAAATGACCTCGGACGGCATTACTACGGAGTCGCTGCTGGCAATCTATCGCGAGCTGTATCACCGCTTTGAAGTGCTGCGACAGCCGCGCAATGCCACACTGCTGCCAAGCCGCTCCCTCACCACGTTGGATAAGTCGGGATCTCACTACCAATTGCGGCTCCATCACAAGCTGGATGAAGGCCATGACCTGCTGAACAGCGAGGTGGTGATTTTCGCCACCGGCTATCGCTCCGCCCAGCCCGCCGTGTTGTCGCCACTGCATCAGCGCCTGACCCTTACCGCCGATGGGCAATATCAAATCAATCCCGACTTCACCCTGGACTGGCAAGGCCCCGGCGAAAACCGCCTGTTCGCCGTTAACTCCAGTATGCAGCAGCACGGTATTGCCGAACCCCAACTGAGCCTGATGGCCTGGCGTTCCGCCAGCATTCTCAACCGGGCCCTGGGACGAGAGCATTTCGATATCAGCACTTCGCCGTCGTTGATTCAATGGCGCAGTGGGATAAACCAGCACCACACGCAGTAACGAGGATCCAAGCATGTTCACCACTCTTTTTGATTTTTGATGCAGGGTTATGACAATGATAAAGACAAAAAAAGCACTCTGGGTAATCTCCCCATCGCTATTCGCCGCCTTCGTTCCGGCTGCCGGGCAGGCGCAAACCGGTAACGACCAGATGGTGGTCAGCGCCAGCCGAACGCTGCGTACCGTCGAGCAAATGGCGCAAACCACCTGGGTAATTGAAGGGAGCCAGATTGAGCAGCAGGTTCAGGGCGGCAAAGAGCTGAAAGATGCGCTGGCCCAGTTGATTCCCGGTCTGGACGTCAGCAGTCAGGGCCGTACCAACTACGGCATGAATATGCGCGGGCGCAGCATTGTGGTGATGGTCGACGGCGTGCGGCTGAACTCTTCACGCTCCGACAGTCGCCAGCTTGATTCCATCGATCCATTCAATATTGCCCACATCGAAGTGATTTCCGGGGCAACGTCGCTTTACGGCGGCGGCAGCACCGGCGGATTGATCAACTTTGTCACCAAAAAGGGCCAGACGGATCGCCAGGTGGAACTGGAGCTGGGCAGCAAAACCGGTTTCGGCAGTAGCCGGGATCACGACGATCGCGTGGCGGCGGCGGTCAGCGGCGGTAACGATAATATCGCCGGTCGGCTATCCGTGGCCTATCAGAAATTTGGCGGCTGGTACGACGGCAAAGGCAACCAAGTGCAGTTGGATAACAGCCAGACCGGCCTGCAATATTCCGACCGCCTTGACGTGATGGGCACCGGTACGCTGAAGATTGATGAACATCAGCAATTTCAGTTAGTCACCCAGTATTACAAAAGCGAGGGAGACGGCAAGCATGGGCTGTATCTGGGGGAAAACTTCTCCGCAGTCACCGGTAACGGGCAGGCCTACAACAGCGGCAATCTGCATTCAGACCGTATCCCCGGCACCGAGCGTCATCTGATCAGCCTGCAATACGGCAACACCGATTTCTGGGGACAGGATCTGGTGGCGCAGATTTACTACCGTGATGAATCGCTGACCTTCTATCCCTTCCCAACACTCAGCGGCGGCACGGTAAGGAGTCTGTCGTCGTCCGAGCAGAATACCAGCCAGTATGGCGCCAAGCTGACCCTTAACAGCACGCCGCTTGACAACCTGACGCTGACCTACGGCGTCGACGCCGATCACGAAACTTTCGACGCCAACCAGATGTTCTTTGATCTGGCGCGCGCCAACCAGTCCGGCGGGCTGAATAACCAGCGCATTTTCAGCGTCGATCGCTATCCCGGCTACAACATCACCAATCTGGCGCCGTTCCTCCAAACCAGTTACGACATTACGCCGATGTTCACCCTCAGCGGCGGGGTGCGCTACCAGTGGACCAAAAACAAGGTGAAAGATTTTATTGGCTATAGCCAGCAGCAGGCTATTGCCAACGGCACCGCCACGTCGGCGGATACCATTCCCGGCGGCAGCACCGACTACAGCAATGTGCTGTTTAATGCCGGTATCCTGGCTCATCTGACGGAAAAACAGCAGACGTGGTTTAACTTCTCACAAGGGGTGGAGTTGCCGGATCCGGGCAAATATTACGGATTGGGCAATTACGGTAGTCGTGTCAATGGTCACTTACCGCTACTTGACAGCGTCAACGTCAGCCAGTCCAAACTGGAAGGCATCAAGGTCAACGCCTATGAACTGGGCTGGCGCTACACCGGCGACAACCTGCGTACCCAGGTATCGGCCTACTACTCCATTTCCGACCGTTCTGTCGAAGTCAACCGCGCCGACATGACCATTTATGTCAAACCGAACGAACGTCGCATCTACGGTGTGGAAGGCGCGGTCGACTACTTCTTTGACGACAGTGACTGGAGCGCCGGGATCAGCGGCAACCTGGTGAAATCCGAGCTGAAAACCGACGGCAAGTGGGACAAACTTGATGTCCGCGACGCCAGCGCCTCCAAAGCGGTCGCTTACGTTAGCTGGGCGCCCGATGACTGGTCGCTGCGCCTGCAAAGCCAGCAATCTTTCGATCTTTCCGACGCGGATGGGCGAAAAATCAACGGCTATAATACCCTCGACTTTATCGGCAGCTACCGTCTGCCGGTCGGAAAAATCAGCTTCAGCGTGGAAAATCTGCTGGACAAACAGTACACCACCACCTGGGGACAACGGGCGCCGCTGCAATACAGCCCGACCTACGGCCCGGCGTCGCTGTATGAATATAAAGGACGCGGTCGTACTTTCGGCCTGACCTATTCCGCCGTCTTTTGACACGCCCTGTTTTTTGTTAGCGTTTTTCAACGTTGCACAGAAATGGCCCACAGGGTGGCGGGCAAGGATAGCCCGCCATAAAAAAAACCAGCGGAAGGTTTCGCTGGCTGGTGAAATACACCATTACTCAGAAATTTTTTTACCGCGCTTTGCGGCTATATCCAGTGACGGTAATCCTCTTCCGACATCTCCCCGATATGCCACTGTGTCGCCTGCTGCAATAACACTATTCGTTGTTGTGCGGACAGCCAGCACAACCATTTCGCCTTACAGGTTGAGAGATAGAGCTGGTAGAACCGATACAGTGTTGAGATTGTCATAAGCCACCTCCACGCTTTCATTATGAGAAAGTATCAACGTAATATAGGGAAAGATAAATTGATGACTTTAGCGCGGGGAGTTCCTCTTTTATGTCTTCGTCTCGTCTGCAACAACAATTCATACGCCTGTGGCAACGCTTTCAGGGGCAAACCACCGACACAACCCTGCAAGAACTGGCGGGCATACTGAGCTGTTCACGCCGCCATATCCGTTCACTGCTGGGCGCTATGCAACAACAAGGCTGGATTATCTGGCAGGCGGAAGCAGGACGGGGAAAACGCTCACAACTCACCTTTATCTATACCGGACTGGCCCTGCAACAGCAGCGGGCCGAGGACTTGCTGGAGCAGGATCGCATCGATCAACTGGTTCAGTTGGTGGGTGATAAAGCAACCGTGCGACAAATGCTGCTTGCTCATCTTGGCCGCAGTTTCCGGCAGGGCAAACATATTCTGCGTATTCTTTATTATCGTCCGCTGCGTAATTTGTTGCCGGGTTCGGCGCTTCGGCGTTCAGAAATGCATATTGCCCGGCAAATTTTCAGCGGTCTGACCAACATAAATGAGGAAAATGGAGAACTGAAACCCGATTTGGCGCACCACTGGCAAATGTTGTCCCCGCTGCACTGGCGGTTTTATCTGCGTCCTTCGATCCGTTTTCACCACGGACGGGAGCTCACCATGACGGACGTCATCACCTCACTCACCAGACTCAATGCGCTCCCCTTGTTCTCACATATTGGCAGCGTGACCACCCCGATGCCGTTCGTGATTGATGTCCGGCTGACCAGCCCCGACGACTGGCTACCCTGGTTGCTTGGCAGCGTACCAGCCATGATCTTGCCGGAGGAGTGGCGAACCCTGCCCGATTTTGTCCAACACCCGATTGGCACCGGCCCGTACTCCGTGATACGCAACAACAGTAATCAGCTAAAAATAAAGGCATTTGACGACTATTTCGGCTATCGGGCGCTCATTGACGAGGTCAACATCTGGGTGTTGCCCGACGCAACCGAAGTATTGCCTTGCTCCCTGCATCTGGAATCGGATGATTCATCTGATGATGAACTGGAAAGCCGGATGGAAGAAGGCTGCTATTTCCTGCTGTTCGACAAGCGTTCGGCATCGACAAGCAGACCGGAAGTACGCCGTTGGCTCTGCCAGATACTCAACCCGATCGCCCTGCTCAACCATGCCGATACCGCGCATCAGCGAGACTGGTCGCCAGCCTATAGTTTGCTTCCCCGCTGGCATTACCGGCACCATGACGAACCGCAAATAAAGCCGGAAGAGCTAAAGCAAATCACCCTGACGTTCTATCAGGATCATCCTGAATATCAAATGATCGGGGAAATAATGAAAAAAGTACTTAAACAACATAATGTTAAACTCATCATCCAGACAGTGACCTATCAGGACTGGTATCAGGGGGACACACAAAGCGACATCTGGTTATGCAGCGCCAACTGCTATCTGCCATTGGAGTTCTCACTGTTTGCCATGCTTTACGAGCTACCGCTGATACAACATTGTCTTGATGAAGATCTGCACCAGGATGCCGTTCTATGGCGTAACAAGGCGCTGCCGATGGCTGAATGGAACGAGAAACTTGTCAGCCGTGGTCAGTTGCATCCGCTGTTTCACAACTGGCTGCAACTTCAGGGACAACGCAGTATGCGCGGCATTCGTATGAACACCTTAGGCTGGTTTGACTTCAAATCCGCCTGGTTCGCCCCGCCGGAAAACTAAAACCCGGCTTTCCCTGTTATCCTGAAGTCTTTACAATACGTCCGTTCTCAACGGGGTGCGAAAACGCTTAACAGGTTTTTTCGCTGAGAATATACCCGTCGAACCTGATCCGGTTAATACCGGCGAAGGGATTTGAGAGTGCTCCTGCTGACTCAAAGACCTTTGCCACCCTCATATGACAGGAGTGCAAAGTGTTAATGACATCATTATCAAAACGCCCGGTTTTCATGTTGAAGAAAATCCTTCCCTGCCTGCTATTGGCGTCGGCGCCAGCATTCGCCAAACCGGCGCTCACGGTCTACACCTATGACTCCTTCGCGTCTGAATGGGGCCCCGGCCCGGTGATCAAGACAGCTTTTGAAAAAGAGTGTGAATGCGACCTGAATTTTGTGGCGCTGGAAGATGGCGCCTCACTGCTGAACCGCCTGCGCATGGAAGGAAAAAACAGTAAAGCGGATATCATTCTGGGGCTGGATAACAACCTGCTACAGGCAGCGGAACAGACCGGATTATTTGCCAAACATCAGTTGGACACGGCGGCTGCCGTTAATGTCCCCGGCGGCTGGGACAATACGACGTTTGTTCCCTATGACTATGGCTACTTCGCGTTCGTCTACAATAAAGATCAATTAAAAAACCCGCCGAAGAGCCTGCATGAACTGGTCGACAGCGCCGCGCCGTGGAAAGTGATCTATCAGGATCCGCGTACCAGCACGCCAGGGTTGGGCCTGCTGCTGTGGATGCAAAAAGTGTATGGCGACCAAGCGCCACAGGCCTGGCAAAAACTGGCGAAAAAAACGGTTACCGTCACCAAAGGCTGGAGCGAAGCCTACGGATTGTTCCTGAAAGGCGAGGCCGATTTGGTACTTAGCTACACCACGTCTCCGGCGTATCACATCATTGAAGAGAAAAAAGACAATTACGCCGCAGCAAACTTCAGCGAAGGGCATTACCTGCAAATTGAAGTCGCCGGGCAACTTGCCGCCAGCAAAAATCCACAACTGGCAAAACGCTTTATGCAATTCATCCTGACACCAGCCTTCCAGCAGGCGATCCCAACCACCAACTGGATGTATCCGGTAATCAAAACCGATCTGCCCGCCGGGTTCGCCACCCTCACCGTACCGGAGAAAGCATTGCAATACAGCGCCCATGACGTTGCCGAGCAACGAAATAACTGGATTCAGGCATGGCAGCGCGCCGTCAGCCACTGACCGCGGGGAGTCTGTGGCCGGGATTACTGGCCGCCATACTGTTGATCTCGCTGGCGGCGCTGGCTTTCGCTGCGCTGTGGCGACAGGCGCCGGAAAACCAGTGGCAGGCCCTATGGCATGACAGCTATTTATGGCATGTCATTCGCTTCACCTTCTGGCAGGCCTTTTTGTCTGCCCTGCTGTCTACCCTGCCGGCGATCTTCCTCGCCAGGGCCTTGTATCGCAGACGTTTTCCCGGCCATCGCTGGCTATTGCGGCTATGTGCCATGACCCTGGTGCTACCGGTGCTGGTGGCGGTTTTTGGTCTGTTGAGCGTGTATGGCCGACAGGGCTGGCTGGCGCAACTGCTGGAAATTGCGGGCCTGCCCTATCGCTTCTCACCGTATGGGCTGCAAGGCATTCTGCTGGCGCATATTTTTTTCAATCTGCCGCTGGCGACCCGTCTGCTGTTACAGTCACTGGAGAATATCGCCAGCGAACAGCGCCAGTTAGCGGCCCAATTGGGAATGAACGGCTGGCAGCATTTTCGGATTGTCGAATGGCCCTGGCTACGCCGGCAGATCCTGCCCACCGCCGCACTGATTTTCATGCTCTGCTTCGCCAGCTTTGCCACCGTGCTGTCACTGGGCGGCGGCCCGCAGGCCACGACTATCGAACTGGCTATTTATCAGGCACTGAGTTTTAATTACGATCCGTCACGCGCAGCACTGCTGGCGCTGATTCAGATGACGTGCTGTCTGGGGTTGGTTCTGCTGAGTCAGCGTTTAGGCAGAATCCTGCCCGTTGGCAATACCCGGCAGTTGGCATGGCGTAATCCACAGGATAGCCTGTTCAGCCGAGTATGCGATAGCCTGCTGATTGGCGCGGCGTTGTTGTTGATTGTGCCGCCACTGCTGGCGGTGGTGGTAGACGGCGTCAACCGCTCCCTGCTCACGGTATTGCAGCAGCCCGCACTGTGGAAAACACTGTTCACCTCACTGCGTATTGCGTTGGCCGCTGGCGTCATCTGCATCATCCTGACCATGATGCTATTGTGGAGCAGCCGGCAGCTTAAGCTGCGCCAACAGCTGCTATATGGCCAGTTGATGAATCTGAGCGGAATGGTGATCCTCGCCATGCCCGGTATTGTGCTGGCAACCGGTTTTTTCCTGTTGCTGAACAATACTGTGGGATTGCCTGACTCCCCTTATGGACTGGTGGTGATGACCAACGCGCTGATGGCTATCCCCTATGCGATCAAAGTGCTGGAAAACCCAATGGTTGATGCCGCCGAACGTTATAATCAACTGTGCCTGTCACTGGACATCCGGGGTTGGCGGCGGTTGAAAATTGTTGAATTAACCGCGCTGAAACAGCCGCTGACTCAGGCATTAGCGTTTGCCAGTGTGCTTTCCATCGGTGATTTTGGCGTTATCGCGCTATTCGGCAATGAGCAGTTCCGCACCTTACCTTTTTACCTGTATCAGCAGATCGGCGCTTATCGCAGCGCCGATGGCGCGGTTACCGCATTGTTGCTGATGTTGCTGTGCTTCACGTTGTTCACTCTAATTGAAAAACTGGCGGATCGTCATGATCTCTCTCGATAAACTGACCTACCTCTATCAAGATTTTCCCATGCGCTTTGACTTAAGCGTCCAGGCAGGGGAACGCATTGCTATTCTTGGCCCCAGCGGAGCGGGGAAAAGTACGCTGCTGAATCTGATCGCCGGTTTTCTGATGGCCGACAGCGGTACGTTATTGCTGAATGGGGAAGATCACCGTCATACCCCACCCGCAAAACGTCCGATATCCATTCTGTTTCAGGAAAATAATCTCTTTCCACATCTGACTATTGAGCAAAATATCGCGTTGGGGCTGAATCCCGGCTTGCGGCTTAATGCCGCCCAACACGAAACGCTAAAACGTATTGCGGATCAGGTTGGGTTAACTGCGTTATTCAGTCGCCTGCCTTCACAGGTTTCCGGGGGGCAGAGACAGCGTGCGGCACTGGCTCGTTGTCTTGTGCGCCACCAGCCCATCTTGCTATTGGATGAACCATTCTCCGCACTTGATCCCGCCTTACGGCTGGAGATGCTGGAATTGGTTGAGAAGGTCTGCCGCGAACGCCAGCTTACGCTGCTGATGGTTTCGCATAATCTGGATGATGCAGCATATATCGCCAGCCGGGCCGTCACCATTACCGACGGACGTATTATCGACAACGCCCCTCTCAAATAGCCTGATCAGGCCTCGCCAATACCGTCGTTTACGCTTCGTTATTTATGACAACACACTTAAAGAGAGAAAATGTTAATGAAATGAGGGAAAAATCGCTATTTTTTCGACATAAACCAACCTGTCTTCGCACCATATTGTGATCCACCCGGTTATTCTGGAAAAAACCTTACATTGATGCGTGAAACGCGCTAAAAAATAAAATATGCTACCTGGTAATAAACATAGAGCAACGTGACTATTACCATATATCAACAGTCACACATTAACCGTAACGAAATCGCCGTTTTATCGGCAGAAATAATAATGCCTTTGATTTAATTAGTTATTCCGTTGATTTTCCGGATAGCTGATCTATCGCAAAACCTCTTTTTTCTGGCCTTGTTTTTATTACTCATACTATTTTCATATAGCTGGATTCAGCAATACCGACAGCAGTATTAGCCATAGTAAGAATATTATATCCAATATATTTACAGGTGCAGTCAGACAGCGATCTAACAAATTTTCAGACTTTAGTAAATAAATTAAGTGGCTGAGAATGGCGTTTAATAACAATTAAACAATTTAAATTAACATTAGTGAAACAAAATACTTTGATAGAGATTGGTAATAAAGATATCCCGATTTTTCGTACCCTGATGTCATATCAATTAATAATATCAATGCGAAACAATAAGCTGACTATTATTAATCTCCGCCCAGGTCACAGATAAATCAGTTAACAGAGTCCAGCACCGATGCGGCTTGTTATCAATCTCAATCAAAGTCATCAATTTGATACGGAATATATTTCTCTCGACATGCGGTTCCCAAAGCTATGCCGTAGAGATGGAAGAAGCAAAAGCCCAGGCCAGAGTACACGACGCATCGTTACCAGCCTCGTGAGTTCTTGCCGTCTTACTCAGGGAAAACCCCTGGCAGATATACTGCTTAAATGGAGACCACCATGACCGCTACACAAATTGATGATCTTGACTCCTTGGTTGCCCGGGTGAAAAAGGCCCAACGCATCTACGCCGATTATACGCAGGAACAGGTGGATAACATCTTCCACGCCGCTGCCCTTGCCGCCGCCGCCGTCCGCATTCCGCTGGCGAAAATGGCGGTGGAAGAATCGGGAATGGGCGTAGTGGAAGATAAAGTGACCAAGAACCACTTCGCCTCCGAATATATCTACAACGCCTATAAAAACGAGAAGACCTGCGGCATCCTGTCAGAAGATGACGCCTACGGCACGATCACCATCGCTGCCCCCATCGGTCTGATCTGTGGTATCGTCCCCACCACTAACCCAACCTCTACCGCGATTTTCAAAGCGCTCATCAGCCTGAAAACGCGTAATGGCATTATTTTCTCGCCGCATCCGCGTGCGAAAAATGCCACCAACAGAGCGGTGGAGATCGTCCTGCAAGCGGCTGTCGCCGCTGGCGCCCCGGCGGATATTATCGGCTGGATTACCGAACCGACTATCGAGTTGACCAACCAGTTGATGCACCACCCGGATATCAATCTGGTTCTCGCCACCGGCGGGCCGGGAATGGTAAAAGCAGCCTACAGCTCCGGGAAACCGGCTCTGGGCGTAGGCCCCGGCAACACGCCGGTCGTGGTGGATGAAACCGCCGACGTTAAACGATTCGTCGCCTCCATTCTGATGTCGAAAACGTTCGATAACGGCATGATCTGTTCATCCGAACAGTCCGCCATCGTGGTCAAGAGCGTTTATGACGAGGTGCGTGAGAATTTCCTCGCGCAAGGCGGTTATATTCTGCAAGGCGAAGAGCTTTCCGCCGTGGGGAGTATATTGAGGAAGAACGGTGGGTTAAATGCTGCTATCGTCGGACAGTCGGCGGTGAAAATTGCCGAAATGGCCGGTATCAGCGTCCCGCCGAATACCAAAGTGCTGATCGGCGAAGTCTCCAGAGCCGACGAATCCGAACCTTTCGCACACGAAAAACTCTCTCCCACGCTGGCGCTATACAAAGCGCAGAATTTCAGCGAAGCGGTCGATATCGCCGAAAAATTGCTCAATATGGAAGGAATCGGTCATACCAGTTGCCTGTATACCGATCAGGATAACCAAGCCCACCGGGTACTTTATTTCGGCGAAAGGATGAAAACCTCCCGTGTATTGATCAACTCACCGACCTCTTACGGCGGCATCGGCGACTTGTACAACTTCAAGCTGGTGCCCTCTCTGACGTTGGGCTGCGGCTCCTGGGGCGGCAACTCCGTTTCGGAAAACGTGGGGCCGAAGCATCTTCTCAATATAAAAACCGTAGCCAAGCGAGCGGAAAATATGTTGTGGCATAAACTTCCCAAATCCATCTATTTCCGGCGCGGCTCGCTTCCCGTTGCGCTGGACGAAGTCGTCAACGATGGCGCGAAACGCGTATTTATCGTAACCGACCGTTTCCTGTTCAATAACGGTTATGCCGATCTGGTGATATCGCGCCTGAAACAGCATGGCGTCGCCACCGAAGTATTCTTCGAGGTAGAAGCGGACCCGACACTGAGCATCGTCCGCAAAGGAACAGAGCAGGTAAATGCATTCAACCCGGATGTGATCATTGCACTGGGCGGCGGCTCGCCGATGGACGCGGCCAAACTGATGTGGGTCATGTATGAGCACCCGGAAACCCGTTTCGAAGATCTGGCGCTGCGCTTTATGGATATCCGTAAGCGCATCCACACCTTTCCGAAAATGGGGGTAAAGGCTCGGATGATCTGCATTCCCACCACATCCGGCACCGGTTCCGAGGTTACGCCGTTTGCGGTCGTTACCGATGATGCCGCCGGGATAAAATATCCGCTGGCGGACTATGCATTGACGCCGGATATGGCGATCGTCGATGCCGATCTGGTGATGAGTATGCCGAAATCGCTATGCGCCTTCGGCGGCCTGGATGCCATCACCCACGCAACGGAAGCCTATGTATCGGTGCTGGCCAATGAATTCAGCGACGGTCAGGCATTGCAGGCGTTGAAACTGTTGCACGGTAATCTGGTCGCCAGCTATCAGCAAGGGGCGAAAAACCCGGTTGCCCGCGAACGGGTGCACAGCGCGGCGACTATCGCCGGTATCGCCTTTGCCAACGCCTTCCTGGGCGTGTGCCATTCCATGGCGCATAAGCTGGGTTCCGAATTCCATATTCCGCACGGGCTGGCCAACGCCATGCTGATCTGTAACGTCATTCGCTATAACGCGATCGATAAACCGACCAAGCAGGCGACTTTCAGCCAATACGCTTATCCGCAGGCCCGCAAACGCTATGCGGAAATTGCCGATTATCTTGCCCTCAGCGCCCCTGGCGACGATGTGGGACAGAAAATCGACAAGCTGCTGACCTGGCTGGACGAAACCAAGACAGCGCTGGATGTTCCAGCCAGCATTCGTGACTTTGGCGTACCGGAAGCGGATTTTCTGGCCAGGGTGGATAAACTGTCCGAAGATGCGTTCGATGACCAATGTACCGGTGCTAACCCACGTTATCCGCTAATCGCCGAACTGAAGCAGATTCTGTTGGATACCTACTACGGTCGTCCCTATAGCGATAACCCCGCCTCGCCTAAACAGGCTGTAGAGCCTAAAGCAGCAAACAATGACAAAAAAGGAAAAGCGAAAGGGTGATGGCTAATCTCCTGAACTAACCCTTCCAGGGGCTTATGTGGAACACCGCATAAGCCCCTATCTGTCGCCAAATCCATAAGTTTCTTATTTAATAGCAATGTGAGCTGCCGCAAATTTTTATCCACGAGGGGCTTGTTCTCTTTTGGCTAAACGTGCTTAGATAATTTTGTTTACACCTACACGCAATGAAGGTACTCCGTGAGACACGCTACTTCTACTTCAGCACCACTACACACCGCACATGTTGATGCGGTTGTCGTCGTGCGCGTGGTAGTCGTGGTGGTGGTCGGCAACGCGCCGTAACGGGTTCCGAATCAAGCAAAGATTCTCAAACCCCGCCGGCGCAAGCCGAGCGGGGTTTCTTGTCTCTACCCTCCCCGCTCCGATACCGCACCGGCCCTGATGAAAGGATATGAATATGCGTTATACAGGCGCTCAGTTGATTGTCAGACTGCTCGAACAGCAGGGCATCACCACAGTGGCAGGCATTCCCGGCGGGGCTGCCCTGCCGTTATACGATGCGCAGGCCGCGCCAGTGGTTGACCTCGGGTGGGCTGGGGACGATGGGTTTTGGGCTGCCCGCCGCGATTGGCGCCGCGCTGGCCGAACCGGAACGCACCGTAATTTGCTTTTCCGGCGACGGCAGTCTGATGATGAATATTCAGGAAATGGCGACTGCCGCAGAAGAAGGACTGAACGTCAAAATTATTCTGATGAATAACCAGTCCCTTGGTCTGGTTCATCAGCAACAGGATCTGTTCTTCCAGCAACGTATCTTTGCCGCAGATTACCGCTACCGTACCAACTTTCTGGCCATCGCCGCAGGTTTCGGTTTTGCCGCCTGCGATCTGAATGCGGCGGAGAACCCCCGTACCGCATTGGCTGACGCGCTGAATCGTCCGGGGCCAGCCTTGATCCATGTGTTAATTGATGTGAATGAAAAAGTTTATCCGATGGTGCCGCCGGGCGCCGCTAACATCGATATGATTGGAGATTAATACCATGCTGACTAAATCTGCCTCAAATCAGGTGACTTTGGAGCTATCGGTGCGTAACCACCCCGGCGTGATGTCTCACGTGTGCGGATTGTTTGCCCGCCGGGCATTTAATGTTGAAGGGATCTTGTGTATGCCGCTGGCAGGCGGCGACGAAAGTCGCATCTGGCTACTGGTACAGGACGATCAGCGACTGCAACAGATGGTAAGCCAGGTAGAAAAATTAGAGGATGTCCTCCGGGTACGCCGCCACAGTGATGAAATGCGTATTTTCGATCAGGTGGCGGAGTTTTATCGCTAATGTTACGATCGTCTATCTACGGAACGGGGCATGGCCGCCCCCTTATTCCGTACGCTGCAAGGTTTACCCGTGCAGCACCTGCCACAGCAGGTGGCGATAGACGGGCATTAACGGATGTTGAATCAGTATCGTCAGACATCCCGCTGCGGCTGCCAGCGACAACGGCGCCAGCCAGCGTAAACGGTTTATTGGCAACCACTGATTGAACCAGTCGCGCTTTTTCCCTTTATCTCCCCGCCACCAGCGCCAACTCAGCCATGCCGCGCTCCACACCAATAAAGCCGTAGCCAGCAGCAGCCATTTAAAACCGCTGCTATTGGTTGCGGCAGGAATATCAATGGCGACGCCCGCCAATATGCCAGGTAAAAAATAAATCGGCGGCCATAGCAGGCAACCAATTATGTTTGGCAACGCGAATTTATAGGGCGGTAATTCCAGCATACCGGCAACCATCGGGATCAACGGACGCGTCGGGCCGACAAAGCGCCCGACCAGCACAGTCGCAATATGGTGCCGATGCAGCGCATGTTCCGTTTTACGCAACAGCGTCTGATGTTTTTTCAGGAAAGACCATTGGTGCAGCGGTTGTTTAAATCTTCTGCCAATGAAATAGGAAATCCAATCCCCCAGCAAACAGCCGATAATACCCGCCGCCCATGCCGGATACAGCCCCATCTGGCCGCTGCCGATCAGCGCCCCCAGCGCCGCCATCATCAACGTTCCCGGCAGTAACAGGCCAACCAGAGCCAGAGATTCCAGAAAGGCAACCAGCATGACGGCGATCAGCGAATACGCTAATGATTGAGTAACCAGATGATCCAGCCACGCTTCCATAGATTCGTGCTCATTGTTTATGAAAAAAGGGATTGTCTGGATCTTAGCAGAAGCCGTCAACTAATCATTTTCTTTGAAAAAACCACTCATACAGCGGGATTGGCAACATCTTAATATGTAAATTGAGGGGATTATTTCGCGCGTGATGAAAATCCGCATTTCTCTATAAATAAAGTACCACGCCCGACATAGGGCGGTTCAAACGCCACCGCCCTATGAACCCTGGCTTTTGGCTGAAATCGTGCCGCTACGCGATATCTTCGGTGTTCGTGACCTTAATTCGAACCACGAGTGACGCGTTCCAGACGCGGCACTCGTTTTCGCGGCTTCCCTGCCGCTCATTCGACGGCCACACCCACCTCAGCACAATTTCTTACGCCGGGAAAACCAAAACAGCAGGTTTTATTCTATCCCCCCAGATACATCTTTTTCACTTCCGGGTTGGCCAGAATATCCTGCGCCGGCCCTTTCAGCACGATCTTGCCGTTCTCCAGCACATAGGCGCGATCGGCAATCTTCAGTGCGGCGGTGGCATTTTGTTCAACCAAAAGGATGGTAATATTCTCCCTCTGCAACTGTTTAATAATATTGAACATTTCGCCCACTATCTTTGGCGCCAGTCCCAGGCTTGGCTCATCCAGCATCAACAGCACCGGTTCGCTCATCAATGCCCTGGCAATCGCCAGCATCTGCTGTTCACCGCCACTCATGGTGCCTGCCAACTGGCTGCGCCGTTCTTTCAGCCGGGGAAACAGCGCATACATTTTTTCTTTCAGGTGCTCGAAATTAATCGGATTGTTATACGCCCCCATGCGCAGGTTTTCTTCAATGGTCAAATTGGTAAAAACCTTGCGTCCTTCCGGTACTAATGCCAGCCCTTTACGTACAATCTGATGGGTCAGGCTGTTGGATATATCTTCATTAAGAAAATCGACTTTGCCGGTCGATTTCACCAGATTAATAATGCCGTTCAGCGTTGAGGTTTTCCCCGCCCCGTTGCTGCCAATCAACGTGACGATTTCGCTATTATTCACCTCAATGTCGATGCCTTTTAATCCCTGAATCAGCCCATAAAATACCCGTAGCTCCTCGGCCTTAAGCATAATCGACATCTCCAAGATAGGCGGCAATCACCTCTTTATTATTAATTGCCTCATGGATGGTCCCGCTGAATAACGGTTTGCCATAATCCAGCACCAGAACCCGTTCACACAGGGTGTTAACAAAAGACATATCATGTTCAATCAGTAGAACCGTTAATTTATAATCTTCAC
The DNA here is from genome assembly GCF_003666245.1 of Brenneria alni. Taxonomy (GTDB): domain Bacteria; phylum Pseudomonadota; class Gammaproteobacteria; order Enterobacterales; family Enterobacteriaceae; genus Brenneria; species Brenneria alni. Next base: position 112,063 of record NZ_MJLZ01000001.1, read on the forward strand.
GCATTTTAAAAATCAGTTGCGCCAGTTCGTTAGTTTCCCTTGGATTCATGCCCGCAGCCGGTTCATCCAATAAGAGTAACGCGGGCGACGTGGCTAATGCCCTGGCAATCTCGACTTTACGCTGATTGCCGTAACTCAGATTGGTTGCCAGCGAATGCGCATGTTCCGCGATACCGATATATTCAAGAATCTCCATCGCCCGCGTTTTAGCCTGCTTTTCTGCCGAGAAAAAGCGCCCCATATGCAATGCTGCTTCAATAAAAGAATAATGAATGAAGCGATCAAAACCGATTAATACGTTCTCCAGCACCGTCATTGAATTGAACAAACGAATATTCTGGAAAGTACGGGCAATGCCGCGATTGACCACCTGATTCGGTTTTAATCCGGTGATTTTTTCATTACCCAACATGACCGTTCCCGAGGTCGGTTTATAGTTTGAGGTAATAACATTAAATAATGTGGTTTTCCCCGCGCCATTTGGGCCAATCAGACCAAATATTTCCGCCTGATTAAGCGTAAAGCTAACATCGTCAATGGCCCGTAAGCCGCCAAATTGCATGATGACATTATCAACACTGAGAATAGGTTTATTTTCCATGATGGCGCTTCCTGTTCACTTCCCAGATTTCCTGCTTACCCAGCAACCCTTCACGGGCAAAAAGCATAATGATCAGCAATGCCAATGAAAAAACCACCATGCGTAAACCGGGGTAAGCCCCCAGATTTTCGCCGAACAAACTCAGCGGCTGGTCAAGGAAACGCAGCCACTCGCCGCTGCCCACCACCACAATGGTGCCCAGAATCGCGCCTGTGGTGCTGCCTAATCCGCCCAATACAATGATGATCAGCAACTGGAACGTCAGCATAAAATCAAACAGATCGGGGGAAATAATCGTCAATAACGAAGCGAGTAAACCGCCGCCGATTCCTTCCAGAAAGGCGCTGGTGGCAAAGGCACAGGTTTTGATTTTGAAGGTATTAATCCCCATGGCGATCGCGGCGTCTTCATCATCACGCACGGCTTTCATCGCCCGACCATATTTTGAATACACAATCTGTAAAATCAGCAGCACCGCGATCAAGGCGATAAAGCCACACCAGTACAGCATGTAGCTGGCCTGGGGAATTTCATTCAGACCAATAGCGCCATTGGTGATTTGCGGATTATTAATCGCCAGGATTTTAATAATAAAACCAAACCCTAACGTCACAATCGCCAGGTAGTCGCCGCGCACCCGGAAGACCGGAAACGCCAGACACACCGCAAGCACTGAGGCACAAACGCCACTGATAATCAGTGCGGGCAAAAAGGAGGTGTGCAGCGCCAGCACCAGGGCGCTGGGGGACGCCATCTCATACATCTCAAGTTTAGTGTCCGCGCTTAATAGCAGGATGGCGGTAATATAGGCGCCGACGGCCACAAAACCGTTGGGTTCAAGGGATAACTGCCCCGTTACTCCGTTAATCAGGTTATAACTCACCGCCAGAATCATAAAAATAAAAATATTACTGACAATACGAATGACGTAATCGTCAAATACGCTCTGCAAGGTAAACAGAAGTAGCAGCATTATCACAAATAGCGCGACATAGCCGATTAACAGCGAAAATGAATTTGTTGGCATTCTCATCAGAAACGGCTCCTTTCCAGTCTTTCATCGCCCATAATGCCTACCGGTCTGAATAACAGAACCAAAATCAGAAACATAAACGCAAAGGCGTCTTTATATCCGCCCAATTCAGGAAATACCGCGACGGCGACCACTTCGGTGAAGCCCAGAATAAAGCCGCCGATCACCGCCCCCGTGACGCTGCCAATTCCACCCAATACGGCAGCGGCAAACGCTTTCAGGCCAATCAATACCCCCATTAATGGATCGATGGTCGGATAGCTGGTGGCATAAAAAATCCCGCCGAGCGCCGCCAGCGAACTTCCGAGCGCAAAGACAAAGGCAATAATATGATTGGCATCGATCCCCATTAAGCGAACGGTATTCACGTCAAACGCCACAGCGCGAATCGCCATCCCTTGCCGGGTACGGTAGAGGATAAAAAGAATGCAGCCCAGTAAAACCAACGTCACCAGCGGCACCAGCCAGGCCACATTGGTAATAATGACGCCCCAGAATGAAACGGTTCGATTAAAGAAATCCGGCGCGGCAAAAAAGCGTGAGCTTCCGCCAAACAGCACATTAAACAGATTCTCTAAAAAGAAGCTGACGCCAATGGCGGTAATCAGCATGGATATTTTAGAAGCCTGACGCAAAGGACGGTAGGCAATCTGATCGATACACACGCCCAGCAGCGCCGAAAAAAGAACCGCAAATAAAATAGCCGCCCCGAAAGGCAGTTCAAAGGTGGTTGAACCAAACAGGGCAAGAAACGCCCCCACCATCATAATATCGGCATGGGCGAAGTTGATCAGTCGTAATACGCCGTAAACCATGGTGTAACCAATAGCAATCAGCGCATACATACTGCCCAGACTCATACCGTTAACCACTTGCTGGAAGAAAATGGCAGCATCCATAAATTCAATCCTTATTTGCTTTCATACATACCCAATAAATTTATGGCGGGCTATCCTGCCCGCTTCCGGGGGCCATGCTCTCGGCGTTTTTTCAAGATGCGGTATGGTTTACCCGACTCCATGGAGAAACCGGATAATTTAAAGATGCCAACATCACCGCAACTTGAAAGATAAAGGATATAAATTAAGGATTAACCGCCGTCTTGAAAGCCATTTTTCCATCTTTGACTTCGTTGATGACGGCGCTGCGGATCGCATCACCATCCTTCAGCGTCAGCGTGCCGGTAATACCGGTAAAATTATTGGTGGCGCGGATTTTTTCATTGACGCAAACGCGGTCTTTCGGATCGCTGCACTGATTCATCCCATTGACGATCATTTTGTAAGCATCAGCAGTCATTGCCCCCCAGGTATGGGTCGGTTCTTTATATTTCGCTTCCCAGGCTTTGATGAATTCCTCACCTGCCGGCGTCTGTTCTTTGGCATCCGGCGAGTAGTAGTCGGTCGTCATATAGCCTTCAACCGCATCCTGCCCCAGCGTAAAGAAGATAGGATCAGCCGCCAGACCATCACCGCCGACGACCGGCACTTTCAGCCCCAATTGTTTGGCCTGTACCGCGATCAGCGCCGCTTCGGTGTAGTAGATCGGCATATAGATCATATCGACATTTTTAGCTTTGATGGTGGAGAGTTGGGCTTTGAAATCCTTGCTGCCGCCGGGAGCCTGAACTTCAACGGCAATGGTGCCGCCGTTTTTGAGAAACTGTGAGCGGAAGGATTTTGCCAGGCCGACGGAATAGTCATTGCTGCTGTCAAACATGATGGCGGCGGTTTTCGCCCCTAAATCGCGCGATGCCAGATTAGCCCCCACCACCCCCTGGAAACTATCGGAAAAGCACACGCGGCTGACATACTGGCGATTACGGGTTACACGGTCGTTAGTGGCGGTCGGGGAAACCAGCGGCGTTTTGGTGTCTTCGGCCATTTTAGTCATCGCCATTGTATTGGTCGACGTCACCTCGCCAATCACCGCATCGACTTTATCACTGGAAACCAGGCGCTGCATGGCGTTGGCCGCTTCAACCTTGTCGCTCTTGTCGTCAATGATGACAAGTTTAATTGTATCGCCATTTTTCAGCGTCGGCTCCATGCTATTAATCAGTTCAACGCCTTTTTGGGACGGTTGCCCAAAACCGCTCAACGGCCCGCTCAACGGCAGAACCACCCCGATTTTCACTTCAGCCGCCACCGCGTTACCGGCGCCGATGACGGAAGAAACCAATGCAGCTGCTACAGTCATTCTGACAAAATTGTTATTCATGATCGCCTCTTTAATAATGAGAGATTCAAATCCCAGTAATGGAATAAAGCCGTAAGCCCGGCTGTGAGAGTCTGAAAAATGCCGCAGGGATATATTCTGCTGGCGGAATTGAAAACAGCAATAAATGTGCCAGAAGGATTAAATCATTATTAACAGGTTAATAAACAATAGAAAAATCGATTTATTACAGCCAAAAAAACCACAGAATAAAGATGTGATGAAGCGGAATGCACCAATTTGTTTCGCGGTTGCTTTTAAAAAGTGCGTTGCCGTTAATGACAAGATTCTATAGGTAAATCAGTCACCCATCGCTGGTTGACTAGCCCCCCCCCTTTATAAAGGTGAGATATTATTTATATTCTATCCATACCGCCTTAAAACTCATTTTTATAGTGAAAATTTCTTTAAATATAGTATTTGCAAATTTTTATGCTAAAAACAGTCTCGCAAGATACCTGTATAATTTAAGAGATTGTGGAAAAACTTATAATACTGGCGTAAGCCGTCTATAATAGACCGCTGCTGGCTTCAGATCTCTCAATCGCACGTTTTAACCGCGTCACAGATTCTGAACTCGATACACAACGTTATCCATCGTATGGCATGTAATATCAGGCGATATAATTACGTTGATAATGATTTTCAGGATAATTATTATACAGGTTATTAATCTGCGCCTATGATAGCGACCCTTTTCCCCCATTGCGTCAATCTGCAAAAAATATGTTGTTAAAACTGTTCAATAACATAGGATTACGACAGTTGATCCTGCTTTTGGCCATCGCCAGCATTCTGATTACGTTAATCAACAGTTTTTACGCCAGTTACCGTGTACAGCGCCAGTTGCTGATCGATAACACATTGGAAGCCAACCGCGTTTATGCCACAAAGATGGCAGCCATAACCGATATTTTCTTCAAAACTTCTTTGCAACAATTAGCTTACAGCGCTGGCAAAATAGCGAACCAAATGGATGATCGCGACAATCTGAATGAGGAAACCAGTCGCATTGGGTTACAGAGCCTTAGTTTTAACACGGTATCTGTTGTCGATGAACATGGCGTGGTCAAGTCCACCTTTCCCGCTATGCCCCAATTTATAGGACAAAAGGTCACTTCGGCTGGCGTACGTCAGGCCTTACAGGAAAAGCAATTGCTGATCAGTTCGCCTTATGTGTCCGTGGCCAATAACCTGATCGTACTGGTTTCAGCTCCGATATTTACCCTGGACGGGCGCTACAAAGGGTTTATCTGTGGCGCCATTCACCTGGAAAAGCCCAGTATTCTGAATGAATTGCTTGACCGTCACTATTACCGGGACACTTCTTATATCTATGTTACCGACCACTATAGAAAAATTTTGTACCACAAAGATCCCAAACAGATTGGAGAAGTCGTCCACCAAAGCCCGATAATCGATAGCAGCACAGACAACAACGGCAGCCGGATAATGGCAGATAATCAGGGTAATGAAATGCTCGCCGGATACGGCGTTGTTCCCGCCAACCGCTGGGAGGTGGTGGTGCTACGCCCAACCAGCGACACACTAAAACCTTTGGATAGCCTGATGTTCGATGTGTTACGACATACCCTGCCGTTGGCTATTCTGACGATATTCTGCGTTTGGCTGCTAGCCCGGCTGATCGCCCAGCCGCTATGGCGGCTGGCCCGCAGCGCCAATAAAATGGACTCGCTCGATGTTTCCGACAGCATCAGTAAAATTCACTCCTGGTATTTTGAGGCGACGCAGCTCAAGCAGGCCATGTTAATCGGCATCAATCTGCTACAGAAAAAAATTGGCAAACTTCGCTATGAAGCGCAAACCGATCCCTTGACCGGCCTTTTCAATCGACGGGGGCTGGAAAGCATTCTGAAATATTGGCTGATCGGTCAGAAAAGTTTCGCCATTATCGCGCTGGATATTGACCATTTCAAACGCGTTAACGACACACATGGCCATGACATCGGCGATAGCGTGATTAAATATCTCGCCCAGCTCATTCGCTCCAGCTCTCGTGAGACCGATATTTTATGCCGCAGCGGGGGGGAGGAGTTTCTGATTTTATTGCCTGAAACCACCATAAAAATCGCAATTGCTATCGCAGAGCGGCTGCGTAACACGGCGCAGGAAACCGCGATTCCGTTAGTCGGCAATATTACTATCTCGTTGGGCGTATCGCGGTGGTCGCCAGGCATTAAGGAAGTCACCATAGAACGGGCCTTTAAAATGGCGGACAAAGCGTTGTATAAAGCCAAGCATGAAGGCCGCAATCGGGTTATTGTCGCCCCGATCGAATCCTGACCAACCCAGATAACCTCATCAATTGCCCGTCCTCTTCTTTACCTCTTTGCCAAGCGGTAATGCTCGCAAACGGCTGGACATTAACTGTATAAATAACCATACTTAAACATCTTTTTTTCCACATTAATCAACCTAGAGGCGGCCTTAGTGACCCAGACTCGTCAGGGCTTTCTCCTTACCCGCCACTGGCATGACACCCCTGCCGGCACACAGGTGGAATTCTGGCTGGCAACCGATGATGGCCCGCTGCAAGCTCGTCTGCCCGTACAACAGGCTATCGCGTTCATTCCTGAATCACAGCAGGCCCAGGCTTCGGCGTTGTTAAGCAAGGAAAAGCACTGGCAGCTACGGCCACTGGCCCTGCAAGACTTTCATCACCAGCCTTTGCTGGGGCTGTATTGCCCGCAATACCGTCAGCTTCTGCGACTTGAAAAGCTGCTGAGGGAAGGGGGGGTTCAGGTCTATGAAGCGGATATCCGTCCCCCCGACCGTTTTCTGATGGAGCGTTTTATTACCGCCTCCGTCTGGTTGAGCGGTGAACCTGCCTCATCCGGCCTGTTGACCCAGGTTCGCATGAAGCCCAGCCCAGATTACCGTCCCGATCTCAGGCTTGTTTCGCTGGATATCGAAACCAACCGTCATGGCGAGCTTTACTGCATTGGTCTGGAAGGCTGCGGCCAGCGGCAGGTTTATATGCTTGGCCCGGCTAACGGTATACCGGCCAGTACGGATAACTTCAGGCTGGAGTATGTCGCCAGCCGTCCGCAACTGCTGGAAAAACTGAACCATTGGCTGCAACTGCACGATCCTGATGCCATTATCGGCTGGAATCTGGTGCAGTTCGACCTGCGGGTATTGCAAAAACATGCCGAGCGCTACCGTATCCCTTTGCTGCTGGGCCGTAATGGCAATCAGCTTGAGTGGCGTGAACACGGCTTCAAACAGGGGCATTTTTTTGCCAGCGCAACAGGCCGCCTGATTATTGATGGTATCGAAGCGCTGAAATCCGCCACCTGGAATTTCGCGTCCTTCAGCCTGGAATTTGTCGCTCAGGCGCTACTGGGTGAGGGAAAAGCCATTGATACCCCCTACCAGCGGATGGACGAAATTGATCGCCGTTTCGCAGAGGATAAACCGGCCCTCGCCCGCTATAATCTGCAAGACTGCGAACTGGTCACCCGCATTTTCGCCAAAACAGAACTGATGCGTTTTTTACTGGAACGCGCAAACGTAACCGGTCTGGCCGCCGATCGCAGCGGCGGTTCCGTCGCCGCCTTTACGCACCTCTACCTGCCTCGTATGCACCGGATGGGATATGTGGCGCCGAATCTGGGAGACGTCGCGCCACAAGCCAGCCCAGGCGGGTTCGTGATGGATTCCCGTCCCGGTTTATACGATTCGGTACTGGTGCTGGATTATAAAAGTCTGTATCCGTCGATCATCCGTACCTTCCTCATCGACCCGGTTGGTCTGGCGGTGGGAATGCAGCATCCAGACGAACAGCACGCCATCGCCGGTTTTCTCGGCGCCTGGTTTTCCCGGGAGCAGCACTGTCTGCCAGCCATTGTCGAGCACATCTGGCAAGAACGGGAAGCCGCCAAACGCACCGGCAACAAACCGCTGTCACAGGCGCTGAAAATCATCATGAATGCCTTTTATGGCGTGCTGGGCGCCAGCGGTTGCCGGTTCTTCGACCCCCGTCTGGCGTCTTCTATCACCCTGCGCGGTCATGAAATTATGCTTAAAACCCGTGAGTTGATCGAAACTCAGGGTTATCAGGTGATCTATGGCGATACCGACTCAACCTTTGTGTGGCTGAAACACGCCCATACAGAAGAAGCCGCCGCCCGCATCGGCAACATGCTGGTGCAACAAGTCAACCAGTGGTGGCAAACGCATCTGCTGCAAACACATGGGCTGACCAGCGCACTGGAGCTGGAATTTGAAACCCACTTTCGCCGTTTTCTGATGCCCACTATTCGCGGCGCTGAACAAGGCAGCAAAAAACGCTACGCCGGACTGATTGAGACTGATCAGGGCGAAAAAATGGTGTTTAAAGGGCTGGAAACGGTACGAACAGACTGGACGCCGCTGGCGCAACAGTTTCAGCAGCAGCTTTATCTGCGCATCTTTCAGCGACAGCCTTATCAGCAATGGTTGCGGGAGTATGTTGGTAAAACCCTGAACGGTGAATTTGATGAGCTGTTAATTTACCGCAAGAGGTTGCGCCGCCGTCTTGACGACTATCAGCGTAACGTGCCCCCCCATGCGCGGGCAGCCAGGATAGCCGATGAGTACAATCGCCAACACGGACGACCGCTGCAATACCAGAATGGCGGCTGGATTAGCTACGTCATCACCACTAATGGGCCGGAGCCGCTGGAAACCCGGCATTCTCCGCTGGACTATCAACACTATGTTGAACGTCAGCTACAGCCGGTGGCGGAGGCCATTCTTCCCTTCCTGCACGATGATTTTGCTACTCTGGTTACCGGTCAGATGGGATTATTTTAATTATCGGCGTCAACTCACGGCTTCTGAGCAGGTGACGAACGCGCCGCCTTCCATTACCATAACGCCCTTTCTCAGACATCAATACCACCATGACCTATTCGCGCCGGATAAACCGCGCAAATAGCAAAGTATGGCCTGACACTATCCCGACACAGACAAAAATCGAGCTAAGAATTTATGCCTTTTACACTTGGTCAGCGCTGGATCAGCGATACGGAAAGCGAACTTGGATTGGGTACTGTGGTTGCAGTCGATACCCGCATGATAACCCTGCTTTTCCCTGCCAGCGGTGAAAACCGACTCTATTCCCGCAGCGATGCCCCCATCACCCGCGTGATGTTTAACCCCGGTGATACCGTTACCAGCCACGAAGGCTGGCAGCTTAAGGTGGATAGCGTACGCGATGAGCATGGTCTGCTGGTCTATAGCGGCCAGCGTCTGGATGATGACTCTCAGGCCGAAATGCGTGAAGTTCTGCTGGACAGCAAGCTGACTTTCAACAAACCGCAGGATCGGCTATTCGCCGGTCAGATTGACCGTATGGATCGTTTTGCCCTGCGCTACCGTGCGCGTAAACATCAGAACGAACAGGCGCTGCAACAGTGGGGTGGTCTGCGTGGTATGCGCGCCAGCCTGATCCCGCATCAGTTGCACATTGCCTACGAAGTCGGGCAACGCCACGCGCCGCGGGTGTTGCTGGCCGATGAGGTCGGCCTCGGCAAAACCATTGAAGCCGGGATGATTATCCACCAGCAACTATTGGCCGGCCGCGCCGAACGCGTACTGATCATTGTACCGGAAACCTTGCAGCACCAATGGCTGGTAGAAATGCTGCGCCGTTTCAACCTGCTGTTCTCGCTGTTTGATGATGAACGCTATGCCGAAGCAAAACTGGACAGCAGCAATCCGTTTGAAACCGAGCAACTGGTCATCTGTTCACTGGGTTTTGTACAGCGTAACGCGCAACGTTTTGAACAGTTGGTCAATGCCGACTGGGGCTTACTGGTAGTGGATGAGGCGCATCATCTGGCCTGGAGCGAAGATGCGCCCAGCCCTGAGTACCAGGCGGTTGAACAGTTGGCCAGAAATATTCCGGCGGTGCTGCTGCTGACCGCCACCCCGGAACAGTTGGGTCAGCAGAGCCATTTTGCCCGTCTGCGTCTGCTCGATCCGAATCGCTTCCATGACTACCATGAATTTGTTGCCGAACAGCGGCAATACCGTCCGGTTGCCGATGCAGTGACATTGCTGCTGGCGGGAGAAAAGGCCAAAACTTCTGAGCTTAATGTTCTGAGTGAATTACTGGGCGAACAGGATATCGAGCCTTTGCTGAAAGCGATTAACAGCGACAGCGAAGACAACCCGCGAGCACGCCAGGAACTGATCACCATGCTGATGGATCGTCATGGCACCAGTCGCGTATTGTTCCGTAATACCCGTCAAGGGGTAAAGGGGTTCCCACAGCGTATTCTGCACCAAATCCGTTTGCCGTTGCCTGCCCAGTATCAGACGGCAATCAAAGTGTCTGAAATCATGGGCGCCAACAAACTGCCTGAAGCACGCGCACGCGACATGCTGTATCCAGAGCAGATTTATCAACAACTGGAAGGAAACGACGCCACCTGGTGGAATTTCGATCCACGTGTTGACTGGTTGCTCAATTATCTGACGGCCCATCGTGACAAAAAAGTGCTGGTGATCTGTGCGCAGGCCGTGACTGCCCTGCAACTGGAACAGGTGCTGCGCACCCGTGAAGCCATCCGGGCCGCCGTTTTCCACGAAGGGCTATCTATTCTTGAGCGCGACCGTGCCGCCGCCTATTTCGCTTCTGAAGAAGAAGGGGCGCAGGTGCTGATTTGCTCGGAGATCGGTTCAGAAGGCCGTAACTTCCAGTTTGCCAGCCATCTGATCATGTTTGATCTGCCGTTCAACCCCGATCTGCTGGAACAGCGTATCGGCCGATTGGATCGTATCGGCCAGACACAGCAAATCCAGATCCTGATCCCTTATCTGGAAAATACCGCCCAGGCACTGCTGGTTCATTGGTATCATGAGGGTCTGGATGCCTTTGAGCACACCTGTCCGACAGGCCGCACCATCTACGACGCCCATTATACGCAATTGATTGAACGGCTGACCACGCCGGGCGAACAGCAGGGTCTGGATGACTTTATCCGCGTCTGCCGCCAGCAGCATGAACAGCTAAAACAGCAGCTTGAACAAGGCCGCGACCGCCTGTTGGAAATGCATTCGAACGGCGGTGAACAGGCGCAAATGCTGGCGCAGGCCATTGCTGACCAGGATAACGACGTTAACCTGGTTACCTTTGCTTTTAATCTGTTTGATATCGTGGGCATCAATCAGGAAGATCGCAGCGACAACCTGATTATTCTCACCCCATCCGACCATATGCTGGTGCCGGATTTCCCAGGCTTGCCACAGGACGGCTGTACCATCACCTTCGATCGTGAACAGGCTTTATCCCGCGAAGACGCACAGTTCATCAGTTGGGAACATCCGCTCATCCGCAATGGACTGGACTTGATTCTGTCCGGCGATACCGGTAGCTGCGCCGTATCGCTGTTGAAAAACAAAGCCCTGCCGGTCGGTACGCTGCTGGCGGAACTCATTTATGTGGTGGAAGCACAGGCGCCGAAACACTTGCAACTGACGCGCTTCCTGCCGCCGACGCCCGTTCGTCTGCTGATGGATCGCAAAGGAACCAATCTGGCCGGACAGGTGGAGTTTGAAAGCTTCAACCGCCAGCTCAGTGCAGTTAACCGCCACACATCGAGCAAACTGGTCAATGCCGTACAGGCTGATGTGCATGTCATGCTACAGCAGGCGGAACCGCTGGTGGCGGAACTGGCCCGCCAGCTCATTAATGACGCTCAACATCAGGCCGACCAGCAATTACGTCGTGAACTGGAACGTCTGGAAGCGCTCAAAGCCGTAAACCCTAACATTCGTGAAGATGAATTGAGCGCGTTGGAGAATCAGCGCGAGCAGGTATTGAGTAACTTACATCAGGCAAACTGGCGTCTGGATGCCATTCGTCTGGTGGTGGTGACTCACCAATAGTCGTCTTTTATTATTACCCCCACCTCGGCCTAAACAAGCAAGTCGGGCGGGGGTATCACGCTCGTCGTTCTTTAATAAATAATAGTCTGGAGAAAGACATTATCGATGGAACCCTACAATCCCCCGACTGATCCCTGGTTGCACATCTTGTATCAGGATCGGCACATCATCGTGGTGAATAAGCCCAGCGGATTACTCTCGGTTCCTGGTCGCGCCCCGGAACACAAAGATAGCGTGATGAGCCGCATCCAGACGAACCACCCCGATGCCCAGTCCGTCCATCGTTTAGATATGGCCACCAGCGGCGTGATGGTTATTGCACTGACAAAAATCGCCGAACGTGAGTTAAAACGTCAGTTTCGCGAACGCGAACCCAAAAAATCCTACATCGCCCGCGTCTGGGGGTTGATGGCCCACGATGAAGGATTGATTGACCTGCCGCTGATTTGTGACTGGCCGAACCGCCCCAAACAGAAAGTGTGTTTTGAGCAAGGCAAAGCGGCGCAAACCAGCTATCAGGTTCTGTCGCGTGACAGCGATGGCACCACGCGTGTCAAACTGATGCCCATCACCGGTCGCTCTCACCAGTTGCGTGTCCATCTGCTGGCATTGGGTCATCCCATTCTTGGCGATGGTTTTTATGCCCACCCACAGGCCAAAGACAGAGCGCCCCGCCTGCTGCTGCACGCGCAGGAGCTGTGCATCATGCACCCCGAATTCAAAACGCCCATGCACTTCCGCTGTGAGGCGGACTTCTGAACGTGTTTTCAATCGAATCAGCGTGGTGCGCGGATGAGGGAAATGGTAAGGCAGGCGCAAAAACGGGAAAAAGATATACCGGTAATTATTTCAATTGATTAGCGCTTTTCAGTAATTCATAGGCCGCCTGAATATCCTGCGCTTTTCGCTTCGCCATTTCCATCATCCTGGGCGATAACCTTTTCGCCACCAGTTTATCCGGGTGATGTTCGCTCATCAGCTTACGATAGGCCCGCTTAATCGTCGCCGCATCATCATTGCGGCGCACACCCAGCGTCCGGTAGGCGCTTTCCAGCGTCGGCCCGCGCGGCGGCGCAGGTTGCCGCTGACCGCCATAAGAATGGCCGTTGGACGACTGGCTGCGACGCTGGTAAGACTTGCCGCCTTGCCTCGACTGGTAGGCCGTGCTTTCCATATTGCGCAGAAAAAACTCGAACTGTTCGCGGGTAACCCCCAGTTCATCAGCAATCACATAAAGCAAACGTCTTTCGTTCGGATGCAATACACCATCAACAAAAGCCACCTGAAGCTGAATTTCCAGAAACATCTTAATTAAATCAAAACGCCCGAGGCAGGCATCACGCAGTTTTCGTAGTTTAATGCGCAGTGGAAAATGGTTGGCTTTGCCTTCACGAAACGCCTGCTGCGCCGCAGTTCGCTCTTCGCCAAACAGTTCAAGGCGATCCATCATTTTGGTCGCTATCTGGATATCCGCTTCCGTTACCCGCCCTTTGGACTTAGTAAGGTGCCCCATCGCCTGAAAGGTGGTCAGGAAAAACAGTGACTGGCGGGTGGATTGGGATGAAAAAAAGTGACGGCGACGCGATGCTCTGGCCCTGTCAATCAAGTGCCCCATCAGCAGTCCCATAATCATTCCCCAGATGCCGCCGCTGGACATAATCCCCAGCACAAGCCCCAGCAACTTTCCCCAATACCGCATATACTCCTTAAATCCTCATGCCGTCAGCCAAAAATTGCTTTATCATACCCGTCATTTATCTTTGCACCTAACGGCAGTGCGTATAAAACAGTGGGGATTTAACACTGGCGCAACGCTGGCGAGTGATATAGTCTCTGACCGTTTGCCGGCATGATGCCTCTGATGACGGAACACCTGATACCGCTTATGAAAAAAAGCTTCCCAACCCTGCTGGCCACTCTGATTTGGTCGGCGCTATACAGCCAGCAATCGCTGGCCGATCTTGCCGAACAGTGTATGCTGGGCGTGCCTACGTACAACAGACCGCTGGTAACAGGCGATCCCAATCAATTGCCGGTAAGCATTCAGGCTGACAAAACTGAAGCCAACTATCCCCACAGCGCCCGGTTCACCGGTGGTGTCAACATCGAACAAGGCAACAGCGTGCTGACCGCCGAGCAGGTGGAACTCAACCAGATTGAATCCACCACTCAGGGCGAACCCATACGCACCATTACCGCCACAGGAAATGTGCATTACGACGATAACCAGGTCATCATGAAAGGCCCTAAAGCCTGGTCAAACATTAATACCAAAGATACTGACGTGTATGAAGGCGACTATCAAATGGTTGGTCGTCAGGGGCGCGGTACTGCCGACAAAATGAAGATGCGCGACAATAATCGCTACACCATTTTGGAAAACGGCTCCTTCACCTCTTGCCTGCCGGGGGATAATAGCTGGAGCGTCGTCGGTTCGGAAGTGATTCAAGACCGCGAAGAACAGGTTGCTGAAATCTGGAACGCACGCTTCAAGATTGGTAACGTCCCCGTATTCTACAGCCCTTACCTGCAATTACCCATCGGTGATAAACGGCGCTCAGGCTTTCTGATCCCCAATGCAAAATACGGCAGCAGTAACGGCTTTGAGCTTATTACGCCCTACTACTGGAATATCGCCCCCAATTTTGATGCCACGATCACACCACATCTGCAAACCAAACGCGGTATGCAATGGCAGAACGAATTCCGTTATCTGACTACGCCCGGTATCGGCACGATTCAGTTCGACTGGCTTCCCAGTGACAACCAATACGCCAAAGACGTCCCGCAGGACGACAACGACACCCGATGGCTGTTTTACTGGAATCACCAGGGCGTGATGGATCAGGTCTGGCGTTTCAATGCTGACTATACCAAAGTCAGCGACGATCGCTATTTCACCGATCTGGACTCAGAATACGGTTCGAGTACCGATGGCTACGTCACACAAAAATTCAGCGTGGGCTATGCTAACCAAAACTGGAATACCACGCTCTCCACCAAACAGTTCCAGGTATTTTCTACTGCAAACAACCGGGACGTCTACCGTGCCGAACCACAGCTTGATATCAATTATTATCAGAATGATATCGGGCCGGTTGATATGCATGTTTATGGTCAGGCAGTAAAATTCACCAACGTTAACGATAACCGGCCGGAAGCCACGCGGCTGCATATTGAACCAACATTGAGCCTGCCCCTGGCCAACCGCTGGGGTAGTCTGAATACCGAAGCCAGACTATTGGCTACCCATTACCAGCAGGAAAATCTCGATCGTTACCGTGCTGACCCGGCGGTAAACGACAGTGCGAAGAATGATCTGAAAGACTCGGTAAACCGCGTGATGCCGCAGTACAAGGTGGATGGCAAAATGGTGTTCGAACGCGGAATGGACTGGTCGCAAGGGTATACCCAAACGCTGGAGCCGCGGGTACAGTACCTGTATGTGCCGTATCGCAACCAGAGCGACATCCATACTTACGATTCAACGTTGCTGCAATCCGACTACTCCGGGCTATTCCGCGACCGCAGCTATGGCGGTCTGGATCGTATCGCTTCCGCCAACCAACTGGCGACCGGGGTGACATCGCGTATTTATGATGACACGCTGGTTGAACGTTTTAATGCCTCGGTAGGTCAAATCTATTACTTTGATCGTCCGCGTACCGGTGACAGCAATATGTCACTCGATCAAAGCGATGATAACGGCAGCATGTTATGGGCTGGCGACGTCTATCTGAAGGCCGACGATAACTGGGGTATGCGGGGAGGATTGCAGTACGACGCCCGTATCAACAGAGTTGCGCTGGGTGATGCCGTGCTGGAATACCGTAAAGATGCTGAACGCCTGGTACAGTTGAACTACCGCTATGCCAGCCCTCAATATATTCAGGCCATGTTGCCAAATGTGCAAAACCCCGGATTTCAGCAGGGTATTTCACAGGTGGGCATCACGGCAAGTTGGCCGATTGTCGACCGCTGGGCCGTCGTCGGCGCTTACTACTATGATACCAAAGCCAATCAGCCTGCCAGTCAGTTGATTGGGCTGCAATATAATACCTGCTGCTGGGCCGTCAGCGTCGGATATGAACGTAAAATCACCGACTGGGACAGCGCCAGAAGCAGCAGTGAGTATGATAATAAAGTGTCGTTTAATATTGAATTACGCGGTTTAAGCAATAATTACAGTCTTGGCTCCGAAAAAATGCTGCGTTCAGGTATTTTACCATACCAGCGTGCCTTCTGATCTCGCGTGCGGAAGGCAGTAACGAGGCGAATGCGGCAGACAGGCTGTGTCAATGAAACTTTTAATCCGTCATGCGGATGAGATAAATGGGAAAGGTATGAATAACTGGAGAACGCTTATTCTCGGATTGGCACTGAGTGCTTCTACTGCGTTCGCAGCACCACAGGTTGTTGATAAAGTCGCAGCAGTGGTAGATAACAGCGTCGTATTGGAAAGTGACGTAAACACTCTTTTGCAATCGGTAAAACTGAATGCTCAACAGGCAGGTCAGCAATTGCCGGATGACGCCACATTACGCCATCAAATAACCGAGCGCCTGATCATGGATAACATTATCCTGCAAATGGCGCAAAAAATGGGCATCCAGGTTACAGATGAGCAATTGGATCGCTCCATCGCCAACATCGCTGCCCAGAACCGTCTATCAGTTGATCAGTTAAAAAGTCAGTTGGCTTATGAGGGGCTTAACTACAACACCTATCGCAACCAGATTCGTAAAGAGATGCTGATCGCCGAGGTACGCAATAACGAAGTTCGCCGTCGCGTCAGCGTTTTGCCGCAGGAAGTCGATGCGCTGGCAAAACAGATTGCCAATCAGACAGGTGAAGATGCCGAACTGAATTTAAGTCATATCCTCATTCCGTTACCGGAAAATCCAAGTCAGCAACAGGTTGATGAAGCCGAAAATCTGGCGTCCTCTTTGGTGAAACAAATAAACGAAGGCGCTGATTTCGGTAAACTGGCCATCACCTATTCCGCCGATCCTCAGGCATTGAAAGGCGGGCAAATGGGATGGGGCAAGTTGCAAGAGCTCCCGACGCTGTTTGCTGAAAGGCTGGCTCAGACTCAGAAAGGGCAGATCGTCGGCCCTATCCGTTCCGGTGTCGGCTTCCACATTCTGCGCGTTAACGATATTCGCGGCAGCGACAAAACCGTGTCAGTCACCGAAACCCATGCCCGCCATATTCTCCTTAAACCTTCTGTCGTAATGACGGACAGCCAGGCGCGGGAGAAACTGGAAGAGGTCGCACAACAGATTAAAAATGGCAGCACCGACTTTGCCGCTCAGGCAAAACAACTATCACAAGACCCCGGTTCGGCCAATCAGGGCGGCGATCTGGGTTGGGCTTCTCCTGACATGTACGATCCGGCTTTCCGCGATGCCTTGCTGAAATTGAGAAAAGGCGAAATCAGTCAACCGGTTCACTCCTCTTTTGGCTGGCACCTGATTCAACTACTGGATATCCGACAGGTTGATAAAACTGATGCGGCACAGAAAGAACGAGCATACCGGATGCTGTTTAACCGGAAATTCTCCGAAGAAGCGCAAACCTGGATGCAGGAACAGCGGGCGGCGGCTTACGTCAAAATTGTTAACGGCGCGGATAATTAATGCAAACTGAGATCGGAACGCAACGTGTAGTGATTACCCCCGGTGAACCTGCCGGGATTGGTCCCGATCTGGTTATCGCCCTGGCGCAGCGGTCATGGCCGGTTGAACTGGTGGTCTGCGCCGACCCCGACCTGCTGTTGAGCCGTGCGTTGCAACTGCACTTACCGTTAACATTGCAGCACTATCAGCCAGGGCAACCGGCACAGCCACAGCAGGCGGGAACCTTAACGATTTTGGCGCACGCTACCCCGGCGACCGTGTTGGCAGGCCAGCTTAACGTCAGTAATAGCGCCTATGTCGTCGATACGCTGGCACGGGCCTGTGATGGCTGTCTGAGCGGAGAATTTGCCGCACTGATTACCGGGCCGGTACATAAAGGCATCATTAACGATGCAGGTGTTCCGTTCAGCGGACATACCGAATTTTTTGCCGACCGCAGTCACTGTGAACGCGTTGTCATGATGCTGGCGACCGAAGAATTACGGGTAGCGTTAGCCACCACTCATCTGCCGCTTTCTGACGTTTCCGGCGCCATTACCCGGCAAAGTCTGCATGAAGTCATCACCATCGTGCATCATGATCTACAAAAGAGATTTGGCATAGGGCAGCCACAAATTTACGTTTGCGGTTTAAATCCCCACGCTGGTGAAGGCGGCCATATGGGCCGTGAAGAGCTGGATGTCATCATCCCCGCGCTGGAGGAACTGCGCCAGCAAGGCATCTGCCTTATTGGCCCGTTACCTGCGGACACACTGTTCCAGCCGAAGTATCTGCAACATGCCGATGCGGTGCTGGCGATGTATCACGATCAAGGTCTGCCGGTTCTGAAATATCAAGGGTTTGGTCGTGCGGTAAACATTACTCTGGGCTTGCCCTTTATCCGCACCTCGGTCGATCACGGTACGGCGTTGGAGCTGGCAGCCACCGGTAACGCCGATCCCGGCAGTTTTACCACGGCATTAAACCTTGCCATTAAAATGATACACTCAATAGATTTCGAGTTGCAGGAAGGCGGCAACCGAGGGAATCCTCAGGAGCTTACATTAAGTAAGCGACTGGGGTGAGTAAGGGCAGTCAACGCATCTGCAATTTGAAAGATGAAGAGTATAAAACACATTAATGAATAATCGAGTACACCAAGGTCATTTCGCCCGTAAACGCTTTGGGCAAAACTTTTTAAGCGATCATTTCGTGATCGACAGCATCGTTTCCGCCATTTATCCGCAACCCGGTCAGGCAATCGTCGAGATCGGCCCTGGTCTGGGCGCGTTGACAGCGCCAGTCGGTGAACGTATGGATCGCTTTACCGTAATCGAACTGGATCGCGATCTGGCCGCCCGGCTGGAAACCCATCCAACGCTGAAAGATAAGCTGACCATTATTCAGCAGGATGCCATGATGGTGGATTTTTCGGCTTTGGCCGAACAAGCCGGGCAACCCCTGCGAGTGTTTGGTAATCTGCCTTATAATATTTCAACACCGCTGATGTTCCACTTGTTCAGTTATACTGAGGCTATCCGCGACATGCACTTTATGCTGCAAAAAGAAGTGGTTAACCGTATGGTTGCTGGCCCCGACAGCAAAGCCTATGGCCGTTTAAGCGTGATGGCCCAGTATTACTGCCAGGTGATTCCGGTGCTGGAAGTACCGCCCACAGCGTTTAAACCGGCGCCGAAAGTCGATTCTGCCGTTGTCCGTCTGGTTCCTCATGCACAGGTTCCGTATCCGGTGAATGACATCCGCATGTTGAGCCGGATTACTACCGAAGCGTTTAATCAGCGTCGTAAAACACTGCGCAACAGTCTGGGTAGTCTCTTTACCCTGGAACAACTGGCTGAACTGGGCATCGACTCAGGCTGTCGTGCCGAAAATGTGACGGTTGAGCAATACTGCCGGTTAGCCAACTGGCTGACCGCGCATCCTACAGCACAGGAATAACTGGAGTTGTCGTGATGATTAATGCGCCCCGTGTTTGTGTACAGGTTCAGAGTTTCTACGTCGAGTCTCAGTCACAACCTGATGAAGAGCGTTTCGTATTCGCTTATACGGTCACGGTTCGCAATCTGGGGCGGCATGAAGTACAGCTCCAGGGCCGTTACTGGTTGATCACTAATGCTAATGGGCGTCAGACGGAAGTTCAGGGAGAAGGCGTAGTCGGAGAACAGCCAGTAATACAGCCCGGAAGCGAATTTCAGTACACCAGCGGTACAGTATTGGAAACCCCATTAGGCACGATGGAAGGGCACTACCAGATGATCGATCATCAAGGTGATGCTTTTCAGGTCAGTATTCCTGTATTCCGCCTGGCAATCCCCTCACTGATACATTGACGATAACTATGTCTACTTATTTAATTGGCGATGTTCACGGCTGTTTAGTTGAACTCGAAGCGCTCTTGGCGCAGGTTTCCTTTAACCCGGAACAAGACACCCTGTGGCTGACAGGCGATCTGGTGGCCCGCGGCCCGGATTCACTCCAGGTGCTGCGCTTTGTCCGCTCTCTCGGCCCATCCGTACGTATGGTTTTGGGAAATCACGATTTGCATTTGCTCGCCGTCTACGCAGGGATCAGCCGCAGTAAGCCCAAAGATCGGCTCACCACACTGCTGGAAGCGCCAGATGTCGATAAACTGATTAACTGGCTGCGCCGACAACCACTATTGCAGATTGATAACGATTTAAAGCTGGTGATGGCACATGCCGGTATTACGCCACAGTGGGATTTGGCAACGGCTAAAATGTGCGCCCGTGAAGTAGAGTCAATTCTGGGTAGTGATAGCTATCCTTTGTTTCTCGATGCGATGTACGGCGATATGCCGAATCACTGGAGTCCTGAACTCAGCGGCCTTCCCCGTTTGCGTTTCAGCGCCAATGTGTTTACCCGTATGCGCTACTGCTTCTCTGGCGGTCAGTTGGATATGATTTGCAAGGAGCCGCCGACGCAGGCGCCGTCTTTGCTGAAACCGTGGTTCAACTTACCGAGTAAGATCACCGACGAGTACGCCATTGCTTTCGGGCATTGGGCGTCGCTGGACGGCAAAGGCACGCCGGAAAATATCTACGCGCTGGATACGGGCTGCTGCTGGGGTGGGGAGCTGACTATGCTGCGCTGGGAAGATAAGCGCTATTTTACGCAAAAATCGCTGGCATGCCTCAATACGGGTAATGCCCGGTAGCGTACAATCTGAGCCTGTAATGGATAGCAGGCTCAGATATAAAGAAAATAAACTAGTGTCGTTCTAAAATTTCGAAACAATAACTGTGCGAGTTGCGCTCATCCGCATCATGAAACTCACTGAAAGTGGACTGCCACTCATCAGGTTCATAATCCGGAAAATGGGTATCGCCTTCCACTTCCGCATCAATGTGGGTCAGATACAGGCGGTTAGCTCTAGGCAACATCTGCTGGTAGATGCTTCCTCCTCCGATCACCATCACTTCTTCCACATCACCGACAGCAGCCAGTGCGTCTTCCAGTGAGGAAACCCAGGTAACGCGGTCATCATCCCCAGGATGACTGCTGACAACAATATTCAGTCTGCCCGGTAATGGCTGGCCGATAGAGCGGAAGGTATTGCGCCCCATGATAATCGGCTTATCTAACGTATTACGTTTAAACCACGCCAAATCCGCCGGTAAATGCCACGGCATGGCATTTTCCATACCGATAACACGATCCACAGCCAATGCAGCAATCAAACTAATAACCATGGTAAAACCCTGTAGGTCAGAAAATTGCTGACACTATACGGAAAGCCCCCGCACTCGTCGATAAGGACACACGGTCAAACCGCAATATAAGACAATGTCTACACGCCAGGCCGCTTACGATACAGCCATATCCCCGGCAGCGACAGGCCTATGGACAACGCCCCGACAATAAAGCTGGCCTTCAGGAAATTGGTCATCATGACGCTCATCAATTCTTCGCTGTAGCCAAGATGAGAAATTTTCACTAAGGAAATCATCGCGGTATAGGCCGAAATCCCGGGGAACATGGGAATAACCGCGGCAACGGTAAACACCTTGGGATGCGCAAGTAACCAGCGCGACCAGTGAATACCGATGATCCCTATGGTAATCGCCGCCAGAAATGAGGCCCATTCGATGTTTAACCCCAAATGCATCGCGATAAATCGCACACCATGCCCCAGCGCCCCCAGTGCAGCGCAATAGCGCAGCGCTTTGACAGGAACATTGAATACCATTGCAAACCCTAACGCCGGCACGGCCGCTAATGCCATATCCTGTAACAGCGCCCACAGCAGATTTAAGCCCATCCGCGTAACCCCCACAGCGCCAGCGCCATCACTACCCCGATACAGGTAGTCAGCGTCAGCAGGCTGGCTACCGTCCAACGGGCCAGTCCCGTATTGACGTGTCCTTTAAACATATCCGCCACCGCGTTAATCAGCGGAAAACCAGGCACCAGCAGCAGCACACTGGCCGCCATCGCCACGGTTGAAGTCTGTTGAAAAACAGGCAGCTTCATCAATAACCCTGAGGTCGACGTCGCCACGAATGCCGTAATACAAAAGTTAATCAACGGATTAAAGTGATGCGCAGTGAATACCTGCCGGGCGTACATCGCCAGGCCACTGGCAATCATCGTTACGATAAAGGCATCCCACCCGCCGCCATTCAGCCGACTAAAACAACCGCAGGAAAGCGCCACGATAGACACCATCATCCAGCGCGGATAGCGCAGTGGCTTAATGTGGGCAAATCGTTTCTCAACACCTGCCGTATCCAGCAATTTATGTTCAGCCATAATCACCGCGTGCTGCACCTCGGTAACCACATGCATATTGATGCCGCGATCGGCATTCTTACGTGTAGAGGTCAGGCAATGTCCCTGCATAATGGTGGTCAGGACGATAGCATTCGCCGAGATTGAACTCTCAACGCTGTCAGCCCCCAATGCCACCCCCAGCCGGGAAGACAACTGCTCTACAACCATACTTTCCGCGCCATGCTGTAACAGTAAAAGCGCACACTGAATGCACAGCCGGGTAATTTCCCTTTGCTGTGATATTACACTGACCATGTTTTTATCCCGATCCTGACCCACAGAAAATAACCCTAAATAAAGCAAGGAGATTTGTTAACATATTGCAGACCACTAGCCAATAATGGTGATGCTAATTAATTGCCGTGGCGCTATCATTCTACCTGTTTTATTTTTCTATTTTCGCCACCTGGAACACATCATGTTCGAAAC
The DNA here is from genome assembly GCF_003666245.1 of Brenneria alni. Taxonomy (GTDB): domain Bacteria; phylum Pseudomonadota; class Gammaproteobacteria; order Enterobacterales; family Enterobacteriaceae; genus Brenneria; species Brenneria alni. Next base: position 134,672 of record NZ_MJLZ01000001.1, read on the forward strand.
GTCGCTGTTTGTCGCCACTATTGCCACGTTGGGAATGCTTTCACCCGGCCCTGATTTTTTTCTGGTCATCAAAAATGCCGCCCGCTATCCACGGGCTGCGGCATTGATGACTTCATTGGGGGTGATTTGTGGCGTAGCGACCCATATGACGTACTGCGTCGCGGGGCTGGCCGTGGTCATCACCACTACCCCCTGGTTGTTTAATTTACTGAGATACGCTGGCGCTGTTTATCTGATATGGGTCGGTATTCAGGCTCTGCTGTCCCGTGGCGAGAGTAAAATGAATCCCTCTCATCTGCCGGTGCAACGCGTCAGCCTGAAAAAAGCATTTTTACAAGGTTATTTATGCAACCTGCTTAACCCAAAAGCAACCTTGTTTTTCCTTGCGGTATTTACTCAGGTACTGAGTATTGATTCCGGCGTCGGTGAGAAGCTGTGGTATGCCATGATTATCTGGATTCTGGCTGCAATCTGGTGGCCGCTGCTGGTGGTGCTTTTTCAAAGCGGGCCGGTACGCCGCGGCCTGCAAAAGACGCAAAAGCTGGCGGATAAACTGCTGGGTACGGTTTTGATCGCCCTCGGTATCAAGGTGGCGCTGGGCTGACATGTTTTATGGCCCGCTGAACGGGCCTTTTCCCTTGCGGTCAGAGGGTTCCTGTTCCGCCATCTGAACACCATACCTGCCCCGATGTGAAACTGCACTCCGCCGACGCCAGCGTCACATACAAAGGTGCTATCTCCACCGGCTGACCAGGGCGCCCCATCGGCGCATCCGCGCCAAACTCGATCACTTTGTCCATTGGTTGCCCGCCGCTCGGCTGTAGCGGCGTCCAGTAAGGCCCCGGCGCTACCGCATTAACACGAATGCCTTTTTCCGCTACCTGTTTGGCCAGCGCTTTGGTAAAGGCGACATTACAGGCTTTGGTCTGGGCATAATCCAGCAGGATCGCGCTAGGCTTGAATGCCTGCACGGATGAGGTGTTAATGATCACAGAACCCGGCTGCAAATGCGCCAACGCGGCTTTCGAGATCCAAAACGGCGCATACACATTGGTCTTAAACGTCGCATCAAAGGCTTCCGTGGTGAGATCGTCAATGGATTCGGCATACTGCTGCCGACCGGCATTGTTCACCAGAATATCCAATCCCCCCAGTTTTTCAACGGCTTCATTGACCAGTTGCTTACAGAAATCCTCGGTGCGGATATCACCGGATATCGCCACCGCAATACGTCCTTCGGCGCGAATCAGCGCAATCACTTCTTGCGCATCCGACTCCTCTTCCGGCAGGTAATTAATCGCCACGTCCGCCCCTTCTCTGGCGTAGGCAATGGCGACGGCACGACCGATCCCCGAATCTCCTCCGGTGATTAATGCTTTACGGCCATTCAGCCGCCCGTTTCCCCGATAACTTTTTTCACCATGATCGGGGAGGGGTTTCATTTTACTGGCGAGTCCTGGCGGATCTTGCGGCTGACTTTCAAAGGGGGGTTTTGGATATAACTCCGACGGATGCTTGCCTGTCTGCGGTGATACGGTTTCCATGTCTACAGATTGATTTCTCTTTTTCACACTCATCTTTCGCCTCTTAATTGTTGAAATAAATTACTACGGCATAAAATTTCAAACAATATCGATAAGAATAGACGATTATCCGGGATTCTTCATAAAGAGCGGAGAACACATACATACCAAACGGAAAAAAGAAAGGGGACGATATCAAACCACATCGGCAAAGATTGAAAATTGGATGAGTAGTATAAAAAAAGCCAGCGTTGATCAAAACGCTGGCTTTCGCTGTTGCTGATTAATTAACTTTAATCAACGCGTGCATTTCCTGCACCGAAGTGACTTTCTCAGTAGGATCGGCGTTTAACGACATGGCCGTGGCAAACCCGCCGTTCATGGTCGTATCGTAGTGAACCTTGTACTGCAATGCGCTCCGGCGAATCAGCTTAGAGTCCTCAATAGCCTGGCGTCCTGCCGTGGTATTGACGATATAGGTGTACTCGCCGTTTTTGATCCGATCCTGGATGTGCGGACGACCTTCATGCACCTTGTTCACCAGACGCGGATTAATCCCCGCTTCACCCAGTTCAATGGCGGTGCCGTGCGTCGCATCCAGCTCAAAGCCGTGCTTCAGAAGTTTGGCCGCCAGATCCACCACGCGGGCTTTGTCGCCCTCACGAACCGACAATAGCGCACGGCCTGATTTCTTCATCTGTGAATTGCTGCCCAGCATGGCTTTGGCAAAGGCTTCAGCGAATGTCCGCCCCACGCCCATCACTTCACCGGTTGAGCGCATTTCCGGCCCCAGAATCGGGTCAACGCCGGGGAACTTGTTAAACGGCAACACCACTTCTTTCACCGAGTAATAAGGCGGAATGACTTCTTTCGTCACCCCTTGTTGAGCCAGCGTCTGCCCCACCATCACCCGGGCGGCCACTTTCGCCAAAGGTACGCCGGTCGCTTTGGAAACAAACGGAACGGTACGCGCCGCACGCGGGTTAACTTCGATCAGATAAACCTCGTTGTTCTTGACGGCAAACTGCACATTCATCAGGCCGCGAACGCCAAGCTCAAACGCCAGCTTTTCCACCTGCCGACGCATCACGTCCTGAATCTCTTTGCTCAACGTATAAGCCGGCAAAGAACAGGCCGAGTCGCCGGAGTGAACGCCCGCCTGTTCGATGTGCTCCATAATGCCGCCAATCAGCACGCGCTCACCATCACAGATGGCATCCACATCGACTTCAATGGCATCGTCCAGGAAGCGGTCCAGCAGCACCGGCGCATCGTTTGACACCACCACCGCATTCTGGAAGTACCGGCGCAGATCGATTTCGTCGTAAACGATCTCCATCGCCCGCCCGCCAAGTACATAAGAAGGGCGAACCACCAGCGGATAGCCGATATCACACGCTTTTTCCACCGCTTGCTCAATCGCCGTCACGGTGGCGTTAGCCGGTTGCTTCAGGCCCAGACGGTCTACCGCCTGTTGGAAACGTTCGCGATCTTCAGCACGATCAATGGCATCCGGGCTGGTGCCAATTACCGGCACGCCCGCCGCTTCCAGCGCTCGCGCCAGCTTCAACGGCGTCTGTCCGCCATACTGCACAATGACGCCTTTCGGCTTCTCGATACGCACGATTTCCAGCACGTCTTCCAACGTAACCGGTTCGAAATACAGGCGATCAGAGGTGTCGTAGTCGGTCGAAACGGTTTCAGGGTTACAGTTCACCATGATGGTTTCATAACCGTCTTCACGCAGCGCCAGCGAAGCATGAACGCAACAATAGTCAAACTCGATCCCCTGACCAATACGGTTTGGCCCGCCGCCCAGCACCATGATTTTATCACGATCCTGATTCGGATTGGCCTCGCACTCCTCTTCATAGGTGGAATACAGATAGGCCGTATCGGTTGCAAACTCTGCCGCGCAGGTATCCACACGCTTATAAACCGGGTGCAGGTCAAATTTATCACGCAGCTTGCGGATTTCACTTTCCGCCACGCCTGCCAGCGTAGCCAGGCGCGCATCGGCAAAGCCTTTACGCTTCAGCAAGCGCAGGAAGTCGGCGTCCAGCGCGGTAACGCCTTTTTCCGCCACCTGTTCTTCCAGACACACCAGTTCTTCGATTTGTACCAGGAACCAGCGGTCAATATTGGTCAGGTTAAAGATGCCGTCCACTGACATACCCGCACGAAACGCATCGGCAATGTACCAGACACGCTCGGCGCCCGCGTCTTTCAGCTCACGGCGGATTTTGGTCAGCGCTTCAGGATCGTCCAGATCCACTTGCGGATCAAAACCCGTCGCCCCCACTTCCAGACCACGCAACGCTTTCTGCAACGATTCCTGCTGAGTACGGCCAATCGCCATCACTTCGCCCACAGATTTCATCTGCGTGGTCAGACGGTCGTTGGCGCCGGCAAATTTCTCGAAATTGAAGCGCGGGATCTTGGTCACAACATAGTCGATGGAGGGTTCAAACGACGCAGGCGTGCGACCGCCGGTAATGTCGTTCATCAGTTCATCCAGCGTATAACCGACAGCCAGCTTGGCGGCGATTTTCGCAATCGGGAACCCCGTTGCTTTGGAGGCCAATGCTGAAGAGCGGGAAACGCGCGGGTTCATTTCAATCACAATCAGACGGCCATTTTTCGGATTCACCGAAAACTGCACATTCGAACCGCCGGTTTCCACACCGATCTCACGCAGCACCGCCATCGAAGCGTTACGCATGATTTGGTACTCTTTGTCGGTCAGCGTTTGCGCTGGCGCAACGGTGATTGAATCACCGGTATGGATCCCCATGGCGTCAAAGTTTTCGATGGAGCAGACAATGATGCAGTTGTCGTTTTTGTCTCGCACCACTTCCATTTCGTACTCTTTCCAGCCAATCAGCGATTCATCGATCAGCAATTCTTTGGTGGGGGAAAGATCCAGGCCGCGTTCGCAGATTTCTTCAAACTCTTCGCGGTTGTAGGCGATCCCGCCACCCGTGCCGCCCATGGTGAAGGAAGGTCGAATAATACAGGGGAAGCCCACGTCAGCGGCGACGGCCAGCGCCTCTTCCATATTATGCGCGATACCGGAACGGGCGGTATCCAGCCCGATTTTCTTCATCGCCACATCAAAGCGGCGGCGATCTTCGGCTTTATCAATCGCATCAGCGGTGGCGCCAATCATTGTGACGCCGAATTCAGCCAGCACCCCCTGACGCTCCAGCTCCAGCGCACAGTTCAGCGCCGTCTGGCCGCCCATGGTCGGCAGCACCGCATCCGGGCGTTCTTTCTCAATAATTTTGCGCACCACTTCCCAGTGAATCGGCTCGATGTAGGTGGCATCCGCCATCTCCGGATCGGTCATGATGGTTGCCGGATTCGAGTTCACCAGAATGACGCGATACCCTTCTTCGCGCAGGGCTTTACACGCCTGTGCGCCAGAGTAGTCAAATTCACAAGCCTGGCCGATAACAATCGGGCCGGCGCCCAGAATCAGGATGCTTTTAATATCTGTACGTTTTGGCATTATCTCGCTCCTGATTATTTGGCTGAAGAACGGTAAGTCTTAATCAATTCAATAAAGTGGTCGAAAAAGGGCGCCGCGTCGTGCGGGCCGGGGCTGGCTTCCGGGTGCCCCTGAAAACTGAACGCCGGTTTATCGGTGCGGTGAATCCCCTGCACCGTGTGGTCAAATAATGATTTATGCGTCACGCGCAGTGTGTCAGGCAAATTATGCTCATCAACCGCAAAACCGTGGTTCTGGGCGGTGATCATCACACAGTTGTTATCCAGATCTTTTACCGGATGGTTGCCGCCGTGGTGGCCAAGTTTCATTTTGATGGTTTTCGCGCCGCTCGCCAGCGCCAGCAACTGGTGGCCGAGGCAGATGCCGAATACCGGGATATCCGCTTCCAGAAAGGTTTTTATCGCACGAATCGCATAATCACACGGCTCCGGGTCGCCGGGGCCGTTCGACAGAAATATCCCATCAGGATTGAGCTTCAATACCTCTTCAGCAGAGGTTTGGGCCGGAACAACGGTCAGACGACAGCCTCTGTCCACCAGCAGACGCAGAATATTACGCTTCACACCGTAGTCATAAGCAACCACATGGTAAGGCAGCTCGCTCTCCTGTTTGGCTTGGGGTAAGCCCCCCTCCAGCGTCCAACTGCCTTGTAACCAGCTATAGCTTTCAGCAGTGGTGACCTCTTTTGCCAGATCCATCCCTTTCAACCCCGGAAACGCTTTGGCTTTTTCCAGCGCGTGCGCCGCGTCTGGCGCGTCACCGGCAATAATGCAGCCGTTCTGGGCGCCTTTCTCTCGCAGTAAGCGGGTCAGTTTACGGGTATCGATATCGGCAATACCAATGATGTTGTTGCGCTTGAGGTATTCAGACAGGCTTTCTTCGCTGCGGTAGTTACTGGCAATCAACGGCAGGTCACGGATGACCAGGCCTTGAGCTTGTATGGAGAGTGATTCTTCGTCGCTGGCGTTAGTGCCGACATTACCAATATGGGGATAAGTGAGAGTGACAATCTGGCGGGAATAGGATGGATCAGTAAGGATTTCTTGATATCCGGTCATCGACGTATTGAAGACCACTTCCCCCACTGCCGACCCTTCTGCCCCGATGGCCCGACCGTGGAATTGGGTTCCGTCTTCCAGAACCAATAGCGCTGACTTAATCAAAACACCCTCCAAGGAATAAAAAATCATGTTATTTGCATATTAATTCAGATTAACCGATCTAAATCAACGCAAAAACCACCTTCAAGGTAAATTTTTGGCAAATTGGGCGCATTTTAATGATGGTCGGCTAACTTGTCCACTTCAACCGCACTTTTTCACTTCTTTTCATGCTTTATGGCATAAATCCCTCTCCACACCCGTAAAAGGACATGTTAACTCAGGAAAGTAAACGGTTGCTAATCTACATGGTTAAAATGAGTGTAATAATCAGCCAACATTGTCTGTTTTATGGTTTCAACATAAAAAAACAGACTTAAAAATCGAGAAAAGTTAGTAAAAAATAAGGTTAAGATAAAAAATAGAATAAAAGAGACAAAATAAAAGTAACGATTTTAAATCGTCACTTTTATCATTAAGTTATATTTATAAAATTACATTTTTAATTTATAAATCATCCAATCCAAGCACATCTTTCATATCGAAAAGACCACTTTCTCTGGACTTAATCCAAATTCCTGCCCTAACAGCGCCATTGGCAAAGGTCATACGGCTGGAAGCCTTGTGAGTAATCTCGACTCGTTCGCCAATATCAGCAAACATTGCCGTGTGCTCACCGACGATATCGCCCGCCCGCACCGTCGCAAAGCCAATGCTTTTCGGATCGCGCTCGCCGGTATATCCTTCGCGTGCATAAACGGCGCATGTCTTCAGATCCCGCCCCAATGCGCCGGCGATCGCTTCACCCATCGCCAGCGCCGTTCCTGAGGGCGCATCCACTTTATGCCGGTGATGAGCCTCAATAATTTCGATATCGGTGTAATCACCCATGACTTTGGCGGCTTTCTCCAGCAGCTTAAGCATCACATTTACGCCAACGCTGAAGTTAGCGGCGAAAACAATGCCAATCTCCTGTGCCGCCTGGCGGATAGCCGCTTTTCCCTGCTCATCAAACCCCGTGGTGCCAATAATCATGGCCTTATGGTGTTGACGACAAAATGCCAGATGAGCCAACGTGCCTTCAGGGCGGGTAAAATCGATTAAAATATCAAAGTCATCACGAACAGAGTCCAGACTATCGCTCACCGTCACGCCGCATTTCCCCAGCCCAGCCAGTTCTCCGGCATCTGCCCCCACCAGGGACGAACCTTGACGCTCCAGCGCGGCGCCCAAAACGGCGCCTTCAGTTTGTTCGACCGCCTGAATAAGCTGACGCCCCATGCGGCCACCCGCCCCCGCAACCGCGATACGGATTGATGATTCCTTCATAATGTCTCTCTCTTTCTGCTTCCGCTATGAATAACGGTAGGTTAACGGGCATGAAGCACTACCGCCAGTGGATTTATAGCCAGATGAGAAAATTATGTCAGAAGAAAAATTAAATCAGTAAAGACTATTCGATGTATTGCCTGCCCCAATAAATCAAACCCGATAACGCATAAATATGCATTTTTATCAGATTATTATTAATGGGCAATCATGGTTGTTCGGGGATTAATGGGGAAAAGGCGGTGAAAAGAGAAAACACTCCTCACCACCAATGATAAATCACTCAATCGATTTGCTTTACTTCGACACGCAGCTCTTTCGGCACTTCAAAAACAATATTTTCCTCACGGCCCTGCAATTCCAGTGCCACCTCTCCGCCCAGCGACTTTAAACGCTGTATAACCTGCTGTACCAGAATATCCGGTGCGGAAGCACCCGCCGTCACCCCAATGTGAGTAATACCCGTCAGCCAGCTCTCCTGAATATCTTCCGCCGCGTCAATCAGGTAGGCGGCCTTGCCTGCCCGCTGGGCCAGTTCTGCCAAACGATTGGAGTTGGAAGAGTTCTTTGAACCAACCACCAGCACCACATCCGCTTCAGCAGCCAGATAACGTACCGCCTCCTGGCGATTGGTGGTGGCGTAGCAAATATCATCTTTACGCGGGCCGATAATCTGCGGAAAGCGTTCGCGCAACGCATCAATAACAGCAGAAGTATCATCAACTGACAGCGTGGTTTGCGTCATAAAGCAGAGGTTGGTTTCGTCCTTCACCTGTAGTTGCCAGACATCTTCAGGCGACTCCACCAGATACATCCCGCCATCGGCATTGCTGTACTGCCCCATAGTGCCTTCCACTTCCGGGTGCCCGGCGTGGCCGATCAAGATAGCCTCAACGCCTTTCCGGCTGGCCCTTGCCACTTCCATATGCACCTTGGTCACCAGCGGACAGGTGGCATCAAAGACCGTTAAATCACGATTTCTGGCTTCAGCACGCACAGCCTGCGAAACACCATGCGCAGAGAAAATCAGAATCGAACCGTCCGGCACCTCATCGATTTGTTCAATAAATATCGCGCCGCGCTCACGTAACCCGTTGACCACATAACGGTTGTGAACCACTTCGTGACGCACATAGATCGGTGTGCCATATATCTCTAATGCCCGCTCGACAATACTGATGGCACGATCAACCCCGGCACAAAAACCCCGTGGGTTAGCCAGCAAGATTTGCATGCTGAACCTCCTGCTGTGAAGGATCGATATCCAGAACTTCCAGATCGAACGTAATAGACTGCCCTGCCAGCGGATGATTAAAATCCACCGTGACGGATTCTTCCGCCACATCACGGATAATTCCGGGCATATCATTACCGCCAATACCGTTGAACAACATGATGGTCCCCACATCCGGCACACCGGTTTGGGCAAAATCACGACGCAGAAAAAACTGGATCAGATCAGGATTTGCGGCACCAAAAGCAGATTCGGGCGGCAGCGTAAATTTACGTCTGTCGCCGCACTTGAGCCCCAGCAGATGCTGTTCCAATTCATCTGACAAACTGCCATCCCCCAGACGGAACAGCGCGGGCTTACCGCTTTCACGGGTGGACTCCGCCGCAAAGCCATCTTCCAACGTCAGGATAAAGTGCACCAGCACAGCGCTGTTGCTCTGTACAGTCTCGGACATCAGTGCCCCTTTTGCTTAACCGCATCATCATGAGTACTGAAAAAGCCTTCCAGTACAATCAGTGCGGCGCCAATGCAGATAGCCGTGTCCGCCAGATTGAAAGTGGCGAAATGCCAGTCCCTAACATAGAAGTCGATCATATCCACGACAAATCCATGCCACATCCGGTCAAACAGGTTGCCTAATGCGCCGCCGATGATCAGCGCATAAGCAATGTTATTCAACTTTTGCTGCGCACTGGCGCGATACATCATCACCAGCAGGGCAACCACAATGGCGATAGCAATACCGGCAAAGAACCAGCGTTGCCAGCCCCCCTTATCGGCCAGAAAACTGAACGCGGCGCCATAATTACGCGCATAGTGCAGATTCAGGGAAGGAAACAGAGGCAGCGTCTCTCCCAGCGCAAATTGAGAGAGAACCCACTGTTTACTACCGAAGTCAACGACTAAAACTACCAGCGCCAGCCAAAGCCAGCGCAACCCGCTCGAACAGATCGATTTATTCATCAGACAAATTCACGCTCTTCGCCTTTGCCGCCGACGTTGGTCGCGCAGCGACCACAAATATCAGGATGATCGGTGTCAGTACCAATATCTGACTCATAATGCCAGCAACGCGGACACTTATGCCCCTCCGCCTTGCTTAAGGCAATTTTCAATCCGGGTAGTTCCGTGCCCTGCGCATCAGCGGGCGCATTTTCATCAGGCTCCACCCGCGCTTTCGAGGTTAGCAGGGCAAAATGCAGTTCCTGATGTAACTGATTCAGCTTATCCGCCAGGTTGGCATCAGCGTACAGCGTGACGGAGGCTTCCAGCGATCCGCCAATACGCTTATCGTTACGCGCCTGTTCAATCACCTTATTCACTTCACTGCGCACTTTAAGGATATCGGCCCAGAATGCGTCATTCATGATTTCCGCCGTATCCAGGCCGAACAAACCGTCATACCACTCTTCGGTAAACACGTACTGCGCACGTTCACCCGGCAAATATGCCCAAATTTCATCAGCGGTGAATGACATGATCGGAGCCATCCAGCGTACCAGTGCTTCAGAAATATGATACAGCGCCGTCTGACAACTGCGGCGGGCCACACTGTCACTTTTCGCGGTGTACTGACGATCCTTGATGATATCAAGATAGAACGAGCCCATCTCAATGGAGCAGAACTGCATCAGGCGCTGTACCACGCGGTGGAAATCATAGCTGTCGTAGGCTTCGGTAATCTCTTCCTGCGCGGCTTTGGCGCGTCCGACCGCCCAGCGATCCAGCACTACCATCTCTTCCGGCTTCACCATATGCTTCTGCGGATCAAACCCGTTCAGGTTCGCCAACAGGAAACGTGCGGTGTTACGAATACGGCGATAAGCATCCGCTGACCGTTTCAGAATCTCATCAGAAACCGCGATTTCACCAGAATAATCTGTTGAACCGATCCACAGACGCAGAATATCACCGCCCAGTTTGTTCATCACATCCTGCGGGCTGACCGTATTGCCGATCGACTTGGACATCTTGCGGCCCTGACCATCAACGGTGAAGCCGTGGGTCAACACCTGACGGTAAGGCGCTTTACCTTTGATGGCCGTTGAAATCATCAGCGAGGACATGAACCAGCCGCGGTGCTGGTCAGAACCTTCCAGATACATATCTGCTGAATGGCCACCGAATTCAGGACGAACGTCGACCACAGATGCATGAGTTGATCCTGAATCAAACCATACGTCCAGCGTATCGGGCACTTTAACGTAATCCGCAGCGTCAGCGCCCAGCACATCAGCCGGATCAAGATCCCACCAGGCCTGAATACCATCCTGCTCAACGCGTTTGGCGACCGCTTCAATCAGTTCGCCGGTACGCGGGTGTAATTCTTCAGTGTCTTTATGAACGAAGAGCGACATCGGTACACCCCAGGTACGCTGGCGGGAAATACACCAGTCAGGGCGATTGGCGACCATCGCCTCAATACGGGCCTGGCCCCAATCCGGGATCCACTGTACGCCTTTGATTTCAGCCAGTGATTGCTTACGCAGCCCTTTTTGATCCATGCTGATAAACCACTGCGGGGTCGCACGGAAGATAATCGGCGTTTTATGACGCCAGCAACACGGATAGCTGTGCAGCAGTTTTTCCAGATGCAGCAGAGCGCCGCGCTCGCGCAGGATCTCAACAACGATGTCATTGGCCTTGAAGACAAACTTACCGTCCAGTTCAGGATAGGTTCCCGTCAGATAACACCCATTCGGCCCGACCGGGTTGGCGACTTCAAGCCCATATTGCTGACCGATGACATAGTCTTCCGGGCCATGCCCCGGAGCGGTATGCACCGCGCCGGTACCTGCGTCCAGCGTCACATGGTCGCCCAGAATAACCGGTACATCAAAGCCCATAAACGGATGCCGGAAGCGTAACAGTTCGAGATCGCCGCCTTTGCATTCGCCCAGCACTAGCCAGTGGTCAACGCCGATGCGCTTCATCGCGCTTTCAACCAGCTCGGCGGCAAGAATCAACGCCTGCCCTTCAACCTGAACCAACTGGTAAATAAATTCCGGATTCAGAGAGATCGCACGGTTAGCTGGCAGCGTCCACGGCGTAGTAGTCCAGATAACCAGAGAAAGCGGGCCATCAACCTGGCTTACGCCAAATTTCGCACACACCGCAACGGCATCGACAGCGTTAAACGCAACATCAATGGAAGGCGAGGTTTTGTCGTAGTATTCCACTTCGGCTTCCGCCAGGGCGGAACCACAGTCGGCGCACCAGTGAACCGGCTTGGCCCCTTTATGCAGATGGCCGTTTTCAATCACTTTGCCCAGCGCTCGAATAATATTGGCTTCAGTCGTGAAGTCCATCGTCAGGTACGGATGATCCCAATCCCCTAACACACCAAGGCGGATGAAATCTTTCTTCTGCCCGGCTACCTGCTCCGCCGCATATTTGCGGCATTCGGCCCTGAACTCTGCTGCACTGACCTTCTCACCCGGCTTGCCGATAAGCTGTTCAACTTTCAGCTCAATTGGCAGGCCATGACAGTCCCAGCCAGGTATATACGGTGAGTCATAACCAGACAGGCTTTTAGACTTAACGATAATGTCTTTAAGAATTTTGTTAACTGAGTGACCAATATGAATACTGCCATTCGCATACGGAGGGCCATCGTGCAGAATGAAGGTTTTTTTGCCCTTTTTAGCATGGCGAATCATCCCGTACAGATCCTGTTCATACCACCGTTTCAGCATGTCAGGTTCACGCTTGGCCAAATCGCCACGCATCGGGAACCCTGTTTCCGGCAAGTTCAGGGTAGTCTTATAGTCACTCATTAGATTCTCGATTTCGTTTTCGGCTAGAAAAATTATACCGGTGCCTTTAACCCAAAAAATACCCGGGCCGTCACCACATCATCGGCGATTTGCTGCTTTAACGCCTCAAGCGAAGCAAAACGCTGTTCATTACGTATCTTTTTACGCAGTACCACTTCTATATGACGACCATACAAATCCATCGTCGTATCCAGTAAATGCACCTCAAGCTGCTGGCGATTGTCTCCGGTTATCGTCGGACGCGTACCAATATTGGCGACACCCGGCAGCGGCTCATCCCCCAGACCATAGACGCTGACGGCATACACCCCGTTCACTGGCGATACCTGACGTTTTAACGACAGATTAGCCGTGGGGAAACCTATCGTCCGCCCCAGTTCCTTACCGTGGATCACTCGCCCGGAAATGCTGTAAGGGTGCCCTAGCAGATTTTCCGCCAGCATTAAATCATCATTGTTGAGCGCGTCACGTATGGCAGTGCTGCTCACTCGTTTACCATCGTTACAAAATGAGGCCGTACTGATAACCTCAAACCCCGCATCAAGGCCAGCTTTCTGTAATAGCAGGAAATCGCCTTCTCGACCAGCCCCGAAACGGAAGTCATCCCCCACGACTAAAAACCTGACGCCCAGTTTTTCCACCAGCAGAGTGGAAACAAAAGTTCGAGCATGGTTGGCGGCAAAGTGGGCGTCAAATTTAACGCACAGCAGATAATCCACACCGGCCTTTCTCAGATAATTCACTTTATCGCGCAGACGAGTCAACCGCGCAGGCGCCTTTTTAACAGAAAATAGCTCCTGCGGCTGAGGTTCAAAAATCATCACCATTACCGGAAGCCCGCGGGAACGTCCTTCCTGCTTCAAACGCTCAAGCAGCATCTGGTGTCCGCGGTGCACGCCGTCAAAATTACCAATAGTGAGCACACAGCCATAATGGTGCGCCCGAAGATTGTGTATACCGCGAATTAGCTGCATGGCTGGCTCGGAACAAATGGGTTAAATAATGGAAATCGGCGGATTATACCTTGTACAGCCAGTAAGGTTAACCCGCGATTCGCGCCTTTTGTTGCCGCGATTGCAGATACTCGTGAATTTATGAAGTGAAAAGCTGTATTCCGCCGCGTGAAGCTGTTAAAATCCTGCGCCATCACAACGTAACAAGCGTCGACGTACAAACGGCGCTTATTTGCACAAATCCATTGACAAACGAAGGCTAAAAGGGCATATTCCTCGGCCTTTGAATTGTCCTCGATAGAATATATTTGGGAGTTGGACCTTGGCTAATATCAAATCAGCTAAGAAACGCGCCGTACAATCTGAGAAGCGCCGCAAGCATAACGCAAGCCGTCGCTCTATGATGCGTACTTTCATTAAGAAAGTATACGCGGCGATCGCTACTGGCGATAAAGAAGCGGCACAGAATGCGTTTAATGATATGCAACCGATCGTGGATCGTCAGGCAAGCAAAGGCCTGATCCACAAGAATAAAGCTGCACGTCATAAATCCAATCTGGTTGCGCGCATCAACGCCATGCAATAATCGCGTTTTCGCGTGTTGTTGAAGAAACCGGCTTAGGCCGGTTTTTTTGCATCTGTCGCAGTCGACTTTACTCCTTCGGCTAGCCCTGAAGTGTGGAAGCTGGCAACACAACACGCTGTGATGGCAAAACAACCCGCAACACCACATAACCTGAGATAGCCGCCACCCCTGATGCCAGTAAAATACCCAGTTTGGCATAGGTAATAAATTCAGCGTCGCTGTTGGTAAAGGCCAGCAACGTGATAAAAATCGACATGGTGAACCCGATGCCGCATGGTACGGAAACCGCCATAATCTGGCCAAAACTGACGCCTGCCGGCAATTTGGCAAACCCCATCTTGATAACCAGCCAACTGCATAGCGTGATCCCCAACGGCTTACCAATCAACAGACCTGCGGCAATACCTGCAATCAGTGGTGAGAAAAGTTTATCTGCTTCAATGCCTTGTAAAACAATGCCCGCATTGGCAAATGCAAATAACGGAATAATCAGGAAGGAAACCCAAACATGCAGGCCCTGCTCCAGCGTAGTCGCAGGAGAAGAGCGCCCGTCACTCGTGCGCAGCGGGATAAAGAATCCAACGATCACCCCTGCCAGCGTGGCATGTACACCACATTTAAGAATACAAACCCATAGCACCATTCCCACCAGTAAGTAGGCCGAGGTCTTTGTCACATGCTGACTATTCATATAAGCCAGCACCGCGATACACAGTAATGCGCCCAGTAGCGCGGGCCAGAAAATCTGCTGGGTATAAAACAATGCAATAATAATGATGGCGCCCAGGTCATCAATTATTGCCAACGCCAGTAAAAAAACCTTTAATCCCGGCGGGACACGTTTGCCCAATAAAATTAGTACGCCAATCGCAAAGGCGATATCTGTCGCGGTGGGGATCGCCCAGCCATGACGAGTCACCTCATCGCCAGCATTGAACAGCAGGAAGAATAACGCCGGAAACAACATACCGCCGATGGCGGCCACCAACGGCAGCATCGCCTGACGACGGCTTGCCAGCGCGCCCATCACCAGCTCACGCTTTACCTCAAGCCCTATCATCAGAAAGAAAATTGCCATCAGACCATCATTAATCCACAGCAACAGGTTTTTATTGATCTCCAGCGCCCCAAACTTGATTTGCACCGGTATCATCAAGAACTGCTGATAACCTTCTGAACTGAATGGAATATTGGCTAAAATCATCGCCAACAATGTTGCACCAATGAGCATTAGTCCGGCGGCGGCATCGAGGCCAACGAAACGGCGAAGCATATTAATCATGTCACTACTCTCTATTACCGGGAGTCAAGCCGCGCTGTACTCTTTACCATAAAGCAAGATTACGCAACTCCCATGCTGGTTAAAAGTCGTTTAAATTTAAGAAGGCGATCTTAAAGCATATTATTAGCAAATTCGCCCTTATGGCGTGGGACGATACCATAAAAAACACAGGCAGCGTTTTTTAACGCCGCTTGCGGCGATCCGCAGGGTAGCTGGCAGGGATAGCCCGCCATAAAAAAACCGGCTGATGATTCACCAGCCGGTTTTTCTGTCTTATCTCACGGATTATCAAGAAAACATCAGCGAGTCAGATCGTCAAAAAACTTTTTCACACCATCGAAGAAGCTTTTAGAGCGCGGGCTGTTTCTTTCGCCAGAAGGACCGCCAAAACTCTCTTCCAACTCTTGCAATAGCTGTCTTTGCCGCTCATTCAGGCTGACCGGCGTTTCCACCACAACCCGGCATAACAGATCGCCCTGCGCGCCGCCGCGCACCGACTTCACGCCTTTGCCGCGCATACGGAACAGCTTCCCGGTCTGCGTTTCAGCAGGCACTTTCAGCTTCACACGTCCATCCAGCGTCGGCACTTCAATTTCTCCGCCCAGAGCCGCCATGGCAAAGTTAATCGGCACTTCACAGTACAGGTTACTTTCTTCGCGCTGGAAAATCGGATGCGCTTTTACCTGAACCTGAACATACAAATCGCCAGATGGCGCACCATGCTCCCCGGCCTCCCCTTCACCGGACAAGCGGATGCGATCGCCAGTATCCACCCCGGCCGGGATCTTCACCGACAGCGTTTTGCTCTTCTCTACCCGGCCATGACCGTGGCATTTAACGCAGGGATCTTTAATGATTTTCCCGCGCCCATGACAATGCGGACAGGCTTGCTGAACAGTAAAGAAGCCCTGGCGCATTTGTACCTGACCATTACCATGACAGGTAGGACAGCTGACAGGTGAACTCCCCGGTTTAGCCCCGTTGCCATGACAGACATCGCACTCTTCCAGCGTAGGGATACGGATCTCTTTGGTGACGCCACGGACAGCTTCTTCCAGTGACAGCTCCATGTTGTAGCGTAAATCAGCACCGCGGCTTGCGCGCTGGCGGCGGCCACCGCCAAAAATATCACCGAAAACGTCGCCAAAAATATCACCAAAATCGGCACCGCCTCCGCCAAAACCGCCGCCTCCGCCCATGCCGCCTTGTTCAAATGCGGCATGGCCGTACTGATCGTAGGCGGCACGTTTCTGTGAATCAGTGAGGACTTCGTAGGCTTCTTTAATCTCTTTAAATCGTGCTTCAGCCTCTTTATCACCAGGATTCCGATCCGGGTGATATTTCATCGCCAGACGCTTATAAGCCTTCTTGATTTCACGCTCTTCCGCATCTTTAGAAACGCCTAAAATCTCGTAATAGTCTTGCTTCGCCATTCTTTTTTTCCTGCCCTCAACATGCGTGCACGGGCGCAGAGTTTCCTCAACGCCCGTGCTGGTTGCCAGCAACAGTTAATAGTTACCGTTACTGCGCCCGCTCAAGGGCGATTATTTTTTATCTTTTACTTCTTCAAATTCGGCATCAACGACGTCATCGTCTTTACGAGCAGAATCGTCCCCGGCAGCGCCTTCGGCGCCCGCCTGAGCCTGCGGCTGAGAGGCTTCCAGTAATTTACCTGAAGCCTGAACCAGCGCCTGGATCTTCGCTTCGATATCCGCTTTGTCTTCACCCTTCAGCGCACTTTCCAGTGCTTTCAGGGCGTCGTCAACGGCAGTTTTATCATCAGCGGCCAGATTATCACCGACTTCCTCCAGTTGCTTACGCGTACTGTGCAACAGGTGATCGCCCTGGTTACGGGTCTGAACCAGCTCTTCAAATTTACGGTCAGATTCCGCGTTCGCTTCAGCGTCACGAACCATTTTCTGGATTTCTTCTTCATTCAAACCAGAAGAGGCTTTGATAGTGATTTTCTGCTCACGACCGCTGTTTTTATCTTTAGCGGAAACATGCAGGATACCATCAGCATCGATGTCAAACGTGACTTCAATCTGCGGCATACCGCGTGGCGCAGCCTGAATACCGTCCAGATTAAACTGCCCCAAAGATTTATTATCCTGAGCGCGTTTACGTTCACCCTGCAGGACATGAATCGTCACCGCAGACTGGTTATCTTCCGCTGTAGAGAAAACCTGACTGTGTTTAGTCGGGATAGTGGTGTTCTTGGCAATTAGCGCCGTCATCACGCCGCCCATCGTTTCGATACCCAGTGACAGCGGGGTCACGTCCAGCAACAGAACGTCTTTCACATCGCCGGACAACACACCACCCTGAACCGCAGCACCGATAGCGACAGCTTCATCCGGGTTTACATCTTTACGCGGTTCTTTACCGAAGAAGTCAGCCACTTTCTTCTGTACCAGCGGCATACGGGTCTGACCTCCGACCAGAATCACGTCCTGAATTTCAGAGACGGACAGGCCAGCATCCTTCAGCGCAACTTTCAGCGGCTCCAGAGAACGGTTAACCAAATCTTCAACCAAAGATTCCAGTTTGGCGCGAGTTACTTTGATGTTCAGGTGTTTCGGACCGGTCGCATCTGCGGTGATATACGGCAGGTTAACGTCCGTCTGCTGTGCGGAAGACAGTTCAATCTTGGCTTTTTCCGCCGCTTCTTTCAGGCGCTGCATCGCCAGTGGATCGTTACGCAGATCGAAACCCTGTTCTTTCTTAAATTCATCAACCAGATAGTTGATCATGCGGCTGTCGAAGTCTTCACCACCCAGGTGGGTATCACCGTTGGTGGCCAGCACTTCAAACGTTTTTTCACCATCAACTTCATCGATTTCGATAATGGAAATATCGAAAGTACCGCCCCCCAGGTCATACACAGCGATGGTGCGGTTGCCCACTTCTTTATCCAAGCCATACGCCAGCGCTGCTGCGGTCGGTTCGTTAATAATACGCTTCACTTCCAGACCGGCGATACGACCGGCATCTTTGGTCGCCTGACGTTGAGCATCGTTGAAGTAAGCAGGAACAGTGATAACCGCTTCAGTGATGGTTTCACCCAAATAGTCTTCTGCCGTTTTCTTCATCTTTTTCAGCACTTCCGCTGAAATCTGCGGCGGAGCCATTTTCTGATCTTTCACTTCCAGCCAGGCATCACCATTATCAGCCGCAATAATTTTATACGGCATGATGTTGGTATCGCGCTGGACTTCTTCATCTTTGAAACGACGGCCAATCAGACGCTTAATCGCAAACAACGTATTCTTCGGGTTAGTCACCGCCTGACGTTTAGCCGGCTGGCCAACCAGGATCTCGCCGTCTTGCGTATAGGCAATAATTGAAGGAGTGGTGCGATCGCCTTCGCTGTTCTCCAGTACTTTAACCTGCGTACCGTCCATAATCGCTACACAAGAGTTGGTCGTACCCAGGTCGATACCAATAATCTTACCCATCTAAACATCTCCACTAAAAAGTCATATTCGGTGTGGTAGTTCAACCACTATGCGGGTGAAATGTCGTTTTTCAACTACAGAATCCTATTTTCACGACAACGTTTTCCATTCGCCCAGCCTCATGTTTCAACGACGCCGCGCAAATTTAACGGCCCGACATAAACCTTCTCGATTTGGTCAAACTGTTTTGGTTGAAAATAAGATGGGGTCAACAATCCTATCATCAAGGGGGGGAGATGAAAAAAAGTGGCCTTTATCCCTTGTTCGATCAAACTATTCTTAATTCGCCATATTGTGTCCATTCCAGCCGCCCGATATGATGCCGCGCTCGCCGCCAAAAAATTTTCAGGAAAAATTTTTGACGTTGCATCACAACGGCCCGTAGGGGTGGCGGGCAAGGATAAACCGCCACCAAAAGAGGCACATTCCCGGCGTTATAGCGGGCAATTACACCTTAATTTATTGATAATTTGTTATTGCAGAGGATTTATGCATACGAACAAGTTGGCGAATCCCGGTCCGCTAGGGCTGATGGGCTTCGGAATGACGACTATTTTATTGAACCTGCACAATGCAGGCTTTTTCCCGCTTTCTTCTATTATTCTCAGCACAGGCATCTTTTACGGCGGTATTGCCCAGATCCTGGCTGGTTTACTGGAATATAAAAAAGGGAATACCTTTGGCGTTACCGCATTCACCTCTTATGGCGCTTTCTGGCTAACATTAGTCGCCATTATTATGTTACCCAAAATGGGGTTGGCTGAAGCCAGCGATCCTCAGTTCCTGGGTGTATTCCTCGGTCTATGGGGCGTATTCACCTTGTTTATGTTCTTCGGAACATTACGCGCCAACCTTGCGTTACAGTTTGTATTTGCCAGCCTGACGGTTCTATTTGCATTACTGGCTATCGGTAATTTTACCGGTAATCATGCACTACTGACCTTTGCTGGTTTTGAAGGCATTATCTGTGGAGCAAGCGCCATTTATCTGGCAATGGCAGAAGTGTTAAACGAACAGTTTGGCCGTAAAGTCCTCCCCATTGGCGAGCGTAGCGCGCACTAAAAGTAAGATACAGCCCGGTTGTAAAACAGGCCCTGTTAATTTGACAGGGCCTGTTTGCTGGTGCGCATAAAAGAGAATTTAAATGCCTGCGGGTGAACGGGAACGCTCTGCCTCGGAAAGCTTACTGTCTTGCTCACTATTCAGGTCACGGTGTAAATAAATCCCCAGCATTACCCCGACACCGGCCAGCGTCAGCACATACCATGCCGGGGCCAGCGGTGTTGCCTTCATAATCACAGTGACAAAAATGGGCGTCAAGCCACCAAAAATGGCATAAGCCACGTTATAGGAGAACGAGATCCCGGAAAAACGGACCTCAGCCGGGAAAGCGCGCACCATCACGTAGGGCACCGCGCCAACAACACCGACACTGAACCCGGCGACCGCATATCCAACAAACAGCAATTCCATATCACTTGCCGCCGTTCGGTAGAAAAACCAACTGCATACCGCCAGTAACAGGCTACCGCAAATAAAAACCTTACTGGCGCCAAAACGATCAGCCGACAGGCCGGCAATAATACAACCGAAAATCAAGGCAATGGTGGCCAGACAGTTTGCCTGTAATGCCAATGCGGCAGAAACGCCATGTATTTTTTGCAGATAGGTGGGAGCCATCAGAATCACCACCACAATACAAGCCGATAGCATCCAGGTAAGAAGCATGGAAATCACCACTGCTCTTTTATGCTTTACTACCACAGATTTCAGCGGCATTTCTTCAGCCAACTGTTTTTGAGCCTGCATTTCCATGAAGATCGGCGTTTCCTGCAACCAGCGGCGTAAATACATCGCAACCAGACCGAAAATCCCGCCGATGAAGAAAGGTAAACGCCAGCCGCCGCCTGACATCTGCTCAGGGGTAAATACGGTATTCAGCAAGGTTGCAATCAGTGAACCCAGTAAAATCCCCATCGTCAGTCCGGCAGTCAATATCCCGCAGGCGAAACCAATGCGAGAACGGGGAACATGTTCAGCCACAAAAACCCATGCGCCCGGAACCTCACCACCAATCGCCGCCCCTTGTAGTACACGCATCAGCAGCAATAATAATGGCGCGGCGATCCCGATAGACTCATAGGTTGGCAGCATACCCATCGCCAACGTCGGCAAAGCCATCAGCAATATACTCAGGCTGAACATTTTTTTACGCCCGATCAGGTCACCAAAATGGGCCATGATAATGCCACCCAATGGGCGAGCCAGATATCCGGCGGCGAAAATGCCGAATGTCTGAACCTGGCGTAACCATTCCGGAATATCTACCGGGAAAAAGAGATCACCGATGACCGCCGCAAAAAAGACGAAAATGATGAAATCATAGAACTCCAGCGCGCCACCCAGTGCAGCCAGAGAAAGCGTTTTATAATCTTGCCGGTTTAACCGACGGTGCTGTTGATGAGATTGATGATGCTCGTGGGCCATTAGTTACCGCGCCATGCCAGAGTAGGAAGAAATAAAATTTACCGCCTTATGTAAAGCTAAAATTACTATAGCGGCAAAATTATGATACACCAGACAAGCTGAATCTTATTTTTGAAATAGCCAAACTTCAGTTTTTTATTTCGTGTACGGCATTTTTAGGGCGAAAAGCTGCTACTACACTCGGATCGGTTTCAATGTAAGGGCCTTCCAGCAGTTGGATACAATACGGAACACTGGTAAAAATTCCGGCCACAATGACTTTGCCGTCAACATCTTTCAACCCTTCCAGGGTCTCTTTGATGGATTTGGGCTGCCCCGGCAGATTAAGAATCAATGCATGTTTACGAATAACGCCGACCTGCCTTGAAAGAATCGCCGTTGGCACAAAGTGCAGGCTGATTTGGCGCATCTGTTCACCAAATCCCGGCATTTCACGGTCGGCAATGGCCAGCGTCGCATCTGGTGTTACATCACGACGCGCAGGCCCTGTGCCGCCAGTGGTGAGTACCAAATGGCAGCCTCGCTCATCAACCAGTTCACACAGCGCTTGTTCAATCAATGACTGCTCATCAGGCACCAGGCGGGTTTCTATTGCAAAAGGCGTCGTCAATGCAGCCGTCAGCCATTTCTCCAGTGCGGGTATCCCTTGATCTTGATAAACACCACCGGATGCCCTATCTGAAACGGATATCAAACCAACATGCAATACATTCATAAGAGGACCCCAATAGACTAAAAACCAATATTATCAGTACATTACCTTATTTATGCCCGGTAATCGCCATTAAAAAGCGTCTCAAAATGGAACATGGTCATTTTAATCAGTAACCACTGGAATTGAATCTAAGTAAGGGATACAACCACCATGAGTTTCCCTGCCACCAAATGCATATCAGACCATCATTAATCAAGGCCTTTTAAAAAAAATAAAAAGAACGGTATCGGCTATCATTAACATTCAACAGGTTTTAGATAATATGATAAAATTATAAAGCAGCGTGTTCTCGATCAAGATAATAAGTAAATAAAGTCACACCAAGGAAGTATTCATGAATAGCACTAAGTATAAGATATTAGAGTTTTTTTCCCATCCGATATCCGCATTTATTCTGTTCGGTCTTATTTCCATTGTGATCTCCATTACTATTATGCATAAATCAAACAAAAACGCCTGGCAGATAGAAAGGCAAAACCTTGATACGATGATTAAAACTTATGGATCTCATAATTCCGGCGGAGACGTTTTAGAAAGTGATACCACAAGTAAAACAGGGCGCTACACCTACGCACGGATAAGAACCCTGGTATTTAATACTCGTGATGTGAGCAGTGAATGCATCAATAGATTATCGGCATCAGAGTTAAAGTTTAATGATATGGCAATCATACGCATCTGCCAGACTAAACTTCCTTCGATCGGAGAGTATGCGGGAAAGGGCACGTTAACGTTCATCCTCCCTATTTTATCCTCGAAGGACGAACTGCTGGGAATTCGGATAAGAACCAATTCAGAACAGCCTCCCCCGTCGATACTCGATACGTTCACTTCTGCCATGCCAGCCATCTTGATAGTGTGCATTGCACTGCTTTGTGCCGTGCTGGGTAGTTTACTTTCCATACTGGCCAAAAAGTACCTGATAGAATTACCAATAACCGCAAGATATGACGACTTGACCGGATACCTGAGGCGGGATGCGTTTTTTATGGCCGCCAATAAAGCGCTGGGTATCTCTAATTTTTCCAAAAGCCCTGTTTGCGTCATCCTCATCGATATCGATCACTTCAAGAAGGTGAATGATACTTTCGGCCATAGCGCCGGGGATGAGGCACTGAAAGTTGTGGCCGACGTTTTAAAAAAATCATTCCGCCGGGAAGATATTTTTGGACGCATTGGCGGTGATGAATTTGCTATTGTTTTACCTAACATAAATCTGGAAGATGCCTACATAGTTGCAGAGCGGGCCAAATTGGGAGTCAGCAACGCCAATAGTGAAATACTTGGAAATGATGTGAGCCTGGCGGTCAGCATCGGATTGGTCGAATATCTCATTGAAAAAGAAGATCTAGCAACGGTAATGAAACGCGCGGATGAAAAACTTTATGTCGCCAAAATAACGCGCAATACGGTGGCGAAATAATAAATAGCCGGATGTCGCTTGTCGAACCGGCTATTTTTCGAACCAGTTTTTACAGTAGTTCAGCAATCATTTTTTCTAATTTTTCCTGATCGACCGCAAATTTGCGGATGCCATCGGCCAGTTTATCGACGGCCATTGGATCCTGATTATGCTGCCAGTAGAACTGTGCTTCCGTCAGTTTAGCCGGACGCGCCTTAACGTCGCCGGTATAAGAAAGTTTACGGGTCACTTCCCCTTCACTTTCAGCCAGCTCTTTCAGCAAGGCCGGAGCGATGGTCAGACGATCACACCCAGCCAGCTCAATAATCTCACCCAGATTACGGAAGCTCGCACCCATAACGACGGTTTCATAACCGTGTTCTTTGTAATAATTGTAGATTTCAGTCACGGAAATCACGCCAGGATCGTCGTTAGGGGCAAATTCTTTTTTATCGCCATTGGCTTTGTACCAATCCAGAATACGACCAACAAACGGTGAAATCAGGAATACGCCAGCTTCGGCACATGCACGAGCCTGCGCAAAGGAGAACAACAGCGTCAGGTTACAGTTGATTCCTTCTTTTTCCAGTTGCTCCGCAGCACGAATACCCTGCCAGGTGGAAGCCAATTTGATCAGAATACGGTCATTGCTGATGCCAGCATCGTTATAAAGATTAATCAAATGTTTTGCTTTCGCGACACTGGCTTCGGTGTCATAAGAAAGACGGGCATCAACTTCTGTAGAGATACGGCCAGGGATCAGTTTTAGAATCTCAAGACCAATGTTGACCGCCAGCTTATCCGTGGCAGCGGCCACCTGCTGTTCACGGTCATCGCTCTGGGTACGCGCCCAGACAACCGCGTCGTCAATCAGTTTGCGGTATTCGGGGATTTGAGCAGCATTAAGAATCAGCGAAGGGTTAGTGGTGGCATCTTGCGGTTGATACAATTTCATTGCCGCAATATCGCCGGTATCAGCTACAACTGTTGTCAATTGGCGTAGGGAAGTCAGTTTATCCGTCATGTTGGCATTTCTCATTGTTTATGCGTGGGTTATTAGTGCATGAACTGGTGGCATTCTATCGTCGCCTGAATCTGATAATAACACGCGCGAAACCCGGCGCAAGACAGCCTTTGTCAGTTAATTATTCCACTATTAACTATTTTACTGTTATCCGGCAACCGACCTGATGATTACCGCCCCCTGTCATAACCATCGCCGCTTTCTTACTTGATTTTTGCTACAGTAAAAGCATCTAAATCAGCCCGATAGGACATGGCGCATGTTAATAATTATTTCACCCGCAAAAACACTCGATTACACCAGTCCTTTAGCGACACAACGCTTTACCCAGCCGGAATTGCTGGACTATTCCAGCCAATTAATTTCCATCTGTAAGAAACTGACGCCAGCGCAGATTTCATCACTTATGGGCATCAGCGACAAACTGGGCAGCTTGAATGCCGTTCGCTTTAATGAGTGGCACCCCGACTTTACCCCGGATAATGCACGACAGGCTCTGCTGGCCTTTAAAGGGGATGTCTACACTGGCCTGGCCGCCGAAAATTTCAGCGAAGAAGACTTTGATTTCGCCCAACAACACCTGCGTATGCTGTCCGGCTTATACGGCGTTTTACGACCGCTGGATTTAATGCAGCCTTACCGGCTGGAAATGGGCACCAAACTCGACAACAAGGCGGGCAAAGATCTCTATAGCTTTTGGGGCGATATCATCACTGCAACGCTGAATCAGGCAATAAGCGAACAAGGTGACGACATTCTGGTTAATCTGGCTTCGGATGAATACTTCAAAGCCGTTAAACCCAAAAAACTGAATGCCCGGCTAATTAAACCGGTATTTCTGGATGAGAAAAACGGCAAGTTTAAAATCATCAGCTTTTACGCCAAAAAAGCACGTGGATTAATGAGCCGCTTTATTATCAAAAACCGCCTGACGCAGCCGGAACAGTTGAAAGATTTTGATCTGGAAGGTTATTTCTTTGCCGAGGCGGAATCGTCCGTTCACGAACTGGTGTTTAAACGCCACCAGCAATGACGGGGCGGGAAAACTCACCGCCCCTGAAAAGAGATTATTGCGGCAACGTCATCAGGAACTGACGCAACTGTGCGAAATCAGCCGGGAAGTGATGCGACAGTAAGTCCAGTTCGGCGCGTTTCGCCAGCGCATCAGGCAGTTCCAGTGTTTTACCCAGAATGTCTTCCACACTTTCCTTGAATTTCGCCGGATGCGCCGTTCCCAGGAACAGGCCAAATTCGCCGGGCTGTAGCTGATCGCGCAATAAACGATAGGCAATCGCCGCGTGCGGCTCTGAGGTATAGCCAAGCGCGTCGAGTTCATGCATCGTCTCTTTGGTGGCGTCATCACTTACCGCCCCAAAGCCCAAAGTTTTCAGTTGCCAGTTTTTACGGCGGAACAGCTCTTCCACACGCGGCCAGTTGTTCGGCTGGCTCACATCCATCGCGTTAGACAGCGTGGCGACCGTCTTATTCGGCTCCCAGGCGCCACTGCTCAGGAAACGCGGCACCGTGTCGTTGGCATTGGTGGCAGCGATAAAACGTTTAATTGGCAGGCCGAGAGATTTGGCTAACAGGCCAGCCGTCAGATCGCCGAAGTTGCCGCTCGGAACAGAAACCACCAGCTGATTACGCGCTTCCTGCGGCAGTTGTGCCACCGCTTCAAAGTAGTAACAGATTTGCGCCAGCAACCGGCTGATATTAATAGAGTTAGCCGAGTTAAGACCAATCGTCTTTTTCAGCTCTTCATCATCAAAAGCCTGCTTAACCAGTGACTGACAGGCATCAAAATCACTATCGACGGCAATAGTATGAATATTGCCCCCCAGCGTACAAAACAGTTTTTCCTGCAACGGACTGATTTTCCCATGTGGGTAGAGGATCACCACACGAATGTTTTCCAGACCGTAAAACGCGTGAGCGACCGCAGCGCCAGTATCACCTGATGTGGCGGTAAGAATGGTGATTTTATTATCTCCCGCGACCTCCGTCAGCATCTGCGCCATAAAACGTCCGCCGAAATCCTTGAACGCCAGCGTCGGGCCGTGGAACAGTTCTAATGCAGCAATATCTTCTGATACCGAGGCCACTGGCGCCGGGAAAGCAAATGCCTTTTTGACTCGTTGATATACCGTTTCATCGGGCATTTCATCCCCGATGTAGGCGGATAAAATACGGCTGCTGCGGGTAACAAAATCCATTTCCAGCAGTTCGTCGATTTCAGTCAGGTTAAATTCGGGCAGTTCCAAAGGAAAGAACAGTCCCTGCTGACTTCCCAACCCTCGTTGAATAGCCTGTGCAAAGCTGACCTGTTCATTATGATCTTTAAGGTTGTACAGTTTCATGCATTATCCCAGTTGTCGTGCGCCTGTCGTATCCAGACGGCAAATATGAACAAAACCTTCATCGTTCTGTAAATAGTTATCCCGTAGCCAGTCGGCCAGGCGCTGTGCGCTGCCCATTTCATTGCATACCGAGAATAACGTCGGACCTGATCCAGAAATACCACAGGCCAGCGCCCCAATATCCTGTGCGGCTTTCCGCGCTTCGGTAAAGCCGGGCAGCAGTTTGGTCCGATAAGGTTCTGCTATGATATCTTTCATCAGTTTAGCCGCCAGCGAGGCTTGCCCGGTATGGCAGGCGTGAATAAAACCCGCCAGGTAACGGCCATGACTGATGCAATCCTGGCGGCGATATTGCGCCGGCAGAATGGCCCGCGCCTCGGCAGTCGACACCTTAATGCCCGGATAGGCCATCACCCACAGCCAGTCTTCAAACGCAGGAACCGGCTGGCTGATAATCCCCTCTTCTTCCAGCATCAGTTGAATGCCACCAAGAAAACAGGGCGCCACATTATCATAATGTACGCTGCCTGAAATACGTCCTTCCAGTTCGCCCATCAGCGTCAGCAGGCGAGTATTATCCAGCGGCTTACCGCTGAACTCATTCATCGCCATCAAGCCCGCCACCACGGAACAGGCACTGGAACCTAAGCCAGAGCCGATCGGCATGTTCTTTTCCAGCGTCATTGCCACCGGAATAGTTTTACCGATTTCCTGACAGAAACGCTCCCAGCATTGATACACAATATTTTGCTTCGGATCGTCCGGCAGCTTACTGACAAATCGGCCTTCGCAGCGCAGGCTGAATTGATCCGCCGCAACAGCACAGACACAGTCGCCCAGTAGTGAGCCGTCTACCGGCGAAACGGCGGCGCCCAATACGTCAAACCCGACGCTGACGTTGCCAATCGACGCAGGTGCATACACCTTAACCATAATTAAGCTCCTAACTTCCATGACAGGGTACGCAGTAAGTCGGCAAATACACCTGCGGCGGTAACATCATTACCCGCGCCATACCCCCGTAATATCAATGGCAATGGTTGATAGTAACGACTGTAGAAAGCCAGCGCATTTTCGCCATCTTTGACTTTAAACAGCGGGTCATTTCCCCCCACGGCGCTGATGTGAACTTTACAGCGCCCGTCTTCGATCATACCGACATAACGCAGCACTTTGCCTTGATTACGCGCCTGCTCGATACGGCTGGCAAACTCATCATCCACTGACGGCAAACGTCTCATGAAACTGGCCACATCGCCTGAGGCATCAAAACCGACCGGCAGTACGGATTCCACGTCAATGTCATCCAGCTCCAGTTGATAACCGGCTTCACGGGCCAGAATCAGCAGTTTGCGCGCCACATCCATACCGGATAGATCATCACGCGGATCAGGCTCGGTATACCCTTTTTCTTTAGCTTGCAGCGTGGCTTCGGACAATGACATACCTTCATCCAGCTTGCCGAAAATAAAGGACAGCGAACCGGACAGAATACCGGTAAAACGGATCAGTTCATCACCGGCGTTCAACAGATTTTGCAGGTTCTCGATAACCGGCAGACCAGCACCTACGTTGGTGTCATACAGGAACCGGCGGCGTGATTTCGCAGCCGCACTACGCAATTGCTGGTAGTAGTTCATCGATCCGGTGTTGGCTTTCTTGTTCGGCGTCACCACGTGAAAACCATCGGCCAGGAAATCTGCATACTGATCGGCAACGGCCTGGCTTGACGTACAGTCCACAATCACCGGATTCAGCAAGTGATATTCTTTTACCAGACGGATCAAACGCCCCAGATTAAAAGGCTCACGGGCTTTCCCCAGCTCATCACGCCAGTTATCCATCGGGATACCGTTTATGTTGGTCAGTAACGCTTTTGAATTGGCGATACCACACACCCGCAGATCGATATGCTTCTGCTTAAGCCACGGTTGCTGACGATGGATCTGCTCCAGCAGTGCGCCGCCCACACCGCCGACACCGATAACGAACACGTCAATAACCTGATCGGTATTAAACAGCATCTGATGCGCCACACGAACGCCGGTCGTCGCCACGTCATTATTGACGACAACGGAAATTGAACGCTCAGAGGAACCCTGAGCAATCGCGACGATATTGATATTGGCACTTGCCAGTGCGGAGAATAGACGGGCAGAAAGACCACGCAGCGTGCGCATACCGTCACCAACCACAGAGATGATGGCCAGGCGCTGCATCACATCCAGCGGATCCAACACGCCTTCTTTTAGTTCCAGATAGAACTCCTCTTCCAGCGTTTTTCTGGCGCGAGCCAGTTCATTTTGCGACACGCAAAAACTGATACTGTATTCAGAAGACGACTGCGTAATCAGAACCACGGAGATACCGGCCCGCGACATGGCGGCAAACACACGGGCCGCCATGCCGACCATGCCTTTCATACCGGGGCCGGAGACGTTAAACATCGCCATGTTATTCAGATTGGTGATGCCCTTGACCGGATATTGCGTATCGGTGCTGTCCATCCCGATAAGCGTGCCGGGAGCCTGAGGGTTTTCGGTGTTTTTGATAAGGCAGGGGATCTGGAACTGGGCGATAGGAGCGATGGTGCGGGGGTGAAGGACTTTGGCACCAAAGTAGGATAGCTCCATCGCCTCCTGATAGGACATCGATTTCAATAGCCTGGCATCCGGCACCTGGCGCGGATCGCAGGTATACACCCCATCGACATCCGTCCAGATTTCACAACAGTCCGCACGCAGGCAGGCTGCCAGCACGGCGGCGGAGTAATCCGAACCATTACGACCCAGTACCACCAGTTCTCCTTTATCATTCCCTGCGGTGAAACCCGCCATCAGGATCATATGTTCGGCGGGAATAGCGCTCTCGGCAATACGGCGGGTAGACTCGGCGATATCTACGGTAGATTCGAGGTAATGACCCTGAGCCAGCAATTTTTCTACCGGATTAATCACGGAGACAGAATAACCTCGCGCCTGAAACACCGCCTCCATAATAGCGATGGACAGTTTTTCACCACGGCAGATGATGGATGCATTCACACTATCAGGGCATTGCCCCAGCAAAGCGATACCATGCAGAACCTGTTTTAATTGCGCAAATTCCTGATCCACCAGCGCTTTCAGCCGGGCAATATCAAATCCTGGCTGAGACTGTACGAGGCCTTGCAGTAAAGAAAAGAAAATAGCTTCAGCATCGTGTAGATGCGGCAGTATATCCTGTCCGGCGACGGTTTTATCAATCATCGCGACCAAATGGTTGGTAATTTTTGCCGGGGCTGACAGTACGGTGGCAACCTGTCCCTGGCGCGCATTGTTTTCAATAATGTCGGCAACGCGCATAAAACGCTCCGCATTTGCCACTGAAGTCCCGCCAAATTTCAACACTCTCATTTTTTTCTTTTCTCCTGAATTTCTGTCATAAAAAAACCCGCACTGTTCGGTGCGGGCTTTTTTTGATTCTTCTGTATGCGTCAGCCCGCACCGTTACTGGTTGTACCGGTGATGGTAATAATCGTGGTGATCAGGCTGACAGTGCGCATTATAAAATATTATCTTATTAAATTGAGATCTGACTGCCCTATTAGTTAGGACAATCGCCCCTTGAAGTCAATGGATTTCTTTTTTTTCATGGCGTCAGATAGAGAGTAAAAAAAGTGGAATAAGCCACAAAAATTTCAATCAATGATATTATTTTTTATCAAAAATAACAAATCAATATATCTAACCAAAAATAAATAACTTATCAATTTTTTATCTTGATATCGCTTTCTCGACATCATGCAGCAACATATGCAACATTGCCGTATCCCTCTGCTCTAATCGACCCAGTCGTTGATGAATCCAGTCGCGTAATTTTTCATCATCATCTACCGCTAAATTGATTAGCAGCCTCTCTAATCGCTGACGTAACGCCGACAACTGCCCGGATTGTGGCGGTATGGCTTCGTCGTGTTTGACCCGCATTAACTCCGCCAGTTGATAGCAATACACCATCACTGCCTGACCAAGATTCAGCGACGGATAGTCAGCTTTCATCGGTACGCCGGTTAAAATATCCGCCAGTTCGAGTTCTTCATTTGTCAGGCCAGCGTCTTCACGCCCGAACACCAGCGCAGCAGATCCTACCCAGTGCTGTTTTTCCTGCACCACCCCTAACAATTCGGCGGGCGTGCAATAATAACGAAATCGGGCACGGCTGCGTGCCGTGGTTGCAATAGTAAAATCAATATCTGCCAACGCATCCGCCAGCGTAGGAAACGTCGTTGCCGCATCCAGAATATCCACTGAACCATGAGCGACCCAACGTGCGGCTTGCTCCTGATGAACGTTGCTGCCGACAATGCGCAACTCATCAAAACCCATCGTTTTCATCGCCCTCGCGGCGGCTCCCACATTCTCGGCTCGTGCGGGTTCAACCAAAATAATATGAAACTGCATCAACACTCCATAAGTAACACTAAAAGAGGAAACGCCAGGCAGATGTTATTTTGTAAATTAACAAGAGAACAACAAAATATCGCGTCGTTAACCATGAGTAAAAAGAGATGCAGCCTAATGGAAAAATCGTCGATCAGCCGGGATTATTTATCATAAAAATAAAAATAATATATTAAATATCAATACATTAAAATAATATTCCGCAACAACTTTTTATATTTCCACCATCAACATTTGTTATGCTGAATCGTTCATAAAAAGTGCTAAATTGTGACTTAACCTGGCAATCTTGTAAGTGTTTTTCACAAAATAGTTACCGTGCTACAATGAAATTTGATATATGTCAACGGAACCGTAGATTTATCAGTAAGCAAAATCCATGCTTACTGTTATGTTGCTGTTAATAAGGTTAAACTATGCGCCACTTTGAGCGCTGTTAAACCAGTGCTGTTATCATTTGCCGTCGTCGTATGCGTGCAGGTGAAATATGCATCAAGAACGCATTTACGTACTTTAGTCCAATGTTGAGTGAGATGGCGCTACTTGCCTATGAAACTCCAATGATAACAGCGACTTATGTACTTCCGATCTCTATTATTTTAGTTGGCAATCTTAGGTAGCAAACATGCAGACGCCGCACATTCTTATTGTTGAAGACGAGTTGGTAACTCGCAATACCCTCAAAAGTATTTTTGAGGCGGAAGGATATCTTGTTCACGAAGCCACAGATGGCGCAGAAATGCATCACATCCTGTCTGAGAACGACATTAATCTGGTGATCATGGATATCAATCTGCCAGGTAAAAATGGTTTACTGTTAGCACGTGAGCTGCGTGAACAAGCCAGCGTCGCTCTGATGTTCCTTACCGGTCGCGACAACGAAGTGGACAAGATCCTTGGTTTGGAAATTGGCGCCGATGACTACATCACTAAACCATTCAATCCGCGTGAATTAACCATCCGGGCCCGAAACCTGCTGTCACGCACCATGAATCTGGGTGGCGGCACAGAAGAACGTCGTTTGGTTGAAAGCTATCGCTTTAATGGCTGGGAACTGGACATTAACAGCCGTTCATTGATCAGCCCCGCTGGTGAGCAATACAAGCTGCCACGCAGTGAATTCCGCGCCATGCTGCATTTCTGTGAAAACCCCGGCAAGATTCAGTCCCGTGCGGAACTGTTGAAGAAAATGACCGGGCGCGAGTTGAAGCCTCATGACCGCACGGTCGACGTTACCATCCGCCGTATCCGTAAACACTTTGAATCTACGGCCGATACCCCTGAAATTATTGCCACCATTCACGGTGAAGGTTACCGCTTCTGTGGCGATCTGGAAGACTGATTCCACTCAGCCGAAGCAGCTCAGTTCCCTGCTTCGGCCACACCTTTCAGCATACTGATGGTTTTCCTTCTACTCTGCGCTACTGCCCTTTACCCATGGCATCACCGGCACAGCACTTAATGCATTTTTTGGCGATCCCTCAACCAGACGATCGGAATAGGTCAGATAGATAAGCGCATTGCGCTTCTGATCGTAGAATCGCACTACCTGTAACTTTTTAAACACCAACGATGTGCGTTTCTGGAATACCACTTCCCCTTTTTTGCCGCCATTTTTAATTTTGTCGTTCAGTACGATTGGCCCAACCTGCTGACAAGAAATCGCGGCATCTGACGTATCTTCTGCCAGCCCTAGCCCACCTTTGATTCCTCCGGTTTTCGCCCGGCTGATGTAACAGGTCACGTTATCCACATCAGGATCGTCAAACGCCTCCACCACAATTTTATGGTCCGGGCCCAATAGCTTAAACGTCGTATCGACGGAACCAATCTCTTCAGCCTGAACGGAACCCACAGACAACACCAGTAAGCCAACACTCATCATGAACTTTTTATTCATATTCCGACTCTCAAATTATTTATCACCAATTATTAACATCTGCGTGAGGGGACAGCGTCATGTCAGATAAATCGCCACAGTGCCCACATTGTATTATCCGAATACCGAACAGAACATCTTTAAAATCTTAAGCAGTACCAATGTAAAAAAATTGCTATGATGCTACCCATCTATGTACTTAGTGCTCAGTGTGTTTTATGAGGAAGATCTATGGATCAAGCCAGTATAATACGTGACCTCCTTGACTGGCTGGAAAGCCATCTCGATCAGCCTTTATCCCTCGATAATGTGTCAGCAAAAGCAGGCTACTCAAAATGGCATTTACAGAGGATGTTCAAGGAGGTGACCGGACATGCGATTGGTTCATACATTCGCGCTCGTCGGCTAACCAAAGCTGCTGTGGCGCTGTGTCTGACCAGCAGACCGATCCTTGATATTGCCCTGCAATATCGCTTCGATTCTCAACAAACTTTCACTCGCGCTTTTAAAAAACAGTTTGCACAAACACCTGCGTCTTATCGGCGTTCGGATAACTGGAATACTTACGGCATCCATCCGCCTATCCGTTTAGGCGAATTCACATTGCCACAACCTCAGTTCGTTACGTTGCCGGAAATGCACTTTATCGGACTGACACAAACCTATAGCTGTCGTCTGGAACAGATTTGTAATTTCAGGACTGAAATCCGTATTCATTACTGGCGCCAGTTCCTGGGCGAAACCAAAACGATCCCGCCAGTGCTGTATGGACTGCATCATTCGCAGCCGAGCAAGGAGAAAGACGACGAGCATGAGGTGCTCTACACCACCGCACTGGAGACACAATACTTGCCGGATGACGTACATACCGGCGAGCCGATCACCTTACCAAGCGGTGATTACGCCATGTTTATCTATGAAGGACCGTCTGATGGACTACAGGATTTCATTATCACGTTATATGACACCAGTATGCCGACATTCCAACTCACCCGCCGGAAAGGGTTTAACGTAGAGCGCTTCCATCCCAACGCTGAATCTGCTAATTCCGACACAATGCCCAAAACCATCCGCTGTGAATTTTTTATTCCCATACTGCTGCATGCTGAACAAGAATCAGCGCTGTAGCTCATCCAATGCCGGGGTATCCAGATGCGATACATCACCGGCTGTTTCAACAACCCATCCGGAAGCCAGCCACGGACTCTGTTGATAATCAATGCGTGACAGGGAACAGTTGCGCAGCCGCAGGCGGCGCTCGGCCCAGGCAGGTAAACCCAGTATCGTACTGAGCAGACATCCCAGCGCCATACCATGACTGACTAACAGGGGGCGGCTTCCTTCAGGCAGCGCCAGGCAACGTTCCAGCACACCGTGCATACGCGCCGCCATTTCCACCATCGATTCACCCTCTGGGATCCTCCCGTCAGGCGTGCCATCCACCAGTTGTTTACGCCACCCTTCTTCTTCTACACTCAGCAAGTCAATATCGCGTTTCTCAAGGATCCCCATATTAAGCTCACGTAAACCTGGCTCAATGATTATCTGACAATCACCGCACGCCTGGGCGATAATTTCCGTAGTGCGGCGTGTTCGCCCTAAGTCACTGGTAAAGATATGTGTAATGCCCAATTTTTTTACGCGCTCCGCAACCTGATGCGCCTGATGTTCACCCCGAGGCGTTAGCGCACTGTCAGAGTGCCCTTGAATACGCCGCGTCATATTCCATTCCGTTTCGCCGTGGCGAACAAGATATACCTGTAACATGGTTATTTTCCGTTATACTGCGTCAAATTAACTAAAGAGTATAAAACCGTTATGTATCACGTTGTAGCAGCAACCACCAACCCGGCAAAAATTGAGGCTATTACTTTAGCATTCACAGATGTCTTTGGTGCAGACAATTGCCGCATAGAGGGTGTTGATGTCGACAGCGGCGTTCCACGCCAACCGCTCGGATCGGTTGAAACCCGCACCGGCGCCAGAAACCGGGTGATGATGGCCCGTCAAGTGCGCCCGGAAGCTGACTTTTGGGTTGGCGTTGAAGCAGGAATAGAAGAGCACATGACATTCGCCTGGATGGTGATTGAAAACACTCACCTGCGCGGTGAATCACGCTCTGCCAGCCTGATTCTACCAGAAAGTATATTACAAGGTATCCGTGAAGGGAGAGAATTAGGCGATGAGATGGCACGACTGACAGGTATACAGGACATTAAGCATCAGGGCGGCGCCATAGGTGTTTTCACTGACGGAAAACTGTCGCGCACCAGCGTCTATCATCAGGCACTGCTGTTGGCGCTCGTGCCTTTTCATAACCCTATCTACCAGACGCCGGTACAGATTGTAAATTAACCCTCATTGCCCCGACCTTTATCTTCGGGCAGTAATTGCGCTTCCAGCCAGCTTTTCAGTGCGGGAGGCGCGGCTTTCAGGCTATTCGAACCACGGGTGATGGTCGCGATCCCTGCGCCCAATTCGTTCTTCAATTCGCGCTGGCTCATTTCACCACGTATCAGTTCCTGAATAATACGTACCCGAGTACCCAGCGCGGTACGTTCATCCGCAGTCAGCAGCAGTTGTAATAACGGCTGATGAAGATCTTCGTTCACTGACTGTTGCAACAGCGCCACAAAGCGTAGCCAGTCTTTATTACCCTGCTCGGAGAGCGCGGGATCGATAAGCGATAACGGGGTCATAGCAGGCTGCCATACTATTTAACTAGTACAGCAGCATAGCACAAGTTGTGAAAAATGATCGCTCGGGCAGCCTCAATAGCGCCGCTGCCATTCTGCATCGGTCAGCACCTTGTCGGGCTGATGCAGGAAGTGACGATAAAAAACGTCATAGGCCAAAACATTTTTCACGTATCCACGCGTTTCAGAGAACGGAATACTCTCAATAAACGCCACCGCGTCAATACGCCCGGCACTGTTTCTCAGCCAGGTATTCACACGGGATGGCCCGGCATTATAGGCGGCTGAGGCCAAAATACGGTTACGGCCAAACGTCTGATAAACATACTCCAGATAATGGGTTCCCAAGAGGATGTTAGTCTGTGGGTCAAACAGTTGGCCGCTATTACTGTATCCAGGGACATTACTCATCTGCGCCGTATGCTGCGCTGTTGCCGGCATCAGTTGCATCAGCCCCGAGGCCCCAACCGGGGAGCGGGCCTGCGGATTCCAGGCGCTCTCCTGCCGCGCTATCGCCATCGCATAACTCTGGCTGATACCTTTATCCTGTGTGGCGCGCAGGAATTCATCATTCCAGGCCAACGGGAAACGTTCTTCCAGATGATCCCACAACTTGGCGACGATCGTGGCCTGAACGCTTAAGTCCGGCCAGCGCTGCTCAAACGCATAGCGGGCGAGTGCTTCCTGCTGTGGCGGACTGCTGTTGGTCACCAGACCGACCCACTCACTGCGCGCCAGATTGTCCATCCGCCAGAACATCAATTCCCGGACGCGGACAACTTCCGGCAGTTGTGATAATAAACGGTCCGGTCTGACGGCGGTTTTTATCGTTATCGGATAGGGTTCATTCAGCTTCTGTGCCGCCGCCATCGGATAAAAACCACGCACTACCATCAGTTCGCGCAACAACGCTTCTCCTTCCTGACGTTTTCCTTGATCCAGCAGCAAAGCAGCCCGCCAATAACGCCACTCATCTTTCTGCCGAACCTCTGCCGGCAATCGCGCCAGCCAGGTCGCCAGCCCTTGACGATCCCCCGTTCCCAGCGCCATACGCACTCTCCGCTCCAGCAATGTTGCGGAAGCGCTGCGCTGCACCACACCGTCACGCCAACTCGCCTGTTCCGGGGTGGCATCATTGCCCATCAGACGCCAGGCTATGATTTCTTCCATCTCCTGGCGTTCTGCCGCGCTCATCTTTTGCAAACGGACAATCACCGGCAGCATTGAACGGGCATTATCAGCGTCCTGGCGGGCCACTCGGCTGAATGCAGACAATGTCACCTTACGGGTAAAGTCGGTCGGGCCCACCGAGCGGGCGAAACTTTCGAGCGTATTCGGCTCGCTGTGTAACCTTACCAGCGCATCACTGATGGTTTTGTAATCATCGGTAAGCTGCCTGGCCAGATACGTCACCAACCCGGTGCTGCCTTCCTTCATTGCCAGCCGGATCCGCTCCAGCGTGGTCAATGGGGTCTGTTCGCCTGCCTGTTGCCAAACGGCAAACAGTTTATCGCAGACTGAAGGCAGTGAACGTCCCGTCAGCCAAATATCGCGGGTGGCATCCCATACGCCCTGACGCTGTCCGGTAGCCCATTGTGCATAATAAAAATTACAACGTGCCGTTACCGGCTTCGGCGGTTGTGGGCTGAAAGCTAATAATCCTTGCCAATCCTGCCGCCGTGCCAACTCATTGACAAAGCTGGTATTCAAATTACGTGCCGGCGGCAACGTGGGATGTGCGGCAATAAATTGTTTAACCTGTGAAGCGCTGACCTGACTCAGATCCTGCGTCAGCGCACGATATTCCAGATAAGGATAAAGCGGATAGTTACGCAACGTCGGCATAATCTGCGCCACGGTGTCCAACTGGTTACTATCCCATGCCTGCTTAACCTGCTGATAGCGCTGACGCTGTTCATCCAGAGAATCCGCCAGCACATGACCCGAAGCCCCCGCCAGGCATACCGCCGCCAGGGCGTACCACCAATGACCCGCTTTAACCATAACCTGCGTTAACCTCATCCGTTTTTAATTTTTTTATCAATACGACTCAAAATACCGACACCATCAGACCACTCGCGCCGAACATCATGTACGTCATTATGATCCTGTATGCATCGATTAAGTGTGGCACATGATACAAGACAGCGACATGCCAATCGGGACGAATGCCGAATCAAGCGCATCTTTTCCTCAACAACGGTATCTGCCCACATGCTGGTAACGGCAAATAGCCGGATAGCTGGGATCGGGCAAGGAAACCAGCTACACTCCAGAATCAGAATGATCGATCTGCCGCAGGTGGTTTATCCTCTGCGGCAATCAGTTCCCAACGTGCCCGCCACGCGTGTGGCGCATAAACAATCATATCAATAACAACACAGACAGAGAGAGGCGAAGTCGCAACGTGGCTCAATATGTTTACACCATGCATCGCGTCGGCAAAGTCGTTCCGCCGAAACGTCATATTCTGAAAAACATCTCCCTCAGCTTTTTCCCCGGCGCCAAGATTGGCGTACTGGGCCTGAACGGAGCCGGTAAATCTACCCTGCTGCGCATTATGGCCGGCATTGATAAGGACATTGAAGGGGAAGCGCGCCCGCAACCCGGTATTAAAATCGGCTATCTGCCGCAAGAGCCAAAGCTCAACCCGGAGCACAGCGTGCGCGAATCGGTCGAAGAAGCCGTAGCCGAAGTGGTCACGGCGCTGAAACGTCTTGATGAAGTGTATGCGCTGTATGCTGACCCGGATGCCGATTTCGACAAGCTGGCCGCCGAGCAGGGTAAACTGGAAGAGATCATCCAGGCCCACGACGGCCATAATCTGAACAACCAGTTGGAGCGTGCGGCGGATGCCCTGCGTTTGCCGGAGTGGGGCGCCAAAATCGCCAACCTGTCCGGTGGTGAGCGTCGCCGCGTCGCGTTGTGCCGTCTGCTGCTGGAAAAACCGGACATGCTGTTGCTCGACGAACCAACCAACCACCTGGATGCCGAATCCGTCGCCTGGCTGGAACGTTTCCTGCACGACTTTGAGGGCACCGTGGTTGCCATCACCCACGACCGTTACTTCCTCGATAATGTTGCAGGTTGGATCCTGGAGCTGGACCGTGGCGAGGGAATACCGTGGGAAGGTAACTACTCGTCCTGGCTGGAGCAGAAAGATCAGCGCCTGGCACAAGAAGCGTCTTCCGAAGCGGCTCGCCGTAAATCCATCGAGAAAGAGCTGGAGTGGGTTCGTCAGGGAGCCAAAGGCCGCCAGTCTAAAGGCAAGGCGCGTCTGGCTCGTTTTGAAGAACTTAATAGCACGGAATACCAGAAACGTAACGAAACCAACGAACTGTTCATTCCACCAGGCCCACGTCTTGGCGATAAGGTGGTTGAAGTCACCAACCTGAGCAAATCCTACGGCGATCGTCAGTTAATCGACGGATTGTCCTTCGCCGTACCAAAAGGGGCGATTGTCGGGATCATCGGCCCGAATGGCGCGGGTAAATCGACGCTGTTCCGTATGATGTCAGGTCAGGAACAGCCGGATAGCGGCAGCATTGAGTTGGGTGAAACGGTGAAGCTGGCGTCGGTCGATCAGTTCCGCGACGCGATGGACAACAGTAAAACCGTGTGGGAAGAAGTTTCCGGCGGGCAGGATATCATGCGTGTCGGCAACACCGAGATGCCAAGCCGCGCCTATGTGGGCCGTTTCAACTTCAAAGGCGTCGATCAGGGCAAACGCGTGGGCGAGTTGTCCGGCGGGGAGCGCGGTCGTCTGCATCTGGCTAAACTGTTACAGGTTGGCGGCAACGTTCTGCTGCTTGACGAACCAACCAACGACCTGGATATCGAAACCCTGCGCGCACTGGAAAACGCCCTGTTGGAGTTCCCCGGCTGCGCCATGGTTATCTCGCACGACCGCTGGTTCCTGGATCGTATCGCCACCCACATTCTGGATTATCAGGATGAAGGTAAAGTGGCGTTCTTTGAAGGTAACTTCACCGAGTATGAAGAGTACAAAAAACGCACTCTCGGTGCTGAAGCCCTCGAACCACACCGTATCAAATACAAAAAGATGTCCAAGTAATGCCATATGGCCCGCGCTTGCGGGCCGTTTCCGCGCCCTCTTCCCCGGCAGACACTAAATCCGGCAATCTTATTCCCTCAATATAACGCCGTTCTACACTGTAGTAGGAGAAAGGCACATAGCACTAAACAAACAGAGGAACACACCATGAGCGTTCATGCGATAGCTGTTGACCCCCAACACCCTGCGAACTTTATTGCCATCACCCCAGATATACCTGAGCCGGGCGCATACGATCTTCTTGTCGGGGTGAAAGCCGTATCGGTTAATCCGGTGGATACCAAGGTACATGCCGGCCTGCTAAAAAATGGTTTACATCAGCCCCGCATCCTCGGCTGGGACGCCAGCGGCGTAGTACTGAAAGCAGGCAGCTCCGTCAACAATTTCAGAGTGGGTGATGAAGTATGGTATGCCGGTGATATTACCCGCCCCGGCAGCAACAGTACGCATCAGTTGATCGATGCACGTATCGTGGCACATAAACCAACATCATTAGACTGGCCCGCGGCAGCAGCGTTACCACTCACTGCCCTTACCGCCTGGGAAGGTTTATTTGAACATCTGAAAATACAGCAAGCGGATGACGATAAAACACTGCTGATCATCGGTGGAGCCGGTGGTGTAGGTTCGCTGGCAATTTCACTTGCCGCCTTGCGCAGTCAGGTAAAAATCATTGCCACGGCATCACGGCCTGATTCTGCGGAATGGTGCCGCCAGCGCGGGGCGCATCTGGTGGTCGATTATCGTAATCTGGTCGACGCGCTGGAAAAAGAAGACATCAAACAGGTGGATTACATTTTCTGCCTGAATGATACCGATGGTCATTGGGCGGCCATCAGTGAACTGATTGCCCCTCTGGGACACATTTGTACTATTGTGGAAAACCAGCACCCGCTCGATCAAAATGCCCTGAAACTCAAAAGCGCAGCTCTGCATTGGGAGTTTATGTTTACCCGCAGCATGTTCACCACCTCCGATATCAGTCAGCAGGGAGACATTCTGCATGAAGTCGCCCAGTTGGTCGATGCAGGGAAATTACAGGGAACGGCAAGTGAAACCTTACAAGGATTGAGTGTCGAGACGCTACAGCAAGCTCATCATCAAGTGCTGGAAGGACACATGCGCGGCAAGGTGGTCATCGCTTTTTGACAAGACGATACCAGCCCCTGAGCAGGGCTGGTTAACCGTAGATCAGTACAACAGGCGGGCACGGATAGTGCCGGGAATGGATTTCATCAGTTGTAGCGCGGTGTGTGCGCCGTCGGTTTCAACATCAATAACCACGTAGCCAATCTCAGCGGTGGTTTGCAAATACTGCGCCGCGATATTGATGCCTTGTTCAGCAAAAATGTGGTTAATCTGCGTCAACACGCCAGGGCGATTTTCATGAATATGCAACAGACGGCTGGCGCGTTCACCATGAACGGGCAGTGAAACTTCCGGGAAGTTAACCGCAGACAGCGTAGAACCATTGTCTGAGTATTTAGCCAGTTTCCCAGCAACTTCATCACCGATGTTTTCCTGAGCTTCCTGTGTTGAACCACCGATATGCGGCGTCAGCAGAACGTTATCAAACTCACATAACGGCGACAGAAATGGATCGCTGTTGGATGCCGGTTCCTGTGGAAAAACGTCAATCGCGGCGCCCACAATATGTTTGCTGGCCAACGCATCAGACAGCGCAGGAATATCCACCACCGTTCCGCGTGAAGCGTTGATCAGAATAGAACCCGGCTTCATCAGCGCCAGTTCTTCAACCCCCATCATATTCTGGGTGCTTTCTGTCTCAGGCACATGCAGGCTGACCACATCGCTCATGTTCAACAGATCGGAAAGATGGCGAACCTGTTGGGCATTCCCCAATGGCAGCTTACTTTCGATATCATAGAAGTAAACGTGCATACCCAGACCTTCCGCCAGAATGCCCAGTTGTATACCAATATGACCATAACCAATAATACCCAGCTTCTTACCGCGCGCCTCAAAAGAACCGACAGCCAGTTTGTGCCAGATACCACGGTGTGCTTTCGCATTCGCAGCAGGAATACCGCGCAGCAGTAACAACATTTCACCAAGCACCATTTCTGCTACGGAACGAGTATTGGAAAAAGGTGCGTTGAATACCGGAATACCGCGTTTAGTCGCCGACGGCAACTCAACCTGATTCGTACCGATACAAAAACAGCCGACCGCAATCAGTTTTTCCGCGGCGGCAAAAACGTCTTCTGTCAGATGTGTACGCGAACGAATACCAACGAAATGCGCATCCCTGATGGATGCTTTCAGCGCTTCCGGGTCCAGTGCGCCTTTGTGATATTCAATATTGGTGTAACCGGCGGCACGCAGATTTTCCAATGCGCTCTGATGCACCCCTTCAACCAACAGAAATTTAATCTTATCTTTTTCTAATGATACCTTTGCCATTTCCCGACCTTATTTTCAGACTTCAGATGCGACAGTTTGCTAAACCGCCTCTGCCAACATAACAAAAATTACGCCGTCGGCAATACAAACGATTGCCTGGCTTGAATGACACGTTAGAGGTGCTCTCAAAATTTTTGGCGAAAAATATTGCTAAACAGATGCATCGCCATATCGGCGATAAATAAAATAAGAAAAAGTGATATTAAGTACCAAAAATGCGCCGTTAACAGCCAACACTTTTTTATACAAAAAATTCCCAGGCGCGGCAACCAAGCCGCGCTCAGAGCAACGGTGAGTCTACTTAACCGTTTTCACTCCTTCGGACGTACCGATCAGCGCCACATCAGCACCACGGTTGGCAAACAACCCGACGGTCACCACACCAGCGATACTGTTAATATGATTTTCAACGGCTATCGCATCCATAATATTCAGATTGTGGACATCCAGAATAACATTCCCGTTATCTGTTATCACACCCTGACGATATTCCGGTTGTCCTCCCATTTTTGCCAGCTCACGGGCAACATAAGCTCTGGCCATGGGGATCACCTCTACCGGCAGAGGAAATTTACCCAACACATCAACCTGTTTTGACGCATCAACAATACAGATAAACTGACGGGCAATGGCGGCAATGATTTTCTCACGCGTCAGCGCCGCGCCGCCGCCTTTTATCATTTGCATGTGTCCGTTTATCTCATCCGCGCCGTCGACATACACATCCAGGGAATCCACCTCATTACAGTCAAAAACCGCAATCCCCAGACTTTTGAGTTTTGCCGTTGAGGCATCGGAACTGGATACCGCACCTTTAATCTGATGTTTGATCGAACCCAGCGCATCAATAAAATGTGCGGCTGTCGAACCTGTCCCTACCCCAACAATGGTATCAGGGCGAACATAATCAAGTGCCGCCCAGCCAACTGCTTTTTTCAGTTCATCTTGTGTCATAGTCTGTCAGGCCTGTAGATACGAAAGTACGAAAACGTGCGCGTATTATAGAATATACCTGCCGGAAAATGGCGTGAATTCCCCCGTAAGCCACGCATTATTTCATAGGCAGCAAACTAATTTCATAAACAATAAATCAGGAAATAAGATTTCTGCATGGTAAAACAGCAAAATGTGGCATAGTGAAAAAATAGACTTCGTTCAGAGGAATTTTTACTTTCATGAAACGCCCGGACTATCGAACGCTTCAGGCTCTGGATGCCGTCATCCGTGAGCGGGGTTTTGAGCGCGCCGCCCAGAAATTATGTATTACTCAATCAGCCGTCTCTCAACGTATTAAGCAACTCGAAAACCTGTTCGGTCAGCCGTTATT
Source organism: Brenneria alni (assembly GCF_003666245.1). Taxonomy (GTDB): domain Bacteria; phylum Pseudomonadota; class Gammaproteobacteria; order Enterobacterales; family Enterobacteriaceae; genus Brenneria; species Brenneria alni. The sequence continues at coordinate 178,252 of NZ_MJLZ01000001.1, forward strand.
AGTCAGGACGATCCCTCCCCGCCCCACAGAACAAGGGCAGAAATTACTGGCGCTGCTGCATCAGGTTGAACTGCTGGAAGAAGAGTGGCTGGGTGATGAAACCAGCAGCGACATCCCACTGCTGCTGTCGCTGGCAGTCAACGCCGACAGTCTGGCGACCTGGCTGCTGCCCGCCTTGCAACCGGTGCTGGCGGATTCGCCTATTCGTCTGAATTTACAGGTGGAAGACGAAACACGCACACAAGAAAGATTACGCCGCGGTGAAGTGGTGGGTGCGGTGAGTATTCAACCCCAGCCGTTGCCAAGCTGTCTGGTGGATAAACTGGGCGCGCTGGACTATCTGTTTGTTGCCTCTCCCGCCTTCGCTGCCCGCTATTTTCCCAACGGCGTGACGCGGTCTGCGCTGTTACGTGCACCTGCGGTTGCTTTCGATCATCTCGATGATATGCATCAGGCATTTTTACAGCAAAACTTCGATTTATCCCCCGGCAGCGTGCCGTGCCATATTGTGAACTCTTCAGAAGCATTCGTGCAGTTAGCCCGACAAGGCACGACCTGTTGCATGATCCCACATCTGCAAATCGAAAAAGAGTTGGCCGATAACGAGCTGATTGATCTGACGCCAGGGCTGTTGCAGCGCCGGATGCTCTACTGGCATCGCTTCGCCCCGGAAAGCAGGATGATGAGGAAAGTCACTGATGCCCTGCTGACGCACGGACATCAGGTACTGCGGCAATCTTAAACGCCGCTTACTCAGGGATTGCGCTGAAGTTCAAACACCACGTCCACCTGATCGTCAAAGTGAATGGTTTGCTGCTCATAAGTTTGCGCAGCTTCACTTTGTACTGCCACATCCGCCGTTTTAAACATCCGGGCCACCGGCATTGGCTGATAGTTGGCTACATGGTAACGAATACTGTAGATCTGCCCGAGCGTGGCATTAAATCCCTGCGCCAGCGATTGCGCCTGACTGGTTGCCTGTTCAATGGCCTTTTTACGGGCTTCATCACGGTAAGTCTCTGGATTGGCCACTCCCAGATCGACGGTACGAATCTCATTCAGACCTGACTTCAGCGCGCCATCAAGCAGTTCGTTCAACTTATCCAACTGACGGAGCGTCACTTCGACCTGGCGTACTGCACGATACCCTTTCAGCACTGAGCCACCGGTTTTCAGATAATCATATTCCGGCTGAGTACGTAAGTTAGCCGCATTGATGTCTTTTTTCTCAATCCCATTTTTGCCCAGAAAATCAAAATACTGGGCCACCCGTGCATCAACCTGCTTTTTCGCATCTGCGGCATCTTTAGATGACACACTGACCTCAATCGCTAAACGCGCTATATCAGGCGTGGCATCGACACTGGCGGTGCCCGACGTCACGATATGCGGGCCATTCGGTAATTCCGCCGCCTGTCCGCTCATCGGTAAGGTACTTAAACCGACCATAACGGCTAATACCAATACTTTTAGCTTCACAATGTCTCCTAATTGATGTTTTGTCGCTGAGACGGAAACCAGAACGGCTTACCACCGTCCTGTTCCCCGCACTGGCGGTAAATTCGATATGCCGGGTAACATAACGTATTGCTGACACAACAAAATATAGGTGAATTTCTGAAACCGGGTGTAAACCTGCGTAATTTATTGCCAGCCATGCTGTGCCAGTTGTAAGGCAATCGCCCACATCACCACGCCGACAAACAGATTAATAACACGCTGTGCGCGTGGCGTATTCAGCCACGGCGCCAGCCAGGCGGCCAGCAGCGCCAGAGAAAAAAACCACAGGAATGATGCCGTGATCGTACCTAGCGCAAACCATCCACGGGCCCGATCGGCAAACTGACTGCCCAGACTGCCCAACACGACAAACGTATCCAGATAAACATGCGGATTGAGCCAGGTGACGGCCAACATGGTAACAATAATGCGCCAGCGGCTCTGCTGCATCACCTCGGCCCCCATCAGAGCCAAATCCTTACTGAATGCCGTCTTAAAAGCGCCCCAGCCGTACCACAGCAGAAAAGCAACGCCACTCCAGGTGACCAGCCCCATAAGTAATGGAGATTGGCTGAGTACTGCGCTGCCGCCAAAGATCCCCGCACAAATCAGCGCCACATCACTGAGCGAACACAGCAGCGCAATCATCAGGTGGTACTGTCGGCGAATCCCCTGATTCATCACAAATGCGTTCTGGGGGCCTAAGGGCAGTATCATTGCCGCGCCTAGAATAAACCCCTGTAGATAAACCGCCAACATCACCGCCCCCTGAAAGTCCCATTGTTGAGATAGCGGCAGTTTAAAGACAATCCGTCATTAACAGAAATTTAAAATTCTAATTCTATATTAGAAAATCTAATAAAAAAGCGGAGTATTCAGATCCGGCGTTGTGGGTAGGAATGCTTGCATGATGAGCGGGAATAATATAGCGCAGAAACCTGCCGCTCTTTTTGCTGTAGATAGAACACAATGAAAAACAGTGAGAACATAAACGGCAGTTCGTATAGCTCTTCCATCAAATTCCTATATCGCACATCATACACAAACAGAAACGATAACAGACGATGATGTTCTATGGTGTCGGAAATCAGAAAATAGACCACCATCAATACTCCATCCCAAACTGGAAAGGCTTCTGTTCGAAAACGACGGATAATTTCACGCCTGACAGCAGGGAGGATAAGCATCAGCACAGTAATCCCTATCAATACAACAGATACCAAGCGAAAATAGGACTTCGGCACATCCGGCAGATAGTTCCGTCCCCAATTGATTCCACGGCCAAAGAGTAATAGCCACCAAATGACGCTCCATAACCAGAAAATTTGCTTATCTCTGTCGTCCTGTAGCGTCTTGATATAAAACCAGGTAAATAACGCGCCGAATAACAGCCAAAGAGACTGGAACAGTTCGATGAACTCCACTATTTCCTGACTGGAAGTAAGAATATTGTGTCCGATGTAAGGCAAAAAGAGTGCAAAAAGAAAAATAGCAACTGTGTGCAGATACAGCTTGTGATCTAGCTTCATTTTGTAGATATCAGGCAAACGGAGATAATGGGAGGGGTAATGTATAACATAACCAGAGAACATTTTTCACCTTTCAGGCGGTCACTTGCCCTAAAAGATTCCCTTTTTTACGCATAGAGCGGATATTTTAGCGCAATACATTATCCGGGAATATGTTCCCCGGATGAATAAGATGATAAATCAGTTTTTTACCTGCGGATCAACATGATGTAGATGAATATCCATCTGCGGGTAAGGAATACCGATACGATTTTCGTCCAGCACCCGTTTAAAGCTTTCCAGCAGATCCCAGTAAACCGCCTGGGCATCGCCGTTAGTTGTCCAGACCCACACCACAAAATTCAGGGATGACGCAGCCATCTCATTCAGACGAATGGTCACGCCCTTTTCATGCTGAATACGTTTATCCGCCGCCACAATATCACCCAGCAGCTTTTTAACCACATCGATATCCGCATCGTATGCCACGCCGACAACAATTTCGGTACGGCGATCAGGCTCACGTGAGCTATTGATGATATTGCCAGCAATGATCTTGCCATTCGGCACTACGATGATTTTACCGTCAGCCGTGCGCAGCGTGGTGGAGAAAATCTGAACCTGTGTCACCGATCCGGCCACACCGCCCAGATCCACCCACTCGCCGGTGCGAAAAGGACGGAACATCACCAGCAATACGCCAGCGGCAAGGTTGGACAATGAGCCCTGCAATGCCAGACCGACGGCCAGACCCGCAGCACCCAACACGGCGATAACCGATGCTGTTTGTACGCCAACCCGGCTCAGTACCGCAATCAGCGTAAACGCAATAATGCCATAGCGCACCAGTGCCGCGAGGAAATCCGCTACCGTTGAGTCGATAGAACGTCTCACCATCACTTTATTCAGCGCCCCTGACAACACGCGGGCCACAATCAGACCAACAGTGAGGATAACCAACGCGGCAACGATGTTAACCGCATACTGTAATAATATATCCTGATGGGTAACCAGCCAGCCTGTCGCCTTTTCTACACCAACATTCAGTTCTTCCATTTAATGACTCCTGTTTCTTGCGCTCTGTGAGAGAGCATCACTTTCACACCAAAAACCGCAATCTGCGGCGAAATCTGTATAAAATTAAGGCCCCCGCAGGAGCCTTAGCGATAAACCTTTAAGAATCTTAGTTAAAGAACGTCTACCGCGTTCAGTTCTTTAAAGGCTTGCTCTAAACGTGCGACCATAGTGTTTTGTGCGGCACGCAACCATGCACGCGGATCGTAGTATTTCTTGTTCGGCTTATCGGCGCCTTCCGGGTTGCCCAACTGGCCTTGCAGATACCCTTCGTTTTTCTGGTAGTAGTGCAGAATTCCTTCCCAGGTAGCCCATTGGGTGTCGGTATCAATGTTCATCTTAACCACGCCGTAACCCACTGCCTCTTCAATTTCCGCCGCGGAAGAACCGGAACCGCCGTGGAACACAAAATCCAGGCTGTTGTGCGGCAGATTGTATTTTTCAGAGACGTAATCCTGAGAGTTACGCAGGATTTTGGGTGTCAGCTGTACGTTACCCGGCTTGTAAACACCGTGAACGTTGCCGAAAGAAGCAGCAATGGTGATTCGCGGGCTGATGGCATTCAGTTTTTCGTAGGCATAAGCCACGTCTTCTGGCTGAGTGTACAGCGCGGAGTTATCCAGATGGCTATTGTCCACGCCATCTTCTTCACCACCGGTACAGCCAAGTTCGATCTCCAGCGTCATATCCAGTTTCGCCATGCGAGTCAGGTATTTGCTACAGATTTCAATGTTTTCTTCCAGTGACTCTTCCGACAAATCGATCATGTGGGAAGAGAACAGCGGTTTACCCGTCGCGGCAAAATGTTTTTCACCTGCATCCAGCAGCCCGTCCAGCCAGGGCAGCAATTTTTTGGCGCAGTGGTCAGTATGCAGAATAACCGGTACACCGTAATATTCCGCCATCTGATGAACATGATGCGCACCAGAAATCGCACCCAGAATAGCCGCTTGCTGACCTTCTGCTTTCAAACCTTTACCCGCGATAAATGCAGCACCGCCGTTAGAGAATTGAACAATCACCGGCGCACGTACTTTGGCTGCGGCTTCCAGCACGGCATTAATTGAGTCGGTACCGACACAGTTTACTGCTGGCAGGGCGAATTTGTTTTCTTTTGCTACTGCGAAAACTTTCTGAACGTCATCACCAGTGATGACACCAGGTTTTACGAAATCAAAAATTTTAGACATATTACGTGTCCTGTTTCGTTGGCCGTGGGGGGGTTAAAAAATCAATCATTCAGTTAGGGGTTGTCCTGACACAAACCGCCGGGACAACCACAAAGCAGAGACGATGCGCTCTGCTTGAATCATTACTGTTTGCCGCGCTCTTCCAGCATAACGACCGCAGGCAGTTTTTTCCCTTCAACGAACTCCAGGAAAGCGCCCCCGCCAGTAGAAATATAGGAAATTTTGTCGGCAATACCAAACAGGTCTATCGCTGCCAATGTGTCGCCACCGCCAGCGATGGAGAATGCCTCACTTTCTGCAATGGCTCTGGCAACAATCTCCGTACCTTTACGGAAATTCGGGAATTCAAATACGCCAACAGGGCCATTCCACAGAATAGTCTTGGCGCTTTTCAGAATTTCCGCCAGACGTTCGGCGGAAACATCGCCCAGATCCAGAATCTGCTCATCGTCTTTAATCGCAGTGACAGATTTCAGGGTTGCCGCAGCAGTTTCAGAGAATTCCGTCGCCACGCGAACATCAGTCGGAACGGGGATATCGCAGGTTTCCAGCAGTTTCTTCGCTTCAGGGATCAGATCCGCCTCGTACAGCGATTTACCCACATTATGGCCTTGCGCTGCAACAAAGGTATTCGCGATGCCACCGCCAACAATCAGTTGGTCTGCAATTTTGGACAGAGAGTCAAGCACTGTCAGCTTGGTTGAAACTTTTGAACCGCCAACAATGGCCACCATCGGACGAGCCGGGTTGCCCAACGCTTTACCTAACGCTTCCAATTCACCGGACAGCAGAGGGCCCGCACAAGCGATAGGTGCAAATTTACCCACACCGTGTGTCGATGCCTGAGCGCGGTGCGCGGTGCCGAATGCATCCATAACAAACACATCACACAACGCAGCATATTTTTTGGACAGAACTTCGTCGTCTTTCTTCTCGCCTTTGTTGAAGCGTACGTTTTCCAGAACAACCAACTCACCTTCGGCAACGTCTATGCCATCCAGATAATCTTTTGCCAGACGTACCGGAGCAGACAATTTATCTTTCAGGTAATTAACAACCGGCAGCAGAGAAAACTCTTCGTTGTATTCTCCTTCGGTCGGACGCCCCAGATGGGAAGTCACCATCACGCGAGCCCCCTGTTTCAGGGCAATCTCGATAGTCGGCAGAGAAGCGCGGATACGCGCATCAGACGTCACTTTACCTTCTTTTACCGGCACATTCAGATCCGCACGGATCAGTACACGTTTGCCAGCCAGATCCAGATCGGTCATCTTAATTACAGACATGGTGAATCCTCTTGTTGATTCTCTTATAAAGTTGCTTGAGCGAGACATTGGCCACTGACCAATACCGTCGTACTAGAAACCGCAGGCCGCCATCGCCCGTGTGGTATCCAACATTCGGTTGGCGAAACCCCATTCGTTATCGCACCAGACCAATGTTTTGATCAGATGCTGCCCGCTAACCCGCGTCTGCGTACCATCAACAATAGCACTGTGCGGATCATGGTTAAAATCAGCCGAAACTAACGGCAATTCGGTGTAGTCAACTATACCACGAAATGCTTCATGCGCTGATTTTTGCAAAAGCGCGTTAATTTCATTCACATTTACTGCTTTTTTCACACTCACACTTAAGTCAATTGCCGTGACATTAATGGTCGGAACCCGAACGGATATCGCCTCAAAACGATCAAGAAACTGCGGGAAAATCCGGGTTATTCCTACTGCCAGCTTGGTGTCCACCGGAATGATAGACTGACTGGCGGCACGAGTGCGTCGCAGATCATGATGGTAGGCATCAATCACCGGTTGATCATTCATCGACGAGTGGATCGTCGTCACCGTTCCATTTTCAATACTAAACGCGTCATCCAGCAGCTTAATGATTGGAATAATGCAATTGGTTGTGCAGGAAGCGTTCGATACGATGCGGTGCTCGGTTTTTAAACATTGATGGTTAACGCCAAATACGACGGTGGCATCCAAATCAGCCGTTCCCGGATGCGAAAAAAGCACTTTCTTCGCACCCGCAGTAAGATGCGCTTCGCCATCTTCACGGCTGCCGTATACCCCACTGCAATCCAGCACCACGTCAACGCTGAGTTCACGCCACGGCAACTGTTGGATATCGGCCTGATGCAACAACCGGATGCAATCATCTCCAACGTACAGTTGATCGCCTTCCTGACGAACATCCCAGGAGAAACGACCATGGCTGGAATCATACTTAAGCAGGTGAGCGATCCCTTCTGCACTAGCCAGCTCATTAATTGCCACCACCGCGATCTCAGCCCGGCGGCCCGATTCATACAATGCACGTAAGATACTGCGGCCTATGCGGCCAAAACCGTTTATCGCAATACGGATTGTCATGCAATTCCCTGTGTAATGATTAACATGTCATTCTCATAGGATATATTCTTCTTGTTTGAAGGTGCAGCGTTATTGGCCGCAACGTCAATTACTTTGGGCAAAGCCAGTACACTGTAAGGAATAAACGGCTTCTGATACGCCCTTGCTTTCCATCCGAAAAGACGATTTGGCAACAGTTAAAGAAATGCAGCCGACATCACAACTGAAACGCTTCAGCTAGCATAAACGAATTAAGCGGTAAAAGAAATATTCTCACTCGACAAGCGCCAGAAGAGTGACGTATGTCATAAAATGCCGACGTTGCGCAGCAACGGCCCGAAGGGGGCCGGGCAGGACGCCCGGCATAAAAAATCATCGGGAGTGATTTTAAACGCCGCTTGCGGCGGCCCGAAGGGGGCCGGGCAGGACGCCCGGCATAAAAATGCCGCCTGATAACCCAGGCGGCCTTGATGACTATTTCACTTGTGCAGAAAATCGCACGGGCTCGGAACTTACTTTAACAACGCCTTGGCCTTTGCCACCACGTTATCGACCGTGAAGCCGAATTCCTCAAACAGCAGCTCTGCCGGGGCGGATTCACCGAAGCTGTGCATACCGACGATGTCACCGTTCAGACCGACATACTTGTACCAGTAGTCCGCGATACTCGCTTCAATCGCCACACGTGCCGATACCGCTTTCGGCAGCACCGCTTCACGGTAGGCTGCATCCTGCTTGTCGAATGCGTCGGTGGACGGCATCGATACCACGCGAACCTTGTGCCCTTCCGCCGTCAGCTTGTCGTATGCCCCCACCGCCAGTTCTACTTCAGAACCGGTGGCAATCAGGATCACATCCGGCTGACCAGCGCTGTCTTTCAGCACATACGCGCCTTTCGCCACATCAGCCAATTGCTGCGCGGTACGCTCTTGTTGAGCCAGATTCTGACGCGACAGGATCAGCGCCGTTGGACCATCCTGCCGCTCAATGGCATATTTCCACGCCACTGCCGTTTCCACCTGATCTGCCGGACGCCAGGTACTCATATTGGGCGTCACACGCAGACTGGCTAACTGTTCAACCGGCTGGTGAGTCGGGCCGTCTTCACCCAGACCAATGGAGTCATGGGTATAAACGTAAATGCTGCGGATTTTCATCAGCGCCGCCATACGCACGGCATTACGTGCATATTCCACAAACATCAGGAACGTAGCGGTATAGGGCACGAAACCACCGTGCAACGCAATGCCGTTAGCAATCGCCGTCATACCGAACTCGCGCACACCGTAGTGGATATAGTTGCCGGCATGATCTTTATCCAGCGATTTGGAGCCAGACCAGATGGTCAGGTTGCTTGGAGCCAGGTCGGCGGAACCGCCCAAAAACTCAGGCAGGAGTTTACCGTAGGCTTCCAGCGTATTCTGCGAAGCCTTACGGCTGGCAATTTTTGCCGGATTAGCTTGCAACTGCTCAATGAATTTCTGGGCGTCAGCCTGCCAATTATCCGGCAAAGTACCGTCAGTACGGCGCTTAAATTCCGCGGCCAGATCCGGGTAAGCGCTGGCATAAGCAGCAAATGACGCATCCCAGGCGGCTTCTTTACGCTGGCCGGCGGCTTTCGCATCCCACTCGGCGTAAATCTCTGGTGGAATTTCAAACGGAGGGTATTTCCAACCCAGTTGCTCGCGGGACGCCGCGACTTCGCTGTCGCCCAGCGGCGCACCGTGTGAGTCGTGAGTACCGGCCTTGTTCGGTGAACCGAAACCGATTACCGTTTTGCACATCAGCAGTGACGGTTTGTCGGTAACCAGCCGGGCTTCGCTGATGGCGCGCTTGATGGCCTCCGCATCGTGACCGTCCACACCGCGTATCACATGCCAGCCATAGGCTTCAAAACGAGCGGCCGTATCATCGGTAAACCAGCCCTCAACGTGGCCGTCAATAGAGATGCCGTTGTCATCATAAAACGCGGTCAACTTACCAAGTTTCATGGTGCCCGCCAGCGAGCAGACCTCGTGGGAAATCCCTTCCATCATGCAGCCATCACCCAGGAAAGTATAGGTATGATGGTCAACAATCTCATGGCCGGGGCGGTTAAACTGTGCAGCCAGCGTGCGCTCGGCAATCGCCAAGCCGACTGCGTTGGCAATGCCCTGGCCCAGCGGCCCCGTAGTGGTTTCCACGCCAGCGGTGTAACCGTATTCCGGGTGGCCGGGGGTTTTGGAATGCAACTGACGGAAGTTTTTCAACTCTTCTATGGACAGATCATAGCCAGTCAGGTGCAGCAGGCTGTAAATCAGCATTGAGGCATGACCGTTGGACAGCACAAAGCGGTCGCGGTTAGCCCAGTGTGGGTTAACAGGGTTATGGTTAAGGTAATCGCGCCACAGGACTTCGGCGATATCCGCCATGCCCATCGGGGCGCCCGGATGACCGGATTTCGCTTTTTGTACACCATCCATACTCAGCGCACGGATAGCATTGGCAAGTTCTTTACGAGAGGACATGCTTTACTCCAGATCGGATTGAACAGATGTCTTGTCAGACATACGATATATTAATCAATGTGTTATATAAGAAAGGCAAAGAAAATATGATTACAAATGTACATCAAAATCAAGGTGAATGCACATGGAACTGTATGCAAAAAAAAGGATTTGATGACTAACAAATCGGCCACTATTTTTCTGGCGATCCAACCGTTGACCACACTGCCATTTATTATGCTTTATCTTATGGTTAACGCTGGACATAAATCACAATTCCCTCCTATGAATGATGCTTTTCAGTTATCATTCCGTTCGCTTTTTCTTTAATATATACAACCCAATATACTGCATCACTATCGTAGGAAGATGATATTATGACAATCCGCACTTCTTTGCTGGCACTGTGTATCACCACATTATTAAGTGGTTGCCAAAACCTTGACACCAGCACATTGATGCAGTCCGGCGCCCAGGCTTTTCAGGCTGCCACCCTGAGTGACGAACAGGTGAAAACTCTCAGCACACAATCCTGTGAGCAAATGGATAAAGAAGGGAAAGTTGCGCCCGCCAGCAGCGAATACACCAAGCGGCTGGATAAAATTGCCGATGCGTTAGGCCACAACATCGACGGCACGCCAGCCAACTATAAAGTCTATCTGACAGAAGATGTGAACGCCTGGGCGATGGCTAATGGCTGTATCCGGGTTTACAGCGGCCTGATGGATATCATGACAGATAATGAGATCGAGGGGGTTCTGGGCCATGAAATGGGTCACGTTTCACTCGGACACACTCGTAAAGCAATGCAGATTGCTTACGCAGCGACAGCAACACGTACCGCTATCGCTTCCGCTGGCGGTGTCGCGGCCACTTTATCGCAATCTCAACTTGCCGATCTGGGTGAAAAACTGGTCAATGCACAATTTTCGCAGGTACAAGAGAAGCAGGCCGATGATTATTCGTTTGATCTCTTGAAGAAACGTGGAATCAAGCCTGAAGGGCTGGCAACCAGCTTTGAGAAATTGGCCAAGCTGGATGCCGGGCGTCAAAGCAGCATGTTTGATTCCCATCCATCATCAGAAGAACGAGCTAAACATATTCGTGAACGTATTGCTTCTGAAAAGTAATATTTTCCGGGTTTAATTACCATTAGCCGCTGAAAGCAATTCATCCATCCGGCGTCTGATATCTTCGGGCGCCTTAATGAAAGCCTGTCGCTGGTTTCTCGCTACTGAACTAATATCAGGTAATGCATCATGTAAATACGCTTATCAACTTAATGCAGCACCACAATAATAGGGTGGTCTACATGTTTTTTGATAGGTTAAGCCAATCAAAAAATAAAAACGATAGGTTTAAATGATAATTAATCTCTGTAAGATGATGCTTTTAATAGGTTGTATCGATCTATTTAAAGATAGCAATGATTTTACAAATCAATCATACTATGAAACACATGATAAAAAATTTACTAATATAATCATAACGATACAGATTAAATGTTTTGCCATTCCGACGCTTTTCCAAGATATCCATTTTATAGAGATTTAAAAAACACCTTAAATTAACATTTTTTAACGATTGAACAACACGGGCAACATTAACAATCATTATTGGTTTATGTTCTTTTTTTAAATAAACTTTTATGTGTTAAAAATCATGGACGTCAGAATTTTCAGCAAATGTCATTTTACAATCGTAGGCTTACGAGAAGTCTTATCCAGCACGCCTATGCTATCTGTAAAACCTGCTAATAGGTTTACGCTGCCGCAAGGAAGAAAAAAGTGTATTTTTATCATTGATGGCAGCAGCGAAGGGTTTGAAGAATATTATGAGTCGGTAAGGACGTCTTTTTACGAGATGGCCGCATCATTCATTATCATCAATAACTCACCCTATCATCCTCCAGTGTGTATCGATGAAAAAACGATTCTTATTTCTAAATCATCACCGATAGATGCTTTTTATAAATTGCTGGACGTCATACCGCCCCATACTCGGCATTTATTCAATCCAGTCAGATTATCCAAATCAGAGTATGCCGTTTTTCATTATTGGATTTTGGGCTATACCGCAGAATCAATCTCAGAAATCATTGGGCTAAATAAAAAATCAGTATTGAACAGTAAATCAAGATTACTGAATAAATATGGTGTTCAGGATAAGAACTCGCTACTGATCATTGCAAAAATTCTCTTCAGAGAGAGCATTGCCGGAAAGCCGCCTTGTTCGTCTGAATCAACAAAAGATATCGGTGAGGTGGGGTCGTTGGCGTGAGGTGAAAAATATCAAACAAGGGGATGCGTATAACCACCCATCCCCTGCTGATAAACGTTATTCGTCTTCTAAATAAGTATAACCATAAAGACCGGTTTCAAACTCTTCCAGAAACTGCGCCTGAAGTTCCACATCCAGTTCGGTGGCTTTTACCTGATCGCGGAAACGAGCCATCAACACTTCAGGATCGAGCTGAACATATTCCAGCATATCCGCGACGGTATTCCCTTCGTCAGATTCTTCAATCTCAACGGAGCCATCCTGAAAAACGAACACGTCAACCGTCGCCGTATCACCAAACAGGTTATGCATATTCCCCAGAATTTCCTGGTAAGCGCCGACCATGAAAAACCCCAATAAAGGCGGGTTATCAGGATCATACGGCGGCATTGGCATCGTGGCTGCGATACCATCACCATCAACATAATGATCGATGGTGCCATCCGAATCACAGGTAATATCCAACAATACAGCACGGCGCTCAGGTGGTTTATCCAGCCCTTCCAGCGGCATGACCGGGAACAACTGATCGATTCCCCACGCATCCGGCATAGACTGGAAAAGCGAAAAATTCACGTACAGCTTGTCGGCCATGCGCTCCTGTAGCTCATCAATAATCGGCCGATGGGCACGATTACTGGGATCCAACTGCATCTGGATTTCCCGGCAGATACTCAGATACAGTTGCTCTGCCTGCGCTCGCTGGGTTAAGTCCAGCATACCGTGCGTATATTGGGTATGCACATCATGCAAATCCATCTGGCTATCATGCAACCATTCACGCAGTGAACGACGTTTGCCAGGCTGCTTAATTTCCTGCCAGGTTGACCACAGGCTTTCTAACGCACGCGGGGCATCTTCTTCAGGCGCAGAAGGTTCGCTGAATTCATTACGTTCTACCCCGATGATATTGGAAACCAGTACGGTGTGATGTGCCGTCACCGCACGACCTGACTCCGTGATAACCGTTGGGTGCGGTAGGCCATATTCATTACAGGCATCACCAATCCCCCAAATCACATTATTGGCATATTCATTCAGGCCATAGTTCACCGAGCAGTCCGACTGAGAACGGGTTCCTTCATAATCCACCCCAAGGCCACCCCCTACGTCGAAACACTGAATATTGACACCCAGTTTGTGCAATTCAACGTAGAAACGAGCGGACTCACGTACTCCCGTGGCAATATCACGAATATTCGCCAACTGGGAACCGAGATGGAAATGCAGAAGCTGTAGACTATCCAGCCGTCCGGCTGCACGCAGCATTTCAACCAATTGCAGCACCTGAACCGCCGCCAGACCGAATTTGGATTTTTCGCCGCCGCTGGACTGCCATTTGCCCGATCCCTGAGAGGCCAGGCGCGCACGAACACCAAGACGAGGCACCACGTTCAGGCGCTCGGCCTCTTCCAGCACCAGCTTAATTTCGGACATTTTTTCAATGACCAGATAAACTTTGTGCCCCAGTTTTTCACCGATCAACGCCAGGCGGATGTACTCACGGTCTTTATAACCGTTACATACGATCACAGTACGCGTCATACCGGCATGGCCCAACACCGCCATTAACTCCGCCTTTGAACCCGCCTCCAGCCCCATTGGCTCACCGGAAGTCACCAGCGATTCAATGACGCGGCGATGCTGGTTAACTTTGATGGGATAAACCAGAAAGTAACCACCTTGGTAGCCAAACGATTCGCGTGCCTGTTTAAACGCCGCATTAATGGAGCGCAGACGATGCTGGAGGATTTGCGGAAAGCAAAACAGTGCCGGCAAACGTTGATGGTTTTCTTCCTGCAAATCCTTAACCAGCATGGCCAGATCGACGCGGGCTTCCGGCACATCGGGATCCGGGCAGACACTGATATGCCCTAACTCATTGACGTCGTAGTAATTATTACCCCACCAGGCAATATTATAAGTACGAAGCATTTCGCTGGCATTGCGGTCATTCATGGCAACCTCTTGCATAGAGCGCAAATTTTCATGTTTACCCGTCGCTGACGAGCCGTGATGAATCATGCCGTCAGACATAACGAACCTCTTCTTTTATACTGCTGATCGCATCAATACCTGAATAAACAGCCTGCATAAACCTATCTGTAACATTCAGCGCCGACAGTGAAAACATCGTCAGTAAAACACCCGGCTGAATACAGTATGCCGCCGTTTTATTACTCTTATTAGTGTAAAACACGTTGTCAGACTCCGTGGTACGGGTCAGTGAAAACTCGTTGTGAAAATCACAGGAAAATTATTGCCAGAGGAGCGTCTACGCGTCTGGCCCAGGGAATAGAGTCAGGGGTTAACCAGCCCTGGAGTCCTGTGTCGAATTCAAAGACAGGCAACTTCGGGCAAACAAAAAGAAGGGTTGAGCGGCTGACGCTATAGCGTCAAAAGAAAAGCGTTGCGAACGCAACACACTCAGTAAACAACGGATCATTAATCCTATCACCTCCACGCGCGCCGCAAGGTATGCGGTCAGCTATCAATGAAACAGTCCACGACGACATATACCCTCTAGATTGCAAGATGCAGGGTATAACGGGTAACAAACCGCTCGCCGTTTATACAGATATGACACTGGAAAAGCAAAATGAAAATATCCCAGCCGCCTATTACAGAATAAAAAATCGCCGATGATTAAAAACGATATGGGCAGTTAAAACTAAAAACTGCTGGCAATGGGGCTAAAATGTGACCTAGAATAGCCATCCAGATGTTAATCCATCTATACCGATTAACTGATACACTGCTTAACGGCTTTGATTTGAAGGTAAAGAAACTCATGGCTAAACACCTTTTTACGTCCGAGTCCGTCTCTGAAGGACATCCTGACAAAATTGCTGACCAGATTTCTGATGCAGTCCTTGACGCCATTCTGGAGCAAGATCCCAGGGCTCGTGTCGCTTGCGAAACTTACGTAAAAACCGGCATGGTGTTAGTCGGTGGTGAAATCACGACCAGCGCCTGGGTAGATATTGAAGAAATTACGCGCCGCACCATACGCGATATTGGCTACGTTAATTCCGAAATGGGGTTTGACGCCCATTCCTGCGCGGTACTGAGCGCCATTGGCAAACAGTCTCCTGATATTAATCAAGGCGTCGATCGCAGCAATCCGCTGGAACAAGGCGCGGGCGATCAGGGCCTGATGTTTGGTTACGCGACCAACGAGACGGATGTGCTGATGCCTGCACCGATCACCTACGCCCATCGTCTGGTTCAACGTCAGTCTGAAGTGCGTAAAAATGGTACGCTGCCGTGGCTGCGCCCGGATGCAAAAAGCCAGGTCACGTTCTTGTATGACGACGGTAAAATTGCCGGTATCGACGCGGTTGTTCTATCAACTCAGCATTCCGAAGATATTGCACAGAAAGATCTGCATGAAGCAGTAATGGAAGAGATCATCAAACCCGTTCTTCCGGCTGAATGGCTCACTGCCAGCACAAAATTCTTCATCAACCCGACCGGGCGTTTCGTCATCGGCGGCCCAATGGGTGACTGCGGTCTGACCGGCCGTAAAATTATTGTGGATACCTACGGTGGCGCTGCCCGGCACGGTGGGGGAGCTTTCTCGGGTAAGGATCCATCAAAAGTGGACCGCTCCGCCGCTTATGCCGCACGCTATGTAGCTAAAAACATTGTTGCCGCCGGTCTGGCCGATCGTTGTGAAATTCAGGTGTCTTACGCTATCGGCGTAGCTGAACCGACGTCCATCATGATAGAAAACTTCGGCACAGAGAAAATTTCAACTGAGCAGCTTACTCTGCTGGTACGTGAATTCTTCGATCTGCGTCCATACGGTTTAATCCAGATGCTGGATCTTCTGCATCCGATCTATCAGGAAACCGCCGCTTACGGTCACTTTGGTCGTGAACACTTCCCGTGGGAAAAAACCGATAAAGCCGCACAGTTGCGTGAAGCTGCAGGCTTGTAATAACGTTTTCTGAACAGTCTGAACGGCGAACAATAGTTCGCCGTTTTTTTGTTTATCCGCGCATTGGCCCTTTGTCAACCTCTTGCACTACTGCGTCACCCGTTTTATGCTGCCTCGCATGAACATTCCAAGAATTCCCATCGCACACCACCAGGCTGTGATGTGTTGCCTGCGTGACAAACTACAGTTGGCTAATCTTGCCCTGAACACGCATTACCCTGAACCTGCCGTTAACTACCAGCAACGCGGTTCCACCGCAGGCAGCGCCTGGCTGCAACACTGGGAGATCCGCCTGAACCCAGTGTTGTTACAGGAAAATAAGCAGACCTTTGTTGATGAAGTGGTGCCACATGAGTTGGCGCATCTGCTGGTATTTGCCCGCTTTGGAAAAGTCGCGCCGCACGGCAAAGAATGGCGCTGGATGATGGAACATGTGTTACAGACTCCCGCCAGACGGACTCATCGCTTTGCCATAAAATCAGTCCAGGGTAAAACCTTTCCCTACCGATGCGACTGCCAGCGGCATGAGTTGACGGTGCGACGTCACAATCGTGTACAGCGTGGCGAAACAGAATATCGCTGTCGACATTGCGGCATAACATTACGTTTCATCGTAACAAATTCTATTTAAAAGAAAATTATCAGTATAAAAAACTATTTTTTGCATTTGCCTGCCGAAGTCACATCCGGTAGTCTGCCTGCTTTATTGCCTGTGGATTATTTTGGAATATGCTACGCAAAACACTCGTCATCGTCGCTATTGGGCTTAGTCTGATTTCCGCCACTGCCTTTGGTCAAAACATTAATAATTTCACTCAGGCAAAGGCGGCGGCGGTAAAGGTCAATCAGGGCGCACCGGGTTCATTTTACTGCGGTTGTGAAATCAAATGGCAAGGGAAAAAAGGTATTCCGGATCTCGCCTCCTGTGGTTATCAGGTAAGAAAAAACGAGCTGCGCGCCCACCGCATTGAATGGGAACATGTCGTTCCCGCCTGGCAGTTTGGTCATCAACGTCAGTGCTGGCAAAATGGCGGAAGAAAAAATTGCAGCAGAGACCCGGTATACCGTGAAATGGAAACCGATTTACATAATCTGCAACCCGCCATCGGCGAAGTAAACGGCGATCGCGGTAATTTCATGTATGGTCAATGGAATGGTGGAGCAGCGCGGTACGGTCAGTGCGATATGAAAATCGATTTTAAAAACAGACTGGCGGAACCGCCAGCCCGCGCCCGAGGCGTCATCGCCCGCACCTATTTTTATATGCGGGATCGCTATCAGCTGCGTTTGTCCAGCCAGCAAACCCAACTGTTTGAAGTCTGGAATAAACAATTCCCGGTCACGCAATGGGAGTGTCTCCGCGACCAGCGCATTGCCGCGAAACAAGGGAATCACAACCCTTACGTTCAACAGGCTTGCCAGCAATAGCCTGTCTACCTACTATAGCTATTCGCCCGTAAAACCACCGTTGGTCAGGCGGAGGCTTACCGCTATTGGACACCAACCAGTCCGATTCAGATTAATACATGATTAAGGTCAGAACATCAGTATGCGAATACCCCGCATTTTTCATCCCGAACCGCTGCCGCTCAAGGGTGGTGAAGTTGAACTGAGCGAAGATGCCGCCAGCCACGTTGGGCGTGTTCTGCGAATGAACAGTGGGCAGCCGCTACAATTATTCGACGGCAGTAATCACATCTTTGATGCTGAAATCGTGCTGGCAGGTAAAAAAAGTGTGCGCGTCCGCGTCACAGAAGGTAAGTTGGAAAACAAGGAGTCGCCGTTACACCTGCATCTGGGGCAAGTGATGTCTCGTGGCGAAAAAATGGAATTCACCATTCAGAAATCCATTGAACTGGGCGTTAACATTATTACTCCCCTGCTTTCTGAACGCTGCGGTATTAAGCTCGATGCTGAACGTCTGGAAAAAAAGGTCTGCCAGTGGCGGAAAATTGCTATTGCCGCTTGTGAGCAATGCGGTCGCAACCGCCTGCCGGAAGTGCGCCCCGCCACAACGCTGGAAGAGTGGTGTGCCGAGCAGGATACGGCGTTAAAACTCAACCTGCATCCACGGGCAACGCAAAGTATTAATACCTTGCCGCTGCCGGTAAGCCAGGTTCGGCTACTGATCGGCCCGGAGGGAGGTCTTTCCTCCAATGAAATTTCGATGACCTCAGAACATGGATTTACCGACATCCTGCTGGGGCCACGTGTCTTGCGCACAGAAACCACAGCGCTCACCGCAATTACCGCCTTACAGGTACGTTTCGGCGATCTGGGGTAAAGGAGAAAATAATGATCAAACTCGGTATCGTGATGGACCCCATTGACGCCATCAATATCAAGAAAGACACCAGCTTCGCCATGCTACTGGAAGCACAGCGTCGTGGCTGGGAACTGCATTACATGGAGATGAACGACCTCTATCTTCATGCGGGCGCAGCCCGCGCCACCACCCGTCGCCTGAACGTGCAGTACGATTATGATGGCTGGTATGACTTCTCCGGCGAGCAGGATATCGCGCTGGAAGAGCTGGATGTGATTCTGATGCGTAAAGATCCGCCGTTCGATACGGAGTTTATTTACGCCACCTATATTTTGGAACGTGCGGAAGAGAAAGGGACACTAATAGTCAATAAACCGCAGAGCCTGCGCGACTGCAACGAAAAGCTGTTCACCGCCTGGTTCGCGCATCTGACGCCGGATACGCTGGTGACCCGTAGTGCGGATAAGCTGCGTCAATTCCACCAGAAACACGGCGACGTCATTCTGAAGCCGCTGGATGGTATGGGCGGCGCCTCTATTTTCCGTTTGAAACAAGATGACGCCAATGTCTCGGTCATCATTGAAACGTTGACCGAACATGGCAACCGCTACTGTATGGCACAGAACTATCTACCAGCGATTAAAGAGGGTGATAAGCGCGTGCTGGTCATCGACGGAGAACCCGTACCTTACTGCCTGGCCCGTATCCCCAAAAGCGGTGAAACACGCGGTAACCTGGCCGCTGGCGGACGTGGAGAGGCCCGTCCGTTGAGCGAAAGCGACTGGCGGATCGCCCGTGATGTTGCCCCAACGCTGAAGCAGAAAGGACTGATTTTTGTTGGTTTGGATATCATTGGCGATCGTCTGACGGAAATCAATGTCACCAGCCCAACCTGCGTACGTGAAATCGAAGCGGCGTACCCGGATGTCTCTATCACCGGAATGCTGATGAATGCGATTGAAAAACGTCTGGCTGCGCGCAACAACTGATGCATTCACCGGCGATATCTTCAGCCAGAATGCCTGAACGCCCGGCTCGTCTTTTGTTGGCGGGCCGATTATCAAACGCCGACAGAGATTGATAAAAACACATAATGAATCTACAGCATCACTTTCTCATTGCTATGCCAGCACTACAGGATCCGGTATTTAGGCGTTCGGTGGTCTATATCTGCGAACATAATAAAGACGGCGCCATGGGGTTGATCATCAACAAACCGATGGAACAGTTTACTGTGGAAAATGTGCTAAAAAAGCTGAAGATAGACCCAACACCACGTGATCCGTCGATCCGCCTGGATAAGCCTGTTTTTGCAGGCGGGCCGTTGGCTGACGATCGCGGATTTATCCTGCATACGCCTTGCTCTGGTTTTGGTTCAAGCATCGGTATTTCAGGGGACACCATGATCACCACCTCGAAAGATGTGCTGGAGACATTGGGAACCGCGGATCAACCCAAAAACACGCTGGTTGCACTGGGCTATTCCGCCTGGGATAAAGGCCAGCTCGAAAACGAACTGCTGGACAACGCCTGGCTGACCACACCGGCGGATAAAGAGATCTTGTTTCACACGCCGATTGCGGAACGCTGGCGTGCCGCCGCAAAAAAAATGGGGGTTGATATTTATAATATCGCCGCAGAAGCAGGGCACGCCTGATGTCAAGCCGAACCATTCTTGCCTTTGATTTCGGAACCAAAAGCATTGGCGTTGCTATCGGCCAGGAGATAACGCGTACGGCCCGTCCGCTGACGTCGTTTAAAGCACAGGACGGCATACCCGACTGGCAAAAAATAGAAAAGCTGTTGTCAGAATGGCAACCGGCGCTGGTGGTGGTGGGCCTGCCGCTCAATATGGACGGCACAGAACAGCCGCTCACTGCACGAGCACGAAAATTCGCCAATCGCCTGCATGGCCGTTTCGGTGTTCAGATTGTCCTTCATGACGAACGACTGAGCACGGTGGAAGCGCGTGCCGATCTATTTGAACGCGGCGGCTTCCGGGCGTTGGATAAGGGCAGCGTTGATGCCGTATCAGCAGTTATTATTTTGGAAAGCTGGTTTGAAGGGCAAAATCAGTAAGGGAAGAACATTTAGCATCCGTGTGCCCCATAATCAGGGCACACTGCCGGGTTACCTTTATTTCTCCGGTATCCCGGATTAAGACGAGGAAGGAGCCTGTTAGTTATTCATCCGGGAAGTCACGGATAAAACGTTCCACGTCATTAACCATCGATTCCGTCCCCACAAAGAAAGGCGAACGCTGGTGCAGCCTCTCCGGCGTAATGTCCAGAATCCGGTTTTTACCATCGCTGGCTTTACCCCCCGCCTGTTCCGCCAGAAACGCCATCGGGTTGCATTCGTACAACAGACGAAGTTTGCCTTTCGGGTAACTCGCCGTGCTTGGATAGAGATAAATGCCGCCTTTCAGCAGGTTACGGTGAAAATCCGCCACCAGAGAGCCGATATAGCGTGAGGTATAAGGACGCAACGTCGCTTCGTCCTGCTCCTGACAGTATTTAATGTATTTCTTCACTCCCTGGGGAAACTTGATGTAGTTGCCTTCGTTGATGGAGTACATATTCCCTTTTTCCGGGAAGCAAACTTTTTCATGTGACAGGCAGAACACACCAAGAGACGGGTCGTAGGTAAACGCATGTACGCCGTGACCGGTGGTGTACACCAGCATGGTGGAAGAACCATAAACAATGTAGCCTGCGGCAACCTGTTTATTACCCGGTTGCAGGAAATCCTCTTCCGTAACCGACTGTCCCAGAGGGGTGATACGGCGGTAAATAGAGAATATGGTGCCAACGGATACGTTAACATCAATGTTAGAAGATCCATCCAGCGGATCCATCAAAACCACATATTTAGCGTTTTCAGCCCGATCGCCTTCGAAAATGACAATATCATCCTCTTCTTCAGAAGCAATACCGGCAACTTCACCACGCGCTTTTAAAGCCGCTTTCAATTTCTCATTGGCGTACAGATCGAGCTTCATCTGTACTTCACCCTGAATATTGGAAATACCGCTGGTACCCAAGATATCAACCAGGCCCGCTTTGTTAATATCGCGGTGAATGATTTTGGCACCCAGTTTAATCGCTGACAGCAGCGCGGTAAGCTCACCAGTGGCATGAGAGAAATCGTGCTGTTTTTCGACGATAAATTCGCCTAACGTTTTCATAACACTATTCCAGAGTCTGCGGATAAAAGGCGGTCTCATAGATATACCGCCAAAGTTTGCGTATGCAGTGTAGCCCAAAGGGAAAGTGAGTTCCTAGTCAAATCCATTTCTTATGACGGATTCATAGCGGTAGAATGTGCACAGACTCACTGTTATAGATGGAAACTGTATGCGTATTCATATTTTAGGTATCTGCGGCACTTTTATGGGCGGTCTGGCGCTGCTGGCCCGCTCGTTAGGGCATCAGGTAACAGGTTCAGATGCGAACGTTTATCCTCCCATGAGTACCTTACTGGAAGAACAGGGGATCACGCTGATTCAGGGATACGATCCTACTCAGCTCGAACCGGCGCCCGATCTGCTGATTGTGGGCAATGCGATGACGCGTGGCAACCCTTGTGTAGAAGCCATGCTGGAACAAGGACTGCCTTATGTGTCCGGGCCACAGTGGCTACATGATTATGTCCTGCGCGATCGCTGGGTGATTGCAGTTGCCGGGACCCACGGCAAGACCACCACGGCGGGAATGGTCACCTGGATTCTGGAAGATTGCGGTTATCAGCCGGGTTTTGTGATTGGAGGCGTACCGGGAAACTTTACCGTCTCGGCACGTTTAGGCGATAGCCCGTTTATGGTGATCGAGGCCGATGAATATGATTGCGCCTTCTTTGACAAACGGTCTAAATTCGTTCATTACCGCCCCCGCACCCTGGTTCTGAATAACCTGGAGTTTGACCATGCCGATATTTTCGACGATCTGAAAGCCATCCAGAAACAGTTCCACCATCTTGTGCGTCTGGTGCCCGGCAGTGGGAAAATCATCCTGCCGACCAACGATGTTCACTTGAAACAGGTTATGGCGATGGGATGCTGGAGTGAGCAGGAACTGGTCGGTGAAGAGGGCGTCTGGAGAGCGAAGAAAGTATCCACCGATGCCAGCGAGTATCAGGTTTATCTGAATGGTGAACAGGTCGGTGAAGTGCACTGGGGTTTGGTTGGCGAACACAACATGCATAACGGACTGATGGCCATTGCCGCAGCACATCACGTCGGCGTGCTTCCTGTTGATGCCTGCCGTGCGCTGGGCGGGTTTATTAATGCCCGCCGCCGCCTTGAATTACGTGGTAGCGCACACGGCGTTACTGTATATGATGATTTTGCTCACCATCCTACCGCGATACTGGCGACATTGGCCGCCCTGCGTGGCAAAGTCGGCGGGACAGCCCGCATTCTGGCGGTGCTTGAACCCCGATCCAATACTATGAAGATGGGAATGTGTAAAAACGAACTCGCCCCATCACTGGGTCGCGCCGATGAGGTCTTTTTATTCCAGCCCCAGCATATTCCCTGGCAGGTCGCCGAAGTGGCTGAATCCTGCATGCAGCCAGCACACTGGAGCGCCGATATCGACATGCTGGTGGACATGATTATGAAAACGGCCCAGCCAGGCGATCACATTCTGGTAATGAGTAACGGGGGGTTCAGTGACATCCATAATAAGTTGTTGGATGCATTGAAGAATAAAGCGTTAGCAGAAATCGCCGCAGAAAAATAGCAACCAGCAAAAAGGACGGGAAATCCGTCCTTTTTTTCTTATGCATATCGATCGGCAGATTAAGCGTCAAACGGATCGCGCAGAATAATCGTTTCGTTACGATCCGGGCCGGTGGAAATAATATCAACCGGAACGCCGGTCACTTCTTCCACCCGTTTAATGTAGTTCAGCGCCGCCTGCGGCAATTTGCTGCGCTCTTGCACGCCAAAAGTGCTTTCGGACCAGCCGGGTAACGTTTCATAAATCGCTTCAATACCTTCCCAGCCCTCTGCCGCCAGCGGAGTGGTATCCACTTCACGGCCATCAGGCATACGGTATCCAACACAGATTTTGACTTCTTTCAGACCATCCAGCACATCCAGTTTGGTCATGCAGAAACCTGACAGGGAGTTGATCTGTACCGCACGGCGAACCGCAACCGCATCCAGCCAGCCAGTACGACGACGACGACCGGTAGTCGCACCGAACTCATTCCCTTTCTGGGAAAGATACTCGCCAACATCATCAAACAGTTCGGTCGGGAATGGGCCGGCACCAACGCGAGTAGAATAAGCCTTTACAATACCCAGGACGTAATCAACGTAACGTGGGCCCAGGCCGGAACCGGTAGCAACACCGCCTGCCGTGGTATTTGAAGAGGTCACATACGGATAGGTACCGTGATCAATATCCAGCAGCGTACCCTGCGCACCTTCAAACATAACAAACTCGCCACGCAGATGGGCTTTATACAGCAGGTCGGAAACATCAACCACCATGCCGGTAAGGATGTCAGCGATCGCCAATACTTCATCCAGCACTTTCTGGTAGTCAACCGCGTCGACTTTATAATAGTTAACCAGTTGGAAATTATGGTATTCAACGATCTCTTTCAACTTAACGGCAAAAGTTTGCTTATCGAACAGATCGCCAACACGCAGACCGCGGCGGGCAACTTTATCTTCGTAAGCCGGACCAATACCGCGCCCCGTCGTGCCAATTGCCTTAGCGCCACGCGCTTTCTCCCGTGCGTTATCCAACGCGACATGATAAGGGAGAATTAACGGACAAGCCTCAGAAAGCAGCAAGCGCTCGCGTACCGGAACGCCACGCGCTTCAAGATCGGTTATTTCTTTCATCAGCGCATCAGGCGCCAACACAACACCGTTGCCGATGATGCTGACGACATTTTCACGCAGAATACCCGAGGGAATTAAATGAAGAACGGTTTTTTCACCGTTGATAACCAGAGTATGGCCAGCATTGTGACCACCTTGGTAGCGCACAACATATTTAGCCCGTTCAGTCAGCAGGTCGACGACCTTGCCTTTACCTTCGTCACCCCATTGGGTGCCCAGTACGACGACGTTCTTACCCATCTCAAGAATCACCAGGTTGCTTAAAAAAGGATTCTAACATCTCACTTGCTCGTTTTCAGTACTTTTAGCACACGTTTGCGCACATTTTTCAGATGAATTTTAACTGCCCATGCGGCTACGCAACATATAGTAGACAACACATCCAGCAACCACTATTCCACCGCCAAAACGCCGTAATGTGTTATCAGGCAACTGCGCCATTGCCAAAATCATTCGCCGCCAGATACGGGGAAACAGCAAGGGGCCAAGCCCTTCGATAATCAGCACCAGTCCCAGAGCCATCCACACGGTTGTATTCATAACAAAACTCCATAAAAAAATCGCCGGGAGCGATTTTAAACGTCGCCTGCGACGGCCCGGAGGGTGGCGGGCAGGATAGCCCGCCATAAAAAAGCCCGTATACACGGGCTGAGGTTGCTGACAAAGTAGCCTGTATGCCTGAGATACACGGGCCTAGCGTACCGAGGGGCGCTCCGGCGGCTTACGCCGCTACGACCCCTCAGCACGCTCTCCCTAATAAGGAACTTTGTCAATGGTCTGAGCCCGTATACACGGGCTTTAGTTGGTTTTACGCGAAAAGAGACTTAACGACGGAGCGTCGTATCCGGCGATTTCATATAGCGGAAGAAATCACTGTCCGGACTCAGCACCATTATATCCTGATTAGAACTGAAGCTGCTTTCATACGCACGCAAGCTACGAATGAAAGAGTAGAAATCAGGATCTTCGCTGAATGCGTTGGCAAACAACTTCGCCGCTTCCGCATCGCCTTCACCGCGGGTAATTCGCCCCTGACGCTCGGCTTCCGCCAGTGTGCGGGTGACTTCATAATCGGCAGCCGCTTTTAACTTCTCGGCTTCTTCCTGACCTTGTGAACGATGGCGACGTGCTACCGCTTCACGTTCTGCACGCATACGTTGGTAAATGGCATCAGACACTTCTGTCGGCAGGTTAATCTGTTTAATCCGCACATCAATTACTTCGATGCCCAGCGCAGCCATACTGTTCGGGTTAACGTGCGGTTGGGTGCCGGTCGTTTCCTCTGCAACACGGGCCGCTGCTGAAGCAATGGCGTTATCCGCTTCGGTTGTTTCGCCCGTCCCGGTATTCAATGCGTCACGCACATCGGTCATCAACTGACCACGCGAATCGGTAACGATGCCTTTTAGATCCAGACGGCCAATCTCTGAACGCAGACGGTCGCTGAATTTACGTTTCAACAGCACTTCCGCCTGAGAAACATCACCGCCGCCGGTCGCCAGATAATAACGGCTGAAATCGCTGATTCGCCATTTGATATAGGAATCAATGATCAGGTCTTTCTGCTCTTTGGTAATAAAGCGATCAGCCTGATTTTCCATCGTCTGAATACGAGCATCCAGCATCTTCACCGAATCAATAAACGGGATCTTAAACTGTAACCCCGGTACATAAATCAGCGGCTTGTTTTCATCATCACGCAATACTTTACCGAAACGCATCACGATGCCACGCTGGCCTTCCTGCACCACAAACAGTGACGCATAGACCACCACCAGTACCAGGATCAGGATAAATAGTAAGGGCTTACGCATTAATTATTCTCTCCCTACTCGAGTGAGGTCATCACGTTGCGCATTTGCTCTGCGCTGATCCATGATATTTCCGTTGTTGCTGCTTCGTGTCTGGCTGGTGCTCGCCCCGCTGTTACCCGTTGCAGGCAAACGCAACGGATTGGCGCTACTGCTGTTGCCTGGCGTATTATCGCCGCTGCCTTGTCCGCGCAGCATCTGATCCAGCGGCAACACCATCAGGTTCCCGCCTTTGTCATTAACCAACACCTTACGGGTATGGCTCAGAACACGCTCCATCGTTTCGATATACAAACGCTCACGAGTAATTTCAGGGGCGGCGATATATTCTGGCAACACTTTGGCAAAACGGGCCACTTCACCCTGAGCTTCCAGAACGGTGCGGGTTTTATAAGCACGCGACTCTTCCAGAATACGCTGGGCCTGACCATTGGCGCGCGGCTGAACCTCATTCGCATAGGCTTCTGCTTCACGAATGTATTGCTGCTCGTTTTCACGGGCGGCAATGGCGTCGTCAAACGCGGCCTTGACTTCTTCCGGCGGACGAGCAGTCTGGAAGTTAACGTCCAGCAGGGTTATCCCCATATTGTAAGGACGTACCGTTTCTTCAAGCACACGCTGAGTGTCAGTACGCACGACTGTTCGACCTTCAGTCAGGATCTTATCCATCGTGTATTTACCGATCACGCCACGCAAAGCGCTGTCTGTCGCCTGACGCAGGCTATCATCCGCATTCGTCACGCTAAACAGATAACGTTCAGGTTCCGTCACACGGTACTGAACGTTCATTTCAACGCGAACCACGTTCTCGTCCGACGTCAGCATCACGCCAGACGTTGCCAGTTCACGTACGGATTCCACGTTAACGGCTCTGACAGAATCAATAAATGTTGGCTTCCAGTTAAGACCGGGTTCAACCTGATGGCTGAATTTACCAAAGCGCGTTACCACACCACGCTCTGCTTCTTTGATGGTATAAAAACCACTGGCTGCCCAGATGACGACAGCCGCAACCGCGACAATGCCGACAACGCGATCCCCAAGGCCAGAACCCCCAGAAGTCCCGCCGTTGCTGGAGCCAGCGCCTTTTCCCCCTCCCAGATCGCTGAGTTTTTTACTCAGTTTACGGAAGATATCGTCCAGATCCGGTGGCCCTTGATCTCGGCCACCTTTATTATTATTTCCGCCAGAGTTGCCGCTATTATTATTGCTGCTCCCCCACGGGTCGCGGTCCTGTCCGTTATTACCGGGCTGATTCCACGCCATGTTTTAGCTCCATTCTTTATGATAGATGTTCTTCAGGTTCAATATCCCAGAGTCCGTCAGGCTATTTCGCCGTTCAGACAGTTTCTGCCAGTCAGACAATATAGCCCGTCAGTTCCTGTTCTTGTTTACAGAGGCGGCACCAGTCAGCAATCGGCATACGAACCACCAAACCGATATGACCGTCCTCTTCAATCCACTCTTTTTCTATCGCCTGAAGCTGGTAAAAACGGCTGCGCAAACGTCCGGCCTGAGGGGGAAGGCTCAATGAATATTGCGCAATTTCCCCGGACAGCCGCTCAGTCAACGCTTGAAATAGCAACGAAATACCTTCACCGGTTTGTGCTGAAAGCCAGATTCTGACCGGTAAATTTTCTTCGTTGCGATCGATACGCGGTACAAAATCTTCCAGCATATCAATCTTATTCATTACTAACAGCACAGGAATTTCATCAGCTTCAATTTCTGCCAACACCGTATCTACCGCGGCAATATTCTCGTCAAGACGAGGATCGGCGGCGTCCACAACATGCAACAACAGAGATGCCTGACGCGTTTCCTGTAATGTAGCCTTAAACGCAGCCACCAAATCGTGCGGTAACTGCCGGATAAAACCTACGGTATCCGCCAACACCGTATCACCGACATCATCCACCTCAATACGGCGCAATGTGGGATCCAGCGTGGCAAATAATTGATCGGCAACATACACGCCAGCCGATGTTATCTTATTAAACAGCGTGGATTTACCGGCGTTGGTATAACCCACCAGCGAAACCGTGGGCACATCAGCACGGACTCGTGCCCTGCGCCCTTGTTCGCGCTGTTTCTCCACCCGTTCGAGACGGGACAAAATCTGGCTGATGCGATTGCGCAGCAAACGGCGGTCAGTTTCAAGCTGGGTTTCCCCCGGGCCACGCAAACCGATGCCCCCTTTTTGTCGCTCAAGGTGCGTCCAGCCACGAACTAACCGGGTGGCAAGGTGACGCAACTGCGCCAGCTCTACCTGTAATTTACCTTCGTGGGTACGTGCACGCTGGGCAAAAATATCCAGAATCAACCCTGTACGGTCAATCACCCGACACTCGCATAACCGTTCCAGGTTACGTTCCTGAGCAGGTGTCAAAGCATGATCAAACAGCACCACAAAAGCGTTTGTATCTTTTACTGCCTGAGCAATTTCTTCGGCTTTGCCTTCGCCAACAAAATATTTGGGGTGAGGCACCTTACGACTGCCGGTAATAACCTGCAATGACTCAATTCCTGCAGAAGAAACCAGGGACTCAAACTCCAGCAGGTCTTCCGTATCTTTATCTTGTGAGAAGTAAATATGAACAAGTATGGCCCGTTCACCAGCTTCATAACGGTCAAACAAGCGGATAACCTCTCAAACAAACAAAAAACACCATAGCGGGGGATGCGAACCATGCATTCTTTCCCCCCGTCATGGTGAATTGACAATACGCGTTATTCAGCGTCATCACTTTCCTGCGGCTGTTGCTGACCAGCCGGATTACTACCGTGGTAATTGCTGGTGCCTGGATTATTACTGTGATGAGACACCGGACGGGATGGAACCACCGTAGAAATGGCGTGTTTGTACACCATCTGACTAACCGTATTTTTTAACAAAATGACAAACTGATCGAAAGACTCAATCTGACCTTGCAGCTTAATACCATTCACCAAATAAATCGAAACCGGAACGCGTTCGCGACGCAATGCGTTCAGGAACGGATCTTGCAAAGATTGCCCCTTAGCCATTCTATATTTTCCTTATTTGTTTGTTGTTTGTAACAAAGAACCTTATGGCTCTAAAATAACGATGTAAAAACTCGTGCGCTGAGACCTAGCCAATTGTACACAATCACTCATCCGATGCACTAACAACCTGTATTACCTTGCCTAACGCTTCTTGCGATTTTTCACTGTCCAGCCAACAGACATTGTCCCAACCACGCAACCAGGTCATTTGTCGTTTAGCAAGCTGGCGTGTCGCGCAAACTCCCCGATAAACCATTTCATCATAACCAATATCACCGGATAAATATGACCACATCTGACGATAGCCAACACAACGAATAGAAGGCAAATCCCTATGCAAATCATGTCGGGTAAAAAGAACCCGGGCCTCCGCCTCAAAACCTGCCGCTAACATCTGGTGGAAACGCAGTTCAATACGCTGATGCAGCAATTCACGTGTCGCCGGAGCAATAGCAAACTGATGAACTCTATAAGGCAGCGCCTCTCCCGTCGTTTTTGTCAGTTCAGTTAAAGTGTTACCTGAAACGAAAAAAACTTCCAGTGCTCGTGAGAGTCTCTGCGGATCATTTGGATGAATCCGAGACGCGGCAACCGGATCTATCTCACCTAACTGATGATGCATAGCCTCCCAGCCAATGTTCTTCGCCTGCTCTTCTATGCGTTGCCGAACAGCGGCATCGGCAGAAGGCAGTGGAGATAAACCTTCAAGCAGCGCTTTAAAATAAAGCATCGTCCCCCCCACCAACAGGGGGATCCGCCCGGCGGCACTGATTTGAGCCATTTCCTGCAACGCATCCCGTCGGAAATCAGCCGCGGAATAGGCTTCCGCCGGGTCGAGGATATCAATCAAGCGGTGAGGCGCCTGAGCCAATTCTTCCGCACTTGGTTTGGCAGTACCAATATCCATGCCTTTATAAATAAGGGCTGAATCAACACTAATCAACTCTACAGGCAGGTATTGACGTAATGCCATTGCCAGCGCTGTTTTGCCGGACGCAGTCGGCCCCATAATAAAAATAGCGGGCGGATACGGCGCTTTTTCAAAATCACTCATGCTTCAGCGCCTTGATGGCTGTATTGATATCCATCGTATATAAAAGTTCCGCTGGAGGAGCCTTTACCAATTGGGGGCAAAGCCGCTCTACATCCGTCAATAATTGTATGGCCTGAGCATGGCTCCAGCTTTCCTGTTCGCTATTCAACCGGGTTGCCATCCATGCAGCCAGAACTTCCGGCTCTGTCGTTTCACCATCGGCCAGATAGCCTAACAGTTCAGAGATCAAGTTTTGTAAATTTTGTTGGCGTAATGGTAAAGGGACCGCACGTAACGTTGCACGTTGTGATTCAACCAGAATGTCGATACCAAAGGTCGTCAATAAGACTAGGTGTTCTGTCAGCACAATAAGTTCGGATTTATTTAGCGTCAGTCGTTGAGGAATCAATAACGGCTGTGGTCGTAATCCGTTTTCAGAAGGCGTCAACTGCACTTGTTTCAGGTAACGCTCCGCAACCGATAATGAAAGCAATGCCAGCCCCTTATGATATTCCAGTAAGGCATAGCAAGGCGGATAGACGGTTAAAACGCGGCCAAATCCGGTCGTATTGCTCTCAAGTGGCAATTCCGTGGTGACAGGCGATTTTTCAGGTTTCGCAACCGGCGCCTCAGCCGACATCCTCCGTTGGGCAATCGCTGACTCTGCCGGGGTAGACGCCACAGAAAGCGGAGGGATATCAACCGTTTCCGTCGCGCTTCGCAGGGAGACTTCCCCTTTTGACTCAACCGGTTGCAACAGCCGTTTGTACAACTCACCTTGCTTTTTCTGATATGCCTCCCCAGAGGGATAAGCCAGATATTGCATCTCATGGGCGTTGCCGAAACGTTGACCTGCAGCTTTAGCGGACGGAGATATTGGCTGGGCAAAATGGTTTTCACCGGCAGCGGTACGGTTTTCCTGCTGCCACGGCATGGGTTGCTCGCTTCCCGGCTCCGGCATCAATAGCCCTGGCGCAGACACCTGCTGCAATACCGTCATCACCGCCTGATAAATAAAATCATGCACCAGTCGCGCCTGATGAAAGCGAACTTCATGCTTGGCGGGATGTACATTCACATCAACCTGATGCGGGTCGATCTCCAGATAGAGGATATAAGCGGGTTGCTGATCGTCTTTAAGCCGATCCTGATAGGCCTGGCGAATAGCATGGTTGATTAACCGGTCGCGCATCATGCGTTGGTTAACATAGCAGTACTGCATATCGGGCAGGTGTTTCGCCCCCGTGGGATCGGCTACCCAGCCATGAATGGTTAAGTCATCATGTCGCCATGACACCGCCAGTGCCTGCTGTAAAAAAGCACTGCCGCAGATACTGCCCAACCGGCGTTCATGCTGAGACGCATCCGCCGCAGGCCGGTATTGCCGGATCAACTTACCGTTGTGGTGCAACGTAATAGCGATGTCAAAACGCGCCAGAGCGATCCGCCGTACCACTTCATCGATATGGGTGAATTCGGTTTTCTCGGTACGCATGAATTTACGCCGGGCTGGCGTATTGTAAAACAGATCCAGCACTTCCAGCGTGGTGCCGACAGGGTGTGCGGCTGGCTTGACCGTAACCGACATATCGCGTCCTTCGGCATAGGCCTGCCATGCTTCAGACTGCTGGGCAGTACGCGACGTCAGCGTCAGACGGGAGACAGAACTGATACTGGCCAACGCTTCGCCGCGGAACCCCAGGCTGACAATCGCTTCCAGATCGTCGAGCGTCGAAATTTTACTGGTCGCATGACGCGCCAGCGCCAGCGTCAACTCATCCTTTCCTATGCCCGCGCCGTTGTCACGGATACGAATCAACCTGGCGCCGCCGCGCTCTATCTCAATATCGATACGGGTCGCGCCAGCATCCAGACTGTTTTCCACCAGTTCTTTAACGACAGAAGCAGGCCGCTCCACCACTTCTCCGGCGGCGATCTGATTAGCCAGTTGCTGTGGCAGAACCTGAATCGGCATGGCATTTCCCTCTTATTTGGTCACAGTGAAAATAGGGTCATTTCAGGCTGAAGGAATAATCAACGTCTGGCCGAGCCGCACAGTTCCTGAGTCCATATTATTTGCTTGCTGAATCTCTTTTATGCTGACCCCATAACGGGAGGCAATCGCACTCAGGCTATCACCCTGTACCACCTTGTGCCTTACAGGCGCCGTTTTTTTAGTGTTGACGACAGATACCGTTTGTTTGGCCCCCGTCGCAGGAATGTTCAAGCGCTGCCCGACCCAAACGATATCTTTGTTCAGCTTATTGATATCACGGATCGCCGACATACTGACGCCATAACGCGTCGCAATGGCCGACAGCGTTTCGCCACGAACGACCGTATGGCGGATACTGCTGTTACCCGCTGGTGCCGTTGTCCTGGCAGAAGATTTATTGACCGTCGGCAAAGCCGATCGGCTTTCCTGCTTTGGGACGGATTGCAAAGGGTGCGTCTGGAAGTAACTTCGTAGCCCCTGATAAATCGCATTGGCAATTTTTTGCTGAAAGTCATTGCTTGCCAACAGGCGTTCTTCCGCTACATTACTGATAAATCCGGTTTCAACCAGTAGCGAAGGAATATCCGGTGAGCGCAACACGCCTAGACTGGCGTGTTCAGGGCGGCGTTTATGTAACCCGCCGACACGTTGAAGCTCACGCAATACGGTGGTCGCGACGTCATAACCGACGCGCTGCGAATGTCCAAATTGCAGATCCAGCACCGCCTGACTCAAATAAGGATCGGCACTGTTATTTGCCAGCAAATCTCCGGCCCCCCCCAGCAACTCAGACTGCTTCTCATGCTGTTCCAGCCAGGTCGCCATTTCGCTGTTCGCCCGGCGGTTTGACAAAACCCATACCGAAGCCCCGGTAGCGCTACGATTCGGCGCGGCATCGGCATGAATGGATACCAGAATATTGGCGCCCTGCTTACGTGCGACGTCCGAGCGTCCCATCACCGAAACAAAATAATCACCGTCACGCGTGAGTACCGGTTTGAAGGCAGGATCGCGGTTCAGTAAGGTTTGCAGCTTACGCGCAATAGCAATGGTGACATTCTTTTCACGTAATCCATTCAGACCAATGGCGCCGGGGTCCTGTCCACCATGTCCGGCATCAATAGCCACTACAACCCGCTCATTGTCACTGCTGACGACACGTGCGGGCGTTCTGGCTGACGCATTACTATTAATCACCACCGTCGGCTGGTTGTTGAACGGACTTTTAGCGGGTTCAGACTTCTTCACCGGACGTGATTCACGCGGCACGGCTGACGCGGTTTTGGCCGACCTGAGCTTATCGCTTGCCACGGTAAAAACCACTTTATACCCTGAACCGCTTTGCTGCGTTACGGCTCGCGTTCTGGCGGGCTGTGTCAGATCAAGCACCAAACGTATGCTTTGCGCATCCTGAGCGTTACTGGTGCGAATACGCTTAATCAGATTTTGTCCGCTGAACTCCAGCGGCAACCCCTGAATCAGCACCGTCTGACGGATATCAATAACCACTCTGGAAGGATTACTCAGCGGAAAAAACGCGTAGGTGGGCTGACCGCTAAAGCTCAGACTCACCGTTGCCTGACCGGAGGCATTATCCACTTGAATATCAGACAGATTGGCGGCCCAACCAGAACCGGCAAGCATCAGCCATGCACACGCCAACAGTTTGATAACACGACTCATCATGGTGTTTTTATCCCCAACTGACCGGCCAGTCGTTGCAGAATGTTCTCTCCCAGCGAAGAGAGTGCCGACAACTCGGCTTGCCTGCCCGCCTCCTGATAATGCAAATGCAGTTCCAGATCGGCTGAAGGTAACACGCCAGCGCCCTGCTGAGGCCATTCAATCAAACAGATGGCATCTTGAACCAGGTAATCACGAATACCCATAAACTCCAGCTCTTCAGGATCGGCAAGGCGGTAAAGATCGAAATGGTATACCGCCAGGGGTGATAAAGCATAAGGTTCGACTAACGTATACGTTGGGCTTTTTACATTTCCCTGATGACCCAACGCCTGCACAAAACCACGGCTGAACGTGGTTTTTCCCGCCCCAAGATCGCCATATAAATGCACGACACAGGCACTTTCACAGGCTTTAGCCAGCGCAGCGCCTAACGCGATGGTTGCTGCCTCATCCGGCAGAGGTAACGCAATTTTTTTCATTCTGTCTTGTCTAAGGGTATCCGTTCAGGATTGACATATTGAGATAACACAGGCATCAGATCGGTTGCCAGCATACCTCGGGTTCCTCGCTGTGCGGCCAGCCAGTCAGCCGCCGCACCGTGCGCCACACACCCCGCACAGGCCGCATCATACAGCGATAGATTTTGCGCCAGCAAACCGCCAATAATGCCGGACAGCACATCGCCCATGCCGCCCGTCGCCATACCGGGGTTTCCCACATCAGCAATGGCCAATTGGCCCGGCTCACTGGCGATCACCGTACCCGCGCCTTTCAATACGACGACGCCGCCATAGCGTTTTACCAGTTTTTGCGCTGCAAGTAAGCGATCACTTTCAATATCAGACACACGGCAATTCAATAAACGGGCTGCTTCGCCAGGATGTGGTGTCAGCACGCGATTCTGCCGTTTATGCGGATTGATTGCCAGCAGGTTAAGCGCATCAGCATCCCATAACATGGGTTTGTTACAATTTTCTGCCAGACGAAGCGCGCTTTTCCCCCATTCATCCTGTCCCAGACCGGGGCCAATCACCACGACATCAGCCCATTCCAACCCCTGCCTCAGCGTGTCCGCCGTCAGTTCCTGCACCATCAGTTCAGGACGCGCAGTCAGCAATGCCGCCAGGTATTGTTTATGAGTGAGCACTCGCACTAAACCAGCCCCGCTGCGCATGGCGGCTTCTCCGGCCATAAATACCGCACCGCCCGTACCATAATTGCCGCCTACAATCAGTAATCTGCCGTTCTCACCTTTATGAGCCCTCTGCCGTCGTGGTTTTAACCATTCAGTAAGCAATTTTGCAGATAACCGCCGAATCGGGGCGATTTGTCCGGTTAACCATACCGCCAACCCCAGCGCACTATAGTGCAGTTGCCCTACGCAATCGCGAGCATTTCCCGTTAACAGCCCCGGTTTCAGGGCAATGAATGTCACCGTGTGTGCGGCATTAATGGCATTACCCGCACACAGCCCCGTTTCAGCATCTAATCCCGAAGGAATATCAATAGAAACGACGGGGGCCGGATGCGCGTTTGCCTGAATAATCAAATCATCATAGGGCGGACGCGGCGAGCTGGACAAGCCGGTTCCCAGTAATCCATCAATAATTAGATCAACGTCATCAGGCCACGGAGCATCAGCATCCAGAATCGTGCCCCCTTGTTCCAGCCAGGCCTGGCGAGCGGCCTCAGCTTCATCAGGTAAAGGCCGGTTTCCCGTGCAGGCAATCACACATGGGGTGATGCCTGCGGCCCGTGCCTGACCGGCCACCACATAGCCGTCACCGCCGTTGTTGCCATGTCCTGCAAGTATCAGCCAATGGCGGGCAGAAGGGTAATATCGGCGCGCAACCTGAAAGGTTGCCTCTCCCGCCCGCTGCATTAATATGTTCAATGATATTCCCGATTCGCTGGCTGCTCTTGCTTCTTCGCTGCGAATCCATGCGGCGCGAAATACCGAATGTGGTAAAGCGCCTGCTCCGCTCTTTTGGTCGTCGGTCATCGCTCCCCCTTATGGCGTTGTTA
Source organism: Brenneria alni (assembly GCF_003666245.1). GTDB lineage: Bacteria > Pseudomonadota > Gammaproteobacteria > Enterobacterales > Enterobacteriaceae > Brenneria > Brenneria alni. Next base: position 214,291 of record NZ_MJLZ01000001.1, read on the forward strand.
CATGACTCCAACTTAGCAAGCTATAGGGGCAACTGCCAGAGTTCACGCGATTTACCCGAAATTCGGCCTGTAAGCGGAATGTGGTAAAATAAACCGGTCTTTATTCCTTTTGCGGCTTGTCATGGCATACCCCTACGATCTCAGTGAATTAGCACAACTTATCAAGCAATGGGGGCAATCACTGGGCTTCCAGCAGGTAGGTATCTGTGACACGGATTTATCCAGCGAAGAACCTAAACTACAGGCCTGGCTGGATAAGCAATATCACGGTGAAATGGCATGGATGGCGCGTCACGGTATGTTGCGGGCACGTCCGCATGAGCTGTTGCCCGGCACGCTGCGCGTTATCAGCGTGCGTATGAATTATCTGCCGGCCAAAGCAGCCTTTGCCAGCACGTTGAAGAACCCTCAGTTGGGGTATGTCAGCCGTTATGCACTGGGGCGAGATTATCACAAGCTGCTGCGCCAGCGTCTGAAAAAGCTCGGCGACCAGATTCAGGACTACTGCGGCGCACTGAGCTTTCGCCCTTTCGTCGACTCCGCCCCGATTATGGAACGCCCTCTGGCAGCCAAAGCTGGTCTTGGATGGGTTGGTAAACACTCACTTCTATTAAACAGAGAATCAGGCTCATGGTTCTTTCTCGGTGAATTGCTGATTGATTTGCCGTTGCCTGTCGATCAGCCTCAGGAAGAACAATGTGGCCGCTGCGTAGCCTGCATGACAGCCTGCCCGACAGGGGCGATTATTGAACCTTATACGGTCGACGCCCGACGTTGTATTTCCTATCTGACGATAGAACTTGAAGGGCCGATCCCTGAAACGTTGCGCCCTCTGATGGGAAACCGCATATACGGGTGTGATGACTGCCAGTTAATTTGCCCGTGGAATCGTTTCTCACAGTTGACCGACGAAACGGATTTCAGCCCACGGGCGGCGCTGCATACCCCTGAATTACTCGATCTATTCAACTGGAGTGAAGAGAAGTTCCTGCGGATTACGGAAGGTTCAGCCATTCGCCGTATCGGTCATTTACGCTGGCTGCGTAATATCGCAGTGGCCCTGGGCAATGCTCCTTATCAGGATCAGATTGTGCTGGCGCTGCAAACCCGGCTGGGCGAAAGCGATCTTCTGGACGAACATATCCACTGGGCCATTAAGCAACAACGGATACGCCGTTCATCACAGGAGATCGAGGTTCAACCCCCGCAGAAAAAGAGGCTTATCCGAGCAATAGAGAAAGGGTTGCCGCGTGACGCATGAGCCATTGAACTCAACGTCATCAATTTGCCGTATGGCCTGTGTATAAATATAAAAAATCTTTGACAATCAACCGTCACAAAAAGTACAAGTGATAACGTTAACGTTTTATAATTAATTTTTATCTATAAATATCAACAAAATAAAAAATCAAGTTTTGTCAACAGGATAAGGGCGCGGGTAAAAAATTCACAGGCAGACTGTGGATAAGTCTGTTTAAAAAGTTATAATTTTTTATGTAGATTAATAAAGAAGAGATAATAACAAGATTGAAAAGATAACCATGAATAGAATATACCAGGAAGCAAACAAGCACACATATTCTAAAATAGTTTTCCTGCCTCCATGTTAAGAGTGGGCGGTATTATGGATTTGTTATTGTCTGGTGGCAAGCCCCGCCCCACATTTTTTCTCAACGGGAAAAGACAAAACCCCCCATTCAGCCAGACTGAATGGGGGGTTTTGTCATCAACCACACCGGCAATTTACCGCCAGCGTAATCAATATCACGCGGCGGGCTGAGTTCTGATCAGATAATCAAATGCGCTCAAAGAAGCTTTTGCCCCTTCACCGGCGGCGATAATGATCTGCTTGTACGGCACCGTGGTGCAGTCTCCAGCAGCAAATACGCCTTTAACGCTGGTTTCGCACTTGGCATCAATTTCAATTTCGCCGATCCGGTTGCGAGCGACCGTACCTTCCAGCCAGTTGGTATTAGGCAACAGACCGATCTGGACGAAGATCCCTTCCAGCGGCAGTTCGTGCTGCGTATCGCTGACGCGATCTTTATAGACCAGACCGGTGACTTTCTGGCCGTCGCCCTTCACTTCCGTGGTCTGCGCGTTGAGAATGATGTCGACATTCGGCAAGCTACGCAGCTTATCCTGCAATACGGAGTCGGCTTTCAGTTCCGGTGCGAATTCCAGCAGCGTAACATGCTTCACTACCCCGGCCAGATCGATGGCCGCCTCCACGCCGGAGTTACCACCGCCAATCACCGCCACGTGCTTGCCTTTAAATAGCGGACCGTCGCAGTGCGGGCAGTAAGTCACGCCGCGGGTACGGTACTGATCTTCACCCGGTACGCTCATGTTTCTCCAACGGGCGCCGGTCGCAATAATCACACTGCGGGATGTCAATATCGCACCGGAAACGGTTACCACCTGATGCGGCGCACCCGGTTCACTGCCTGGGATCAACGCTTCAACGCTCTGTGCGTCGATCAGATCAACATCGTAGTCATCAACATGGCTCTTCAGCGCGGTTGCCAGCCTCGCCCCTTCCGTTTTCGGCACGGAAATATAGTTTTCGATGTCTACGGTATCTAATATCTGGCCACCAAAACGTTCACCGATCAGACCGGTACGAATGCCTTTACGGGCGGAATAGACCGCCGCCGCCGCCCCTGCCGGGCCGCTGCCGACGATCAGCACATCATACACCGGGCGTTGATTCAGTTTTTCAACCTGTTTAGCGCCCGCGCCAGTATCAATTTTGGTCACGATCTCAACCAGGCTCATGCGGCCCTGGCTGAAATGCTCGCCGTTGAGGAACACCGTCGGCACGCCCATGACGTTGCGACTCTGGATTTCATCCTGAAACACGCCGCCGTCAATCGCGGTATGGGTAATGTTTGGATTCAGCACCGCCATTAAATTCAGCGCTTGCACCACATCCGGGCAGTTGTGGCAGGATAATGAGTAATAGGTTTCAAAATGGAACTTACCGTCAAGAGTGCGGATTTGGTCGAGTAATTCTTGCGCTTCCTTTGACGGATGCCCACCAACCTGCAACAGTGCCAGGATCAGCGAGGTGAACTCATGCCCCATCGGGGCGCCGGCAAAACGCGGGCCGCTCTGCGATCCTGGATTGGTAATCAGAAACGAGGGTTTACGCACTGCCAGGTCATTGTGTTCGGTAAAACTGACCTGTTCGGATAATGCGGCGATCTCCGACAGTAATTCTCTTACTTCAGAGGATTTCGCTGAATCATCCAGAGTCGCAATTAACTCAACAGGCTTGGTTAATTTTTCCAGATAGGCTTTCAACTGGACTTTCATTGTATTGTCGAGCATTGGTTATCCTCAGTGCAAAAAATCGGGTGCCAGGCACCCGATAAAAACATCACTATCTCAGCGGTTTCAGGCTTAGATTTTACCGACCAGATCCAGAGATGGGGCCAACGTCGCTTCACCTTCTTTCCATTTGGCTGGGCAAACTTCGCCGGGGTGAGACGCAACGTACTGAGCCGCTTTCACTTTGCGCAGCAGGTCTGACGCATCGCGGCCAATGCCTTCGGCGGTGATTTCCACAGCCTGGATAATACCCTGTGGGTCAACGATGAACGTACCACGGTCGGCCAGGCCTTCTGCTTCACGCAGGTTTTCAAAGTTACGGCTCAACTGACCAGTCGGGTCACCGATCATGGTGTATTTGATTTTGGCAATAGTTTCAGAGCTGCTGTGCCAGGCTTTGTGCGTAAAGTGGGTGTCGGTAGAAACCGAGTAGATTTCCACACCGCGCTGCTGGAATTCGTCGTAGTAATCAGCGACATCGCCCAGTTCAGTCGGGCAAACGAAAGTAAAGTCAGCCGGATAGAAGAAGAATACGCTCCACTTGCCTTCAATATCCTTCTCAGTCACTTCGATAAACTTGCCGTCTTTGAAAGCTTGGTTTTTAAATGGTTTAACCTGGGTATTAATTACTGACATCACTATATCCTCATGTGTGTTTACATGGGAGTAAGTTACAGAAACGTGATCGTCATCACCAATTCGTTGTCGTTATCGAATCGATAAGTAATACCTTACTTAGCGATAGGCGTGGAGTGACAAACTACCCGGTCACTCCCCCTCATTGGCAGGCTGGCTAATCATTCGTGGGACTGACAGCCCCAGCGAGCAAAAAATTGAGTACCTGGCGGAGATGACAAAATTTTGGCGGCTTCCGGCTTACAACTCCTGATAGTGATTAAATGACGGCAGCATTTCCACGCCGGTCGGCGTCGGAACTGCGGCAGCAGCGTGTTTCAGTTCCTCAAACAGGACGTCATTGGCACGCTGCAGTTGTTCGCGCCGCTGCAGATCGTCGGTAAGCCGCAGCGCCACTTCGTCATTCTGCCACCGACGGTACAGATCGTGCGTAACGTTCTTGTTTCTCAGGCTCTCTTTCGTATGGAACTGCAATTCGAAATCCATGCCTTCCGGCGTGCGCAGGTTAACATTGAGCCCGGCGTAACTTCTGCCCATCGTCATAAAAGCATTGTTGATGCGCATGATTTTCATGCCGTGCGCTTCGATTCCCCGCAACGCACGCTCGGCATCATGGCCGAAGGTGTCATTGGGCAGCAGCACAACCCAGCGTATGGCATCCCTGACGCGGGCGGCTGCCTGTTCCTCGGTGAGATGATTCAGGACACTGAGCCGGTGAATTTTTTCCCTGAGCGATTTCGCTTTCTTCGCTACGCTGTGCTCCTTCACGATGTTCAGTTGCAGGTCTTCCAGAATCGGATTGATTTGACGCTCAATCCGGCTGGCATCATTCATGAGTTTCCGCATCGGAGCAGCAGGACTGCTGACGCCAGCGGCAGCAGACTTGACGACGCGCAGCATCGGTTCAAACTCCCAGTCTTCAATATGCTCGCAGCCGACGGGCGTCGGCACCTGCCTGAACGCCTGTTTGAGCGGCATTATTCTGGCGGTCAGTTCCTCAACGCTTGCCCCTGCCCGTCTCATGGCGAACAAGTCCTTATAGTCGTTGTGGTGATGCTCCTTAAGTTCGAAGCTCTGCCCGGTATGGAATTGCACCTCCAGGCGAACCACCCGGCCATCTGCTCCTTGCTCCATGAGTTTGACGTTGATGCCTTTATAGGTCTTCTGCGATGAAGTAAACCCATTGTGAACCAGGGTCTTAAGCAATCCTTGCCGATCCAGCGCGTCCATAATCCGCGCATAGCCCTGCGCGAATTCGTCCTGCTCCAGAATGACGCTGTAGCGTAGCGCATCATTTACCGCGGCCACGGCTTTCTTCACCGCCAACTGGTCGTACAGCATTAGTTTCTCCAGCTTCTCGCGCAGCGATCCCTCCGACTTGATGCGATGTTCATGGCCGCGCAGTTCACCAACGCCTTGAATAGCTTTTTTGATAATCGCCGTCATGCGAGGTTCATCTGCTATGGCTTGCTGATGCAGAAGACGTGCGAAATGCGCCAGTTGCGCCTGGGTCTGCGCCGGGCCGTCCTGCTGTGCAGGTACTCCGGTGATCCTCCCTTCCTGGATCAGCGTCTCCAGCGCCATCTCCATGATGCCTGCGGTCATCGTGGGATTTTCGCGCAGTCGCTGCAGGTTCGCTTCCGCGTTGATGTCGCCTTCACGCAGCTCGTGTACGATGCTGCCCTTGGTATAGGGCACGATGCGGATGCGGTTGGGTTCGTTGTATAGTACGCGCTCCAGGCGGTCGGCAACCTTGAGGAACAAATCTGTCTGTGTGACCGCTTTCGGCGCGTCAGTGCCGACCTTGGCGCCCAGCGTGAGCAGATTACTTAGGCTTTCCAGCGGAGCTCCCGGCACGTAGCCGGGCTGCCCGTTCGGCAGGTCGGCGGCGTCATCCATCTGTCCGGCAGACAAGGTAGCACCGGTATGAGGCAGCATGGCCCTGGGGTAATTTTCGATCAGCGCCGTCAGACGCTCCCGCGGGTTGCCAGCCGACTCCCAAGCCTGCGCCAACTGCGGAAATTGTTGCGCTACCCCGGTCGGCAAAGGCGTCGACGCGCTGTCCGATTGCGTCAGGACGCCCGTACGCTGCGCTTTTATTCCCGCCTCCAGTTGCTCCAGCAGTAATTGCGCCACCTGGCGCGCCAGGGGGTGACGAGCGTATTTCACCCCCGCACGAGCGCGATGAAGCAAGTCATCCTGCGTCTGCCGCAGGGTTTTACTGCCGTCGTCACGCTGCGCCGCCTGCTGCCCCAGTGACAGACGCATATAGCGTTGATCTTCTTCCTGCGCTACGGTTTTTTTTTGTCCGTTCAGCCATTGCTGTAAACCGCGCCGCAATTCCCTCTCGGTGCCTTCGTATGTACCGAAGAGCGCACGCGTAGCCAGTTGTTCGTGCAGCGCCGGAGGTTGGGCGTAAAACTGAAATTGCATAACGCTCATTCGTCCGAGCAGATCGTTTCCCCGCACCGCAGATAATATTTCCGCAGCGCGTCCAGCATTGTAGCCATGAACGGCGTCAGACGCGCTGTTGGCTGTTTTGGGCGGCTTAAAAGAGCCGAGTTTGCCGATGCGCTGCTCGACCTTCGTCAAATGTTGCGTTATCACCTGCGCCATCTTCGGCAGGCCGGTAAAGACATAGACCTTATCGCCGTCGCAGTCGGCGTCACGCTTCCTGAGCTCGTTAATCGGTACGGCGATAAGCGAACCCGGCGGAAAAACATCCTTGACGCGCAGACTGCCCACCGTATCCATCAGCGGCGGAAGCCGGTCACGGCGGCGTCCTTCCGTCCAGCTCGAATGCACCTTCATGTCTTCGGTGGACCATACCCATTCTCCTTGGTTGTCACGCGGCCAGAGTTCATCCGGCACGATGATGGTCACGCCTTTACCGTGCAGCATCGGCGCGTCATCGCCATCGGCGGACGTGCCGCTTTCGTCCCAGGCGGTATAGCTGTATTGAAATGCGAAAGTGTTGCGCAGAAAGCGGGCCGTCGCATCGCCGTTATCCACAGTGCCGACGCGCCCGGCCCCTATCTCCATCAGGTTAGCCTTGTCATAAGGCGGTTTTCCCAGCAACAGCGGGCCGTCGCCGATGGGGAGCTGCTGGCTGCTTTCATTCGGTAAATGGAGCCTATTGTCGGCGGAGGGGACAGCTATACCCTGGATGCCGGAGATATTGGCGCTGACCAGTAAATCATAAAGTTTTTGCGGCTTGATCTCGGGCAGAGCGCCGGATACGGGGTCTGGACACAGTGTCGGATCTTCCCGCAATGACCGCAACAGATGGAGCCGGGCCTCTTCGATAGCCTCGGCGTCACGCGGGAAGTGATGCGTCGCCTGGGGCGGCAGCACCGACATACGCGGCGTAGCCGTCAGCACCTGTTGCTGCCGGGTGCGCGTCTCCGGCGCGGCGTGCCAGGCTTCGAAGGCCTCGCGGATAACCGGGATCTTGCAGGCCAGCGAAGCGCGAATGAAGCCGCATCCGTCGTTGGGTTCGAGCATGATCGGCTGGTTGTCGGGCGTCCGCAGCGGAAATACCAGCGGCGCCCCAGACGACCGGTCCGGCAACAGCGACAGCCGGATTGGCCCTTCAACCACAGAGTTGCGCGGCACCACTTCCACCAGCGCCCGCTGCATACGGAACCAGTCCTCCCGCTGCGGGTTGAGCTTGCGGATAACATCGCGCATCAGCGGCGCTTCCGTAAACGTATCTGACACTCGCAGAGCGGGGAGCCGCCCGTAACGCCTCACCCCGTTGTCGCTGGCGGACAGCAGGTCATGCACGCCCTTTCTGCTCGGCTTGATATGGCTACCCCCGAACATATCCATACGCAACAGATCGCCGTCGTGCCTGATGATACGCGACAACATGAACGCGCTAAGTTTTCCGGGCAGTTGCACTTCCAACAGCGGCAACTTGCCGTCCGTCAACCGCGTGAAGAAGCTGTAATTCATCGCGGCCACGTCATCGCCTCCGGCAGAGCTGTCGGCCTTGATTTGTCGACCATTCAGATCGATGACCTGCAGTTTCGCTGCGCCGACCTGGCTGCCGAGAACATCGCGTACAGCCGTCAGGCCGCGCAATTCCCGGCGCACGGCCAGTACGTCGAGCGGCGTGGGCTGGTGGGCCAGCGTTATCATGGCATAATCCTTGCGCAGTTTCAGGTCGAGGGTATCGTTGATCCGCTCACCCGCTTCAATCTGCGCGATCAGATTCCAGGAGCTTTCATCAAGGTCGCTTTCGATAACCCCCTTCACCTGCTCCATCGTCTGTCCGAGCCAGGCCTTCAACTCCTTGTGCCGCGCCCACAGCCCCTCGCCGCTCACATAGTCGGATCTCCATTCGTTGGCGTCTAACACGTTGCGATGCTTCCACATCCCCGCCACCACATGGTAGGTCTTGAGCAACAGGAAAAAGGTCAGCCCCGGACGGCGCGTATCGAACGTCTCGTCAGACGGTTCGCTTTCCGGTGCAGACGCACCCGCCGCAGACTTAGTCAGGTTGGCATCGATATAGCACTGCATCTTGCGTGCGATATCCGGCTGTATCCGTTCGAGCAGACGCAGGGTTTCTTTGCTGAATTTTTTCAGATCGGAGGAGCATAACAGCGGCCGCAGCCCGGCCATCAGGTTGCCCAGAGATTCCAAATCATTTTCCCTAAACCGGGTTTGTGAGTGGATGACCTTTATCCGCTCCAGCCCCTGGCGGGCGATGAGACGTAGACAATCCTTGAGCTGAAGGCTGGCCAGGGCCTTAAACAACATGGCTATCTGCCGTGTTTCGGCCTGTGCGAGGCGGTCGCGGCACGAGTCCAGATGCGCCGTCAGTTCCCGCAGGCGCGCATGGATAAGCTGTATCTGCGGATACTGCTGGCTCTCTTCCTTGCTCAGTATATCGTTCAACGCCAACGCAAACCGCGCCATGCCGTTCGCTACCGCAGCCAACCCGATCATGGTAAAATCCCTGAACGGACGTCCGCCGCTGCCCAGCAGCCTGATGATGTCGATGGCCGCCTCCTGACACGCTTTATCGGTATTATTTCTGCTGAGTGCGTTGACGATATTAGCCAGTTCATGGGCCTTGAATTTGCCGGGGTCAGCGAGTTCCTGGCGTCTCAAGGTGAGCGCGCTGGCCACTTCGCCAATCGCCTGCTGGCAGGTGACGTCGTCAAGGAACTGGTTTAGACCTTTAGTCACATTCGACAAGTGCCGGGCGTTGAACTGCTGCGGATCCCCCAGTTCCTCCTTTCGCGCCAGCAACGCTTCGGCCATCAGGCTCACCGTCCGGCGGCAGCTCTCGTCCAGAGGAAATTTACTCAACCCGTTGACGATTGTCGACAGGCTCAACGGATCGAGTCGCCGCGGATCGCTCAGTTCTTCTTTTTTTTCCGCCAGCGCGTCGGCCATGCCGGCAACCGCCTCATGGCAGGCGTCGTAGTCAGAAAACTTGCTCAACCCGTTGATCAGCATCGACAAATGCTGGTATCCGAATCTGCCGAAAGAACGGCTGTTTTCGGACAACGCAGCAGCGATATGGACGATCGCCCGCTGACAGGACTTGTCGTCGGGAAACCGGCTCAGTCCGTTGACGATATTCGCCAGTTCCTGCGGGGCGAATTGCCGCAGATCGCGCAATTCCCGTTTCCGTTGCGACAGCGCGTCGGCCACATCGCCGATCGCCGTCCGGCAGGATTTGTCGTCAGGGAACCGGCTCAGACCGTGGACGATATTCGCCAGATGTTGCGGGATGAACCGCTGTGGATCGCCCAATTCCCGTTTGCGCTGCAACAGCTCGCCAGCGATATGGCTGACCGCCTCCCGGCAGACGTCATTGTCGGGAAAATGGCCCAGACCGTTGACGATATTCGCCAGACCGCAGGAGTCAAGTTGCTCCAGGTCATTCGACGCCTTCCGACGCGCCAGCAGTATGGCAGCCATGTCGGTCGCCGCCGTCTGGCAGACGTCTATTTCAGGGAACTTACTCAGACTGTTGATGGTTGCGCACAACTCATTCAATTTAAATTGTTCGGGGTTATCGAGCTCGCGCCGCCGTTTGATCAGTGCGTCGGCTATATCGGCAGCAACACGTCGGCACGCCTGATTATCGGAGAACTTACTCAAGCCGTTGAGGGTATTCGCCAGGGCGCGCGGGGTAAACTGGCGCGGGTGGTACAGTTCCAGTCTCCGCTGCAACAACGCGTCGGCCAGGACGTCAATTCCCCGCCGGACGGCATCACAATCAGCGAATTTTCCCAGACCGTTGGCAATACTCGACAGATGTTGCGGGATAAACTGCTGCGGATCGTTCAATTCCCGTCTGCGACTCGACAGCGCGTCAACCAAAACGGTTATCGCTTCCCGGCAAGGCTCATTGTCGGGAAAGTGCCCCAAACCGTTGACGATATTCGCCAGATGTTGCGGAAAGACCCGTGACGAATCGCCTAGTTCCCGTCGGCGCGCCGTCAGTGCGTCCGCTATAAGCACTATCGCCCGCTGGCAGGTGTTGCTGTCGGGAAATTTGCTCAACCCGTTGATGATGCTTGCCAATTCATTGACCTGGCCTTTTTCGACGAGGCTATTCCGCCCATGTCGGCTCTCCTGCAGAATATCCGCCATAAGAATAACAGCCTGGCGGCAGGACCTGTCGTCGGAAAATTTGCTCAGGCCGTTGATAATGCACATCAGATCCTGATGTACGAAAACGCCGACGGTAAACTCCTGTCGCCGCATAGATAGCGCAGACGCCACACAGGCTGCCGCATTACGGCAGCGTTCTTTATCAGGGAACTTGCCCAGGGCGCTGACGATATTAGATATCGCCTGAAGGTTGAATTGCCTGGGGTTGCCTAATTCCTTTTTCCACGCTGGCAGCGCGGCGGCGATGTCGAAAACGGCCTGTCGACACGCCTCGCTATCAGGAAATTTGCTCATGCCGCCGATAATATTCGACAGATCCTGGGGCTTGAGCTGGCGGTGATCGTCCAACTGATTTTTGCGGCGATGCAGCGCAGCGGACACCTGCTCCATCGCCTGTAGGTTGGCGTCGCCATCGGGCGTCTTGCTCAGGCCGTTGGCGATGATGGCCAGGGTTTTCGTGGTATAAACGTAAAGCTGGTCCTTGTTCAGGACGATCATATCCGCCAGCGCTCGCAGCCCGCTCATGCAGAGGCGGTCATCAGGCCATTTGCTGAACGCGTTGATCAGCAGGCCGAGATCGCGTTCTAAACTCAAGGTGCCCTTGCCGATCCATCTCTGCAACGCCGCTGTTCCGTCCGATGCGCGGAGGTCGGCGATGGCGCCTGCGATCGTCGCACAGCCAGCTGCCTGTATCGGTTGCGTCTGCCCCCAGCGATTGCACAGGTGGCTTATCCGGGCGACATAATTATCGCTGTCGCTGATATCGTCAATGCTTTCATGCATCGAAGAAAATGCCATCGCCGACTCCCGCCAACGTTGCAGCACCAGCGTTGACTTGCCGTTGTCTTCCAGAAATGGCCGGTGATCCTTTAAAAGGTTCGACAAAGCATCGACATAGCACGTAAACATATTTGAATTACGTAGAAAATCCGCTGCCGAACGATCAAGAAGCGCGATAGCGCCTCCCAGGTCGTTGTAGCGAATGAATTTCTTTATCCGCTGTAACAGGGCAACCTCATCTCTTCTCAGTTCGCGTGCGGCGGCGAATTCCCGGCGAAAAGCCGCCCGTTCTTCCGCGCCGGGCAGTGTAGTCCGCTCCTCCGCCTGTTCCCCTTGATGCCGGGACGTTTCGCCGCGAGATTGTCCGACGCACGGCTGTACGTCTGCGTATTCATCGTGGTCGCGGCGTCTTACCGAAGAAACATCATCGCGTGCATCGTGGCGCGTGCGTTTTGACGGGCCGGGTTCGGCATCCCGTTCGCTGTGCATCCGATCACGTTTGCCGTAGGTTTGCGACGTGCTGAAATGTCGGCCTCGCGAACGCTGAATGTTTTCCTCACGTAAAGTAGGGCGGTAAAGCGCCCCAGCGCGATGACTTGCTGTGGTATAAGGTTTTGCCCGGGACGCTCTGCGATGCTCAGTAATGCGTTCCCGTCCGGATATCCGAGACCGGGCATGACTTCCCTCATCTGCGGTCGCTCTCACGGAACGGTGCGGTTCTGGTTCGCCGTCACGCGGCTTCTCGACATCGACGATCGGATTAATGACAGGTACTGAATTAATTTTCATAAGGTTTAAAAGATAGTGTTTTATACATTGACGATACTGCCCAATAGATTTCGCATAGCGCTTTCAATCTCATACAGGTCAAAATGGCGGCAGCCATGAAAATACTCCACGTTTTGGTAAGGGGCGTCGGGAAACAGATGGTAGAACGTCGTCAAGAACCACTTCGTGCAGTCGGTATCTTCGTCAACAAAGCGGCGGGGAAGGCCTGTCTGACAGGCAACCTCTCAGTGGATCTGTTTAACTATCTTTGTATGGGCATTATGGTGAGCTAAAGAATGAGAAACTGGCCTCGACTGTAGTGGCGTTGTTTCAGAATATCATCATTCAGCCATACATCGATTTGTTGCCCCCCCAGGCTGCTTCGTTCAGGAATAATGCCCGCATCGGTGGTTGCATATGGCGCGTACTATGCCATTGTGTGTGGAATTATCAGCGGGAATAGTTCCCAGCAGAAACATTTGAACAAAAACCTGTGATTTGACGGCGATTTATTCAGAAAGACGCACTACACAGTGCGATCTCATATATCGTTAATGGCATTTTCAAGGTGGCCTTCGTCGGTTCCGCACATGCGACAACCTATGAAGGCATTCCAGGGCTTGCGGAACTCCACGGCGTGCGATCGTTAATAATCGACGACAATGGTAAAAAATCTCGCCCCGAGGTTCACACCAACGTGAAAAATTATGGCAATAAACTCAACCCGGATGTCATCATGTCTTACAAACCTTAACCCACGCATATCAGCAAAGATAGCGCCTTGCTCAGAACGGGAAAAACATGGGATGAGGCTTATCACCGGGTTGCCTCATGACAAATGTCGTTCAAGACAGTTGCTAAATAATTCGAGTTGCAGGATGGCGGCGCTGTTAGCCTCTGGATTTCCATTCAGACAAATATCGACCCGGCGACTTGCCAAAGGTCTTTCTGAACATGGTGATAAAACTGCTTGAACTTTCATATCCGAGGTCGAACGCGACGGTTTGAACAGAATCCCCGCTGGCCAGACGTTGCAGCGCCAGGGTGATGTGCAGTTGCCGTTTCCAGCGGCCAAAGCTCATGCCGATATCCTGTAAGAAGAGGCGGCTCATCGTTCGCTCTCCCAGACCAATACAGGCCGACCATTCTGCGGCTGATCTTTTATCGGATGGATTGGTAATGATCCTATCGACAAGACGCCGCAAGCGGGGATCTTTCGGTATCGGCAGACACAAGTTCTCCCAGGGTGGTATAACGAGTTCATCGATGATGACCGATAAAAGCCGTTCTTCCGGCCCGCCTGCGGCATAGAGTACCGGAAATGTCGCCGCTTTCAGCAACAGTTCACGTAACAAGTGCGATACCGAGGTGATACAACTCGTCGCCGGAAGATGGGTCTGCCCATCCCCATCCACCCACACGACATAACTTTCCAGTTTGCCGAAAGCATAGGCGCTATGCATAACGCCTCGCGGAAGCCACAGGGCGCGTTGAGGGGGCACAATCCAAACATCCCTGCCAACCTCGCAATGCAACACACCCTGCGCAACATAGATAAGCACGGATTTACGATGCTGACTTTTTGGCGCTTCCCAACGCTGCCCTCCCCAAACAAAGCGACTGGTAACCACGGTTCGGGGAATGTCATCAAGGTCGGTTGGCCTCTCGCCATCAAAATTAAAGCCCAGGGCTTTCATCAGTTTTCTACCCGGAATTGTCCGAAATGAACAATATTCTGTCTGAATGGATTAATGCGGTCAATACCAGGCACCCATAGAATGAGACTCATTTTCATTTACTTCACGTAGGGAATGCCATGCCGATACTCGACGCCACAACCTTTCCGCTGGTATGGGTTGATTTTGACGCAAGTGGTCAATCTGGAGATATGCAATCCCTTGACGACTACTTCCAACGACTTGAGCGCCTGATTTCACGTGACGAGCCGTTTGTCATGCTTTCACATGCCCCCAGGAAAGATCTGGAGGCTCGTAGGCACGACAAGGCGAACCTTAAACCAGCATCGCGTTGGATGAAGCAACACAAACAAGAGTTAAAACACATCCTCGCGCTGATCATCATCGAACCCAGCCCGATGAAACGTTACGCAGGCCAGGCCATAGCTGCGCTTTTTGGCAAGTTCTGGGGTTATCCGCTTCTGTTTACCGCAACGGTTGACGATGCACGCATATTGGCCATGAGTTTGCTGGCCAATGTCGCCCGGAAAGATGAAAAACCGGCTATGGGTCGTTCCCGTAATGACTAACACCAGACTGATTATAAATTCGGGACAGCGCGACAGTAGCCGTTTCCGTAGCAATACGCTCATGGATTGTGCAACAGCCCCCGTAAACGTCACATTTTCAACCATCCCGGTGCAACCGGAGTAAGGAGTCTGTTATGAGAATTAGCAGTATAGGTTTGGCGCTGTGGACATCGACCACGATTTACGCAGCCTGTGCCGTTCACACTGTACAGGCGCAGCAGCCATCCGCCGCGATCAACGCCTCCCAGGGCAATCCCGCGAATGCTGACAGCGCCAAAAAATCGGGATCTGACACTATCACCGTCGTCGGCAAGGCGGAAACGGCGACGATGCCAGTGGACGGATACATCGTGACACGGAGCGCCGCCGGAACGAAGACGGATACGCCATTGATTGAAACGCCTCAGGCTATCAGTGTGGTGACTGCGGATCAGATGGAAGCGCAGGGAGTCCAGCAACTCTGGCAGGCATTTCGCTATTCTGCCGGTATCCAGGGGGATGTACGCGGGGATATCTCGCGGGCCGATGCCATTTATATTCGCGGCATCGGTTCACTGAACAATGCCAACCAGTTTCTGGATGGCCTGCGCCTGCCGCGAGGAACATCATATCTTGCTTACCAAATTAATCCCCACAGTCTTGAACGCGTCGAGGTACTTAAAGGCCCCGCATCGGCTTTATACGGCCAGGCGCCGCTTTCAGGGATTGTGAACGCCACCAGTAAGCGACCGACGGCCACACGTTTTGCCGAAGTGGAAGCCCTGTTCGGCTCCCATAATCGACAGCAATATGCTTTCGACGTCGGCGGGCCAATATCGGATGACGGTACGCTGCTGTACCGGTTGCACGGCCTTGCGCTCGATTCCGACACCTCGGTCAAGTACACCAAAGAAAAACGTTTTTCCATTGCGCCGTCTCTGACATGGGCGCCAAATGAAAGTACCTCATTGACGTTTCTGGCATCGTATGAACGTCTTCCCGACGGAGGATTTTTTGGTAACCTCCCGGCTCGCGGAACGATTAAACCGAATACTTATGGCGCAATACCCAGCGATTTCTACGATGGTTCTCCCTTATTCGACGAATATGACCGCACCCAGGCAACGCTGGGCTACAATCTGGAACACTGGTTATCTGATAGCTGGAAAATCAACCAGAATTTTCGTTATCTCTATATGAAGATGAACGAAAGCTACGTCCACACCTGGAGCCTGCTGCCTGACGATCGCACCCTATTCCGTAATGCGCTTTGGTCAGATCAGAAGCTGAACGCAGCCAACCTGGACACCAATCTGCAAGGTCAGCTTAATACCGGCATCATCTCACATGACGTTATGGTCGGCTTTGACTACCAATGGGACAAATGGCAGCAAGATATGGGACTGAGCCTGCTGCCGCCCGCGACCGCCGCCCCCTCGCTTGATCTGGTGAATCCTGACTACTCTTTATCCATCGTCAGGCCGGACGCATCCACACTGGCGGAAAGAACCCAGAATATTCTGGGCCTGTACGCTCAGGACCATTTGAAAATCGATAAACTGGGTATTTTGCTGAGTGGCCGGTATGACTGGGCCGATATCAACAACCGAAATAAGATAACCGCAGTTGATACCAAACAGGATTTAGGGAAATTTACCTGGCGTTCCGCCGTCATCTACAACTTTGACAGCGGTTTTGCACCTTATATCAGCTATGCGACCTCGTTTGACCCGACCACCACCGCCAATGCTTATGGCCCCCCGTTTAAGCCGACAACAGGAAAACAGTGGGAGGCGGGTCTGAAATACCAACCGACCAACTTCCCCGGCATGGCTACACTATCGGTGTTTGACCTCACCCAGCAGAACGTGCTGGCGCGTGACACCTCACCTGGCGCCCCGCCGACCCGGCAGGTTCAGGTTGGGGAAATTCAATCGAAAGGGATTGAACTGGAAGCTCAACTTAATCCGATTACCGGCCTGAACCTGATCAGCGCTTTGACCTGGATAGATCCCAAAGTGGAAAAAGGCGACAATGCCGGTATGCGGCCCACTTCCGTTTCCAGAGTTTTGGCTTCATTCTGGGCTGACTATACAGTGCAAACGGATAAACTCTCCGGGTTAAGACTTGGCGCAGGAGTGAGGTATGCGGGCAGTTCCTATGCCGATACGGCAAATACGCTGGAAGTGCCTTCATACACCACCGTGGATGCGGCAATTCATTACGATCTTGGCGCAATAAGCCACAGCCTGCGGGGATTATCGGCATCGTTGAACCTGACTAACCTATTCGATAAGACCTACTACACCTGTAATGCGCCCGATTATTGCAACTATGGCGAAGGACGAACCGTCTATGGTTCGCTGAAGTACCGCTGGTAAAAAAGGCGGCGGAAGCCTCTCCTTAATGTATGGAGAGGCGTACCGCGCCATCCCTGGCGCGGACGCTTTACTCTTCTATCCCATTCTCACCGTTCTGATTCCGTAAAGAGGTTTGTCAATGGTCTGAGCTTATTGAATATTATGAAGATTAAAAAAACAAAGTGTGATGAGCCACTCTGCTTATCGAAGCCGTTCATCCGACACAGGCGACAAAACTCAGTGATGGATGGTTCAGTCCGAATCTGAACGCGATAGAGCGCTTGTGGAAAGTAATGAACGAGAATGCGCGGAATAATCGCTATTTTGAAAACACCTGCGAATTTCAGGATGCGATATACAATTTTTTCTCAACCACGCTGCCAGAAATAGCGAACTCACTGATATCCACAATTCACGATCGTTTTCAGTCACTCAAATCTGCATCTTGAGGTTTATTAAAAATAGGCTGGCATCATTGATTATCAAATCAACTTATCCTCGCAATTGATATAGGAAAAATTTGTATAAATAAGTTAACCCATACTATAATTTTCCCGTAATGTTGCCAGTCGCGGCCCGACTGGCGAACAAAAACACAATTCATCATATAATTTCCAGCGTAATTTATTACTACTCAAGGATATAGTTATGTTCTCATAGATATTAGTGTAAATAAAACTATCGGTTCTTCTCATTTCCTTAATCCAATCCGACGCTTTATATTAAGCTGCTCGCCTACTCGTGAGGAAAAGATAGCCTATAGGTTATTCTTCCGTTTAATGGAAGATAATAAACATCATGAATAAAGAATTATATTTATTTACTATCTCAGTCCTTAAAAAGGAGTTCTATACTCGTCATACTTCAAGTTGCATGTGCGTTGGCCGAGTTCAGTCACCCGAATAACTTACTTGAGTAAGCTTATCGGGATTCCTTCTCTAGCCGCCTTCCTCCAACTCGAATTATTTAGAATATATAACCAGGTATCAATGCATACCCCTTAATAAGAAACATTACAAATCAAATTGTTATATGTTGATGTTAATAAATTTTATCATAAAGTTAGCGAATTATGCTTGCGTAGCTTCTGTCGTTCGATGCAATCATCGCATTTTTTATGTGAATCTTCCTATGCGCTCATCGTTATTTCCTCAATACGTGCGCCAGGTTATTTTTAAATTTATTTAGTTATTTTATCTGGATTTTAAATAATGTGTGATTTAGCAAAGTCTGTATTTCGTCTTACTAAAATACTTTCCCCCCACGCTCGCACAGCACATCCTACGCATGTAGTGAGAGGCAAACGACGTTATCATCTTTTAAATGCAGGAAAACCGAGAATTTATTTAATAGACGAGGGGGTATTCCTAATACGGAAAACGAAAGACAACAAAATCGTCTCCGTTATTTCCTCACCCACCATCGTAGGGTGGTCAATAGCAATGATCGACCAAGACATTATTTATTTGGAAAAAGTCGATTATGGCAAAATAAGATGGATGCCGCTTGACGTCGCGATGCGAATCGTTACCGCCTACCAGCGATTCGATGACGTACTAAAAATAGTCAATTTCCGCTTTCAATTGCTGGTCAATCATTGTGTGGACAACAGCGGCGATTCAATATCCGTGGTAGAGAAGACACTGCGATCCCTCAATCAACTACCGCCGGATGTACGTCAGCGCTTCACCGCCTTGACTTACCTCTCCCAATACACCTCCCTATCGAAAAGCACTATCAACAGAGTGCTAAAACGCTTGCAACATGACGGCATGATAGCGCTGGATCGGGGGCGGCTCATACAGTTTTCCGATATTCGCACGGACGAGCAAACGTAAGCGTCGTTTCCTCATTTTCCCGACCATGGACGGCGTCTTT
Source organism: Brenneria alni (assembly GCF_003666245.1). Classification (GTDB taxonomy): domain Bacteria; phylum Pseudomonadota; class Gammaproteobacteria; order Enterobacterales; family Enterobacteriaceae; genus Brenneria; species Brenneria alni. The sequence continues at coordinate 232,930 of NZ_MJLZ01000001.1, forward strand.
TCCAGACGCCGTCCATCGCTTCTTGGCTGACCATGCGTCTGGTTTATCGTGATTCAGCCAAAACGCTGGCTACTGATAGGTCAGCGTGAAGGTGGCGTCGGCGTTGGCCGAACCCGCCGTAACAGGGCCGCCGGTCGCGACATACTGACCGTAGAACACCAGCGGCACGCTCTGGGCGTTGGCGGCTAGCGCATAAACCTGACTGGCCTGGCCGATAGCGATGCGATTCCGCTCTTCATCCAGGATGGCCACGGCCAGATTAGTGGCGGTGCTGTCCTGGCTCAACGCCAGCAGCGTATTGTCGACGGTGTCGCCCCCGCCGTTGAACGTGACTTCCACCCCGGCCGCCGCCGCCCCGCAGTTTTCCAGTGTGACCACAAACCGGGTAGGAACAGGACTCTGCGGCGTGGCGGCAAACTGCCGGCTCGCCCAGGTGCCCAGATCCACCGTCTGGCTTTGACTGTCCTGACTGACATTGCAGCTGTTGGCAAGTATCGTCACTCTAAGCTCCATGTTGCTCAGGCCCAGATCCGCCCGTGCGAGAGCAGAGAAGAGCAGAGCGGCGCAAAGAGCCGACCCGCAAATTCCAGCCACGCTGACGACAAACGGCTGCCAGCGGCCAAAACGCCGCTGGAGTGGCTGGCCGCTGGCACTGGCTTTAACGCGTTGATGTGAGTTCATGTGACATGTTCTCCCTTAATCTATTGGAAATCGACGCGCAAGTAGCCTCTGCCGGTCGCCACACCTTCCGTCGGCGCATTGCCGGTCACGCTGGCCGGATAAGCGCCTATGGTTACATCGGCGCTGGCGGCGTCGTCGAGAAGGAAGGGGATCACGCTCGACAGATTATTGGGCGTCAGCGGATTGCCGCTGCTGTCGGTGATCACGAAACCGACGTCAGGGTTGTCGGAAACGATCATGTTGCCCTGGACGGTGTCCGCCTGAACGCGCAGCGACAGGCTGGCCTGCGCCTCGATGCCGTTGCATTCAATGCCGATATTACGGCTGACGGGCGCGATGCCCTCAGCTTTCTCGCCGGCGGTTTTAAAGGCGCCCGATGAGACGCTGCCGAAATCAATACTGATGATTTGCCCCGCGTTCAGCGTACAACTCTGCGGCACAGTGACCGAAGCGCTAAGATAGCCCATTGCAAGCGGCGAGCCGGTGCCCTGGCCTGCACCGCCCTGATTGGCGTACAGATAGAAGATCGGAAACGACGGGAGATTGGTGATGCCGATGAACGGACGTTTGATGCGGAAGTTGACCCGTACACGACTACCGCTGACAAGCGACCCAGTGCAGTTCCCCGTACAGTTATTAGCCACATCAACAAAAGGTACGTTATAAAAGGGACTCGTGTTTGTACTATTGTCCCTTATGGAAATCTGCGAAGCGAGTTGCAGGTAATCATTGGTGACGATGTCGTACCAGTTTATGTCGCTTTCCGTCGAGGCAAGCGTCAGCAATGGTCCCACAGTCGAAGTGAAGTAGGTATTCGGGCCGTGAACACAACCTCCCCCCAGAGCGTAAGTCCCCGAACCGGACTGCTCCTGCCAGCCGGTATTATACCCCACATAATTTTGAGTGGAGGCCATCGTATACGTGTAATTGTAAATCATCGGCGAACCGGTGGTATTCGTGCATTGAACGGCCAACGCGGCCTGGGAAAAGCAATATGCGCCAACCGCCAGCCCCAGCAAAAGGATTCTGCCGTACATCGACTTCATTGACTTCTTCAGGATTTGTTTCATTGGCACCCTGCCTTCGTATAAGTTATAGGTTGGTTCTGACTCCCTTCCGGCAGCGCATAGTCGACGATGCAGCGCTGCTGCGCTCCGGTTCCCCATTCCACCTTCAGCGTTCCCCGTGGCGGCAGCCCGGACAGGAATACCTGACCATTGTCGCCGACGATACCGGTGTAATCGCTGCCAGGTCTGGAGACCTGTGCGCCGAAGGGCATAGGTCTGCCGTCGCGCTGATGCAGCGTGATCAGCGCTCTCCCGCCCACACGGGCGTTGAAATTCGCCGCCACCAGCGCACCACGGGTGGGGATGACGTTCACTACCGCGTTATCAACTTCGGTATTGTTGCCCAGCGTATTGATTTCCAGCGCGATGCGGTTCGAACGATAGACGCTGGCGTAAGGAATGACCGCATAGCCGCGCCAGTCAGTGCTGATGCCGGTGGTGTTTTCCAGTCCCACGTCGTCGGCGCCGGGCGCTTTAATCAGCACGTTGGTGTCTCCCAGCGGCTGGCTGAAGGTAACGCCGTCTGCATGGGCGACCACGCCGCCGCTCAGGCCGTAATTCATCTGACGATAATCGCGGTAGTAGTTGTAGCCGATGTTGCTGTTGCCATAGGCGCCCTGATAGCTCAGATCCACGCTGCCGCTGTAGCCGACGCCTTTATTGCCATAACCCTGCCTGACGTTGTAGTTCAGGTTGTTGTCCTCCAGCAGCGTACCGCCGACGCCCACCTGCTGAACGGTGCGGTCACGGTTGTCGGTAGTGGCGTTGTATGTCAGATAGGACGAATTGGCGTTGCGCGAAAGATAGTCTTCCCCCCTGCCGGGACTCAGCCACTGACCGATCGGCAGCGACAAGTTGAACGCCAGCAGCTTGTCGCTCTCGTCTAGCCCCTGACTTTTGTTGTAGCTATAGGTGAAGCTGTAGCTGATGTTGTTGTAAACGCCGCTGTAACCTACCTGCCACAGATCGTTGCTGCGATTGGAATGCCAGTAGCTCTGTCGGCTGCCGCTGAAGAACACCGATCCCATGTCGTCGCCCAGCCGCTGGGTTATATTGACCTGAACCCGACTCTTCTTGGCATGGCGCAGATCGTAATAATCGCGGTAGACGGTGCGGTCGGTCACCGTATCGTCCAACGTATAGCCACGCATGTTTTTGTAGCTGGCTTCATCCAGCGTAAAGAAGCCTTTGGTCGAATAGCGATAGCCCAGCAGTTGGAAGTTAGTGCCGAATTCGTTGAGTGACTTGGCGTACAGAAAGCGCAGCGACTGGCCGCTATGGTCGCTGCCATCCGCCAGTGTGCTATAAGCCTGGGTAACGTCTGTGGAAAACGCGCCCCAGCTACCGAGATTTTTCCCCGCGCCGACGGCGAAAGACTGGTAGTCTTCCGCCAACTGGGTGCCGCCGTACAGCGTCGTCCCGGAGGACAGCCCCCAAATCACCGTACCCTGGCCGAACTTGGGATCGCCCTGTTGACTCAGGTTGCTGCGGTATTCGCCCACAGTGACGGCGTATTTTATCCGCCCCTCGCGCTGTAGCAAGGGAACGGCGGAATAGGGCACGACGAAGCTGTTAGTGCTATTGTCGCTTTCGGTGATCGTAACCTGCAGGTCGCCGCTGGACGACGTCGGATACAGGTCGGTGATGGCGAACGCGCCCGGCGCGACGTAAGACTGATAGATCACATAGCCGTTCTGCCGAATGGTCACACGGGCGTTACTTTTGGCGATACCGCGGATGGTCGGCGCAAAGCCGCGCAGGCTGTCCGGCAACATGCTGTCGTCGGAGGCGAGCTGCGCGCCGCGAAAGCCGATGCTGTCGAACACGTCGCCGGGCGTGTTGCTGTCGCCGAGGGTCAACTGGCTACGCCAGAGGGTCACCGCGTGTTGCAGATAGGTGCTGACGTGCTGCCAGTCGCTGACGCGCTGGTTCCGCTGGCGATTGTAGTTCCAGGTGGAAAAATCGCGCAGGCGCCACCCTTTCCAGTTCAGTCCGCTGTCGAGATTGAGAAAATAGTTGTCGCTACGGTAATCGCCGTGGCTGTTGCTGCCAGTGAAATTATAATTGAGCAACGCGGCGGTAACGCCGTCGTCCCACTGCTCCGGCGGGATGTATCCCCGCCCGCTGTTTTTCAGCGAGATCTGCGGCATACTGAGATGCAGCCGCTGTAGTTCGAAATCAAACGAACTGACGGCGTCGGGAATCGCCGCCGCCACCGCAATACAGCGATCTTCCGGCGCACCCGCCACGGTGGGGAAAGCACTTACGTTGACGTTGAACTGTTCCAGCAGAGGCCGGGTCAGACAGGCTTCCAGACCGGTGTCGTCGGGCGTCTCCGCCCCGTCCGCCGACGTCTTCTGATCTTTCCGGGCGTGAAACGCGATATCACGAGTGGTGACATACTCGTCGTTGATATAGATCTCCACTCGATAGAGGCCTGGCGCCTGCCCTTCGTCGCGTTCGAAACGAGACAGATCCGCGATCGCCGACGGATCGTTCGATAAAAATGCCGGGTTAAAAAACTCTTCGGCGGATACACCGCCGACCGACAGCGCAATGCAAAGTGCTATCGCCCGATGCAGTCGTGTGAGGCGATTATCCAAATGTATCAGCGAATGCATACGAAAATTCCTCGCTAGCGTGACGGAAAGCGCCCTGATGTGGTCGCTGGCGCTTTCCATTACACTCATACCATCCTGTTCAGGTGCCAGCATAATCGCCTCCTATTATCACCGCAGCTTGCCGGTGGCTTTGGGCGTGTTGGCGCCATAATCGTTAATCGTCTGGAAGGTCACGTTGCCGCGGCTGTCAGCGGGAAGCGGCACCGAGGCATGGCTTTTGGGGGGAACCATCGTATTGGGGAGCTTTTGCGCGCCGTAAGCGGCGTTGACCAGAGTGATGAAATAAGGGGACGGATTGTCGATTCTGAGCGAGCCTCCCTCGCGATGGAAACCCAGCAGATCCGGCGCATCGGCGGGGGACACTGGCAGGCCGGACGGACGCACGAACAGCTTGATGCGCGACAGTACCGCCAGTTGCAGCACGTTTTTATCCTCAACTTCAGATTTATCTGTGGACGGAATCGCCTTGACGTTCATCCAGAACACGGATTCGCGATCGCCGGGCAATGCCTTGCCGATATACATGATGCGCAGCGTATTTTCGCCTTTAGGTTTGGCGACAAACAGCGGCGGCGTCACGACGAAATCAGCGGTTTTGTTGCCTTTGTCGTCCTCGACCCAGGACTGGATCAAAAAGCGGGTTTTGCCGTCGCTATTATTGATGGAAAGAGATGTCTGCGTGGCGCCTGCAGGATAGATGACGCGAGTGGCGCCGAGGGCGATACCGCCCGCCTGGGCTACCTGAGACAGCAAAAAAATCGCGGCTCCGATGTGGGCAAACCGGAGTAATGACGTTATGTTAAACACGCTAAACCTCGTTATGCATGACAGACGTTGAGCTGTCTGCAGATATCTATGAGTGAAAATGGCCGCATCCTCGCTCGGCGACAGGCGGCGAAACGGCATGACAGAGCGTGGCAACCGGGCATTGGCGAGGCGCACCGATATCCGCCTGTTCTGTCTGTAGGGCGGTCAATTTCTGAGAAAAATCCGTCCCTGGACAGCGTCCACATCCTTAATATGCATTGCTACTTATAGATACTGCAGGGTGAAGGTAGCGTCCGCATCGGCGGCGCCAGGCGTAACTGCCGCCAGGGTGGACTTATAGCGTGCGGTGAAATGCAGCGTGTTGCTGCCGTCGATCAGCGTCTGCGCGGCGGAGAAGCTCGAGCCGTTGGGCGTCAGTACACTGCCCGTATGATCGGAGATCTCAATACCAACGCCGTTTGCGCTGCCCGAGCTGCCGCTGCCGATATTACTTACGGCCAGCAGAGTGTTATCATTACCGTCGGCTGCTCCGGTAAAAGCGACCGCAGCCGTTGTGGAGACGGTGGTGTCGCAGTCTTCGAGATTGATGGTGAAAGGCACTTTGCCGGAGTAGACGCCAACATCGGTAAAACGCGCACTGCGATATTGGCCGAGATTGACTACCTGATCGGCGCTGTTGGTGCTTACCGCACACGCCGCGTTAACAATTTCTCCTTTGAAGTGGACCGTACCGCCCGTGACAATGGCAGCCAGCGACATGCCGCTCACGGACAGCAGAGAGGCGCCGATCAGGGTATTAAGTAATGTCTTTTGCATACTTATGATTCCTAATATCTAAAGGTCGTTAATGACGTTTTCATCTCTGAAAGCGTTCGTGGCCCAATTGCCACAGGGTGCGTACTGTCTGCAACTCCCGCAGGACAGCCGGACGCACGCCAGCAGCGTCTTATTCCATGCAGGAATGCAGAAAATGTGCGTTTGAATACACATCGACATGACGCTTTCTTAGTATTTTCAAGAAAATCTTTTTGTGGGGAGGAGCGATGGGTGTGTTAAATTTTCAGGATAAAATCCCTTTATTTTCTATTTTTTTACATTTAATTCTAAAGGAGACGCACAAATTCAGCTTAGATAGGTTAATTTTCTGAAAAAAATCGCAAAAACAGCGTAAGGGTTTGTATCATACCGCGAATAATCAGGTTCATATGGAACCTGATGTTTTTTGTTTGTTAAATTATGATTATAAATTAATCGCCTTATCATTACCCTCGATTTACCCCTGACATGGCCATCTCAACGCCTAAGTAACAACTCAATGATTCTTAACTAATTTACGTTAACCCGACAAACGCCTTCAGCACCAAACAAATCTGCCCGGCAATTAATACATAAATATTTCTTACATAAGGCTCATATGCCGACCAGCGCCACTAAAAAAATCCGTTCAAGTTTCAGCAGAATTCGCCGTTTATGTAGAAGACACCAGGCAATTTGGAATAAATATAATGAAACGACAAATTATAAAACTCGTCTGCACCGCAGGCTTGATTTTCACCGTATCGCACGCTTCCGCTTCATCGTCCTCGGGCATCATTCGTTTCGTCGGCGCCATCGTCGAACCGGCTTGCGAAGTCAGCTCACTGTCGCAGACAGTTACCGCACAGTGCTGGCGCCAGGGAGAAATGCACACATCGACGGCGGCGCAATGGGATAAGCCCAATATGCTGCCGCAAAAAATGGGGTATATGGAATCCAGGAGCCTGGCTCCCAACGCGAAACTAATTGTAGTTAATTACCATTAACAGCGAATGGCGGCGGCCCGGAGTCCGCCGCCGATGATGTTCAATGGATTGCTTTGGAAAAAAAAAGAGCTTTTCGCTATTTTTTCAGAGACCTACAGACATCAGTGGACGTCTATAGAAAGGAAATTGGAGCGGGAAACGAGACTCGAACTCGCGACCCCGACCTTGGCAAGGTCGTGCTCTACCAACTGAGCTATTCCCGCATATATCAAACTTCATTATCCCGCGGTTCCGCTGAAAAACACACTGGTCGAACCCTGGGCGACATTTGCTGCTTAATACATAAGCATATGAATTTTATAGATATTTAACTATAAACTCATTCAACGGCCAGCATTATGGCCCAATCAACGGACACTGGCAAGACCTTTTCAATGAAAAATCGCCTCATTGACGTTCCGGTGAAAAAAGGTTTCGGGCCGGTGGCAGTTTTGCAGTGCAACCTGTCGGCCCATCACCTCAGAACAGATCGGCAAGGGTTGCGGGATTGAAATTCTTCAGCCCGTTTTGATCGCCGGAGCGGATCTTCGTCACCCACTGCGGATCGGCAAGCAAGGCCCGACCGACGGCGATGAGATCGAATTCATCCCGCTCCAGCCGATGAATGAGGTTTTCGATGCCGGTGGCCTTTGCACCCTCACCTGAGAAGGCTTGCAGGAAATCAACCGACATACCGACCGAACCCACACTGATAGTCGCCGCCCCCGTGAGCTTTTTGGCCCAACCGGCAAAGTTAAGACCGTCTTTGCCGTCAATCTCAGGAAATTCCGGTTCCCAGAAGCGGCGCTGCGAGCAATGCAGCACATCCACCCCCGCTTCAACCAATGGGCCGAGCCAGTCGAGCATCTGCTCCGGTGTATCCGCGAGCCGCACCGCAAAGTCCTGCTGTTTCCACTGACTGACGCGCAGGATGACGGGAAAGTCCGGCCCCACCGCCTGCCGCACGCGCTTCACCACCTCCGCCGCAAAGCGGGAACGCTCTTTGATGGTCGCGCCGCCGAACCGGTCAGTACGCTGATTGGTGCCCGCCCAGAAAAACTGATCGATCAGATAGCCATGGGCGCCATGCAATTCCAGCGTATCAAAGCCCAGGCGCTTTGCGTCACCGGCGGCTCGGCCAAAAGCCTCAATGGTGTCGGCAATCGCTTCCTCGGTCATGGCGTCGCCACGCGGATCGCCAGGGGCCACAAGACCCGAAGGACTCTCGACCGGCACGCCCGGATCCCATTCAGTCACCATGTTTCGCGTCGAACCCACGTGCCAAATCTGAGGCCCCATCCTGCCGCCCACAGCATGAACCTCGTCCACCACCCGCTTCCATCCCGCAAGCGGAGCATCACCATGGAAAAATGGAACGTTAGGATCGTTGCGGGATGCAGGCCGATCAATAACCGTTCCTTCGGAGAGGATCAGCCCCACCTCGTTTTCCGCCCGCCGCCGATAGTAGGCTGCGATGTTTTCGCCGGGTACGCCTCCGGGCGAGAACGAACGTGTCATGGGAGCCATGACGATGCGGTTTTTCAGTTCCAGAGACTTAATCCGGAAGGGTTGGAATAGTACATCGATAGATGATGAGGACATTGGACTATGAACTCCTGCTTTAGTTGGTGGAATGGTCGGTATCCGCACATACCATCGGTGGTTGATCAGGTCGTGGAAAACCTGACTCTCCCGCCCGGGTGAGGGATTCGTCGAGCGCACTGAGCAGTTTAATCGCCGGTGCGAGATCGACCGCATCATCGATATAGCGGGCGAGGAATTGGCCCCATTCGGCGCGAACTTTCTCAAGATTGCACACGGCGAGCGGTGTGGGCTGCAGGCTGACGGAACGGCGGTCTTCCGGGTCTGGGATTCGCCGGATCATACCTTTGGCTTCGAGCGACCGTAGCAGTGCGCTCGCGTTGCTGGAGCGAAGGCCGACCTCGTCACAGAGTCGGGATGGGTTAGTGCCGGGACTCTGTTCGATGTGGTTCATCACGAGACTTTCGAGCGAAGTGATCTCGATAATTTCAGGATCGAGACACCCGTAGAGGCGGATGTCACGCGCCACGCTGAGGACGAAATGGGCCAGATCGGCGAGCTGAGTTGCCCTGTCGTGACGCTCGGATGTCATGCGCTGTCCCCCTTGCGATAATTGACTATGCAAGCATAGATACTATAACATTCACGTTTGCATAGTCAAAACGTGAGGTGTAGCAGATGAACAGGTGTGTCAAGAACGATCAGGATAAGACGTGCGCGTCGTCTGCCCGGATCGGCATCACGCTTCTGCTGACGCTCGCGTTATTGACCGGAATAGCCCCGTTCGCTATCGACCTGTATCTGCCAGCGTTCCCGGAGATGGTCGAAGATCTGGCCACGACATCGGCGGGTGTCCAATTGTCGCTGACGACCTTTCTCATCGGCGCTGGCGTAGGTCAGCTCATTTTCGGGCCGCTTTCCGATCGCCTCGGCAGGCGCAGTCCGCTTGTCGTGGGGATGGGTCTTTACCTTGTGGCAAGCGTGGTTGTTGCACTCGCCCCGACGATCGCCGTATTCGTCGGTGGTCGATTCGTGCAGGGGTTGGCCGGGGCCGCAGGTATGGTTATCTCGCGTGCCATCATTATTGATCGCGCACGTGGCGCGCAAGCCGCCCGGTACATGAGTATCGTGATGCTGGTCAGCGGGATCGCCCCGGTGATCGCCCCGGTCGTCGGCAGCGTGCTGGTAAACCCGCTGGGCTGGCGTGGCCTGATGTGGATATTGACCGGGCTCGTCGGCATCGGCTTTATCGCAGTCCTCCTGTTCGTCCGCGAAACCCGACCACTCACCCTGCGCAATCATGGCCATCTGGCGGCACCGGCATCGACGGCATACTCGCTGATGTCAAGGGCCTATCTGGGCAACATGTTCGCCTATGTCTTCGCCTTCGCGACGATGATGGCCTATATCTCGGCATCGCCCTTCCTCTATCAGAGCATGATGGGCCTCGACGAGATCGGTTACGGGTTGATGTTCGGCCTTAACGCGCTTGCGCTGATGATCACCGGCGCCGTTTCGGCCCGGCTCACCCGCCGATTCCGCACCGCCGCCCTTGCCCGAACCGGACTGTTGTTCAACCTCGCCGCCATCGTTGCGCTGACGCTCCTCGTCCTTGCGGATACGCCCGCCATCTGGTTCGCCGTACCCATCTTCGTCGCCGTCGGGTCATTAGGCCTCGTCTTCGGCAACACGATCGCGCTTGCTCTGGCAGCCGTCCCTATGACAGCGGGTCTGGCTTCAGCCATTCTCGGTACGTTGCAGCACCTCCTCGCCGGCGCCGTTGCGCCGCTTGTCGGTATCGCGGGCGAAGACACCGCATTTCCGCTCGTTCTCACAATGTTCGTCGCATCGGTGATCGCCAACGTCGCGTTCGCCGTCTCGACGCCTACTGCGCATCTGCGCGAGTCCATTGCCGTCGCTACAGAGAATTAATAGAGGAAGGTACATATATGAACCTGAATACAGAATTCGACATCATCGTCTTTGGCGCAAACGGCTACACCGGTCGTCTGGTGGCCGAGCATCTGTCGCAGAGGTACGGGATCGGCGGCGAAGTGGTCTGGGCCATGGCCGGACGATCGGCGGCGGAACTTGCCCAGGCAAGGGACGAGATCGGCGCACCCAGCAATACGCCGCTGGTGATCGCTGACGCCACCGATCCAGTTTCGCTACGAAAAATGGTTGGCCGGACAAAAGCCGTAATCACCACAGTCGGGCCATACCAACTTTATGGCTCCGACCTGGTCGCCGCTTGTGCGCAAGCAGGAACGGATTATCTCGATCTCTCCGGCGAACCCCATTGGATGCGCAGCATGATCGATAAGCACGAGGCGCAAGCCAAAACCAGTGGCGCACGGATCCTGTTCGCCTGCGGCTTCGATTCGATCCCGTCCGAAGTCGGCGTCTGGTTCTGTCAGGATACGTCGCGCAGGGTGCTGGGCGCGCCCGTCGCGTATGTGAAGGGGCGCATTCGCGGATTCAAGGGCGGTATTTCCGGTGGATCGATGGCCAGCGGCAAGGCAACAAGAGAAGCGCTGGAGAAAGATCCCGCGCTGGCGGCGGTGATCAACAGCCCCTTCGGACTTACCCCCGGTTTTCAGGGGCCGCCGCAACCGTCAGGAACCGAGCCGAAAAACGATCCGGACGTGGGAGACGTGGTGCCTTTCATGCTGGCGGCCATCAATGCCCAGAATGTCCACCGTTCAAATCTGCTTATGGGGCACGCATACGGGCGTGATTTCATCTATGACGAGATGATGCTCGCCGACGCCACGAAGTCTGCTGCACCGCCGGACGTCAACACACCGTCTGGCGGTGTTCTCAAGCCGGGTGAAGGCCCCGCGCAGGACGCACGCCAGTCTGGATTCTTCGACATGCTCTTCATCGGCACAGCGTCGGATGGCCGGAAAGTCCAGATCTCGCTCAAGGGCACCGAAGACCCCGGTTACGGCTCCACACCCAGAATGATCGCTGAGAGCGCAATCTGTCTTGTTCGCTCGCCGGACGTTCCTGGCGGCGTTTGGACACCGGGCGCCGCGCTTCAGGGCCGACTCGTAGATCGGTTGCAGCAACACGCGGGGCTGACATTCGCCGTGGAGGATTGACTGAGCGAGGGTACAGACTGCAGGCTGACGCCGACCAGTGGTCTGTGTGTCTACAAATAGCTGCCGCTCCTCTGGCTTTCAGCGACTCCCTTATTGCTCAGTCCCGGCTTGCGCAGTCGGTTCGGAAAACAGACAGGTGGCTTTCTGGTGGTCAAGCCATGCAGCGATATCGGGATCTTCGACCCGCTCGGCCACGAGTATCAACGCAGGATGTTTCAACGCAGCGCTCAGTGCGCTCAACGCGAAGCGACCAGTCGGCGTCACATCCTGCGCCCCCTCGGCAATCTGGCGGTCAAGTCCGCCGAGATTCGCCAAAACTCGGTCTAGCCCCTTGATTTTCAATTGTTTCAAGATAGCCTCATCCCGGGGCCGGTTACTAAGTCCCAGCGTCAGCACCCGGCGCAAACTGCCGCGCAGTACCACCGGCGCGGTAGTCAATACCGATATCCCCCGTCGCAGCGTACCCGGAGAAACCTCGGTTATATCGATCCCCTGAAGCAGAACCCGGCCTTTCTCCACCGGCTCGGCACCGGAGAGCACTCGCGCCAATGCATCCGTATCCGTTCCTGGCGGCAAGATCGCGCGATCGCCCGCACCGACATGAAGATCAAGCGGTACGTGCGTACCAAGCGGTAGCGCGGCGATGTCGAGCGTAAAGGCACGAGCATCGAGCCGCATCATCGCACGCTCGGGACGCTGCGGCCCCGATAACGCACGGACAAGATTATCCCCCGCCACCCGCCAACGCGCAGCACGGCGAACACTCCCCGCCAGATCGCGCATAGGGGCGATCGTCAGCCCCAGCGTGGCCAACCCGGCGGCCAACATGCTCGCTGGCAAGTCGTGCGCGGTGCCGAGCCACAGGATCGCCGCCCCGGCGACGCCCGCCAGCGCCTCGGGCAGCGCCATGAGCGCTTCCGATCCGATACGGGCTGCAAGCGCGGTTTCCGTCAGATCGCGGCTGCGCCTGCGGATCAGCGCCGCCTCGCGCCGCCGTCTGCCTAGCATATCAAGCGCAGGCGCAAGCGGCAGGCGTTCGGTCATATCGGCTGCCAACCGGGCGCGACGAGCACGCAACCGCCGTTCCAGCTCGATCAACCGGCAACCAGCCGGGCCGAGCGCAATAAGCATCGCCACGGTTACAGTAAGGCCGATCACACCAAAGACGGGATCCAGCCAAAACAGTACCGTAACAGCGGCAGGCAGCACGATCCCTGATTCAATCAGCCTCGGCAGCCCCAGCCCTGGCCATCCCTTCAACGCCGAAATGTCGCCCACGAAGCGCAGCATCAGATACCCCTTGCGTCGCCGCGCCAGCGCCGAGGCTGGGCTGCGGGCGGCATGATCGAATAGCGCCAGTCGCACCGCGCAAGCGTAATCCTGCCCCAGCCGTTCAGCGCAAACGCGAAAGGCCGGGCGCAGAATCGCCAATGTCAGTCCCGCCCCCGCCAGCATCAACGGCCATTGCGGCGGCAGGACTCCATCATTGAGCGACGAGAAAGACGCCCTCGTCGCCACGGCGATAGCCGCCAGCGCCAGCGCCTGCAAAAGAGCGAGAGCGACAAGGACGGCGATCTGTCGCCCTCTCCCGCCGTCGAGGATGCCAGGCGGCATCATGCCGCCTCAACCCGCCGCACCGTACCCGCAAGCGCCGCGAGCCGGTTCGCCTCCGCCGGATCGAGAAGCTGCCCCTTAGTCAGAACGCTGATTCCGGTCTCATCCTGCGCCTCGGTCGAGGCCATAGGCGAACAGGAAAGCATCCCGGTCAGGGCGAATGGCCGCAATCCGTGACGTGCAAGTTCCGTCACCCCGCCCGAGGCGGCCACCGCATCACCGCAGGCGAAGATCACGCCCGCAAGCCCGGCGCGGAAGCCGGGGTCGGCAATCAGCGCCGCCGTCTCTCGCTGGAAGATGCCGTCGGCGATCTCCAACACCACGATTTCGGCTCCGGCGCAAACCGCAGCGCCCTTCAGATCCTCAATTCCCTGGAGCACCCGCGACAGCGGCTCGCCGAAGGTGGTGACCATGCCCGCATCGGTGAAATCGGCGACAAAGGCCACGCCGGAATCGACATATTCGTTAAAATCGCCGAACGAGCCGGTGCCTGTGCCCTTGAGACTGGCGACCCGCCATCCGGCCAGCGTCAGTCCCCGCGACAGCGCTACTGCGGCGGTGGTCTTGCCCGAATTCATCGCCGTTCCCAACACCACGATCACCGGTACGCTAACCGAAGCCGAAGTGCGCGGCAGGGCGAAATCGGCGGTATCCAGCACTCTCCCGTTCGCTCCGATGAGCCGTCCCAACGGCTGTACTCGCGTCGGAGGCTTGATGCGTTCATGACGGTTAATCATCCGACCCAGGCAACCTCCCCCCGCCAGCATGTCGCAACCGTCGGCGGCAATCTCGGCCACCCCCTCGAATTGGTCGGGCGCATAGCGCGCACCGCAGGGCAGCACCACCAGATCGCCGGGATAAAGTGTCGAGGGTCGCCCGACGACGAGCTGGATGCGCTGGTGCTGGCCGATGGAAACCACGCGTCCGAGGATAAGTTGTCCCGCCGTCGCGGCCATAACATCGGCATCGATCCCGGCGACAAGCGCGGGGTCGATACGCCGGGTGGAAAAAGCCCATTTGGCACGGGTGATAGTCGAAATAAAAAAGGTCATATTGGTTTCCTTATGAGGAGGCAGAGGCAAGTATCTGGGCGGCAAGGCCTCCCCGCTGGGCGCAGAGGGCAAAATCGTGGCCGCAGCCTGGCAGGAGCGAGAGCGTGACGTCGGGAGCGCTCCCATGCGCCCGCGCAGCGGCGGCGAAGGCCGCGGCATAGGTTCGGGCGCGGGCCACCCGGTCGCATCCCTGTATTGCATCAAGCACCGGATCGGCACGCAGCGCCGGATCGCGGCCAGTGTCCTCGGCGCCGACATAGAGCCGCAACGGCAGGCGTAGATATTCGGGAAGTTGCGCCCGGCAGATCGCGGCTATATCAGCCTGGCCCGGCCCTGGTTTGCGATCTCCGTCCCCCAGGCCGACGGGGAAGGCGATATCGGTATCAGGCAGGCAATACCAGCCTGCGGCGGCGATATGCAGCCGTGCGATGCGCTGCGGGTAGAGCATGGCAAAACGGTGCGCGAGTTGCGCTCCCCCAGAGAAACCGAACAGCTCTACCCGCGTGGTATTGATGCCGATTCCTTGAAGTTCCCTAAACAGCGCCAGCAACGCGTGATCGGGACGGCGCACGCCGATACGCTGAAACCCCGGCCAGTCGGTTCGCGAAAAACGCGGTGCCACCAGTACTCGCCCCGCCTCTAAGGCATGGATGGCGAACGCTTCACGGATCGCCCGCGCATTGCGCGATATACCATGCAATGCCACCAGCGGCGGCAGGTCGGGCCGCCGCTGCTCCGGAATCAGAACCCCGGCACATAACCGGCCCTCGGGCAGATGCAAGCGTAAAACCTTCTGACGGAAAGATCTGCACGCCGGGGGAGCATCCTGCAATACGTCCTTGAACATAAAAGCCTCCCTTTTATCACTTTATGATAGAGATATATTACATTTTATTAATAGTAGAAAATTTTCTCTGATACCGGTTGTTTGATTAATTTTTTTAATGACTTAATAAAACATCTGGACAGGCGCCGCGACGCGCCCGGTGCAATCGTAATAACGCAATAAAACCCTCGAGCTTTACTCATCAAAAAACTCACCAATCAAATCAAATAGCTTCTGATTCAGCAATATAAAGGTCTGGTGAAGATCGTTTTTTTATTACGAATCCCATTATTGGATAAAAATCTACGTTATATTCATAAACTCTGTTTGCTGCCATCGAGAAATATTTAAAAACTCCGTCGCATTCGCATATGTTAATTCTTAGTTACATAAAAGTGCCTCAATTTTTATAATAAGTAATAATCTCTGTGAAACACTGAAAATCAGCGTTTTTTATTGCCCAACATAATAATCAAATTCAATATACCCTCCCCCATCAAAGCCCAGGTCAACCGTGATGAAACGCACATGTCTCCCTTCACGCATTTGGCTCTTGATATCGGGCTGACGGACTTTCTTGATTATATAGAACCGCGCCTGGCGGCCGATAGCGCGGTGTTGTATCAACGTCAGGCATTCCTTGAACGATTGCGGAGCATACCAGCGACTTTGCCAAGCGATTGCATCGAAACGATGCCGATAATGCCCAATTATTTCTTCAATCAGTTTAATCTGCTGTTAACCCATCATTCCAAGCAGGGAAGATGCACCGCACTGGCGCAAATGGTGCCAGTACGGAAATGCATCAGATCGTTCGGTTTCGAGAGGACTTTGGCATTTGATGGCTTAGGCGTGGTTATTATTAAATGCGTTAAGGTGTTGGCAACGGCTTTTTCGTAGCTGCTTTGCTATCAGCGGCGTTAGCCACTACTATCCCAATACGATATCCAGAAGTTAGGGCTAGCAGGCGATCTCAAGTTAAGAAAACGCCCTGATAAGCTAATGGGCTATATGGAGTACCACCGCGAAAACGTATTCAAAAATAGCTAACAAGGCGCTCGTTTGGATGCTACGCCACGTGTCTCGGCCAGCCGCAGCATTTTTGCCCTGGTGGATGATCGTGACCGGATGTATTTCGGTTCAAGCCGTGACGACAGCGATAAGGTTGGTTTCCTTGATGAGAAAACCCGTGCGATTTTCGGGCGCAGCTATGCCGCAGAACCGGACAAGCTGCTCGAACAGCTAAAACAGGATGAAGCGATTACCGAAGCGGATACTTTATTGCTGACCGTGCCGAATCAGTTAGGCGTGGATTACAACGTACATGTTATCGAGTCCATTCTGCAACATGTTGCTCCGGCAATGGGCTGGCGCGACGAATAAGTCTGAAATGAAAAAACGCCTCGCATGTTTTATGATATACGAGGCGTTGAATCTGGATTCGCTAAACAGCGATTGTCTTACGCGTTAGTCTGCGGTTGCCTCAGGGCGTGAAGCGGACATTGTTAACTGAGTGTTGTGTCTAATCCTGGGAGCAGATCACGCCAGCCTCTGATAGACCCCTCCAAACTCAAGCCACACACTGATCAGATCCCGCAACCTGGTACAGCCTCAAAAATTACAGGTATAATCCCACAAATTATTCAACTGGTTTAGAAACGAAGATGACAAAACTCACCTTACAAGAGCAGATGCTAAAAGCTGGATTAGTGACCAGCAAAAAAATGGCCAAAGTCCAAAGAACGGCTAAAAAATCACGAGTTCAGGCTCGTGAGGCAAGAGCGGCTGTGGAAGAAAATAAAAAAGCACAACTTGAGCGTGATAAGCAGTTAAGCGAACAACAAAAACAAGCGGCTTTGTCTAAAGAGTATAAAGCTCAGGTAAAGCAGCTCATTGAAATGAACAGAATCAACATGCCAAAAGGCGATATTGGTTTTAACTTCACAGATAATAATTTAATAAAAAAAATAGTTGTGGATAAGCTTACGCAAGCTCAGTTGATTAGTGGTCGTCTCGCCATTGCTCGTTTGGTTATTGATAACAGTGGCGAGAGTGAATACGCAATTATCCCCGCGAGCGTAGCCGATAAAATTGCGCAGCGAGATGCGAATAGTATTGTATTAAATAGTGCGCTTAGTCAGGAAGAGCAAGATGCAGAAGATCCGTATGCCGATTTTAAAGTGCCCGATGATTTGATGTGGTAATGCGGCCAGCCCGACTGGATTACGTCATGTGGCTTGCCCGCTTTTTATCGTATCTAGTTTCAGTGCATCAGCAATTAAGCGCTCGCCCTCCGGCCAGTGTTGCGTCAGCACATTCGCCAGCGTGGACGAGGCCAGCCCTGCCTCTCTGGAAATCGCAGCCAATGATGTCCCTTGTTTTCTCAAAGAGACCATGATATCAGCAGGATTCCAGTCATTTTTATTCATCTCTCTCACCCCTCTCTAATAACGAATTTCATTAATTATCCCGTTTGGGGATAGTCAAATAAATGACTAATATTCGATCTTGGGATATCGGTCAAGGTTAACGAGATGGCATCAATTTATTCAGAAGAATATCAATGCGTTATCAAGGCGCTGCGCGAGGCGCGTATAGCAAAAGGGGTCACGCAGGAAAGTCTGGCTCAGGCGCTGGATCGCCCTCAGTCGTTTATCGCCAAAGTCGAAAACGGAGAGCGCCGGTTAGACATCGTCGAATTTGTCCATCTTGCTCGTTTACTCTCGATCAATCCCATCAGCATCATTGGCAAGATCCCGTCGAAATACAAACCGCTTAACGCAAAATAATTTCGCGTGACAACGGAGCGCCTTTTGCAGGCCGTACCCGACTATTTGCCGCCATGCCGAACGCACCCGATTTTCATGTACTAATTTATGTACTACTTGGGCGTGGTTGGCGGTGGATTTCAGTGGATTTCAGTGGATTTCGCTGGACGCGCAACAGAGCGATTAGCCTGTTGAATCAGAGAGCTACAGATTTTGGTGGACATCTACAGAACAAGAATGGAGCGGGAAACGAGACTCGAACTCGCGACCCCGACCTTGGCAAGGTCGTGCTCTACCAACTGAGCTATTCCCGCATATAATCAGGCTTAATTATCTCTCAGTTCCGCTGGAAAACACATTGGCCGAACTCTGAGCGATATTTGCCGTTAAAATTTATAACTAGATGAATTTTATAAAAATTTAACTATAAATTCATACAACGGCCAGCATTATGACCCAACCAACGGGCACTGGCAAGACCTTTTCAGCGGAAAATCGACCGCGCCCATAATGCTTCCCCCCTGCCGGAAACCGATCAGGTTATCCAAAACAAGCGGCCTCTATCTATGCCCTGTGCCGCTGAAAGCGATGGTCATCAATGCCCAGCTACGCCAACGGTAAGGATTTAAGGGAGCATAAGCCGGTTCCTGCTTGCTTTGGAGGCCGAACGCAGCAGGTCGCGGATGGCGCGAATCAACACCTCTTTACTGCGCCCGCGGCGAAAGATCAGCGAAAACGGCGCCTGGTAGCCATAGTCGGTGGGCAGCAGGGCGCGCAAGCGCCGATTTTGCACCCAGGGCAGCGCATAATGTTCCGGCAGATAGCCGATATATTTCCCCGACAGAATCAGCAGCAGTTGTGCCTCCATGCTTTCCACAGTGGCGGTACTCTGTTTGAAGCCACGTTTGCCCAGCTCCAATGAATTCCAGTAACTGCGGGTCACCATGCGCATCTGTGCCACATGCGCCACCTTAGGGTGCTGGATGCCGAACAGCTCGTGCTGATCGCTACAGTACAACCAGTGTTGCTCGCGATACAGCGGATGGGCAATCACGCTGTTGCCTTGCAGTGGAAAGGCGCCCACCGCCACGTCCAGCTCGTTATCCAGAATGCTTTGCAGCAACGCGTGCGGGCTTTTGATTTGCAGATTGATATGTACCAGCGGAAAGCGGTCGCTGAAACGACCGATAGCATCGGCGATGGACAAAATAGGATCGGTGACGGTGGCGTCGAGAACCCCCAGACGCAATATGCCGCTTTGTTCCCCCTTGAGCGAGGCCGTGTAACGATCGAAATTTTCCAGATCGCTCAACAGATTCAGGCTCTGCTGCAAAAATGCTTCGCCCTTAGGTGTCAACTCAAAGCCGCCACGGCCACGCTGGCACAACACGAACCCCAGTTTTTCCTCCAGTTCGCTCATGTAGTTGCTGATGGCGGATGCAGTCAGGTTCAATTCCTGCTGGGCGCGGGCGTAGCCCTGATGTTTAGCTACGACGGTGAAAATATACAGCAATCGCAGGTTCGGCAGTTTTCCAATGGACATCGCTTTTTTTCCGCAATGGGGGAAAGTTAGTTTTCAATTTGCTGAACTGATTTTTTGTATTTTGCTATTTTTTCACGCCCATAGTCTATCGCACTATTTTCCGACCAACCGGAGTCAGCGACTGCCCGGTCATAATTTAAGCGGGAAATATTTGCTATGGAAAAACAATATCATCAGCCCCAGAGCGGCAACGAAATGCCGCGCTTTGCCGGACGGGCCACCATGATGCGGTTGCCCTATTGTGATGGTCCGCAAGGTCTGGATGCGGCTTTCGTGGGTATTCCGCTGGACGTGGGTGCCTCCCAACGTGCGGGCACCCGCTACGGGCCGCGGCATATTCGTAGTGAATCCGTGATGATCCGTCCCTATAACATGGGCACTGGCGCCGCGCCGTTCGACTCCCTGCAAGTGGGCGATTTGGGGGATGTGCCCATCAACACCTACAGTCTGCTCAAATCGGTGGATATCATTGAGGATTATTACACCAGGCTTAACGACTGGCCGCTGATCCCGCTGACGCTGGGCGGCGATCACACTCTGACGCTGCCCATTCTGCGTGCGCTGGTGAAAAAACACGGCCCGATGGGTCTTATCCATGTGGATGCCCATACCGATATTAATGACGAAATGTTCGGTGAAAAAATTGCCCACGGCACCACCTTCCGCCGGGCGGTGGAAGAGGGACTACTGGATTGCCGCCGAGTGGTGCAGATTGGCCCGCGGGCGCAGGGTTATACCAGCGAAGATTTCCAGTGGGGCGTCGATCAAGGCTTTTGGTTGATCCCCGCCGAGCAGTGCTGGCACCGCAGTCTGACGCCATTGATGGCGGAGGTTCGTGCGCAGATGGGGGACGGCCCGGTATACCTGTCCTATGATATCGACAGTCTCGATCCGGCCTGGGCGCCTGGCACCGGCACGCCGGAAGTGGGCGGGCTGACCTCCGTTCAGGGACTGGAGATCGTGCGCGGCTGCCGCGGTCTTAATCTGGTGGGCGGCGATCTGGTGGAAGTCTCGCCCCCGTATGATATCAGCGGGATGACCGCCCAGATGGGGGCCAACCTGCTGTATGAAATGCTGTGCGTCTTACCGGGCGTCCGCTACCGCTCGGAGATGCGGTCATGAGTAACTCACCAGCCTGACCGACGCCACCATGATGTTCGCATTACTTTGTCAGCTTGCCGACGTCCGTCATCGGCAGTCCTCTTGTGTCACAGGAGTTACACCATGAAGCTATCCATTACGCTACGCCGACTCGGTTCCGCCACTTTGTTCGCCCTGGCGCTGGGGAGCGTCGCAACCACGCGGTCTCACGCCGCCGACACCGTTCCAACGCTCACATCTGGCGTGTTCAAGGTCGGCGTCGAAGTTGCCTATCCCCCGTTTGAATCCTGGAAAGACGGCAAGGTGGTCGGCTTCGACGCCGAACTTGCCGCGCTGCTCAACAAGCATCTGGGAACGCGATTGGCTCTGGCCGACACCCAATTCCCCGGTCTGATTCTCGGACTAAATGCCGCCAGGCATGACGCGGTGATTTCCGCTTTGTATGTCACCGCCGAGCGCACCGCCCAGGCGGACGCCATTCCTTACGCCGACACCGGCGCCTATATTCTGGTGCGCCGCGACAGCAAGGTGATGCCAAAAACCGAAAAAGATCTGTGCGGCGTGACGGTGGGTCTGCAACAGGGCTCCGCCTGGGTGAAGCAACTGCGTGACCTTTCCACCGACTATTGTGAGGCGGGCAGTAAACCGCCGATCGCCGTCAAAGAGTATCCCACCGCGTCAGAGACGCTACAGGGGTTGCTGGCGGGTCACATTCAGGCGCAGGTGGACATGGCCGGCGCGGCGCGCATGTTCACCGAGCGTAGCCGGGAACGGATAGTGATCAGCTCACCGGAGATCATCTATCCGCAAACGCTTGGTATTTATGTGAAAAAAGGCAACCAGGCGCTATTGGAAGCCCTAAAAACCGCGTTGCAGACCATTCGGGATAATGGTGAATACGCCGCGCTGCTGTTCCGGTATCAGCCGTACGGTATCACCGACACCGCCGCCCGTTAAGGCGGGCAAGGCATCACTTTTTACCGGCAAGGAGTTCGGGTAACGCTATGATCTTCGACTGGGCCTATTTTTTCTCATTGTTTTCCATGCGCTCGTTCTGGCAGGCGAGCGTGACAGTAGTAGAACTGAGCGTGCTCTCCTGGCTGATTAGTCTGGCGCTGGGCTTTATCATGGCCAGCGTCCGCCAATCCGGCCCCGTCTGGCTGCGGGGCGTCAGTCAGATATATATCTGGCTGTTTCGTAGCGTACCGCTATTGGTACTGGTGGTGTTTGTTTACAACCTGCCACAGATGTTGCCGGCTACCGGCAGTGTGCTTGGCAACGCATTTTTCGCCGGGTTGATCGCCACCGTGCTGGCGGAAACCGCCTATATGGCGGAGATCCACCGCGGCGGCCTGATCTCGGTGGCGAAAGGCCAGCATGAGGCCGGGCACGCGCTGGGAATACGCTTCCTGGGGGTGCAACGTCTGGTCGTGATCCCCCAGGCGTTGCGCATCTCCCTGCCATCATTGATCAATGAGTTCATTACTATCGTCAAACAAACTTCATTGGTGTCGGTGATCTCCCTGCCGGAGCTACTGATGACCGGGCAGCGGCTCTACGCGGAAAACTTCCTGGTAATGGAGACGCTGGCGGCGGTGGCGGTGTACTACGTATTGATTGTGTCGGTGTTCAACATGCTGTTCCAACAGTTGGAACATCGGGTGAATGTGCAGGCTCGCACCCCCGGTACGCTGACGGGAACGGCGCTGGCTACACTACGTCAGGCGGCGCAGCCGCCGTTATTGCGCCAGCCGGTAACACGCCCCGGCGGACCCAGCGCGTTATTGATAAGAAATATCCATAAAGCCTACGGTCATCACCAGGTATTAAAAGGAATCAGCCTGACAGTCGCCCCCGGCGAGGTCATCAGTATCATCGGCCCTTCCGGCTCCGGTAAAACTTCACTGATTCGAACCATTAATGGATTGGAAACCCTCGATCAGGGTGAAATCATCCTGTTCGGCGAAGCATTTATCGTGGCGGGTAGTCCACGGGAAACTGAATCCATGCGGCGCGGCATCCGTCGCGTCGGCATGGTGTTCCAGAGCTTCAACCTGTTTCCCCACTACACCATTCTGCAAAATGTGATGCTGGCGCCGCGCTACCACCACCAGCCAACGGATGATAAGACACGACGCGCCCAGGCGCTTTACCTGCTGGATAAAGTGGGTCTGGTGGCACATGCCGGGAAATATCCTCATCAACTGTCCGGTGGCCAGCAACAACGCGTCGCTATCGCCCGCGCACTGGCGCTGTCGCCGGACATCATGTTGTTCGATGAACCCACCTCCGCGCTGGATCCGGAACGGGTGGGAGATGTGCTGAAAGTGATTGCCTCGCTGGCGCGGGAAGGCATGACCATGCTGATTGTTACCCATGAAATGGATTTTGCGCTGGCCATTTCCGACCGGGTGCTGCTGATGGAACAGGGTAACATTCAGGCGGATGCCTCTCCGACGGCGATCCGTACTGACGATACGGATCCGGCGCTACAGCGTATCCGGCAGTTTATGGGCGTCATTCCTGCCGCCGTGGCATAAGCTGCGGCCGGATGTGCGGCATCAAAACATTTAGCGCTCGCGCAGCGCCTCTTTCGTGCGGTTAAACGGTTTGATTAAATAATCCATCACCGTTTTCTCACCGGTTTTGATATCCACTGTGGCAATCATCCCTGGCACAATGGAAAAACGGCGACCAGCTTTGTTTTGCAGATAATCCTGGCTGGTGCGAATAAATACCCGGTAATAGAAGATCTCCGGTTTGACCTCATCTTGAATCGTGTCCGGCGAAATGGTTTCCACTATGCCGTCCAGCCCGCCGTAAATGGCGTAATCGTAAGCGGTGATTTTCACCAGCGCTTGTTGGTCGGGATGAATAAAGGCGATATCCCGTGGCGACAGACGCGCTTCAACCAGCAGACGGTCATCCACCGGGACAATTTCCATCAGTTGACCATTAGGGGCGATTACCCCGCCAATGGTGGTCACCTGGATATTTTTCACAATACCGCGCACCGGCGAACGTACCGTCAGCCGCGTAACGGAGTCCGATCGCCCTTTAATCACCTCCGAGAGCATATTCACTTCCGCGTTGGCTTTGGCCAGTTCCTGGCGCGCCTGTACATAATATTGCGAACGCAGGTCGGTCAATTTCAGGTTGAGATCCGCTTTCTGGCGTCGCAGGCGCAGCGCTTCAACGTGGCTCGCCGCCCCGGTTTTCACTAACCGCTCGGTTATCGTCAATTCGCTCTCAACCAATACCAGCGCCTCTTTTAATCGTGATTCGGCGTCCGCAAGTTGTGCACGGCGGCTTTTATGCAGCCGTGTTTCCGCGGCGATCAGTTCCGGCCAATCGTTTAACGACGCGGGGAAGGTTAGCGTCTCGTCATTGACCTCCGCGTTCAGCCGAGCGCTGGCGGCCAGCGAGGCCCGGTAGCGGGCGGCGCTCTCACCCACATTGGATTCGGAGCGGGTCGGATCCAGTCGCGCCACCACCTGCCCGGCTTCCACCAGATCCCCCTCGCGAACGCTCAACTCCGCCAGTACCCCGCCATCCAGAGACTGCAAGGTCTGTTCGCGTGAGCTGGGGATCACTTTCCCAGTGCCGGTAGACACTTCATCCAGCAAGCCAAACCATGCCCAGACCCCCGCCGCCAGCAGCAACAGCGCGGAAACAACAATGATCCGCGCCGCGCCGACGTACTGGCTTTCACGGCCATCTTCGTTTGCCAGGTCATCGTTTATGTCAGGTAGATTAATTTTCATTATTGAGATCCTGGCGTGCGTTGTGATGCCGCCCCGTGTTCAGCGCCTGTTCTTTCGGCGCATCCATCACCAGTTGCCCTTCTTTCAGTACAATGACGCGCTTCACCAGCTCCAGCACTGCAACGCGATGGGTCGCCACCACCAGCGTGCGCCCCGCCAGCCAGCCGGAGAGGCGTTGAATAAACTCCCGTTCGGTGTGCTCATCCAGAGAAGCCGTCGGCTCATCCAGCAGCACAATATTTGGATCACGCAGCAACATCCGCGCCAGCAGGATCGACTGCCGCTGGCCGCCGGAAAGCCCGGCCCCCCCCTCCATCACCGGGTGATCCAGCCCCAGCGCCAGTTTTTTCACAAAACGATCCGCGCCACACACTTCCAGCGCGGCAAAGATCTCCGCATCACTGGCGCGGGGCGATCCCAGCGTCAGATTCTCACGCAGGGTGCCGAAAAACAGCCGGGCGTTTTGTGTTACCAGGCCAATGTTGCGCCGCACATCCGCCATATCGATATGCGCCAGACTCAGGTTATCGAGCCATAACTCACCTTCCACCAACTCCATACCACCGGCCAGCGCCTGGAGCAGCGTGGACTTGCCGGCGCCATTACGACCCAGAATCGCCACCCGCTCACCGGGGCGGATCTCCAGTTTCGCGATTTTTAGCGCGATCGCGCTATCTTCACTGTGGTAACGGAACGCCGCGTTACTGAACTGGTAGTGACCATACAACACATCACAATTTACTTTGCTTTCATCATGGCTATTCTCCACCGGCAACTGCATGACGCTGTCCAGCCCTTCTTTTGCGGCTTTGACCTGCTGCCAGCGCGCCAGCACGCCACACAGTGTGGTCATCGGCGCAATCATGCGTGACGACAATAAGGAAGCGGCGACAATCGCCCCGGTGGTCATCTCGCCTTCGATCACCAACGGCGCGCCAATCATCACCACCAGCGCGTACACCAGTCCTTGAACGCTCACGCCCCAGCTAATCAGCCACTGGGTGAGTTTGCGGATCCGCACCCCGGATTCAGCGCTAATGCTGATGTAGCTGTTCCACTGTTGCTGAAAACGGTTTTCCGCCTGCATCAGCTTGATGTCTTCCAGCCCTTGCACACTTTCCACCAGCACCGCGTTACGCAGCGTGATTTCCTGGGCGGACTGCCGCGCCAGTTGCGCCAGTTTCTTTTGCAGCAGCAGGCCGGGCAGGATCATCAGCAGCGCCGCCACGGGCGCGATCCACGCCAGCGGCGGCGCGATAATCAGCAACACCAACAGAAACAGCAGAAAGAACGGCAGATCCACCACTGCGGAAACCGTGGTGGAGGTGACCATTTCGCGGATCTGCTCCAGTTCCCGGAGCTGGGAAATAAAGCTCCCGGTGGATCGCGGAATGGCGCTGTTACGCAAGCGCAACGCATGGCCGAACACGCGGTCGGAAATACGGATATCCGCACGTTTGCCAAGAATATCCATTATGTGCCCGCGCCCCAGCCGTAGCAGAAAAGAGAAGATCACCGCAATCAGCACGCCAATCGCCAGGACATACAGTGTCGGGTATGATTGCGCCGGGATCACGCGATCATAAACCTGCATGGAAAACAGGATCCCGGCCAGCGACAAAACGTTGACGATCAACGAGGCCACCATCACATAACTGTAGGGATTGAGATCCCGCAGCACCAGTTTCCACAGCCAGTCCGGGCGGTAATTTTCCAGATAGTGGCCGGCACGGCTGTCTTTCACCGCCGACGCTGGCCGCAGCGCCACCACATGGCGGATCTCCGGCAAAAGCCGGCTCAGGGAGAGCTGACTAAGCTGGTTGCCGTCCGCCATAAAACAGAGGCTCACGGTGTCCTGACCATCAAACTGTTCGATGACGCCCACCTGCCCATCCACCAGTTGTATCGCCAACGGCAGGCGCCAGGCGGCGATATCCTGATGCTCTTGCAGGATGCGGGCCGTCATCCCGGCCTGACGCGCCAGATTTTGTAGGGCCTGGGAGAACGTAAGCCCTTCCAGCCATTGCGCGCTGGCCTGGAGTGCGCCCGGCGAAAAGGCCAGCCGGTAATGGCTGGCCACAGCGTTTATGGCGGAGGCCCAGCGCGACAATAACCGTGCGTCGCCCTCGTTTTCCGGCGCCGCAGGATCTTTTATACCGGTTAACTGACTCATGGCTGGATCTCCACGGTCTGGATGGTGCGATTATTCAGAGTGAACGCACTACGCATCTTGCCGGTGCTATACAGACAATCGAGCTGTAACTGATGAAGCTGGATCAGCGTTTGCTGTTCGGTAAAGCGTGCCTGAAACACCTCCTGCTCGGCATTCAGCACATCCAGCAGTGTCCGGGTGCCCAGATCCAGATATTGTTGTTGATAGAGCACACGGGTTTTCTCGCCCAGTTCCTGTTGCCGCGCCTGAATTTGCAGAGTACGCGCCAGACTTCGGGCTTCATTTTGCGATTCGGTCAATTGTTGGCGCGCATCCAGCCGTGCAGTCTGCACTGCGGCGTTGGCGGCTTCCAGCGAGTGTGCCGCCGCATTACGGCTGGCGGTCAGCCCGCCTCCTTGATATAGGGGCATTTCAACTTTCACCCAGGCGGCATATTGCGTGCGATCCAGTGTCTCGCTGTTGGCGTAACGGTCATTCAGGTAGTGGCTGACTTCCGGCTGTAATGAAATGGTAGGAAGCATCCGGGCGCTGGCTTCTGCCAGTTGCGCCTGCGCTTTATTGGCCCGGGCATAAGCCGCTAATACCGCCGGGATCAGCCGGTCATCCGGCTCGCTACCCTCGCAAGCTTGTCGCAAGCTGTTCGGGAAATCGTCGTTGACGCCCTGAATGCGTTCCCAACCCAGCCTGGAAGCAAGCGTCGCCCGCCAGCGATCGAGATTGGCCTGGTACTGTAACAGCGTTGAACGTGCGCCTTCGATACGCGCCTCGGACTGCACCACATCCGACAGTGAACTGGCGCCTTCATCATTGCGCTGACGCGCCAGTTGGCTAATCTTATTCAGGGCCGCCAGTTGATCTCTGGCTATCTTCACCAAATTCTGGTAGCCCTGCACCCGGACTATCGCCGATGCGGTATCATGCGCCACGGTATCAATGCTCACCAGCACATTGGCCTGCTCCTGCGCCACACCGGCGTTGGCGGCGCGCACCTGACTATCCACCTTACCGAAGTCATACAACATCTGGGAAATCGACAACACCAGCGACGGGCTATAGCCGCTGTTGCTGTATGTATTTGTAATACCATTATTAATGCCGCCGCTCACCTGCGGGTAATATTGCGACCGCGCGACGTTGACCGCTTCCGACTGTTCGAACAGCCGCCCGACAGCTTCACGAATATCCGGGTGCCAGGAAACCGCACGCGCCACCGCGAGATTAATATCAAGGTTTTCAGGCGCTTTGGAAGCGACCGGCGGGGCGACCGGGCCGGAAAGCGAAGGCAGTTGCTGCCGGGCGACGATCTGCCCGGTGCTGATAACGCCTGGCAAGGGTTCTGTCTGCGCCGCGCTGACGCAGTGGTAAACGCCCCCGGACAAAACGAATAAATACGCCAGCTTCAACATGTATTTGCGACGGAGATCCATAGTGTTCCATAATAAAATCAACCAATTGAATAAAAATCACCACTGACGCAGCAACACTGCGTCAGTGATTTTTGGTTATGTATCAGGCTGTAATGGCATTGCTTTCCAGCAGTTCATCCAACGTAACTTGTACCTCCTGCAACGTGACCAGTTCCGTGGAGCTGAACGTCGTTCCCTGGCCGTCACGGTCAATGGAGATCACCGTGTTGCCGCCAACGGTTTCCACTGAAAGCCAGTCGCTGGCATTGCTGGTCGCGTCGTCCCAGCCTTGCAGTAACTGGCTGACATTAATCTGGTCGCCATCCATCAACGAGAAGTCCGTCCAGGTGTCGCTGCCATTGCCTCCTGTGGCGTCCGCCGTATCCAACAGGCTGAAAATCAACGTGTCGCCGCCGACATCAAGCGTGAAGGTGTCGTCGTAGACCGAACTGGTGGCAATATCGCTGTGGATGGTGCCATTCACTTGCAGCGCCAGGTCGATGGTCAACGTGGCGCTGACGATTTCCCCATCAGCAGCAGTCAGGGTGTAATTGAAGGTCTCCTTCTGGGTGATATCGGTGAGCGCCATATCGCTGTCCAGGGTATAGCTGTACTCGCCGTCAATATTGAGCGTCAGCACGCCATATTTGCCCTGTACCGTCGCCGCCGAGTCGCTGGTGACGTAAGGGTCCAGCGTGATGATATTGCCGTTGATATCGGTAATGGAGAGCGTGGTTTCCACGGAAACAAGTTGGTCGGCAGCACTCTCTTCCGAACCGCTGCCGTCGAAGATATTCCCTTCCACGGCGGCGGTTTCGGTCTGGAAGTCATCCAGCAGTATGCTGGTCCCGGCCACCGATGCGCTGATCGTGATACTCCCCGCGGACAGTGCACCCATAGAGCCGGTAAACTCCAGAGTGTAGTCGCCAGCCGCCAGCTCCAGCCCCGCCAGCGAGGCGGTCGCGCTGCCACCGAGCAACGTGCCGCTGGATACCGTGCCGGACGCCAGTTGTGTTCCGTCGCTATTCAGCAATGCCCAACTGATACTTAGCCCACCCAGACTAAGAGACGAAGACACCGTAAAGGTGATGATGGCGTCTTTCACCGCCGTGTTCTCCGTCACCGTGATCGTACCGCTGGCATTCCCCGAAGTAGAGCTTAACAGCGCCGCACTCCAGGTGACGGAACCCGCATCGCTGTCGCTGTAGCTTGTCTCTTCCTGCACCGCCGTCGCGGCCAGCGTGACGCTATCGTCCACTGCCGTCAGCGGGCTGGAGACCAGGTTGATATTCAGGGTGCCGCTATCGGACTCGCCATCCGGCGCCGTCACCGTATACACGAAACTGTCCGGCGCGGTAATGCTGTCCGCCCCTACTCCAGCATTCAGCGTGTAGGTGTAGTTGCCCTGCGCGTCAATGGTCAATACGCCATATTCGCCGGTGATACTGGTCGTGCCGTCGGTGGCCACCGCCACGCCGTTCACCATGCTGATCACCGACTCCGCAGGCGCGGTGTCATCTTCCATCACGTTGCCGGACGTGCTGGCGCTGACCGTTTCCACGGTATAAACATGGTCTTCCAGAATATTCAGGGTGTAAGCCGTCAGTGCGGAAATACCATAAGCGGTATCCAGCAGGAACAGGTACTGACCGCCTGCCAGCGTCAGAGTCAATTCGTCAGAAGAAGCGCTGAGAGCCACAACGGTCAGCCAGTCTTCCACCACACGGTATTGGTCGTACTGCTGGGTGGCGTCATTAAATTTGTAGACATAGAGATCAAACCCGGACAGTACCGACACGCCGGTGACTGACGACTGGAGCGTCATTGTGCGGGTTGTCCCCTCTTCCACATCAAAAATGATCGGGTCAGCGAGGTCGTCCAATACCCCCACATCCAGCACACTGCCCAGGCCAACATTCAGCACGGTAAACCCGTTTTGCGACGACGTGCCGTTATCAATCGCATCCACCGTGGTTTCAAAGGTAATGGAAGCCGAATCATCCACGGCAATCACATTGCCGGGCGCATTGATTTCCGCTCCCAGCGACACCAACAGGTCAGCGGTGGCCGTTGCGCCATTCGCGGTTACCGTGTAAGTGAAGCTATCAGTGTGGCCCAGCACCGCCGTGGAAGTATCAGTGAGCGTGTAGGTATAGCTACCGTCCAGATTGATGGTCAGCGTGCCATATTCTCCCTGGATGGTGGCGCCATCCGACGTTACGGAAACCACATCCCCCGCGCTGTTGGTTACCTGCGTCACGATCGTACCGTCCGGCGCGAGATCCGTACCGTGGGCCGGATCGTCATCAGTAATAACGTTTCCGCTATAGCTGGTTTCCCCGCTTACCACGCCAGCGGCGGTCTGGGTAACCGTCGCGGCCACACTGATGTAAGAGCCAACCGCCAGCAACGTGGTGTTATAAGCCAGCACGCGGTACGTACCTTCAGCCATGTCTTCCAGATTCAGCGTGACGCCGTTATTGCCAATCGTCAGCAGGCTGGCCCACTGTGTGTTCGAGGTATCGATCACGGTGCTCCAGGATTCGGTGTCAGCGCTATATTGCTGCACCATGATCCCCATGCTGTTAAGCAGCGACAACACGCCGCCAGTGGCATTGGCATCCAGCACCACATCCGCCGTAGCGCCGTTGTCAATCGTGAAGGTGACCTGCGCGCTATCATCCCCCAGCAACGAAGCAATATTGCCCAGCGCTCCCACGACCAACAGGCCCCAGTCACTGTACGATTCGGTTGTTACTGCCGCATCGGTAGTTAAATCCAGCAACACATCATTGTCATTCGCCGCCAGTTCCAACACCGGCGCGGTAACCGTGGTGGCCGTCGAGACATTCCCCGCTGCATCAGTGGCCGTAACAGACACCGATTCTCCGTTGGCCTGCACGCTCGGGAAGGTGTAACTGTAGTTGCCATCCGCATCCGCCTGTACGGTGGCGACCGTGCCATCCGCCAGGGTGATGGTAACGGTACTGTTACCTTCAGCCACCCCGCTGATACTGCCGCCATCGTCGCTAATAATAGCGGTTGGCGCATCCGGCGCGGTGGTGTCCGGGGCGGTCGTCGTAACAGGTGCGGAAGCATTCCCCGCCGTATCGCTGGCGACCGCGCTCACTGCCTCGCCGTTGGTCAACGCCGGTGATAACGGCACGCTGAAGCTGCCGTCCTCTCCCACCGTTACGCTGCCCAATTCATTGCCGGCGGCATCGGTGATCGTCACCGTACTGCCCGCTTCGGCAGTGCCGCTGACCGAGGCGCCGTCTTCCGCCACCAGCAAATTGGCGGGTGAAGGCGGTGCGGTAGTGTCCGGGGCAGTGGCGGTGGCGGGTACGGAGATATTCCCCGCCGCATCGGTAGCCGTCACTGTCACCGTTTCACCGTTGGTCAGCGCCACCGGCAGATTAACGCTGTACACGCCAAACGTATCCGCCGTAGCGCTCAGGGTGGAACTGTCCGGCAATGTGACCGTCACCGTACTGCCCGGCTCCGCCGTACCGCTTACCGTCAGCCCGTCGGCGCTGACCGCCGCCTCCGGCGCGTCCGGCGCGGTGGTGTCCGGGGCGCTGAGATCCGGGGCAGTCGCCGTGACCGGCGCGGAGGTATTGCCCGCCCCGTCCGTGGCGGTCACCGTCAGTTGCTCCCCGGCGGTTAACGCGTCCGCCAGGGTGAGGCTCCAGGTGCCGTCTTCCGCCGCCGTCGTGGTCTGCGTACTGTTGTCCGGCAGCGTGACCGTAAGGG
>NZ_MJLZ01000002.1 GCF_003666245.1 Brenneria alni
GATAAAAACAGCCCTATCGGCAATAAGTTATGCTGTGGGAATATTGCGACCAAAATAAACTGAGAGTGTAATGAAAATAGCGATTAGTTCAACGGTAGGGGGATTTTTTACGACAAAACGAGATGTTGTTTTGGTCGATTCCTGTGATTTCAATGAAATTTCTGCGGCGGTACTTTCCGTCGCTGATATTAAAGGAGGTTATTTTAATGACATTGTCAAAACAGGATTGGAGATCCCTGTTTTTGCGGTGGTGGAGGCATATGAGACGCTGGATAATGATCTATTGTCCACTTTGCAGGGGATCTTTATGCCGGATGAACGTAATGCGGATTTTTATGGTAAACAGATAGAAACCGCTGCCAGTAAATATGAAAATATATTGCTTCCGCCTTTTTTTAGTAGACTTAAAAAATATGTGGAAATGGGTAATTCCACCTTTGCTTGTCCTGGTCACCAGGGCGGGCAATTCTTTCGACGTCATCCAGCAGGTCGTCAATTTTTTGATTTCTACGGTGAAACACTCTTTCGTTCAGACATGTGCAACGCCGATGTCAAAATGGGGGATTTATTGATTCATGAAGGAGCGCCGTGTGAAGCGGAACAATATGCCGCTAAGGTATTTAATGCGGATAAAACCTATTTTGTTCTCAATGGCACATCAGCCTCTAATAAAGTTGTTGCCAATGCATTGCTGACGCGCGGCGATCTGGTGTTATTTGATCGTAATAACCATAAGTCCAATCATCATGGGGCGTTGATTCAAGCCGGGGCAACTCCCGTATATCTGGAAACTGCTCGCAATCCATTTGGGCTTATCGGTGGTATTGATGCGCATTGTTTTGAAGAGAATTATCTGCGTCAGCAGATCAGGACCGTCGCACCTGAACGAGCGGATGAGAAACGTCCTTTCCGGTTGGCCATTATTCAACTTGGAACCTATGACGGCACGATTTATAACGCACGCCAGGTGGTGGATAAGATTGGTCATTTATGTGATTACATTCTGTTTGATTCCGCCTGGGTGGGGTATGAGCAATTTATTCCCATGATGAAGGATTGTTCTCCGCTGTTGTTGGAACTGCATGAAAACGATCCGGGTATTATGGTGACACAATCCGTGCATAAACAGCAGGCCGGTTTCTCTCAAACGTCGCAGATACATAAAAAAGATAGCCATATCAAAGGACAGGCTCATTACTGTAATCACAAGCGTTTTAATAATGCTTTTATGTTACATGCGTCAACCAGTCCGTTTTATCCCTTGTTTGCCGCGTTAGATATTAATGCCCGAATTCATGATGGAAAAAGTGGACAATATTTGTGGATGGAGTGCGTTAAAATCGGTATTCAGACAAGAAAGATGCTATTGCATACATGTGAACTGATAAAACCTTTTGTACCGGATAATGTTGATGGTCAACCTTGGTCATCGGGCAAAACGGAGAGGATGATAAACGATCTGCGTTTCTTTAATTTTGTTCCCGGTGAAAAATGGCATGGCTTTGATGGTTATACGACATCACAATATTTTGTTGATCCTTGTAAATTACTCCTCACTACACCAGGTATTGATACACAAAGCGGCGAGTATAGTGAATTTGGTATTCCGGCCACCATTTTAGCGAATTATTTACGTGAGAATGGCATCGTGCCGGAAAAGTGTGATTTGAATTCTATTCTTTTCCTACTGACGCCAGCGGAAGATATGGCAAAAATGACGCATCTGGTTGCTGCCATCGCCAGATTTGAAAAGCATATCAAACAAAATTCACCTATGCGTGACGTGTTGCCGACACTTTATCTGCAATATGAATATCGCTATCGCGGATATACGATTCGTGAACTCTGCCAGGAAATGCACGATCTCTACGTTAGCTACGATGTTAAAGCGCTACAGAACGCGATGTTCCGACAGGCCAGTTTCCCGAAAGTCGCCATTAACCCTCAGGACGCAAATAGTGAACTGGTCAAAGGTAATGTGGAACTTGTTGCGCTTTCCCATGCAGAAGGCCGAATTGCCGCAGAAGGGGCATTGCCATATCCGCCAGGGGTATTGTGTGTTGTACCAGGGGAATTTTGGGGTGGTGTGGCACAAAAATATTTCCTTGCATTAGAAGAAGGAATTAATCAATTACCCGGTTTTTCACCGGAATTACAGGGGGTTTATATTCAACAAGATTCGGATGGCATTCATCATGCATATGGTTATGTCATTAAATAACATCAATATCACAGTAAAGGAGGCGCTCTTCTCAATGTAAATCATCATATCATGTAACAGCGTGATAGGAGTGCCTCTCCTTTCCTGAGAACGGTAAGGTCAGAGGGAATATTATATGAGTACCGATACAAAAATAGGCGCAGTCAGCACGATTACAGATACTGGCGATACGAAAAATCATATTATTAATAAAGATGGATTGGGGATGCTGACACTCACGGCTCTGGTCGTGGGTTCCATGATTGGCAGCGGTATTTTCAGTATACCGCAGCAAATGTCAGAAAATGCCGGTGCTGGCGCTATTATCATAGCCTGGACAATCACCTTTTTTGGTATGTTGATGATCTCGTGGGTATTCCAGAACTTGTCGATGAAACGCCCCGATATTCTCGACAGCTTTTATGGTTATGCCAGACAAGGATTTGGCGATTATATCGGTTTGCAGGCAGCCTGGGGACATTGGGTTTCAACCTGCCTGGGAAATGCGGGATACCTGATTATTATTTTCAGCGCCTTAAGTTCATTCGCTATATTTGATTTTTTTGGCGATGGAACGACGACACCTGCGCTATTTGCAGAAATTATCCTGTTATTTTTAATTCATCTATTAGTTACACGTGGCGTAAAAATAGCTGCTTTTGTCAATACCATAGTGACTATCGCCAAAATCGTACCCATTATTCTTTTTATCATTACGGTAGTGCTATTCTTTAAAGTTGATATTGCGAAAATCGATTTTTGGGGTAGCCCGGCAAGCGGGTCGATAATAAAGCAGGTTGAGTCTACGATGTTGTATACCGTGTGGGAGTTTATTGGCATTGAGAGTGCCAGTGTTTATACTAAACGGGCAAAAAGTATGAAAGATGTCAGTCGGGCAACCTTGTTTGGCTTTTTGATCACGTTTGCCTTACTGGTGTTGGTTTCCGTTTTGTCGCTGGGGATTGTGCCACATGCTGAATTGGCGGTAATGAAGAATCCTTCTATGGCGGGTGTTATTGCACATGCTTTAGGCTCTGAAGTGGCAATGGTGATTAATATCGGGCTAATTGTTTCAGTGCTGGGATCATTACTTGTATGGATTATGCTTTCCGCCGAATATCTCAGTCTGGCCAGTGAAGGCGAAGAGAATACCGTTCCTTCTTTCTTCGGTACGCATAATCGATTTGGTTCGCCGATTCAAGCGCTGCGTTTATCCAGTGGCATTGTTTTTGTGCTGTTGATCATCGCACATTTCAATTCGGCGGGATATAACAAGATGGTGATGCTCTCCACATCCATGGCATTGATCCCTTATATTCTAACGGCGGGTTTTGCCTATAAATTGGTTAGCCGTGGTGCATGGAGTCCGACAGAACCGGCGAAAAGGTGGGATCGTTTTTTTACCCTAGTCGCAATGATATATGGCGCTTGGTTAGTTTATGCCGCGGGCATAAAATATCTACTCATCGGCACCATACTTTATGCACCGGCCATTTTGTTTTATATAAAGGCGAAAAAGGAAAAACATAAACCTTATTTTGATAAAATAGTGGATAAAGTAGTGGCATCAATTGTTGTTATTGCTGCGATGATATCTATTTACCTGATTTTCCACGGTGAACTGGTTATCTGACATTTATCAGGTAATCGTCTGAAATATAAAAATTTTATTAACTTAAATTTATTTAATTATTGTTCGTAAACAATGGTCGGGAGTTGTTATGCCTTTTAATATTAAAAATCGTCATTTTTTAAAAATGTTGGATTTTAGCCCTCGTGAAATTCATTACTTACTGGATTTAGCGCGTGATTTAAAACGCGCAAAATATAATGGTACTGAACAGCCAATGCTGAAAGGAAAAAATGTTGCGCTGATATTTGAAAAAACGTCAACGCGTACACGTTGTGCGTTTGAGGTCGCATGTCACGATCAAGGGGCCCATGTCACTTATTTGGGGCCATCGGGTTCTCAGATTGGTCACAAAGAGTCGATGAAAGATACCGCCAGAGTATTGGGAAGAATGTATGACGCTATTGAATATCGTGGTTTCAGCCAAAGCATGGTGGAAAACCAACTGGCGGCTTATACGGGGGTTCCGGTATTTAACGGTCTGACAGACGAGTTCCACCCAACCCAGATGTTGGCTGATGTTTTAACTATGTGGGAAAACAGCAGCAAACCACTGGCAGAAATCAACTACACCTACCTCGGTGACGCACGTAATAACATGGGGAATTCTTTGCTGGTTATTGGTGTAAAACTGGGGATGCATGTACGGATTGGTGCGCCCAAACATCTTTGGCCTACGGATGAACTCGTCGCTGAATGTAAACAGATTGCCGCACAAACAGGTGCAAAAATCACGCTGACGGACGACCCGATAGAGGCCGTCAACGACACAGATTTTGTGCATACCGATGTCTGGGTTTCCATGGGAGAACCAGAGTCGGCCTGGAGAGCGCGCATCGATCTGCTGAAACCCTATCAGGTTAACCGCAAGCTGATGGAGGCCAGCGGCAATCCCAATGTTAAATTCATGCACTGCCTTCCTGCTTACCACAATAAGGAAACCAAAATCGGGCAATGGGTATACGACACCTTTGGTCTCGATGGTGTGGAAGTTACCGAAGAAGTTTTTGAATCCCCAATGGCATTGCAATTTGAGCAGGCGGAAAACCGTATGCACACCATCAAGGCGATTCTGGTCGCTACCTTGAGAAGCTGAGTTTCTGTAGGGGAATCACTGTCTAACCTCCTCTGAAGCGCAAGACGAGCTGTTACCTACGGGATAAGGCTGGCAGATGCCATGATGTCTTATCCCCGGCAGAACATCGTCCGCTGATGTCAGGACAAAAAAACGATGTGATTTCCCCGGCTTGTTACCATCATTAAACGTAATGAAAGGAAAAATTATGCGCATAGTAGTCGCTCTTGGGGGAAACGCCCTGCAACGGCGCGGTGAGGTGATGACCGTGGAAAACCAGCGTAATAATATCAGGATCGCGGCTCGTCAACTGGCCGCGATAGCCCAGAGCCATCAACTGTTATTGACTCATGGCAATGGTCCCCAGGTCGGGTTGTTAGCATTGCAAAATGAAGCCTATAACCGCCATGTGGATAATCGGATAACACCTTATCCGTTAGATGTCCTGGGGGCGCAAACTGAGGGCATGATAGGTTACATGTTGGAGCAGGAACTTGGTAATGAATTACCTTTTGAAGTGCCATTGGCCACGATCCTGACACAGACGGAAGTCAATGCGAACGATCCCGCATTTAAAGACCCTACAAAATTTGTTGGCCCGGTATACAACCGTGAAGAAGCACAAAAACTGGCGAAAGAGAATCAATGGACGGTAAAAGCGGATGGTGATTACTATCGACGGGTTGTTCCCAGCCCGAAACCCATGCGGATTTTCGAATTGCGCCCGATAAAAATGTTGATGGAAAAGGGCGTCGTGGTTATTGCGGCAGGAGGCGGTGGAATTCCAACCCTCTATGATGATAGTGGTTGTAAATTGTCTGGTGTTGAAGCGGTAATCGATAAGGATCTTTCCACTTCCCTGTTGGCGCGGGCCGTGGAGGCTGATTATTTTGTTATTGCGACGGATGTGAAAGCGGTCTATGTGGGATGGGGCACGCCCGATGCGAAAGCAATCCACAGAATCCATCCGGATGAAATGGATAAAATCGGCTTTGTAGCAGGTTCCATGGGGCCGAAAGTAGAGGCAGCTTGTGAGTTTGCCCGACTGACGGGGAAAAATGCAGTGATCGGTGCTTTGGAAGATATTGAACAGATTGTAGCCGGTACGGCTGGAACGGTCATTACGGCACAAATCAAATCTACGCAATGGTATTAACCTTTTCCATAGGAGAATGTTTAGCATTCAGCATCGCATTAAGAAATCGTGCATCACGCTATTTGTTTTCCGGCGTACAGGTATTAAATAAAAGTATGCATGCGTCATGCAGACAATAATATAGCGATATTTAATACCTGCGGCGGGAACCGCCTCATGTTTGGTTTCACTTAATTAATATAATTGAAACCACTCTAACTGTGAGCACCCTGTTGCGTACTCATCAATAAAGTAGATCGTTGGTTGGCGCAATGGGTAAGTGCGAGCAGAACAGTTAAAAAATGAAGACATGGAAATAAAGCGTGCATCCACCGACAGGAAAAGGAGGGAGAACATGACATCGTATCATCAACAGCTTGAAAGCTGGCTGCAACACCTTGCTCAACGCTACCGCACTTCTCTGACGCTGCGGGATGGGGTGTGTGCGCTATGTGATGAAAACGGTGCGGAAGCGGCTGTAATTGAAGTGCCAGCGCAAAGCGATATCCTGCTATTGCATTGCCAATTACCGGTGCTGTCGGAAGAGATGAGCGAAGCGATTTCACGGTTTTGTCTGCAATTGAATTTTGAAATGAACGCCATGCGCGGTTGTTGGTTGGCGTTGGATGAGTATCAGACGTTACGCCTGTGTACGCAACACCCTGTCAATATGTTGAATGAGCAAACATTTACCGCATTAGTCGAGGGATTTATAGAGCAGGTTGACGAAGTGGGCGCGTTTTTACGCGATGTACTCATCAGAATAGATGCTGCGTGAACTGCAAGTCGTTTATACAGAGTTAATGGCCGGATGGATATTGAGCGTCGATATATATTCTATCCGGCGGGCAGTACCCCAATAATTATCACCAATCATATTCCCATCAGAGGAATAGAATAAATGCTTACCCTTTATCCTATTTTTATAAAAAACAATGTTTATTCCGTAAGAAATAAATCGTTATTCCAAAAAATGAAAATAGAGGGGGAGCCATGTTCAACAAACACGGAAAAATTACCTCTGCACACCAAACTATTGCGCATAGCGCAGCAGGAATAGAACGTGCAGAAAAGGGAATACTTCAGCAAAAAACAACTCAACACACGCCCAGGTCGGCGGCAGGCTCTCTGATTGCGGAGGGAAAACATGCCGCCACCCGTGCGGGTATTCGCCAGACATTACCTTCCGTTCAGGATGATATGCCAGCGCGTCAGCGAGGCCGCCGTAATAAGCTCTCCGGCTTGTTGCATAGTCTGCCTTTTTTTAGGAGAAAGCACGCCGCGCCAGAGCAGGCCAGCAGGCCTGACAGCGCGCAGAAACCGCGCGACAATACATTACTGGCGAAAATGATGGCCGAGCGGCCAACGGATTTGCTCCGGGAGTATGCCGAGCGTCCGGCCAGGGAGGAGATACGACACTATCAGCACAACTTCACTCAGGTGCGGCAAAACATTCTTAACAAGATTGGACAGAGTTCATCCACGGCGGAAAATGGCAGTAATGCCGCTCCCGACTCTTCTCTCTACCATACGCCGCATTTGTCGCCGTCATCGTCTGGCTATATGTCCGCCGAGACGTTTGATTTGCCGCCGCCGGGAATGGCTTATAACTCACGGTTTGACGGTGATGTCACATCGAATCAATCGCGGCGCCAAATGGCGGAACCCCAGGCAGGCAAACTGCCGCACGAGGTGGCGCGGCGTGAGCGGTTGTCCCAGCGTGAAACATCTGCTGCCAATCAACCAATTTCCAATCAAGTAGCCCAGGGGGAACCACCCCATCAGCGCGAAACGGCAGAACGGCCATCTGGCGCAGGCTATTCCTCGCAACCGCTGGATCTGAACCTGGACGGCAAAGGCCGCCTCATGGTGGCGGAGACAGTCTCTCCGGCGATCCGCACGCTACTGAACGAAACATTAGGAAAGGACAACCAGCGGTTTCTTGCCCACACCGAGTATGAGACAGACGAAGGCGATCGGCGTCATCTGCTGCTGGGCCGCGAGGGCAAGCTGTTTGCGCTGAAAAGCTCAGAAAACGCCAGTATCGCCCTGCATTCCAGCGTGCCTGACGCGGAGAAAAAAATGCTGGCACAGGCTGCAAAAGGCAACGCCACCTATAGTCTGCACGTGACGCCGGATGGCGAAAGCGTCAGTGTGAGCGCAAGGGATAAACATCACACTGACGGCGCGGCGCAATCGACGCTGCTATTGCCGGGGCGGCTGCATGAGTCGCTGCTGACCGGGAGCTACCGTCAGCCCGCCACGCAGGTAAACCCGTCAGGGGAGCAGGTTCGTCTGCACGAAGGAAAATTATATGCGTTGAACGAAACGCTGGGCGTATGGCAAAAAAAAAGCGATATCACGTTCAATATACTGTCCGCGCAGGCGGACAACAAACTCTATGCGGTACAGGATCAGCACCGACTGCACAACCTGACGGACAACGTGCATTCTGAGATATTTACCGATGACATTGCGGCTTTTGCGGTGAATAAACGCGGTCAGGTGGCGGTGCTGACGGATACCGGCGAAAGTACCAGAATGTATTTTATGCCGTCGCTGGACGCGCCTGCGGATCAACGAATTCCAATGACGCTGACGTTGGCTAATCCGTCATTGGCGCTGGAGCGCGGTAGCGAACATATCGAAGCGCAAACCCTCGGTATGACGGATAACCAATTCTATGTTACCGATAGCGAGGGTAAGCTGTTTGTCGGGAATTATTCACATCCCGGCCAGCCTGAACTGGCGGTGGAGCCAGCGCGGCAACCGGCGCTGGAGCAGGCTTTCTCGGAGAATTATCAGATCGGCGGCTTTGTCAGCGATGAGCATGGCCGGTTGAACGCGCTGGTAAAAGACCCTCTTAAACAAATACACGCTTGCCCGCTGGACGAGGGGGGGCAGTTCCGTCCCGGCTGGAACCTGAGTGATACGCTGGTGCTCGATAACCAGTTGGGCCTGACGCACATTCAGCCCAAAGAACTGGAAACCGTCGATTTGAAGCATCTGGGCAAGCTGACGTTGCAAGATGACGCATTATTTTACCTCGATAAACTTACCCAGGCCTGGGCCAAAGCGGAAGGCGGGTGCGATCAGTTAAAGAAAGGCGTGGACGGTCAGGCTTACGTACTGAAAGGCGGCGAAGTCAGAAAAGTCAATATTACCGTGAATAGCGGTGGCTTCAGACAGGG
The DNA here is from genome assembly GCF_003666245.1 of Brenneria alni. Lineage (GTDB taxonomy): Bacteria > Pseudomonadota > Gammaproteobacteria > Enterobacterales > Enterobacteriaceae > Brenneria > Brenneria alni. The sequence continues at coordinate 9,232 of NZ_MJLZ01000002.1, forward strand.
AGCGGATAACGTTTTCTCGCTTGCGCAAGTGCGCAATAAACCCTCTTCCGGCGGCGGTCTCTTGCCGGATGCGAAGCCCGACAACGCCGTAGCGATGGCGGTAATTAATCCCTATAAATTCCTGCTGTTGTCGGATAAGGGCGATATCCGCTTCCATCAGGCAAAACCGGAAACCCGGCAGTCACTGTACCCGGCGCAGACATTGCCGAAAACCGGTATGCGCGGCGAGGTTAAGGATATCGTGCTCGATCGCAGTCAGAATCTGTACGCGTTAACTCAACAGGGTGAGATCTTTACCCTGGCGAAAGCGCAGTGGCAGCAGCCGTCCGACGTACAGGCTAAGGCGGTCTGGCAGGCGGTATCGCTACCGGGCGCAAGCGCCGGTGGCATTACCCATATTCAGAATGATGACGCTGGACACCTTGTCGTCGCACGGGATACGGATTGTCATCAATGGAACGGCGACAACTGGCGGCCATTGGACAGCACGAAGTCGGCGAAAGCGTCAGCGCCGGAAGAACTGATGAAACAAACCGTATTTGACCGATTAGGGAAAGCGACGAAGCGGCGTCTCATACCAAAAACCGGCGTTACGGTACAAGGCTCGGCTAATGTTGGCGGTTTTATTGGCGCGGAAAGTAAAAAGGTACAAAGCAAGTTTTCCGCACGTCTTAGCGCCCATATGTTTTCACCGACGATGGGAACGCCCAGGCCGATCAAAAATCTGGCTTATGCCGTTCAACATCAGTGGCAGGGGCGTGAGGGGCTTAAACCATTGTATGAAATGCAGAGCGCTTTATTTAAACAGTTGGAAGCGGGAAATATACATAAATCCGGCATTGCCGTGGTGCCCCATGATGCGGATACCGTGGAGAATTTGCATATCCGGCTGGAAAAGCTGGATCTGGGGGAGAAAGGAAAAGAGGTGGTTGCGCTGTTGCAAGATTTCCGTGATGAGCTGGAGGATAGCGCACTGCATACCGCTACTCGTTTGGGACAGCAACAAGGCGTCGTAACGCTGAATGGAGGACTGAATGATAAGTTCAAACCCTCCGTACTGAAACCGATAGTGCAGTCACTGAATCCGCATCGTTCCGGTCACGATCTCAGCCACGCCTTGTTGAACGCCTGGCGGGCCATGCCGATAGCTAAAGAGAGCAAGGTCGAAAAGCTACTGTCTGGATTCGTCGACAAGCAAGCCAATATAAGCCATCAGAAAACGGATATGTCGCGCCGGCGCGATCCCAACGATCAGGGGTCGCTGCTCAAATCCCGCCTGATTCTGGATACGCTGACGCTGAAAAATCTGTATCAACTGGTGAGCAAGGCGGAACTGCTGTCGGGCAAATCGGCTGATGAGAGCCAGATAAAGCAACTTCAGCATGAGATCGTGCAGTTGCGCAATCATCAATATGGCGAGAATCCGGTCAAGCAATTTACGGATATGGGCTTTGTCAGCGATCGGGCGCTGGAAGCCGATTATGATACCGTTAAAGCGTTTCTGAACGCGTTCCGTAAAGAAGATCACGGGCTCAATGTGACATCCCGCACCGTACTGGAGGCGGAAAACCAGACGCAACTGGCGTCGAAAATTATCGACACATTGCAGTCGCTGGAAGATGAGGAGTTCCTTATTTTTGAACGTAATTACGGTGCGGGGGCCAGTTCGTCCTATGTCCTGTCGCCAAAGGCGCTGCCGATTCCAATAATACCGGGCGCGAGCGTGGAGTTTAACAGAACCTACGGACTCTGCCTGACACGTATTGGTAACGATTTTCTGGTCGAATTCGACAGGAGGGGCAACACCAACGGAAGCCTTTTCGTAAACACAGGGTTTAATCTTCTGCCGGAACTATTGCCGGATAACCTCAAAGAAAAAGCGGGCGCTATCGCTTTCAATAAAGAGCACAGCCTTTCGCCGGACCTGCGGGCCAATGGCACCCTGAGTGGAACGTTGATCGGGGGGCCGAAAAACGGCTTGTATTTTTACTTAACAAATGACGAATTACCGGATTTCGTCAACGGGCTAACCCAGGGAACGCTGAACCCGGTGGATGTGATGACCAAAGGGATTAAACATCGGGTGATGGAAGGCAATAAACTCGGCTTTAGTCTGGATGTCAGTGGTGCGCTGGACGCACGCGCCGCCATCAACCTCACTAATAACGGCGCCGAGCCGACTTCGATTCTGGCGCGCCTGGCAGTGGGCGTTGGCGGCGGAGCAACGCTGATGTCGGTTAACCGCGAGCGGGCCTCCGAAGAGGGCGGGACATCGACAGCCGTCAGTAATAAAGATAGCCGTTTACGCTTTCTCAACCAGGCCAACGTGGATGCGCATGCTTCTGCCATCCTAGGTATAATGCGTAATGTGAGCGAGGATCCGCCGGGGATGTTGCCGTTCTTTAGCTCGGTTTCTGCGTCAGTCGGCGCCAGTGTGAGCAAATCTGCCAATAAGCGTTTGGATGTGTTGATGAAAAACGCCGAGCCGCTGACTGAGGATAACGTCAATGATCTTGTCAATTTGATAGGCACGCATTTTAAAGACCAGATCAGTCGCCAGGTTTTGGCTGCGTTGAAGGATGTGTCGGATATTGGCGAGAAGCTGACCATTTTGCATAAGCATTTCAACGGTCAGGAGATTAACAGCGACGAACGCTATGCAGTGGTCAATAAGATCAAAGCGTCGTTGTTTGAGCACCAGGCCGCCCAGAATGGTGAAAAAATACTGTCGAACGCAAGATTAAGGGCGTATTACAGTTGGGTGCCGAGTCTAAACCGCGAGGGTTTACCCCACTACCTGCATCGGCAGTTGGATTCCGCCCTGGCGCCGGATAACGCCAAGCGCATAAAAACGCTGATGGATTCCACGCCGGAAATTAAATCGATCCTGGACAAACTGAGAAAAGACACGCCCATGCTGTTCATAGTCAAACTGGAGTTAAAAGAGGATATCAAACAGCAGATTCTTGATGGGATACATCATAAAGAGATGGATCAGCAGACTGTTGTCCAGATGTTTGATGACCGAAATAATCTGAGGCTGGGCAGCATTATGTTTTTCCAGACACTGGGTAAAAGAGAGGGATTTATCACCCCGGCGTTGATTTTCGGAGGCAGCAGCAGCGCCACTGTATCCCTGACAAAAAATACTGGCACGATCGGCCTGAGATATGGAAGGGAGCAGGATGTGCCAATCGAATTTGTGTTGGAGGGGGATATGGCTAAAGCCAGTTCCGGCGTGGCCAATGCGATGCATCAGCTAAAAAACGAAGGCATGGAAATGAAGGGGTAGTACACCGCTCAGAAAGACGTTTTGCTGAACAGGCCATTAATCCAACTCGTTTTTTTCCGCAAAATACGGCAGGGAAGCCGAATTTCATCTATATAAATCATGGTCGGGATCTGGTCGTTCTGCATTGATGAGCCACGGGCCAGCCCAGGTAATAGCATGAATATTTTTCAAGGCGCTACTCCTTTTAGTGGTTGTGGGCAATTGTTTTGTATTGGAGCAGGTCTTTTGGCGGAGACACCGTAAAACGGTGAATAGAGAATATATGGAATATTACTGCTTAGTGTTAATAAAATTCATCATTGGATTTTGTATTGTGATAACGCATCTCAATCTTTCAGGAAAAACCCAACTGTCGCAAATGACGCCTGTTGATTTTATCGGTAATTTCGTCCTCGGGGGAATAATCGGCGGGGTGATTTACAGTGACAGCATACCGCTTTATCAATATGTCATTGTGTTATTTATCGGCGTTGGACTGATATCGTTGCTGAATGCCATCACAAAGCATGTTCATTTATTCCGCGCAATAGCTATCGGCAATCCGCTTCCTATCGTTAAGAAAGGGCGTTTTCTGATGGATAATATTCTGCGTAAGAAAAATAAAATCGATATTTTGAATGTCGCTTCCCAACTGCATTCGCAGGGAATCAACTCTTTCCAACAGGTAACCTTTGCTCAAATAGAGCCAGATGGTCAACTGACCGTGGTGTGTGATAACGCGAAAATGCCTTCTGTCATTATTATGAAAGACGGCAAAGTCAGGACAGATGAGCTGGAGCAAATAGAAAAAGATGAAGATTGGCTTAAACAAGAGTTGAAGAATCTGAGCCTTAAGCAAGAGGATATCTTCATTGCCGAGTTCTGGGATGGGAAGGTCATGTTTATCATGCAGGATGGCGAAATAGTGAAGTGATTCAGCGCCAATTCAAGAGGGCTACTCACCATGCAAATAAAACGTTAAAATATCCGCCGTTGGTAACACCATCTTTGATTTTATTGGCTTTTTACATAAATTTTATTATTTTCAGGAATTTTATCATGCAACAGCTACCTAACTGTCCTAAATGTCACTCTGAATATACCTGGCAGGATAATGCATTACTGAACTGCCCTGAGTGTGGGCATGTATGGGCAATTGACGGTGAGTCGGTTGTTCAGGAGGAAGGTCTGATCGTTAAAGATGCCAATGGCAATTTGCTGGCGGATGGAGACTCAGTGACGGTGGTTAAGGATCTGAAAGTGAAGGGAAGTTCTTCAACGCTAAAAATCGGTACACGGGTTAAAAGCATTCGCCTCGTCGAAGGCGATCATAATATTGATTGCAAGATTGATGGTTTTGGCGCCATGAAGCTGAAATCTGAGTTTGTGAAGAAAAACTGATGGTAGAGCACCCTGGCTCCCGGCGGAAGCAGGGTGCTTCACATCAGGCCGGGATTTACCATAGCAGCTACACTGTTTTTATCTTTCTGTTCATAACGGACATCCCATGCGTCATTTGGTTATTCTCTTTTCACTGCTTGCTTTGCTCTGTGCCTGTAGCAGTAAGCCGACGCCTCCCCCTTCTCCCCAAGCGCCCCAGGGCAATCCCTTTAAAGGCGGTTTCCTGCTTGAACCCGTCCATACGGGGAATTCACTGAGTGGCGATTTTGCTTTCAATCCGGCGACGAGCCGCTTTGTTGACAAAATGGTGAGTGAACACGGCTTTGACCGCCAGCAGTTGCATGATGTATTGGCTCAGACGCAGCGGCTGGACTGGGTGCTGCGTCTGATGGATAAGCAGGCGCCAACCTCCAGACCACCATCAGGCCCTAATGGCGCCTGGAACCGCTATCGTAACCAGTTCATCACCGCGGATAACGTACAAAACGGTGTGGCTTTCTGGAATCAATATCAAGACGCTTTGCAGCGTGCCTGGGAAATATACGGTGTTCCTCCAGAGATCATTGTCGGTATTATCGGTGTTGAAACCCGCTGGGGGCGAGTGATGGGCAAGACGCGCATCATCGATGCGTTGGCGACGTTGGCTTTCGACTATCCACGCCGTGCCGAGTATTTTACGGGCGAGTTGGAAACCTTCCTGCTGATGGCCCGCAATGAGGGGAATGACCCACTCAGCTTGCGCGGTTCCTATGCGGGCGCTATGGGCTACGGTCAGTTTATGCCTTCGTCGTTTAAGAAATATGCGGTTGATTTTGACGGTAATGGCCATGTCAATTTGTGGAACCCGGTAGATGCAATCGGTAGTGTTGCCAACTACTTTAAAGCTCACGGCTGGATCAAAGGTGGTATCGTGGCTGTACCGGCAATCGGTCAGGCGCCGTCGCTGGCTAATGGCTTCAACACGCGCTATTCCCTCTCTACGTTACAGGCTGCCGGGTTACGGCCACAGAGCACGTTAGGTGGTTATCATGAGGCAAGTCTGTTGCGCCTCGACATCGGCAGCGGATATCAATACTGGTACGGTTTACCCAACTTTTACACCATTACCCGTTATAACCACAGCACCCACTATGCTATGGCGGTGTGGCAACTGGGGGAAGCGGTCAACCGCGCCCGGCAGGGAATGGCTTACTGATATTCAATGCAGTTTCTGCCCTGACTCTTTGCCTTATAAAGTGCGGCGTCGGCCGCACCATAGAGCATGTCAAAGCAGGTTTTTTGCGGCGCCCAACTCACGCCGAAGCTGGCGGTTACGACGAGATTAGGTAAAACATTCAGCGGCGTGTTATTCAGGCTGAAATGGATCTTTTTTGCTATGGCGACGGCCTGATCAAGGGTAGATCCATCCAGCAGAATGGTAAACTCTTCGCCACCCACCCGGCCAACGTTGCCTGTTCCTTTGAGTACTTCCCGCACTCGTGACATTAACGCGCATATTACCGCATCCCCGGTGGGGTGGCCGTAGGCGTCATTAACCCGTTTGAAGTGGTCGATGTCCAGGACGATAAGCGCCGCCTGATTACGTTCCAGCGTTTGATTAATGCGTTCAATGATAGCGCCGCGGTTGTAAACGTTGGTCAGCGGGTCGTGGCTGGCTTTGTATTCCAGTTCAACCGCCAGTTTGTGCAATTGAGTATTCAGGCGGTTCAATTCTTTCTCTGCGCGGTCGCTGCGGGAAATCAGACGATGAGATTCCCGAACCAGACGCTGGTAGTGCTCGGTCAGCGCCAGCAGCGTATCCCGGTAGACCTCTGCTGGCATATTTTGCTGGTTAGCGACATTGCGAGCCGCGAGCAGAATGTCATATTCAGGCGTGAATAGCTCAAAAGTACTCATAGGTGGCTTACTCCATGATATGGCTGTGGAAATCGAGCGCTGGAAAGTCGATGTGCAGCTCTTCACCGAATTCTTCTGCAATATCATCGTCCTTGTCGTAATACCAATGTAAAGCAATAGTCAGAGACTTTTCCGCCGCCTGATTCAGCTCATTGAACAGGCTGAACAGCATTTTGGTGCTGGAGCTGTTGAAATAAACCAGGGAAACATGGATCTCGATGGCGGGAGGCAGGTTTTTTGTGATGAAGTCGTTTGCCTCTGTTACATCGTTTCCGGCAGTTAACAGATGGAGATAATCCTGAATCTGTGCAATTAGCGGGCGGTAAAACGCTGCTGCGTTTTCAGGGTAGGATTCTCCCGACAAGGAAAGCCGGTGAGCATCAAACTCAAAATTTACAGTCGGTGTACAGGGCGTCCCTGCGATATGGAGATTGTCCATGTTTATAGTTTTTGCCATTTCAAATGATCGCCTTCAGATAAAACGTCGACAACCCTGTAGATACGTCAGCCCGAAAGGTGAACTGGAGTGGCTCGCTGGCATCGCGTGCGACGGTCAGCAGCCCCATATCAGCGCCTTTGCTCCAGGGCGGTGTTTCGTCGCGCAGGGAGGCTTTATAGGCGAGCTTGATTTCATCGAGTGTCATATAACGTAATGGTTCAAGACGCCCGCGTAGTTTTTCAATATCGTCGGGGTGGACTTGATTCGCGCAAAGTAAGAAATATTTCCCGTTTTCATAACCGATACACACCGAACCGTGACGAACCTCATTAGGTTGGTCGACGACAGTTAAATGGGCCGCAGAATATCGGGTGATGTTCTGCACCATTTCAATAAAGGCAGAAAAGAGTTTCCGGCGGATCCCCGCAGGAACCTGTTGTTTTTCAAGCTGCAATCGTACTGTTTCCGCCAGTGAACTGATCAGGTTTTGTGAAAAATAACCTACGTAATACAATGTAATATCACGCTGATGCGTGGTGTCGAAAAATTCGGCGTATTTAATCTCTGGCATAATCCCGCGTCACCTGGTTGTATCAATGTTGATCGCCAAATGTCGATCAATGTCTGAAACCCCAAAAAGTCAGATCGTCCCGTCTGACCTGATTGCCTTGGTAATCCCTATGTTCTTGTAATAGTTGACTGGCTAATTCTTGCATCGGCAACGCCTGATAACGCAGCAGGAGTTCTTGTAGCCGACGCTTGCCAAACACAATCTGTCGTTCACCGCCGATTTGGTCGATCAGACCATCGGTGGTGGTAAAAAAGAGATCGCCGCGGTCCAGAGGTATTTGATGGCTGGGCCACAGATAATCGTATGGTGTGTCGGTGTAACCGACGCCCATACGGTCAACCTCGAGCGCGCTCATCTGATCGGTTTGCTGCTTAATGATAAAGGCAGGCATCCGGGCGCTGGCCCAGGCGAGCGTGTTTTGTGTGGTATCGCAGAAGATCAGAATGGCATCGCAACCATCATTGGAGGATGACAACTGCCGGCCCTCACTGCGTTGACCAAGAGTATCCTTGATATGGCGGTTGATTGCCTGTAGCAGCAAGGCTGGTATTTCCGGCCCATGCAGCGTCAGAGCCTGTTCCAGCGCAGAAGCGAAAATCAGTGTCATAAAGGCGCCGGGAACGCCATGCCCGGTACAGTCAACGATGACGGAGAGCCAGCCATTTTTATACGTCTTGAAGTAGTAACAGTCACCGCCGACGCAGTCCCTGGGTTCCCATGCCAGGCAGCAGTCTGCCAGTGAAGCGGACATTGCCTGTCGGGAAGGGGTCAGCATCGCTTCCTGAATCACTCTGGCATATTCGATGCTTTGCATGATCTGCTGATGCTGTTGTGATTGCATATCGGAAACCGCTTTTATCAGGTCGATACCTAATCCAATACCGATATACTGCTCGTTTTCCGTAATGATAAAACCATCCGTCAGGGATTTGTCCCCGGTTATGACGGTCTGCGCCGCTACATCATTCAACGGTGTTGAGGCGTCGACAATCAGCGGATTTTTATCCATAAAGGCAATGCAGCTTTTTTTATCGTACAGCTCATGGAAAAAAGGGCGGGACATCTGAGACATGAAGATATGGCGGTTGATCAAGCCAAAAGGTCGACCGTTTTCTACGACAGGCAGGCTTACCAGTTCCTTGTTTTTACTGAAAAGCTGTAACACTGCGGCGTTATCGATCTCAGGGGAAACGCCTGGTGCCGGGATGCAAAGATCCAGAGCCTTCGGGGGCCCCCAAATTCCTTGTTGAGTGCGCGTAACAGATAAATAAGTCATGGTTATCTTAGAAGGCTAATCGTCCTTGGCATAAAAAGTAGACGATTTTTATGACCGAATTATGACACTGCATACGGCTGGCGTATCATGCCATCGCCGGGTTTGCGATTGTCTTCCAATTTGGCGTGTTTTATTACGTACTTTCCATAGAAAACGTTTGTGGGCTACGTGTTATATTTCCGGCAAATTGGATGGACTTAGTGTGTTATTGGTCCTGCCAATTAATGGTTGTGGTAGAGGTCTGAAGAATGAGCTGGGTGGTGTGCGGTTATATCAGCAAATTGGCGGCAACATCCACGCAGAAATTCTGAATGGAAAATATCAGATTGGCGATCGCCCGTCTCCTGAACGTGATATCGTCGAAGCCTTTGGGGCCAGCCGCAGCGCGGTGCGCGAAGCGTTGATCCGGCGTTAAAGCGCACGCTATTTCCTGAACTGGAACAGGAATAAAACGAACCAGTCTCATGGAGAAGGTTTGTTCATAATTATAACCTATGTCAATGATTTAATAGCAAAACCTATACAGCCAGCAGGCACTGAGGCATTATAGAACCAATGCCGGGTAGTCTGCTGGCAGAAAGGATATTTTATCACTCACTGGCGGCATTCGAATAAAGCAGTTTCGGAAATACCCGCCATTTAAAAAATCGGGTTGGTATAGGTTATGAAAAGGATATTTAATTCACTGTTTGTGGTTGTTTTTGTTTGTTTTGCTACCCTGGCGAATGCGACGGAAAATCTGCCTAACATTGTAATTCTGGCAACCGGAGGGACGATTGCAGGTTCGGCGTCCGCCAACACACAAACTACAGGTTATCAAGCCGGTGCCTTGAGCGTGGATACGCTGATTGATGCCGTACCGGAACTAAAAACGCTTGCCAATATTAAAGGTGAACAAATCTCCAATATTGGCAGCGAGAATATGACCAGCGATGTTTTGCTGAAATTAAGCAAAAGGGTCAATGAACTGCTGGCCCGCAGTGATGTGGATGGTGTCGTCATCACGCATGGTACGGATACGCTCGATGAATCCCCTTACTTTCTGAACCTGACGATAAAAAGTGACAAACCGGTTGTTTTCGTAGCGGCTATGCGTCCGGCGACGTCGATCAGCGCTGATGGCCCGATGAACCTGTACAATGCGGTTAGCGTCGCAGCAGATAAAAATGCGCGTAGTCGGGGTGTCATGGTGGTGCTGAATGATCGTATCGGTTCAGCCCGTTTTATCAGCAAAACCAATGCTTCTACGCTGGATACTTTTAAAGCGCCGGAAGAAGGCTATCTGGGCGTGATTATCGGTAACAAAATCTATTTCCAGAATCGTCTGGATAAAATTCATACCACTCGCTCTGTATTTGATGTCACCAATCTGGAAAAACTGCCCGCAGTTGATATTATTTATGGTTATCAGGACGATCCTGAATATATGTATGACGCGGCCATTGCGCATAGCGTGAAAGGCATTGTCTATGCCGGTATGGGGGCTGGAAGTGTTTCTAAGCGCAGTGATGCCGGTATTCGTAAGGCAGAAAGTAGAGGTATTGTCGTGGTTCGCTCCAGCCGTACCGGTAGCGGCGTTGTGCCGCCGGATGCTTCCCAGCCAGGGCTGGTTGCTGATTCGCTTAACCCGGCTAAATCACGTATTCTGCTGATGCTGGCGTTGACGAAAACCACCAATCCGGCGGTGATTCAGGAATATTTCCACACATACTGATAGTTGTATGTCAGATTCAGATAAAGGTGATGGCCCCGTTATCTTTGGCGGGGCTTTTTCTTCAATAAGCGGCTTTCATATTAGCGAATTTTATCGGTATGATTCACCTCTCAAAATAGTGGGTAACCCGGTAGCAGAATCATAATATTCAGAACGGGCTTGGTGAAAATAAGGATACGTCATTAGATGACACAACCCATTTTTATGGTGGGTGCCAGAGGTTGTGGTAAAACCACGGTAGGAAACCAACTGGCACAGGCGTTAGGATATGACTTTGTCGATACTGACCTTTTTATGCAGCAGATCAGTAGCATGACGGTCGCGGAAGTCGTGGCGCAAGAAGGATGGCATGGTTTTCGTCAACGGGAAAGCAGGGCATTGCAGGATGTGACCGTCCGCAGTCGTGTGATTGCCACTGGCGGCGGTATGGTGCTGTCAGAATCGAACCGCCGCTTTATGAGCGACATGGGTTCGGTCATTTATCTCCACGCGCCTGCTGAAATACTGGCCCAGCGTCTGGAAGTCAGCCCGCAGAATCATCAGCGTCCTACCCTGACTGGGCGGCCTATCGCGGAAGAAATGGCGGATGTGCTGGCTTCCCGCGAGGCGCTCTATCGTGGGGTCGCTCATCATGTCATTGATGCGACACAAGATCCGCTGGCCATTGTGGCGAGTATTATGCGAATTCTGCGCCTGTCGGCAGCATAATCCTTCCCATCGCATTGTGTTTCTCTGAATTGGCAAAATAATCGCCAGTTGATGTTACCGGCAGCCCACTTTCGTTGAATAGATAGTGACAGCGGTTCTGCTCTCCTTTTAAGATGAATTTTCTTGATTTTTCGACTATAGGTGCCGCGCTATGCTGAAGGTAAACGAGTATTTTGCAGGGAAAGTGAAATCTATTGGTTTTGACAGCGGCAGTATTGGCCGCGCCAGTGTTGGGGTCATGGATGAGGGAGAATATACGTTTGGCACGGGTCAGGCTGAAGAGATGACGGTGATTAGCGGAGCGCTGAAAGTGTTGTTGCCAGGTGCGCCTGACTGGCAGGTATTTATGCCAGGCGATTCGTTTTTTGTCCCGGCGCAGAGTGAATTCAATTTACAGGTGGCGGAATCCTCAGCCTATTTGTGCAAATATCTGTAGTCATCTATTTTTGATGTAGTCTTTTATTTGATGCTGCTTTCCGTGATTGGCGTAAAGCAGCTTTTTTTATCATTATGGTTCAATTTTGTATATAAGTTAGCGGGTTATATAAATGCCTGTGATAATTAATTGCGATGGGCTGTGTGGTCATACCGCCTGTTTTGGTTAAAAATGAACCACCTCTTTCCTCATAATATAGCTTTTTATTATAAAGAAGAATAAGTTGTATCTACTGACACTATTCCGGTTTTTAATAAAGTAAACTAATATTTTGTTACGAATTGGTTGTTAAGTATTTATCTTTGCCTTAAATGTAGTGGAATATATTAATTTTTTCTTATTAATTTCCTGATAAATCACTGTCATGATCTGTGAGCTATCTCAAGTTTTGCTTTATTGTGCCGTTATGATTTGCATAACTTTCTTTGCTAAGAGTTTCCTATGCTGAAGACGACACGAGCCCGAATTTTGGCAGCCTGTACTGCGATTGTTGTACTCTCTCTCTCAATAAACTCTTTTCTTAATTACACCATAGCAAATGACTCTAATGATGAGTCCATCGACAGTATGCTGCACGCGGTGGCGAGCAGCCACAGCATGGCAATTGGCGAGTGGGTGGAATCTAAAACCCAGATGATTACGTCACTCTACGATAGGGTGCGGGTGGATGATGAACCTATCCCTGTGTTTAAACAGATTGCCGCCGCAGGCGGGTTTATCAACGTTTACATGGGATACGCTAATAAAACGTCGAAATTTTCTGACCCCGGCGGCATCCCCGCCGATTACGATCCCACTGTCCGTCCCTGGTATAACCAGGCCGTGAAGGAAGGAAAACCGCTGGTCACCGCCCCTTATATCGATATGGCGACCAATACGTTGGTTGTCTCGTTCGTGGCTCCGGTGCTGGATGGCAGCACGGTTAAAGGCGTGGTGGGCAGTGATTTGTCGATGCAGAGCGTGATTGAAAACGTGAAGTCGATTCATCCAACACCTGCCAGTTTTGGCGTGTTGATTGCTCAGGATGGCATGATCATCGCGCACCCTGATGAAAAGCTCACATTAAAGAATATCACTGAAATTGCACCAGGGATTAATCTGAGCGCGTTGATGACGGCAACGCGTCCGCTAGCCGTTGATGTCGACGGCATAACGAAACTGGTTCTCGCCCAACCCATTCGCGGGACTGACTGGTATGTGCTGGTGGCGCTGGATAAAGCAGAGGCTACAGCGGGTATGCGTTCTTTGCTATTTACCTCCGTTGGTACGCTGCTGTTGATTGCTTTACTGGGTTCGCTGGTGGTTGGGTTTATTATTACCTCAACGCTAAGACGTTTGCTGCTGATTCGTGATGCAATGGATGATATCAGCAACGGTAACAACGATCTGACACAGCGCCTGCCTGATGAGGGGCATGATGAGGTGGCTCAGATAGCACGTTCATTTAATATCTTTATCGACAAACTCAGCCAGGTGATGATTCAGATCCGCGATATCAGTTCCTCGTTACAACTGGCGGCGGATGAAATATCAGCCGGAAATAATGACCTGTCGTCACGCACCGAGTCTGCGGCTTCCAGTATTCAGCAAACGGCGGCGGCGTTAGAGCAGATTTCCGCAACGGTGACGCAATCCGCCAGCTCTGCTCAACAGGTTAATGAGAAGGCACAGCTGCTGGCCAAAGATGCGGGTACTGGCGGGAAAGTGGTGTCTGACGTGATTGTGACGATGGACGATATCGTGGTCGCGTCGGGTAAAATTGGCGATATTATCGGCGTGATTGACGGCATTGCCTTCCAGACCAATATTCTGGCGCTGAATGCGGCGGTGGAAGCGGCCCGTGCCGGTGAGCAGGGACGCGGTTTCGCAGTGGTTGCGGGGGAAGTCCGCAATCTGGCGCAACGTAGCGCCCAGGCCGCGAAAGAGATTAAAGGCCTGATTGAATCCACCGTCTCCAGCGTGACATCCGGCTCGACTCAGGTGCATCAGGCCAGTAATACCATGAAGGAGATTGTTGGTGGGGTATCGACAGTAACGGCGGTAATGTCTGAGATCACTCATGCGGCGGATGAGCAAATGCGTGGTATTCATGAAATCAACAAGGCGGTAGCGCAGTTGGATTCAATGGTGCAACAGAATGCGGCATTGGTTCAGGAATCTGCGGCGGCGTCTGCGGCATTGCAGTCTCAGGCGGAAGATCTGAATTCTGTCGTAGGCCATTTTAAGGTGTAGGTAAGATGCCCACCGCCGCCAGTTGCAGCGGTGGGCTAATGTCTGGCCGTGTCGGGGAGGTAATACGCGTTAGCGTTGCGCCTCTCCGCCTAATGCTTCAATCAGGTTGCTGATTAGCGCAGCCAGTTCACTGGTCATCAAAATAAAATCGGCATCGAAGCGTTGAGCGAAATCATCGCGATCAATATCATCATTTTGTTCGCGCAAGGTATCGGAAAACTTCAGTCGTTTCAGCGAACCGTCATCCGACAGCACCAGTTGAACCCGCTCCTGCCAGTCCAGCGCCAGTTTGGTGACCAGCTTGCCAGCTTCAATATGCACGGCAATTTCGTCACTAACCAGATCCTGTTTTTTGCAACGTATAACGCCGCCATCTTCCAGAATGGCTTTCAACTCGGCTTCATCTTGTAAGGCAAAACCAGCCGGTGGTTCACCGGAACGCACCCATTCAGTCAGCGTCAGCTCTATCGGATTTTCCATCGTCAGCGGCACCACGGGTAGCGAACCCAACGTTTTACGCAAGAGCGCCAGCGTGTCTTCCGCTTTTTTGGCGCTGGCGGCATCAACCATAATCAGGCCATTGACGGTATCAATCCATAACCAGGTTTGGCTGAAACGGCTGAATGCCCGCGGCAGCAGGCTATGCAGCACTTCGTCTTTCAGGGCGTCTTTTTCGGTTTTTTTCAGCTTGCGATGTTGTTCCGCTTCCAGCCGCTCAATTTTGGCTTGCAAGGTCTGTTTAATCACCGGCGAGGGTAGGATTTTCTCTTCTTTACGGGTACAGATAACGATCTGCCCGTTAACAACGTGCGTTAAAGCATCGCTATGGGAGCCCATTGGCGACACCCAGCCACTTTTCATCATGTCCTGACTGCCGCACGGCGTGAAAGCAAAAGCGCTTAACTGTTTTTCCATCTCATCCGCAGATAAAACGCTTTCCCGGCTTAAGCGGTAAATCATTAAATTTTTAAACCACAGCATGGCGTTATCCCTGACTGGGCGTGCTGGTTTGCACGCAGGTTCATTGATGCAGCGCGCATGATAACGAATTCAGCCGCCTTGTGTAGAATAAAATAAGATTATTCATCGGCTATACCGCAAACTCCGGCGCTAACCGGCTGATGCCCAAACCGTTAACCTTCGAGACCTTAATCTGGACGGGGATACGTTCTTTCATGGCCTCCACGTGACTGATTACCCCAATGGTTTTCCCCGATGCATTGAGGTTATCGAGGGCATCCAGCGCGGTGTCCAGCGTTTCGGCATCCAATGTGCCGAAGCCCTCGTCCAGAAACAGCGAGTCGATACTGGTTTTATTACTTACCAGATCGGAGAGGGCCAGCGCCAGCGCCAGACTGACCAGAAAACTTTCCCCACCAGAAAGCGTTCGCGTATCCCTTACCGCGTCAGCCTGCCAGGTATCCACGATCTGTAACTTCAACTCGTCATTGACCTGACGTTGCAACAGATAGCGGCCATGCAGCCGGGCAAGTTGCAGGTTAGCCAGATACACCAGATGATCCAACGTCAGCCCCTGAGCAAATTTGCGGAATTTGTCGCCTTTTTGTGAACCAATGAGTTCGTTCAGGCAGCTCCAGTCATCACAGTGTTGCTGGCTTTGGGCGATTTCGGCCAACAGCGCCTGTTGATTTTGGCGGTGACGTTGGTCAGAGGTTAATTGCTGACGAATTTCCCCCTGCTGCTGAAGGTTGGCTTTCAGCTCGTTACTTAATTCGGTCAGCGTTTGTTGCATAGTGAGCGGGGTCGCCTCTGTTGCCAGCGTTTCAGGTCGTTGTTGCTGATGTAGGGTCAATAACTGATCAGCCTGTTGATAAAGCGCGGTAGTCTGTTGCAGTTGCTGATAAAGTTTTTCTTTCCAGTCGTGCAGTTGGTTACGTTCCTGCTCATCAAGTAATGCACGTTTAAATGCCGCTTCATCAGCGAAAATACTGTGCTGTAAAGCCTGGGCGAAAGATTGTACTGCCTGCTGGTGCAAAGTGGCCACGCGGGTTTGCGCCTGCTGAACGCTGGCTAACTCACCGCTTAAGCGATGCAGCGCTGATTCTGCCTGTTGACGCTTTTCCTGTGCCTGTCGGCCAGCCTGTTCGTATTGCTGGCTGTTCAGGCGAAGCTGGTTGCTGATATCCGCCGTTTGTTGGTCACCGAAAAGTTGTTGCCGCCGTAACTGAGATTCTTCCAGCATTTTTATGTGCAAGGCCTGCTGTTGCTGTAATGTCAGAAGCTGTTGTTCCGTATCCTCAATAGCTTTTGTGAGATGCTGGCGTTCCGCTTCCAGCGCCACTCGTTGGTTTGATAATTGTTGTTGTTCCTGCTCGGTATCCTTCCATGTTTGCCATTCTTGAGCGCGTTGCGTCAGCCAGCCTGCTTGCTCCGCCGTGTCCGGCACGGTTAGGGCGAAACCTGCCAGCGTTTTTTCCATCGTCTGCTGATGCTGTGTCTGTTGTTCCCGCGTCTGTTGCAGAGATTGTCGCAGTTCAGACTGGGCTTTTTTCAGCGTTTGCTGTTGCTGAGTATTCAACGCTATTTGCTGCTCGGTCTGTTGCAGCAAGGCATTAGCACTGGTCAGTGAATCCTTACTTTCCTGCCATTGCCGTTGAGCCTGTTCACAAACCGAAATCTGCTGTTGAAGATGTTGTTCCCGTGTTTCACATTGCGCCAGCCACTCGGCTATTTCGGCTGCTTGTTCGGGAGCATAATCCCCTTGTAAGCGCTTACTGACGTCTTGCCACTGTTGCAGCAACGTCTGGTATTCCTCATCAAGATGGGCGAGATCATTCTGCTGCTGTTGATTTTGTTGTTGTAATGACGCCAGACGCGCTTCGGTATGGGCCAGCGTGTTTTCCAACTCGCTGACGTCCTGACGCAACTGTAATAAGCGTTGTTCAGTTTCCGACGGTTGCAGCGCCTGATAGCGTTCAATCGCCGGATGGTGAGTGGAGCCGCATAAAGGGCACTCTTCGCCAGCCTGTAGTCGGTTCCGTTCCTTTTCCAACTGTACGATGCGTATTTCCAACTGATGGCGTTTATCTACATCGGCCAGGTGCCGGCGACGTTGTTCTGCCTCCTTGCGTTGCTGTTCACGCTGACCTTCCACCTGTTTGATCTGTACTTGTAGTTGTCCTCGCTGGGTTTTCAGTTGCTGTTGGCGGGCCGCAAGCTGTTGGAATAACGCACTGGTGGTGGCTAAAAGCTGGCGATCGGGCCGCAGCGCAATAGACTGGTTAAGTTGCTGATGCAGAACGGTAATTGGTTGCTGTGCTTGCTGTTCCTGAAAGGTGTGCTGGTGGTGTGTGAATTGCTGTTGTGCATGACTAACTTCACGTTGTTGTTCCGCACGTTGCACGGCTAGTTGCGCCGCATGTTGGTTCAGTTGTTTTGACTGCTGCTCATACTGTTCCTGTCTTTGGTTCAGGTTCGCCAGTTCATGCTCAAGTTGCTGTTGCCGCTGAAACTGGGCCTGCCACAGAGAGAGGTGTTCCCCCCAGTGTTGATGATGCAGGTGTTGCTGACGATAGCCCCGGAGTTGCTCAAGTCGCTGTTGAGTGGACTGATGCTGCTGGTCTGTTTGCCTCAGCTTTAGCCGATCGGTTTGTTGGCGTGTCAGCGTGCGTTCAAGCTCTTGCTGTTGTTTTACTCTCTGTTGTTGCAGGGTTTGGATCTGGTGATCCAGCGGAATGACATGTTCACTGATCAGCGTCTCCTGTTGCTGGCGATAATCAGCGTAGTGACGCCATTCTTGCATGGCTTTCTCTTCTTGCTGGCGTAACGCTTCCAATGCGTTTAGCTGTATTTTCTGCTGTTCCGTGAGGCTGGCAATCTGCTGTAACAATGAAGCGGACTCCAATTGGTTACGGTCTCTGTCCTGCTGGAGTGGTCTGAGTTTTTCAGCCGGTTCATTTTGCGCCAGTCGTTCAAGCATTGGCTGTGCCTGCTGGATGGCCGTTTCTGCCGCTGTGAGCTGTTCTTTGCCGATGGTCAGCGATCGCTGGTACTGAGCCAGTTGTTCAAACCAGCGTTGATAAGTCAGCACGTGTTCGCGTTCGGTAATCAGCGTCTGCTCCTGCTGTGTTAATGATGACAGTTGCGTTTCCAATAACTGGCGCTGTTCGCTATTCAGCAGTTCAATTCCCGCAGCCCGTGCCTGCAACGTATCCAGCGCAATTTTGGCCTGTTTGTGCTGATTGAAAACACGTTCGGAAATCAGCCCGTAAATATCCGTGCCGGTTAGTTCTTCCAGCAACTCAGCGCGTTCATTGGCATCCGCATTCAGAAAGGCGGCAAATTGCCCCTGCGACAGCATCATAGAGCGGGTGAAACGACTAAAATCCAGCCCGGTGATATCGGCGGTTATCTCCAGTTTTTCAGTCAGTTTTTCACACAGGATTTTACCGTCATCGATACGTGCCAGTTCGGCTTTTGGGGTTTGCAGGTTGCCATCAGGAGAATTTCTGGCTCTGCGTTGGCTCCAGAACGCACGATAACCGATGCCTTTGACCTCAAACTCCACTTCTGCCAGACATTCCGCTGTGTTGCGGGTCATGAGTTCATTCTGGCTGGCGGAAATATTTTTCAGCCGTGGCGTTGCGTGATACAGCGCCAGGCAGATGGCATCAAGCAGCGTGGTTTTTCCCGCGCCCGTGGGGCCGGTAATGGCAAATAAACCGTTGCTGGCAAAGGGCTCCTGGGTGAAATCAATTTTCCATTCACCTTTCAGGGCATTGAGGTTTTTTAACCGCAGACTGAGTATTTTCATTCGACGCGCTCACCATCTTCCAATTCATCAATAACCTGATCAAATAGCGTGCGCACGCGCTGTTGCTGGCTCTCTTCCAGATCAGTGGCGGCTGCCAGTCGGCGCTCAAAAACGTCATGCACCGTCAACTCGTTCAGTGTTTCTTTCTGCTGCCGGACTAGCGCCTGCCGGTGTTGTTCACGTGCGCGGCGTAGCAGCAGCACCTCGACGGGCAAACCGTCGGTCAGCGCCTGAATGCGTTTTTGTATATCGCTCAAATAATCCTGCGTAGTGATTTCAATATCCAGCCACACCGGTTTCTCACCCTGATAATGGTTAAAAGCGGCGAGTTGGCGTTCTATATCAGCCATATTGCCTTTGATAAGCTGCATTGGCTGGATAACCGGAATAGGGAGAGCTTCTATCGTCGGCGGATTATCCGGTGCAAAATTGACCAGGTAAACGGATTTTTCACTACTTAACTCATCAAAGCTCAGTGGAATAGGGGAACCGCTGTAGCGAATATGGGCGCTTTTCGTCACGCGCTGTGGGCGGTGAATATGGCCGAGAGCAATATAGTCTGCCGGAGGAAAAGCCTGCGCCGGAAATGCATCCAGCGTACCGATGTAAATGTCACGTACAGAGTCGGAGGCGGTGACGCCGACGGTCGTCAGGTGTCCGGTGGCAATGATGGGTAATGGCAACCCCAATATATCGCGCTTCTGACAGGCCAACTGATAACACCGCTGGTAATGCGTGGTGATGGCTTCCAGCAACGCCTGCTGTTTTTCATCGCCGGATTGCCCTGCCTGGCTGGTCATCAGATCACGCGGACGTAAAAAAGGAATGGCGCACAGTATGGCGCCGGGCTGCCCATGACGGTTTTCCAGCACACGGATCTGTTTGTCGAGGTTGCCATCGGTGCCAGCAATCACCTGCGTATTCAGACAGGCCAGCAGATCCCGTGATTCGTTTAACGTTGCGACAGAATCATGGTTGCCCCCTAATATCGCTAACTGGCAGCCGGTACGCTGTAGATCGACAATAAAACGGTAATACATTTCCCGTGCATAACTTGGCGGCGAACCGCTATCAAAGATATCTCCTGCTACTATTACTGCATCCACCTGATGCTGTTCGACCTGAGCGATAAGCCAGTGCAGGAAGGATTGGTGTTCAGATGCGCGGCTCTTGGTATAAAAATACTGCCCCAGATGCCAGTCGGCGGTGTGAATAATACGCATGGAACTCCCTGAGCGGTGTAATCGCGATGCTGTTGATTATAAACAGACACAAGGTTAACTGTCGTTGCGGAAACGTAAGTTTGGAAAGCGACTCGAAAAAATGCTCCCGGCGTTTTTTTTACTCGCCCCATCCGTGGGGCTCGCCTTATAGGCCGTCACGATGTGACGTTGAAAAAACGCTCCCGGCGTTTTTTTTACTCGCCCCGTCCGTGGGGCTCGCCTTATAGGCCGTCACGATGTGACGTTGAAAAAACGCTCCCGGCGTTTTTTTACTCGCCCCGTCCGTGGGGCTCGCCTTATAGGTCGTCACGTTGTGACGTTGAAAAAACGCTCCCGGCGTTTTTTTCATAAATCTGTCACAAAACTGACGCATAATGCTCTGCGCATGTTAACGGCGATGATGACTAACGACAGGATTAACAATGGCAAGACGCATATTGGTCGTGGAAGATGAAGCACCGATTCGTGAAATGGTATGCTTTGTACTGGAGCAGAATGGTTATCAGCCAGTCGAAGCCGAAGATTATGACAGCGCGGTAGCACAATTGTCAGAACCTTTCCCTGAACTGGTGTTGCTGGACTGGATGCTGCCAGGCGGATCGGGTTTGCAATTCATCAAACATATGAAGCGTGAGGCGCTTACGCGTGATATACCGGTCATGATGTTGACCGCCCGCGGTGAGGAAGAAGATCGGGTTCGTGGGCTAGAGGTGGGCGCGGATGATTACATTATCAAACCGTTTTCGCCTAAAGAACTGGTGGCTCGTATTAAAGCGGTGATGCGCCGCATTTCACCGATGGCCGTTGAGGAAGTCATTGAAATGCGTGGGTTAAACCTCGATCCTTCCTCTCATCGGGTGACGTCGGAAGAAATCTCGCTGGATATGGGGCCAACGGAATTTAAACTTTTGCACTTCTTTATGACGCACCCTGAACGGGTTTACAGCCGCGAACAGTTGCTGAATCACGTGTGGGGTACTAACGTTTATGTAGAAGATCGCACTGTTGATGTTCATATCCGCCGGTTGCGTAAAGCGCTGGAAACCAGCGGTCATGATAAAATGGTGCAAACCGTTCGAGGAACGGGATACCGTTTTTCAACGCGTTATTGAAGGTTGTTGTACCGGAGAAACATTAACGTGCTAGAACGTCTATCATGGAAGAGGCTGGCGCTGGAGCTGGCTTTGTTTTGCCTGCCCGCGTTTTTACTGGGACTGATCTTCGGCTATCTGCCCTGGTTTCTTTTGGTCGCCACTCTGGCGACGCTATGCTGGAGTTTTTATAACCAGCTTAAACTCTCTTACTGGCTGTGGGTCGACCGCAGCATGACACCCCCTCCCGGACGCTGGAGCTGGGAACCGCTGTTTTACGGCCTTTATCAGATGCAACTGCGCAATCGCCGGCGTCGGCGTGAACTGGCGTTATTGATTAAGCGTTTTCGCAGCGGCGCCGAGTCGTTGCCGGATGCCGTGGTGATTACCACCGAAGAAGGCACTATCTTTTGGTGTAATCATTTGGCCCAACATCTGCTCAGTTTGCGCTGGCCTGAAGATAACGGACAGAATATCCTCAATTTACTGCGTTACCCTGAATTTGCCAGTTATATGAAAGGACAGGATTTCAGCCGCTCATTGACGCTGCAACTAAACAACTCCCACCATGTTGAGTTCCGCGTGATGCCTTATTCAGAAGGGCAACTGTTGATGGTTGTACGCGACATTACTCAGATGCACCAGTTGGAAGGAGCCAGACGTAACTTTTTTGCCAATGTAAGCCATGAGCTGCGAACACCATTAACCGTGCTGCAAGGGTATCTGGAGATGATGCAGGACGAAACGCTGGATGACTCTCTGCGCAGTAAAGCCCTGAATACCATGCAGGAGCAGACGCGACGTATGGACGGGTTGGTAAAACAGCTTTTAACCTTGTCCCGTATTGAAGTGGCGGGGGCAATCGATCTGAATGAGAAAGTCGACATGCCGCTGATGATGCGTGTATTGCAGCGTGAAGCTCAGGCATTGAGTCATGGCCGCCATGATATCGTGTTCCGCGTAAATGAGGATCTTCAGGTTTTTGGTAATGAAGAACAGTTGCGCAGTGCGGTTTCCAATCTGGTGTATAACGCGGTTAATCATACGCCGGAGGGGACGCGCATTGAAGTTTGCTGGCAGAAAATTCCACAGGGCGCGCAGTTTCAGGTCAGCGACAACGGGCCGGGGATAGCAGCAGAACATTTGCCTCGGTTGACGGAACGTTTTTATCGCGTCGACAAAGCGCGTTCACGGCAGACTGGCGGCAGCGGGCTAGGGTTGGCGATTGTTAAACATGCGCTCAGTCACCATGATTCGCGCCTGGAGATCATGAGTGAGGATGGTTTGGGTTCACGTTTTATGTTTACGCTGCCGAATCAGTTGATTGTGCCCGCCTCCCTGGCTGAGAATACCGTGAAACCCTCAGTCTGACGGAAAACCCTATTCATGAAATCCGCCGTTAATATCGTGGGCGCTATTTTATTGCTGTTCAGCGTTTTCAGCATGGCGCAACCGCATCAAATACTGATGGGCAATCTGTCCAGTGCAGGTTCGGATACCTTAGCTAACCTGATGTCTTTCTGGGCGGCGGATTTTCGCCAGTATTACCCCAGCGTGAATTTGCAGATTCAGGCCGCAGGTTCATCTTCCGCGCCAACTGCTCTTGCATCGGGGGCCGCGCAACTGGGCCCTATGAGCCGTGCGATGAAAACCAGCGAGATCGATGCTTTTATACAGCGCTATGGCTACCCGCCGCTGGCAGTACCGGTGGCGATGGATGCCCTGGTGGTGATGGTTAATCAGGATAACCCGTTGCCGGGTCTGAGTTTATCGCAACTGGATGCGATTTTTTCCATTACCCGGCGCTGCGGCGGTCATAAACCGGTAAAAAACTGGCACGATCTGGGGTTGAGTGGCAACTGGGAAAAGCGTTCGCTACTGCGTTATGGCCGTAATTCTGCATCAGGAACCTACGGGTTTTTCAAGCAACGGGTACTGTGTGGTGGTGATTTTTTGCCTCAGGTTAACGAACTCCCCGGTTCCGCTTCCGTCGTACAGGCTATCGCGGCATCAACCGATGCTATTGGCTACGCCAGCGTTGGATTTCGTACCAGCGCGGTAAAACTGGTGCCGTTGGCATCAAAAGATACGGATTATATTTTCCCCTCTACCGAGAATATACGCAGCGGGCTTTATCCTTATACCCGTTATCTTTATATCTACGTGAATAAAACCCCTGGCCGCCCATTGGACGCGCTGGTCGCTGCTTTTTTGGATCGTGTGCTGTCGGATGCCGGGCAGGCATTGGTCAGTCAGGATGGTTATTTGCCGTTGCCTGAGGAAGTGCTCCGGTTGACTCGTCTTCAGCTTGGTCTGGGCGCAATAGAAACCATTGCTCACCAGTGAATCTGGACTTATCTATAAAATGAATTTTCTTCATGTAAAGTGAAAAATCTTCCATTGTCCGCTGTAAGCGCGCGTGACAGGATGCTGATTAAATATAGACGGCCAGATGTCTGAATGGTTTGTCGTTATGCGGTAAGCTGGCCAATATTCCATCACAATATTATCTATTGGCCATCGTGCTTTCAGTGCGCAGGCCGGTGTCCAGGAGCGATCATGGCTAAAACACGTCCCCCATTCCGTGCCGATGTCGTCGGCAGTTTGCTGCGCCCGGCGGCGATTAAACAGGCCCGTTTACAGTATCAATCCGGTGAGATTGATGCGTCACAGTTGCGTAAAATAGAGGATCAGGAAATCCTTCGGGTGGTAGAACGGCAGCGGGAAACGGGTTTACAGGTGGTAACCGATGGCGAGCTACGTCGCGGCTGGTGGCATTTTGACTTCTTTGCGGAGTTGAACGGCGTTGAACGCTACGAATCGGAAAAAGGGATTCAGTTCCACGGCATCCAGACGAAGTCACATAGCATCAAAGTCACAGGGAAAGTGAGCTTTAATCCACAGCATTCTATGCTGGAAGACTTCCGTTACCTGAATAGCATTTCAGGTGATGTGGCGGCTAAAATGACCATTCCCAGCCCCAGTGTGTTGCATTTCCGTGGCGGGCGTAAGGCTATAGACAGCCAGGTATATCCTGATCTGGCTGCGTATTTTGACGATCTGGCGCAAACCTGGCGTGATGCGATCCACGCATTTTATGACGCTGGCTGCCGTTATCTGCAACTGGATGACACCGTATGGGCTTACCTGTGCTCCGACGATCAAAAGCGTCAGATCCGTGAGCGGGGTGAAGATCCTGAGCAACTGGCGCATATTTATGCCGGGGTGTTGAATAAAGCGCTGGCAGGTAAACCCGCCGACCTGGTGATTGGCCTGCATGTGTGCCGTGGTAATTTCCGCTCTACCTGGATTTCGGAAGGTGGATACGAACCGGTAGCGAAAACGCTGTTTGGTGAAGTTAACGTAGATGCTTTTTTCCTGGAGTATGATACCGAACGGGCAGGGGGCTTTGAGCCTTTACGCTTTATTAAACCGGGTCATCAACAGGTGGTGCTTGGGTTGATTACCAGCAAAAATGGCGAATTGGAAAACGTGGAAAGGGTACAGGCACGTATTGCCGAAGCTGCGAAGTTTGTTGATATCAACCAGCTTTGCCTTAGCCCGCAGTGTGGTTTTGCCTCCACTGAAGAGGGGAACACTCTGACGGAAGAGCAGCAATGGAGTAAGCTCAGGCTGGTTGTTGATATTGCCGGCCAGGTTTGGTGATAGGCCAGTCTGGCTATAGATAGCATGGGAGCCGGATCGTTTGATTCGGTTTTTTATGATTGAAGCATGCATCATATGCGGTATTTTATCTTTTTATTGCAATGTATTGTCGATACATGCACGAATCATGTATAGGATAATTTTCGATAAACATTCTTATATACTAAAAAAATACTCCGAATTAGTTAAAAACTCTGCTTTTTAGACTGAGGCTTGTCTTTTTTCGCTATAAACGTTTTACTTATGCCCCAATATGGCTGTGCGCCAAAAATATAACCCCTATATACTCGTCATACTTCAAGTTGCATGTGCGTTGGCTTTCCTCGCTCACCCCAGTTACTTACTGGTGTAAGCTCCTGGGGATTCTCTGTGTTGCCGCGTTACGAGGCTCATGAAAGAGACTCGCCCATAAAGGGTCAACGCTCTTCGTTGTTCAAAACGACAGCGTTTTGTCCTGCAACTCGAATTATTTAGAGTATAGATCTGCAAACTGTCCAAATTTGTCATGTACGGACGGTGATTAGCAGCACGGTTTTTCTTCTTACTGATGGATACAGGCAACACGACATAATTATGAGTCATCGTTTAACTTCCAAAGATATCATGGCATTAGGCTTTATGACCTTTGCCTTGTTCGTCGGTGCGGGGAATATTATTTTCCCACCGATGGTGGGCTTGCAAGCGGGTGAGCACGTCTGGATGGCCGCGGCCGGCTTTCTGCTGACCGCTGTGGGGTTGCCGGTACTTACCATTATTGCGCTGGCGCACGTCGGTGGCGGTATTGATGCATTAAGCGCCCCGATCGGGAAAAAGGCTGGCCTGGTATTGGCGACGGTCTGCTATCTGGCCGTTGGCCCGCTGTTTGCTACGCCGCGCACCGCCACGGTATCGTTTGAGGTCGGACTGGCGTCGTTGGTGGGTAATGGCGCTACCCCGATATTGGTTTACAGCCTGATCTATTTTTTGATCGTTATCGGTATTTCATTGTACCCGGGAAAACTGCTGGATACGGTCGGACATGTGCTGGCTCCGTTGAAGATAGCCGCTCTGACGGCTCTGGGTATTGCTGCGGTATTGTGGCCTGCCGGTTTACCCATTCAGGCGGTTGAAACCTACCAGCATGTGCCTTTCTCTAATGGTTTTGTGAATGGCTATCTCACTATGGATACCCTGGGGGCGTTGGTTTTCGGCATTGTTATCGTCAATGCCGCACGTTCTCGCGGGGTGGAGAGTCCGGCACTACTCACCCGATATACCGTGTGGGCAGGGTTGATTGCCGGGGTTGGCCTGATGCTGGTGTACCTGAGCCTGTTCAAGTTAGGCGCGGGAAGCGGCGTGCTGGTGCCGGAAGCTCAAAACGGAGCGGAGATTCTGCATGACTACGTTCAACATACTTTTGGCAGCATGGGAAGTCGTTTCCTGGCATTGCTGATCTTTATTGCCTGTATGGTAACGGCTGTTGGCCTGACTTGCGCCTGTGCCGAGTTTTTCTCGCAGTATCTGCCGTTTTCGTACCGTACGCTGGTGTTTGTGTTGGGTGGTTTCTCCATGGTGGTGTCAAACCTGGGTTTAAGCCATCTGATCCAGCTTTCCATCCCGGTGCTGACGACAATCTATCCCCCTTGCATCATTCTGGTGTTGCTGAGTTTTACGCTGCGCTGGTGGAATAATAGCTCGCGTATTGTGGCCCCGGTCATGTTAATCAGCCTGTTATTCGGCATTATAGATGGTATAAAATCGTCGACTTTCAAATCGCTGTTGCCAGAGTGGAGCCTGAACCTGCCGCTAGGTGAACAGGGGCTGGCTTGGTTGCCGCCATCATTGTTGATTTTGCTGGCAGCGGCTATTTACGATCGGCTGTGTGGTCGTCAGGAAGTCACGGTACGTCAATAACACTGTGAATTTTTGATTTATACACCACAGGCAATTGCCTGTGGTTTTTCATTTTAAACAGGTTGCTTATCTATGGAACAACAATCCACTAAGCTCAAGCGTGGGTTAAGTACGCGGCATATCCGTTTTATCGCCTTGGGATCGGCGATCGGAACCGGTCTTTTTTATGGTTCGGCCAGCGCCATTCAGATGGCGGGGCCCAGCGTTCTGCTGGCTTATCTGATTGGCGGGGTTGTCGCCTATATCATTATGCGGGCGCTGGGTGAAATGTCGGTGCATAACCCACAGTCTGGCGCCTTCTCTCGTTATGCGCAGGATTATCTCGGGCCACTGGCGGGCTACATCACCGGTTGGACTTACTGCTTTGAGATGTTGATTGTTGCCATTGCCGATGTCACCGCTTTTGGTATTTACATGGGCGTATGGTTCCCGGCGGTTCCCCACTGGGTATGGGTACTTAGCGTGGTATTGATTATCGGCGCGATTAACCTGATGAATGTGAAAGTATTCGGTGAGTTGGAGTTCTGGCTGTCCTTTATCAAAGTCGCCACCATTATCATCATGATCGTAGCGGGGATTGGCATTATCGTCTGGGGGATTGGCAACGGGGGTGAACCGACAGGCATTCATAACCTGTGGACCAATGGCGGATTTTTCAGTAACGGTGTAATGGGGATGATCTTCTCGTTACAGATGGTGATGTTTGCTTATGGCGGGGTGGAAATTATCGGTATTACTGCCGGTGAGGCTAAGGATCCGCAAAAATCGATTCCACGGGCCATCAACTCCGTTCCCTGGCGCATTTTGGTGTTCTATGTGGGTACGCTGTTTGTGATCATGTCGATTTACCCTTGGGATCAGGTTGGCACCAACGGCAGCCCGTTTGTGCTGACATTCCAGCATATGGGTATTACCGCCGCTGCCGGTATCCTGAATTTTGTGGTGATCACCGCCTCGTTATCGGCTATTAACAGCGATGTGTTTGGCGTTGGCCGTATGCTGCACGGCATGGCGGGACAAGGCCATGCGCCGAAAGTCTTTACTCAGGTTTCCAAACGAGGGATACCGTGGGTGACGGTTGTGGTAATGATGTCGGCGCTGCTGGTTGCGGTATATCTGAATTACATTATGCCGGGCAAAGTTTTTCTGGTTATTGCGTCGCTGGCAACCTTTGCCACCGTTTGGGTATGGATCATGATCCTGTGTTCCCAAATCGCGTTTCGCCGCCGCCTGAGCCGTGATGAAGTGCAGGCGCTGGCGTTCCCATTGCGCGGCGGTGTGGCAACGTCCGTATTCGGCATTATTTTCCTGTTGTTTATCATTGGATTGATTGGTTATTTCCCCGCTACCCGCATTTCCCTTTATGTCGGCCTGATCTGGATTGCATTGCTGCTGCTGGGGTATGTGATTAAGAAAAAGCGTCGGTGTGGCGCAGAAATTCAGGCCGAGGCGAGTAAATAACAATCTGAGAGCGTAAAAAAGCCGGTTCTGAAAGGAAACCGGCTTTTTATGCGTCGATGAAGCAGGGATTACAGCTTGTCGGCGTTTTCAGACAGGTATTTCGCTACGCCATCCGGGGACGCGCCCATACCTGATTTCCCTTTTTCCCACTGAGCAGGGCACACTTCGCCATGTTCTTCATGGAATTGCAGGGCGTCGACCGTGCGCAGCATTTCATCAATATTACGGCCCAGCGGCAGATCGTTCACCACCTGATGGCGGACAATCCCTGCTTTGTCGATCAGAAAAGATCCGCGTAGCGCAACGCCAGCGTCTGGATGTTCGATACCGTAGGCTTTCTGGATCTCACGTTTAACGTCAGCAACCATGGCATATTTCACTTTACCGATACCGCCTTTCTCGACAGGTGTATTTCGCCATGCGTTGTGAACGAATTCAGAGTCGAAAGAAACACCAACAACTTCAACACCGCGTTTTTGGAATTCGGCATAACGGTGATCGAACGCGATCAGTTCTGACGGGCAAACAAAGGTAAAATCCATCGGCCAGAAGAAGATTACTGCCGGTTTACCGCTGATATGTTTTTTCAGGTTGAAATTTTCAATGATTTCGCCACTGCCAAGAACGGCTGCGGCGGTGAAGTCAGGGGCTTGACGAGTTACCAGGACCATAATTACTCCTGTAAATTATTGTTAGTGATGGATTGATACGAAAAACGGCAATAAGTATATCAGACCATTGACAAAGTTCTTATTAGGGAGAGCGTACTGAGGGGGCGTAGCGGCGTAAGCCGCCGGAGCGCCCCTCGGTACGCTAGGGCCGTGTATCTCAGGCTTACAGGCTACTTTGTCAGCAACCTCAGTATATGGACTTTACCTGCGTGAATACAGACAAACAGACCAATCATTGAGATAGCTTTCAACTATCAAATTGATAGATGGTTTATATCATAATTTTATATTCATCATTCACGGGTTTAAATCCGCCGCATTTTCGCCAGGCGCATCATCTCTGGGTAGAATTGCCAGAAGAGTGTTTCAAATTGAGGGTAGTTTTGCTCAATATCGCTAAATGAGCCAGCAAGCGCCGCCAGTCTGGGGCGGCGAATCGACATTCTGTATAGTACATCGGCAATAAACGGTAATTCCGCATAGCGTTCCAGCCAACGCTCAGGCCATAAATAGCGATTCAGATTCTGAAAGCGATCGGGCGTTTGCGCCAGATGCGGCGTGATTTGCAACTGCACCTGGCTGACAAAAGAAGACAGCGGTATTCGCGGCTCCAATTGTTGCCAGTGGCGGGCCAGAAAGTGATCCCACAATACATCCAGCGTAATCGGCGCGACACGGCGGTAATCAGTGCTGAAACACTGGCGCGCCTGCTTTACTTCCGGCAGGCTGTCGGTCAGTGAATCGACCCGGCGGTGTAAACGAATACCTGCGGCGATATCATCAGGATAATGTTCCTGAGGGTTGCCGCGCACAAAATCCGCCATCAGATTGCCTAATAGCGAACTGTCAGCCAACGTGGCTAAGTGAAGGTGAGCAAGAAAATTCATGGCAGCAGTATAATGCATTCCGTTGGCGGCGTGCTTATTTCTTGCAGCTATGCGCTTGCGGCTCTAGACTAGGCCGCCCTTTTTTAATGTATTAAACAGCTAAGTGAATTGTCATGCGTGTTGCCGATTTTTCGTTTGAACTTCCTGAATCATTAATTGCCCACTATCCACAGGCCAAGCGCAGTGGTTGCCGACTGTTGTCATTGGATGGGCCGACGGGAAATCTGACGCACGGCGTGTTTACCGATTTACTGAACAAGTTGGAGGCAGGCGATCTGCTGGTGTTTAACGATACGCGGGTGATCCCGGCCCGGCTGTTTGGCCGTAAAACCAGCGGCGGCAAGCTGGAAGTGCTGGTTGAACGCGTGCTGGATGAGCACCGTGTGCTGGCACATGTGCGAGCATCAAAAGCGCCGAAACCCGGAACCGGGCTGTTGCTCGGCGATGATGACAGCGTCAGGGCGACGATGGTGGCCCGCCATGATGCGTTGTTCGAACTCCGTTTTGATGATCCCCGCGATGTGTTGTCGATCCTGAATGATATCGGCCATATCCCATTACCGCCCTATATTGACAGGCCGGATGAAGAAGCCGACCGCGAGCTATACCAAACGGTTTACAGCCAGCGTCCGGGTGCGGTGGCGGCGCCAACGGCGGGTTTGCATTTTGATGAACCGATGCTGGCAGCGTTGCGTGAAAAAGGCGTGGAAATGGCGTTTGTTACGCTGCATGTCGGGGCGGGAACATTCCAGCCAGTGCGGGTGGAGACGATAGAAGACCACGTCATGCACGCTGAATATGCCGAAGTACCGCAGGACGTGGTTGACGCGGTACTGGCCTGTAAAGCGCGGGGAAACAGAGTGGTGGCGGTGGGGACTACCTCCGTTCGTTCGCTGGAAAGCGCCGCGCAAGCGAGCCAGGGGGCGCTGATTGCCCCTTTTTTGGGCGACACCCGTATCTTTATTTATCCCGGCTATCACTACCAGATCATTGATGCATTGGTGACTAACTTCCATCTGCCTGAGTCCACGCTGATTATGTTGGTGTCTGCTTTTGCTGGTTACCGGCACACTATGTCGGCCTACCGGCAGGCGGTCGCCGAACAATATCGTTTTTTCAGCTATGGGGACGCCATGTTTATTACGCGCAACCCGCAGGCTGAACAGGAGAAGGCCGGATGATTTTCCGGTTTCTGAATTACTCTACGCGCCGCAGACCAGGCTCTGTCAGGCGTTAATCTGGCATTATCAATATCAACATCAGACTGTTTTTCTGATGCTGGAGGCTAAGTGAAGTACGAACTACAAAAAACCGATGGCCACGCCCGGCGTGGTCGATTGATTTTTGAACGCGGCGTGGTGGAAACCCCTGCGTTTATGCCTGTCGGTACTTACGGTACGGTAAAGGGCATGACGCCGGAAGAGGTGAAAGACACCGGCGCACAGATTTTGCTGGGAAACACCTTTCACCTGTGGCTGCGACCCGGTCAGGAAATCATGAAATTGCACGGTGATTTGCATGATTTCATGCAGTGGCATGGCCCGATTCTGACCGATTCCGGCGGTTTCCAGGTATTCAGCCTGGGGGATATCCGCAAAATCACCGAAGAGGGCGTTCATTTCCGTAACCCTATCAACGGCGATGCCATTTTCCTCAGCCCGGAAAAATCGATGGAAATCCAGTACGATCTGGGATCGGATGTTGTCATGATCTTTGACGAATGCACCCCTTATCCTGCTGACTGGGACTATGCCAAACGTTCGATGGAAATGTCTCTGCGCTGGGCGAAGCGCTGTCGCCAGCGTTTTGACGAACTGAATAACAAGAATGCCCTGTTCGGTATTATTCAAGGCAGTGTTTACGAAGATTTACGTGACGTATCGGTAAAAGGACTGGTAGACATTGGTTTTGATGGGTACGCTGTGGGCGGTTTGGCGGTGGGCGAGCCTAAAGAAGATATGCACCGTATTCTTGAGCATGTCTGTCCGCAGATCCCGGCGGATAAACCGCGCTATCTGATGGGGGTCGGTAAACCAGAAGATTTGGTGGAAGGCGTGCGTCGCGGTATTGATATGTTTGACTGTGTTATGCCGACACGTAATGCACGTAACGGTCATTTGTTTGTGACTGACGGTGTGGTGAAAATCCGCAATGCGAAGCATAAGGATGATGTCAACCCGCTGGATGAACACTGTGATTGCTATACGTGTCGCAATTATAGCCGTGCCTACTTGCATCATCTTGACCGTTGCAACGAAATACTCGGCGCTAGACTCAATACCATCCATAATTTGCGTTATTATCAACGTTTGATGGCGGGTTTACGTCAGGCCATTGAAGAGGGTAAATTAGAGCACTTTGTGGCGGATTTTTACCAACGGATAGGCAAACTGGTTCCGTCGCTTGCTGAAAAAGACATTGCCGACAGCAACTGACAGTCGGCATTAATGTCATTTTTATCGTATTCAATTTTGTCGTTTTGATAACTTATCTTTTTGATTACAAAGAGGAAATATAAATGAGTCTTTTTATCTCCGATGCTGTGGCCGCGACCGGCGCTCCGGCTCAGGGAAGCCCGTACTCTCTGGTTATTATGCTGGCCGTTTTTGGTCTGATTTTCTACTTTATGATCCTGCGTCCACAGCAAAAACGCGCCAAGGAACATAAAAAGTTAATGGATTCCATCAGCAAGGGTGATGAAGTCTTAACTACCGGTGGTCTGGTTGGGCGTGTAACTAAAGTGTCTGAAACTGGCTACATCGCCATTGCATTGAATGACACCAATGAAGTGGTTATCAAACGTGATTTCGTGGCTGCCGTGCTGCCGAAGGGCACGATTAAGGCCCTGTAATTTTTGATTTTCCCGAAGGGAACTGCCGTGTTAAACCGTTATCCTTTGTGGAAGTACCTGATGCTGATCGTGGCTTTGGTCATTGGTCTGCTCTATGCGCTTCCTAACCTGTATGGTGAGGATCCGGCGGTACAAGTTACTGGCGCGCGGGGAACCGCCGCCAGCGAAACGACGCTGATCCAAGTCCAGAATGTATTAAAAGAGCAAAATATCACCAGTAAGTCGATTGCATTGGAAAATGGTGCGATTCTGGCTCGCTTCTCCAACCCGGACATACAGCTCCGTGCCCGTGAAGCCCTACTGAATGAACTGGGCGAAAAATTTGTTGTGGCGCTCAACCTGGCTCCCGCTACCCCTACATGGTTACGTGTCTTGGGGGCGGAACCCATGAAGCTGGGGCTTGATCTGCGCGGCGGCGTTCACTTCCTGATGGAGGTGGATATGGATACCGCATTGGGCAAGCTGCAAGAACAAACCCTGGACTCTCTGCGCAGCGATCTGCGCGAGAAAAACATTCCTTACGCCGCAGTGCGTAAAACTGATAATTACGGTGTTGAAATCCGTTTCCGTGATGGGCAAACCCGTGATGAAGGCGTGAGCTATCTGACGACTCGTCACCGTGATTTGGTCATTAATGCCAGCAGCAGCAATTTGCTGCGTGCGGTAATGAGTGACGGACGCCTGCGTGAAGCGCGTGAATATGCGGTTCAGCAAAACATCAATATCCTGCGTAACCGTGTAAACCAGCTTGGCGTTGCTGAACCTTTGGTTCAGCGTCAGGGAGCTGACCGCATCGTCGTTGAATTGCCTGGTATTCAGGATACTGCCCGCGCCAAAGAAATTCTGGGTGCAACGGCAACGCTGGAGTTTCGTCTGGTAAACAGTGATGCCGACGCGACGGCCGCCGCCAATGGCCGTGTGCCGGGCGACTCTGAAGTGAAAAACACGCGTGACGGTTCGCCGGTCGTACTGTTTAAGCGCGTTATTCTGACCGGCGATCACATCACTGACTCAACATCGAGCACTGATGAATATAACCGTCCGCAGGTGAATATTTCACTGGATAGCGCGGGTGGTAATACCATGTCCAATTTCACTAAAGACAGTATCGGCAAGCTGATGGCGACGCTGTTTGTTGAATATAAAGACAGCGGCAAGAAAGATGCCAATGGTCGTGCGATCCTGGAAAAACAGGAAGAAGTGATCAATGTGGCGACCATTCAGTCACGGTTGGGAAATAGCTTTCGTATTACCGGTATCGATAATCCGAACGAAGCGCGTCAGCTTTCTTTGTTACTGCGCGCGGGTGCGTTGATTGCCCCGATTCAGATTGTGGAAGAGCGCACCATCGGGCCGACGCTGGGGATGCAAAACATCACCCAGGGTCTGGAGGCTTGCTTATGGGGGCTGGTCGCATCAATCGTCTTTATGGTGGTTTACTACCGTAAATTCGGGGTGATTGCGACAACCGCGCTTATCGCCAACCTGGTGATGATCGTGGGGATCATGTCGCTGTTGCCGGGGGCGACGTTAACCATGCCGGGTATTGCCGGTATCGTTTTGACGCTGGCGGTGGCTGTTGATGCCAACGTGCTGATCAATGAGCGTATCAAGGAAGAGCTGAAAAACGGACGCAGTGTTCAGCAGGCGATTCATGAAGGTTATAAGGGCGCATTCTCCAGTATTGTGGATGCCAACCTGACCACCCTTATCACCGCCATTATCCTTTACGCCGTCGGTACTGGTTCGATCAAAGGTTTTGCCATCACTACGGCAATTGGGGTAGCAACCTCAATGTTTACGGCGATCGTCGGTACTCGTGCCATCGTTAACCTGCTTTACGGCGGCAAACGCATTAATAAGCTGTCTATCTGAGGAGTGCGTTGTGGCACAGGATTAT
The DNA here is from genome assembly GCF_003666245.1 of Brenneria alni. Taxonomy (GTDB): domain Bacteria; phylum Pseudomonadota; class Gammaproteobacteria; order Enterobacterales; family Enterobacteriaceae; genus Brenneria; species Brenneria alni. Next base: position 43,593 of record NZ_MJLZ01000002.1, read on the forward strand.
ACTGTTGAACAACTGAATTACGGGCGCCGGGTCTATGACTTTATGCGTTGGGATAACGTCGCGTTTCTGATTTCAGGAACGCTGCTGGTTATCTCGTTAATTATTATGGGCGCCCGGGGCTTTAACTGGGGGTTGGATTTCACCGGCGGTACGGTGATTGAGATCAATCTTGAAAAGCCAGCCGATCTGGATCTGATTCGTGCTTCTCTGGAGAAGGCCGGTTTTCAGGATCCCCTGATCCAGAACTTTGGCAGCAGCCGCGATGTAATGGTACGCATGTCGCCGAATGTTGGCACATCCGGTCAGGAGCTTGGCAACCGTGTGTTGAGCGTTATCAATCAGGGCACCGAACAACACGCGACGGTAAAGCGTATCGAGTTTGTCGGCCCCAGCGTGGGGAGTGATTTGGCGCAGGCGGGCGGCATGGCCCTGCTGAGTGCGCTGATCTGTATCCTGATTTATGTCGGCTTCCGCTTTGAATGGCGGCTGGCTTTGGGGGCGGTTATTGCGCTGGCGCACGATGTGGTGATCACCCTGGGCGTGTTGTCGCTTTTCAAGATAGAGGTCGACCTGACTATTGTCGCGTCGTTAATGTCGGTCATCGGTTACTCGCTGAACGACAGTATTGTGGTCTCTGACCGTATCCGTGAGAATTTCCGTAAAATTCGCCGTGGTACGCCTTATGAGATCATGAACGTATCTCTGACGCAAACCCTGAGTCGTACCATCATGACGTCGGCAACCACCCTGGTTGTGGTACTAATGCTGTACATCTTCGGCGGTGCGATGCTGGAAGGCTTCTCGTTGGCCATGCTGATCGGCGTATCGATTGGTACTGTGTCTTCTATCTATGTCGCTTCCGCACTGGCGCTGAAGTTGGGGATGAAGCGTGAGCATCTGCTGGTGCAGAAGGTAGAAAAAGAAGGTGCCGACCAACCTTCACTACTGCCATAAGTGAAAGTATTAGAAACCCCACTCAATGGGGTTTTTTTTTCGCCTGCGCATGGGCATCAGCAGTAAAAAAATTAAGGCGCATCACTGCTGGCAACGGGGGGGACTGCCTGTTCTTCCCGTAGTATGTGGTGCAACCGGATGAATCCTAGCTGCTCTGGGGATAACCCACTGAGCCGCAGTTCAATCACGGCTTGATTTTTTGGTAACAGCGAAGGTGAAAAGATAAATGCCTGTGTTTGCACATCACTGGTTAATGGCCTCCCACTGACGGGATCGATTTGTCCCCAATCGAGTTGAGCGCTGAACGCAGGTAACTGAGCAGTATCAATGGTTTGGATGTGCAATAACGCACGGGTGCCGTTGGCTTCGGTTTCGACATTGCTGATCGATACGTTGAGTTGGCCGATACTGCTCTGTAATACTGCGCTATTTTGCGCGGCAGGTAATAAATAAACGCCGGAAGTTGAGTGTGCATTCAGTGCATTTTGCTGCTCCAGCACTGCAGCTTGATTGGTCAATGTTTGTAACTGCTGATTTAACTGACCCAATTGATTCTGTAGCTGTGGCAACGGGCGTTGTTGTGTGCAGCCAGCCAGAAAAACCAATGCCGGTAAAATAGCTAGCATAGGATATCGGGTTATCATTTCTGTTTTCCCCTTCGATGTTTTATTCATTGATCCTTCGGTTTCCTTATGTTGGTAGTGTAGCCGTGATTGTCCATCAGTCATAGGTAACAGGGCTTTTTTCATTGAGTGCCGGGGGATGCGAATCAGTTCGCAACAATGCACAGGAGTTTTGGTTAGTCTGGTAATTCAGGGTAAACTGTCTTTACATTAAGGATTACTGGTCAGGAGACATCATGCACTGCCCATTTTGTTCCGCTGTTGACACTAAAGTCATTGATTCCCGCCTGGTCGGTGAGGGTTCACAGGTTCGTCGTCGTCGGCAGTGCCTGGTGTGTAATGAACGCTTTACCACGTTTGAAGTTGCGGAACTGGTTATGCCAAGAGTGGTAAAAAGTAACGATGTGCGTGAACCTTTTAATGAAGATAAATTGCGCAGCGGTATGCTTAAGGCTCTGGAGAAAAGGCCGGTCAGTTCTGATGATGTCGAGATGGCGATTAATCACATTAAATCTCAACTGCGTGCCACCGGCGAACGTGAAGTGACAGCTAAAATGGTGGGTAATCTGGTGATGGATGCGCTGAAAAAACTGGATAAGGTGGCTTATATCCGGTTCGCATCGGTGTACCGCAGTTTTGAAGATATCCGGGAGTTCGGTGAAGAGATTGCTCGTCTTCAGGATTAAGCATGATGTGGCGGCATAACCGCCGGAAAGAAGAGGCGCAGGGAATGGTTAGTCCACAGGATGAATGGGTACTTCCGCAAGATGAATCGTATATGGCGCGGGCGCTTGAACTGGCGCGTCGTGGACGGTTTACTACCGCGCCTAATCCAAATGTCGGCTGTGTGATCGTAAAGGATGGACGAATTGTCGGGGAAGGATACCATTTGCGAGCCGGTGAACCCCACGCGGAGGTTCACGCTTTGCGCATGGCCGGTGGGCTGGCTCGTGGAGCTACCGCCTATGTCACGCTGGAGCCATGCAGCCATCATGGCAGGACTCCCCCTTGTGCTGATGCACTGATCGCCGCAGGTATCTCACGTGTTGTCGCCGCCATGCAGGATCCTAATCCGCAGGTGGCGGGACGCGGGTTGTCTCGTCTGCAACAAGCGGGGGTTGAAGTCAGCTACGGTTTGATGATGTCGGAAGCGGAGAAAGTCAATCCGGGGTTTCTCAAGCGTATGCGTACCGGTTTCCCTTATGTGCAGCTTAAGATGGCTGCCTCGTTGGATGGGCGCACGGCAATGGCTTCAGGGGAAAGCCAATGGATTACCTCGCCGCAGGCCCGGCAGGATGTGCAGCGCTTTCGGGCGGCAAGTGCCGCCATTCTAAGCAGCAGTGCTACGGTATTGGCGGATGACCCCTCGTTGACGGTTCGCTGGCGGGAACTGGACGCCGATACGCAGCGTAATTATCCCTCTGCGGATGTGCGGCAGCCTGTGCGTGTTATTGTCGATAGTCGGCAACGAGTTACTCCTGAATACCGCATCATTTCGCAGCCGGGACAAACCTGGCTGGCGCGTGTGCAAACAGATGAACAAGCGTGGCCGGAAACTGTCGAGCAATTAAGGCTGCCGCGGCACAATGGCGGCATCGATCTGGTTGCACTAATGATGGTACTGGGCAAACGGCAGATTAATTCCGTCTGGGTGGAAGCAGGCGCCAATTTGGCTGGCGCGTTGTTAACGGCAGGGGTGGTCGATGAGCTTATTGTGTATCTTGCACCGAAGCTTCTGGGGGATAACGCACGTGCGCTCTGTGTTTTACCGGGGCTAAACCAATTGTCACAAGCGCCTGAGTTTGACATAAGTGATGTCCGCCAGATAGGGCCGGATTTGCGGTTGCGGTTGAAACCCCAAAATTAATTGTATGTTCTTTCTCGCGTATTGCCTGTCCGATAGCTCGATTTAAATGCATGGCGCGTACCCGACAAAACCGAATACGTAACCGGAAGAATATGATAGAATCCGCCCCCCTGCGGGGTATAAAGACCAGATAAAGGAAAGCTATGAACGTTATTGAAGGTGTTGTTGCTACTCCTGATGCCCGCGTGGCGATTGCGATTGCTCGTTTTAACCATTTTATTAATGACAGCCTGTTAGACGGTGCGATTGATGCGTTAAAGCGCATCGGTCAGGTTAAAGATGAGAATATTACCGTTGTCTGGGTTCCTGGTGCCTATGAGTTGCCGTTAGCCGTTCGTGCGCTGACCAAAAGCACTCAAAACGGTGGTTATGATGCAGTGGTTGCGCTGGGAACGGTCATCCGTGGTGGAACAGCCCATTTTGAATTTGTTGCTGGTGAATGCAGTTCGGGTTTGTCTCATGTCGCCATGAATAGTGAAGTCCCCGTTGCCTTTGGGGTATTGACCACAGAAAGCATTGAGCAGGCGATTGAACGTGCCGGCACCAAAGCGGGTAATAAAGGCGCAGAAGCTGCCCTGACCGCATTAGAAATGATTAATGTATTGAAAGCTATCAAGTAAGCCTGATTAAGTAAGGGGAATTCCGTGAAACCTGCTGCTCGTCGCCGCGCCCGTGAATGTGCGGTTCAAGCGCTTTATTCCTGGCAGTTGTCTAAAAATGATATTGCCGATATTGAACACCAATTCCTGAGCGAGCAGGATGTCAAAGACGTCGACATCACCTATTTCCGTGAACTGTTGGCCGGTGTTGCCTCTCAGGCTGAGAAGCTGGATAAATTGATGGCGCCTTTCCTGTCTCGCCAACTCGATGAACTGGGGCAGGTTGAAAGAGCCATTCTGCGTTTAGCAATGTTTGAACTCAGTAACCGTGACGATGTGCCTTACAAGGTGGCCATTAATGAGGCCATTGAACTGGCTAAGATATTTGGTGCTGAGGATAGCCATAAATTTGTGAATGGCGTACTCGATAAAGCCGCGCCTTCGGTGCGTAAAGGTAAGAAATAAGTGAGTCAGGGCCGGATATCCGGCCCTGATCTTTTGAATTATCCCCAATAGATTCAAGACGCGGGAAGGCAACACTCTTGCAACTTGAAAGATGAAGGGTATAAACGCTGGCTGGAAAGGTTATGGTTAAAGGTGAGTTTGACCTTATTGCCCGCTATTTCAATCGGGTCAGAAGTTCACGCCGGGATGTTGAATTGGGCATCGGTGACGATTGCGCGTTACTGGTGGTCGCTGAGAAACAATTACTGGCGGTGAGTACCGATACATTGGTGTCTGGCGTTCATTTTCTGCCTGATATCAATCCCTCCGATCTGGGTTACAAGTCACTGGCGGTAAACTTAAGCGATCTGGCGGCAATGGGCGCCGATCCCGCCTGGTTATCCCTGGCCATTACCCTGCCTGAAAGTAACAGTGACTGGTTGTCTGCCTATAGCGATAGCCTGTTTGAGCTACTCGATTATTACGGTATGCAGTTAATCGGGGGCGATACCACCCGTGGTCCACTGAGTCTGACACTGACTATTCATGGTTTAGTCCCCGCTGGTCGCGCATTGACCCGCAGAGGCGCCCGAATCGGCGACTGGATTTATGTCACTGGTTCATTGGGCGACAGTGCCGCCGGGCTGGCAATTTTACAGAACCGATTATCGCTTGATGATAATCATGCCAGTCAGGCATTGGTTCAGCGACATCTGCGTCCGCAGCCCAGAATATTGCAGGGGCAGGCGTTGCGTGATTTGGCCAGTTCGGCGATTGATATTTCTGACGGCCTGATTTCTGATTTACAGCATATTTTGAAAGCCAGTGAATGTGGCGCACGGATCAATCTGGACGCTATTCCTTATTCTCATTGGCTACGCGTTCATGTTGATGAACAGCAGGCACTACGTTGGGCGCTGTCAGGTGGTGAAGATTATGAACTGTGCTTTACCGTACCGGAAATTAATCGTGGCGCACTGGATGTTGCATTAGGTCATCTGGGTGCTGACTATACCTGTATTGGGCAGATCGGGCCGTCATCAGAAGGGCTGTGCTTCTTCCGGGGCGAGAAAGCCATTGAGTTGAACTGGAAAGGATATGACCATTTCAGCAAGTAAGGCTCACGGGTCAAAAATTGCAAAAAGCCGACTGCGTTTAAGCAACACGTGGCACCTGTTGGCAACGGGTTTTGGTAGTGGTTTGTCACCGTGGATGCCGGGTACGGCAGGGTCGTTGGCGGCGATCCCGCTGTGGTATGTGATGTCATTTCTTCCGCTTGAGCTTTATTCGTTGGTGGTCATGTTCAGCATCTGCATCGGCGTTTATCTGTGCCACCAAACGGCTAAAGATATGGGCGTTCACGATCACGGCAGTATCGTCTGGGACGAATTTGTCGGCATGTGGATAACGTTGATGGCGTTGCCTGTGGATGAATGGCAATGGGTTGCCGCCGGTTTTGTGGTGTTTCGCTGCCTGGATATCTGGAAGCCCTGGCCAATCCGCTGGTTTGATCGCAATGTGCATGGCGGTATGGGGATCATGATTGACGACATCGTGGCCGGCGTGATTGCAGCCGGGGTATTGTACGGTGTTGGCCATTTTTTAAACGCCTAACCAATTGCACGGTGCTTTTGGCTCTTGCTATCAGCTCGTTACCGATCGCGGGGATTTTTCTATGCTGGCAGCGTGGCGATCGCTTTCAAAAATAATACGAATCACTCCATGCCCATTGCACTGCGCGCTGGCGATCGACGGTGGCCTGCGCGATGTCGTCCATCGCTGATGCAGGGTGATCGGGGCTTGAGTAGAGTGTACTGGGATCGCGGGCGACGATTTTCTCATCGCGCATATTGTCGAGTGCTCTGAAAATATAGAGATCTTCGAGCAATTCATCGCCGATGGCAGGGGAATTAATCGACGGGAGGTAACGTTCGACTTCATCGGTTGTGATGTGTCTGATGTTGTTTAACGCTTGAGCCTCTGGGACAGGTGCCTCGTTACACGATCTCGAAAGATACGAGGAAAATTTAGGGGTTCGATTGACTGCCTGGGCTAACGTGCTGGCGGACGGGTATCTGACCCAGGGATCGACCACGACGGTGTTGCTTTCTCCCCAGCTTTGATCGCGCGGATCGCCAATCAGCACATAAGCGTGATCCCAATGCGTATCATTCACCCTCATTACCGGTGCATTGATGCGTGTCTGTGCCAGAAGTGCGTAGGTTAAGTCAGCCATCTCCGAACAGTTGCCCGCCTGACAACGAGCGAAGTGCAGGGCGTCGCTAATCAGGTTGTTAAGCGGGACATTCCGAGCCATTTTAGTCCTGGCCCAGCTTTCGCCTCCGGTATACACGACTTCCGCAGTCTGATTGCCTGCACCGTAAGGCAGCATCATTTTCACTTTGCGCAACGTTTCCTGCGCCAGCCCCAGATGCGCCATGGTGGAAGAATTGACGCTGATATGTCTTCCTTCATAGTTGCCGATGCCTAAAGTACGGGCGCTGACGGCCTCATGTAATTTGACGACGGGCTCCTGAGCCAGGTTCGCCAGCGGGTTGACAACGCGTCCGCCTGGAAAGTATCTGTCATGTAACGGGTTTACCATAGGGGGTTCCTTGCTGGTCGATTCTGTTTTTAAGAAAATTTCATCCTTATCTTTTTAATAAACGCTCAGACATTATCGCTAATAAGGGGAATTATCCCAGACCTGTTGCGCTGCCCGTTGTCGGGACACCGTTGCCTGCGCGATGTCGTCCATTGATCTGGCGTTAAAGGGGCTACTTGAATTTGAATAACGCGTACTGGGGTCTTTGGCGACGAGTTTCTCATCAAATATTCGGGAACCGTCTTCATCTTGAAAAAGTGATTCCAAATATTCATCACCCAGAGGATAGGTGCCTAGATTGTCGAGAAAACGACTCACTTCATAACTGGTAACGTGTTTTATCTGATTGAGAGATTGTACCTCCTCCGCATTGCAAGCACATTGATAAAGCGCCGACAGATCCGGGGTGCGATTTCGTGATTCTTGCAATGTCGTAGCGGAAGGGTATCTGACCCAGGGATCGACCACGACAGTATTTTTCTCCCCCCAGACCTGATCGCGCGGATCACCGATCAAAACATAGATGTGGCACCAGTTCTTATCCTGTACCAGTGATACCGGGGCATTAATTGGTTGCTGCGCCAGCAGCGTATAGCTGAGGAGTGCGTATTCCTGACAATTGCCAGCCTGGTGGCGGGCGCTCTCCCTTGCTGATTGGGCCGGATGGGAGAACGGCGTTTCTCTTATCATATTGGTACGGGCCATACTCTCGCCGCCGGTATAGATAACGTCTGCCGCCTGATTGCCCGCCCCGTAAGGCAGCATCATTTTCACCTTGCGCAGGGTGTCCTGCGTGAGTTGCAGGTGTTCCATCGTGGAGGTGCTGACAATAACGCGTTTGCTTTCATAAGTGCCGATTCCTAAAGTCTGTGCGCTGACTGCGTCATGTAATTTAACCACATGCTCCCGGCTGAAATTTTCCAACGGGTTTACCGTAACGCCGCCGGGAAAGTATCTGTCGTGTATCGGATTCATGATGATTTTATCCTGTTATTCATAGCATTATGTCGCTATCAAATTGTTCCGGCGTAACGAACGTGCTGTGTCACTCTCGATAACCTGATGTGTTACATACTTGTTGCGCAGCATGTTGTCGGTTAATAGTGGCTTGGGCGATGTCATCCATTGATGAGATGGAATGGAAAAAACCGCTGGAGTAGAGGGTACTGGGATCGCGGGCGACGATTTTTTCATCGCACAGATTGCGCCTTCCTTCAGAAGGGTAAATTGTTTGCAGTAGAGCATCACCGATTGAGGGCAAATCATGGGAGCTAAGGTAATTGGCGACCTCATTGGTTGTGATGTGGCTGATGCGGTTTAGAGCTTGAGCTTCTGGTATGGGGGGGGCGTTGCGCGCTCTTTGGAACATCGGGTTGGATATGGGATTGCGGTTGACTGTTTGATCAAGCGTGGCGGCAGAAGGATATGTGACCCAGGGGTCAACCACAACAGTGTTTCTTTCTCCCCATGTTTGATCGCGTGGATCGCCAATCAGTACATAAGAGTGATTCCATTCCCTATCACATACTCTCAAAACCGGTGCATTGATGCGCTGCTGGGCCAGAAGTGCGAAACTTAGGCTGGTCATCTCCGAACAATTGCCAGCCTGATGGCGTGCAGATTGCAAAGCGTAGTCTATGGGATCGCGAGAAAGCGAACAGCGCGCCATTTCCGTCCTGGCCCAGCTTTCGCCGCCGGTATAGATAATATCTGTCTTCTGATTGCCCGCTCCGTAAGGCAGCATCATTTTCACTTTACGCAGGGTGTCCTGCGCCAGTCGCAGATGCTCCATAGTGGAGGAGTTGACACTGATGTGTCTTCCTTCGTAGCTGCCGATTCCTAAAGTATGCGCACTGACAGCCTCATGTAATTTAACCACATGCTCCTGGCTGAAATTTTCCAACGGGTTTACTGTAACGCCGCCGGGAAAGTATCTGTCGTGTAGCGGGTTTACCATGGGGTTTCCTTGTTGGCCGGTTCTGCTTTGAGAAAATTTCATTCTCATCTTTTTAATAAACGCTCAGATGTTATCGCCAATAAGGCGAATTATCCCAGGCCTGTTGCGCCGCACGTTGCCGGGACACCGTTGCCTGCGCGATATCGTCCATTGATCTGGCGTTAAAGAGGTTGCTTGAATAGCGCGTACTGGGGTCTTTGGAGACGGTTTTCTCATCACAAAAGTTGGTCATGGCGTCGCTTTGATCGATAAATGCGAGGGACTCTGGGCCGATAGCCGGGTAATTGTTGTCAGACAGATATTGGGATACTTCCGCTGTGGAAATGTGCGTAATGCGATTTAATATCTGAGCGCCAGGCGAAGGACTGGCATTACGTTCTCTTTGTTGATGTGGTTGCGGATTAGGGTGGCGATTGTCAGCCTGTTCGATCGTGACTGCGGAGGGATATCTGACCCAGGGATCAACCACAACGGTGTCTTTCTCACCCCATGTTTGATCGCGCGGATCGCCAATCAGCACGTAGTGATGGTCCCAGTCGTTATCCTCTACGTGGAGTATCGGTGCATTGATGCGTTTTTGCGCCAGAAGAGTATAAGCGACATTTGCGTGTTCTTCGCATTCGCCCACCTGATGGCGAGCAGCTTCTTTCGCGTTGTAGAACGGTGTTGATGAGGATGTCTCCAAATTCCGCATCAATGAGCGAGCCAAAGACTCTCCCTGGGTGTATATAATATCTGCCTTTTGGTTGCCCGCCCCGTAAGGCAGAATCATTTTCACCTTGCGCAGCGTTTCCTGCGCCAGTTGCAGATGCTCCATTGTGGAGGCGCTGACGCTGACGCGTTTGCCTTCATAAGCGCCGATGCCCAAGTGCCCTGCGTTGACCGCGTCATGTAATTTAACTATATGCTCCCGGCTGAAATTTTCCAACGGGTTTACTGTAACGCCGCCGGGAAAGTATCTGTCGTGTATGGGGTTCATGATGATTTTTATCCTGTTATTCAAATCGTTATGGCTATTCCAGCGTGAGTTGATTGCGGTGTTATGTAGTGTTCTGGCGTAACTCGAAGTTTAATAAGGTGATTGATTCCAAGCTTGTTGCACTGCATATTGGCGACTAACGGTGGTCTGGGCAATGCCATCCACTGTTGATGCGTTGTGTATGCCGCTTGAATAGCGCGTGCTGGGATCGCGAACGGCGATTTTTTCATCGGGCATGTCGCCGATTCCGCTGGCGCTGCACATTTCTGCAAACATATCGTCCCCGCTTTCGATGGGACGGAAAATGTCTTCAAGCAGCGAACTACCGATGGAGGGCTTGTTCTGTGAACTGAGGTAACGGGCGACCTCATTAGTAGTGACGTGACTAACGTAGTTTAACGCCTGAGCCTCTGGTGCTGGGGCTGTGTTGCGCGCTCTTTGGAACAAGGGATTAGCGGCGGGATTTCGGTTGAGCGCCTGGGCAAGCGTGGCGGCGGCGGGGTATCTGACCCAGGGGTCGAATATTACCGTATCCTTTTCTCCCCAGGTATGATCGCGTGGATCGCCGATCAGCACGTAACTATGATCCCATTCTCTGTCCGCCACTCTCAATATCGGCGCATTGATGCGTTGCCGGGCCAGAAGAGCATAACCGACGTCAGCTATTTCTGAGCAATTACCCGCCTGATGACGCGCAGTGTTTAGTGCGCCGTCTATGGGATTGCTAACAGGAATATGCCGAAGCATCCTGGTACGAGCCCAGCTTTCGCCGCCGGTATAGATAACCTCCGATTTCTGGTTGCCTGCGCCGTAGGGCAGCATCATTTTCACTTTGCGCAGCGTGTCCTGCGCCAGTCGCAGATGCTCTATGGTGGAGGAGTTGACACTGATGTGCCTTCCTTCATAGTTGCCAATGCCTAAAGAATGGGCGCTGACAGCCTCATGTAATTTGACTACATGCTCCCGGCTGAAATTTTCCAACGGGTTTACCGTAACGCCGCCAGGAAAGTATCTGTCGTGTATAGGGTTCATGATGCTTTTTATCCTGTTGTCTGTTAGTCAGGCGGTGTTGCGACAAGGGCTTCATGCTTGCGTTTCGGCGTCAGAAACCGAGTCTGCTTTGCGCCCGACTTCAATTTGTTTAAGTAGCCAGTTTTTAAGTTTGGATGCGGTGTCGATGAATATGCCCACCAGCTTGTATGCTTCAATTTCATCCAACTCGGCCAGCGCTTGCCGGCATGAAAGTACGACCTGCATCTTATTGATATCAAGACCGATGTTGAAAACCGGGTGCTTAGTGTTCCACATGTTCATGGAAAGCAACGACAACAGGATGTTAGGCCGCACGCTGATGTCTGGCGCCAGTGAGGCAACCGGGCTCATGATATTCAGATAATCCTGCTGGTTGCCCAGCAACAAGATCTGTGTTTCGTCTTCCAGCGTGATGATATATACGTCGTGTCCGTTCTCCGCCGCTTTCTCCGTATCAATCTGATACCGCTTCATAAGTTTGGACATGACAATGTGGAAACCTCGCTTACTGCTCATACCGTTATCTCCTTCTCAATTTCTCTGAGTGGCGGAAGAGTAGCTTGGGTTCCGTGTGGAATGAAAAATAAAGAGGGGCGGAATAATGCTGGTGAAAGCGGTATTCCGCGTTGGGGACGTGGTTAGGCTTGCCACTCCTTGATACGACGGGCAATGCCTGCGGCGTTTAACCCAAGATCGGCGCGGATTTCCTCTTGCGAACCCTGGGGAACGAAAGCGTCCGGCAGGCCGATATTCAGCACCGGCAGCGCCACGCGTTGCGACATCAGCAGTTCGTTGACGCCGCTGCCCGCCCCGCCCATGACCGCATTTTCTTCCAGCGTCACCAGCGTGTGGTGCGTGTTTGCCAGTTCCAGAATCAGCGCGTCATCCAGTGGTTTAACAAATCGCATATCAACCAGCGTGGCGTTCAGCTTATCCGCCACCTTTTGCGCTTCCGGCAATAGTGTACCGAAGTTCAGAATGGCAATATCGCTACCCTGACGCCGGACCACACCTTTACCAATAGGCAGGTCAGTCAGCGGTGTAAATGCTGCTCCGGTGCCGTTTCCTCGGGGATAGCGTACTGCTGTCGGCCCTTTTTTATAGTGATAGCCAGTGTGCAGCATCTGGCGACATTCATTTTCGTCGCTCGGCGTCATAATGACCATGTTGGGGATACAACGTAAAAATGACAGATCGAAAGCACCCTGATGCGTTTGCCCGTCAGCCCCGACAATACCGCCACGATCGATGGCAAACAGTACCGGTAGATTCTGGATGGCGACATCGTGAATAACCTGATCGTAGGCGCGCTGTAAAAATGTGGAATAAATAGCCACCACCGGGTGATAACCACCCACAGCCAGTCCGGCAGCGAACGTCACGGCGTGTTGTTCCGCAATCGCGACATCAAAATATTGCTGCGGGTATTCACGCGAAAATTGAACCATGCCGGAACCTTCGCGCATGGCCGGGGTGACGGCCATTAACTTACTATCTTTAGCTGCGGTTTCCTGTAGCCATTGACCGAAAATTTTAGAGTAGGTCGGTAGGCTATCTTTACTTTTTGGTAGTTCGCCGCTGGCGGGATCGAACCTGGGTACGGCATGCCAACTGATGGGATCCAGCTCTGCCGGTGCATAGCCTTTCCCTTTTTTAGTCATAATATGCAGTAGCTGCGGGCCTTTCAGGCTACGCATGTTTTTCAGCGTCTGAGTCAGAGCCTGCACATCGTGACCATCTACCGGGCCGATATAATTAAAACCCAGTTCTTCAAATAGGGTGCCGGGAACCACCATCCCTTTGAGGTGCTCTTCCGTGCGTCTGATCAGCTCTTTAATCGGCGGCAGGCCGGATAAAACTCTTTTCCCACCTTCACGCAGGCTGGCGTAAAGTTTGCCTGACAGCAATTGCGCGAGATGGTTATTCAGTGCGCCGACGTTTTCTGATATCGACATTTCATTGTCGTTCAGCACTACCAGCAGGTCTGACTTGATGTCGCCAGCGTGGTTCATGGCTTCAAAAGCCATGCCCGCAGTAATGGCGCCATCACCAATCACGCAAACGGTGCGGCGGCCTTTCCCTTCTCGTTCAGCGGCTACCGCCATACCAAGCCCGGCGCTGATTGAAGTAGATGAATGACCGACGCTCAATACGTCATATTCACTTTCATCCCGCCACGGGAACGGGTGTAAACCGCCTTTCTGGCGGATGGTTGAAATACGGTCGCGACGGCCAGTCAGAATTTTGTGCGGATAGGCCTGATGGCCAACATCCCAGACCAGGTGGTCAAAAGGCGTGTTGTAGACATAATGCAGCGCGACCGTCAGCTCGACAGTACCTAATCCTGAGGCAAAATGGCCGCTTGAACGACTGACGCTGTCCAGCAAATATTGGCGAAGTTCATCACACAGCTTCGGCAGGCTTTCTTTCGGTAGCAGACGTAATTCATCGGGTGTTTCCACTAACGATAATGTAGGGTATTTCGCGGTATCAAAACTCATTAGAGACTCATTCAGAGATTTTATTTATTGCGCTCAACGATAAAATTCGCCAGCGCTTGTAATGGCGCAATATTCAGTGGTGTCTGGCTGGATGTTGCTAAATCATCCAGCGCTGCCAGTGATTCCTGGTAAAGAGCCTGGGCTTTTTCCCGTGCGCCTCCCAAGCCCAGTAAACCGGGGTAGGTGCTTTTCCCCAGTTGTTGATCGGCGCCCTGACGTTTGCCCGTCGTGGCGCTGTCCCCGACCACATCTAAAATATCGTCCTGTACCTGGAATGCCAGACCGATAGCGTTGGCGTAACGATCAAGGCAAGGCAACGCAGCCCGGCCCGGATCGCCTGCCGCCAGCGCGCCCAGTCTCACTGCGGCGCGGATCAGCGCACCGGTTTTATGCCGGTGAATTTGCTCCAGCGCGGCTAAATCTACCTGATGGCCTTCCGCCGCCAAATCCAGTGCCTGACCGCCGCACATACCAGCGACGCCACTGGCCTGCGCTAGCTCGGATAACATCGCCAGCCGGGAGCGGTCTGTAACCTGTGGCATCGGTGCGTCGGCCAAAATTGAGAAAGCCAACGTTTGCAGGGCATCTCCGGCCAAAATGGCATTGGCTTCGCCAAACTTAATATGGCAGGTTGGCTGACCACGGCGCAGGTCATCATCGTCCATCGCCGGGAGATCGTCGTGGATTAATGAATAGGCGTGAATGCATTCTACCGCGGCGGCGGGCGCATCCAGACTTTCCAACGGCATACCAAACAGTTCACCCGTAGTATAAACCAGAAACGGACGCAGCCGCTTGCCGCCTAACAATGAACCATAGCCCATGGCATTGACCAGTGGACTACTCTGAAACGGCAGCGCGGAGATAAAATGGCTTAAAATACGGTTCGTCCGCTGGTGGTGAGCATTCAATTGCGCAGAGAAATCTGTCATAGCGGTTCACTGTCCGGGGTAAACGGTGACAATGCCGCATCGGGTTCATCACTCAACAGGATCTGTACCCGCTGCTCCGCCTGTTGCAGTTTCTGTTGTCCCTGGCGTGCAAGCTGTATTCCATGCTCAAATTCATTCAGCGCCTCTTCCAATGGCAATTCACCAGATTCAAGACGGGTAACGATTTTTTCCAGTTCGTTCAGCGAGTTTTCAAAGCTCACTGACTGCTCGATTTTTTTTGGCATAATATTTTCGTGATCCTGGTTTATACGGCTAAAGCGCAGAGTAAATTCTTACCTGATGCCGCCGCAATGTTGTCTGCAACGCCAATTACTTTGGGTAGGTATAATGATATACTCCGCGCCCTGGACGCTATTGGTAAAATCATCTTTGTGATGCTGATTTTACCGATAACGTAATTTTAGTGCTCAGGGGTAAATTTATTTACGCCTTTCTGACCAAGTAACGACAGCCACCATGAAGTTTATCATTAAATTGTTCCCGGAAATCACCATCAAGAGCCAATCTGTGCGGTTGCGCTTTATTAAAATTCTGACTGGGAACATCCGCAACGTATTAAAACACCATGATGAAACGCTGGCGGTTGTCCGTCACTGGGATCATATCGAAGTTCGCGCAAAAGACGAGAGTCAGCGTGAGATTATTCGTGATGCGCTGACGCGGATTCCCGGCATTCACCATATCCTTGATGTTGAAGATCATTCCTATACTGACGTTCATGATATTTTTGAGCAAACGCTGGCGCTGTACCGTGGGCAACTGGAAGGGAAGACATTCTGTGTTCGCGTAAAACGCCGGGGCAAGCATGAGTTTAGCTCTCAGGACGTTGAACGCTATGTCGGCGGTGGTCTGAATCAGCACATTGAAACCGCCAGGGTAAACCTCACCTCGCCGCAGGTTACCGTTCATCTGGAGATCGAGCAGGATCGGTTGCTGCTGATTAACGGACGCTATGAAGGGATTGGCGGTTTCCCGATTGGTACGCAAGAGGATGTGCTGTCGCTGATCTCAGGCGGTTTTGATTCCGGCGTCTCCAGCTATATGCTGATGCGCCGCGGCTGCCGGGTGCATTACTGTTTTTTTAATCTGGGCGGCGCCGCGCATGAAATTGGTGTTAAACAGGTGGCGCATTATTTGTGGAATCGCTTTGGCAGTTCGCACCGGGTACGTTTTATCGCCATTGATTTTGAACCGATTGTCGGCGAAATCCTGGAAAAAATCGATGATGGGCAAATGGGCGTAGTGCTTAAACGCATGATGGTGCGGGCGGCCTCCCAAATAGCTGAACGTTATGGCGTACAGGCTTTGGTAACCGGTGAAGCATTAGGGCAGGTTTCCAGTCAGACGCTGACCAATCTGCGTCTGATTGATAATGCTGCTGATACCTTGATTTTGCGTCCGCTGATTTCTCATGACAAAGAGCACATCATCAGGCAGGCCCGTGAGCTGGGAACGGAAGACTTTGCCAAGACGATGCCGGAATACTGCGGAGTGATTTCCAAAAGCCCCACGGTGAAAGCGGTGAAATCTAAAATCGAGCTGGAAGAAAGCCATTTCGATTTCACTATTCTGGCGCGTGTGGTCAGCGAAGCCCGCAATATGGATATCCGTGAAATCGCCGAGCAAACCCGTCAGGAAGTGGTTGAAGTGGAAACCGTGGCGGCTTTGGCTCCGACAGAGGTGTTACTGGATATCCGTGCGCCGGATGAACAGGAAGATAACCCGCTGGTGTTGGAGCAGGCGGAGGTTAAATCTTTGCCATTTTACAAACTGAGCACTCAGTTTGGCGATTTGGACCAGAGTAAAACCTATCTGCTCTATTGCGAACGCGGCGTGATGAGCCGTTTACAGGCGCTTTACCTGCGTGAACAAGGATTCAGCAACGTGAAAGTATATCGCCCGTAGTGAGTGAGAAGACAGCGCCTGGACGGTTAATCCTGATAGTTATAGATACCGGGCGGCAGGATTAACTGTGCCGCCACCTCTGCCGCTTTTGCCTTGCCCAGCAGCAGGTCAATCAGCTTCAGGGCGAAATCCATACTGGTGCCAGGCCCCTGTGTTGTCAGCAGGCTGACACGGGGATCGTAAACGACGCGTTTTTCCATCCATTTTTCTGGCGCAATCTTATCTTTCAAGGCCGGGTAACCGGTCATATTGCCGACAGGGAAAAGCTGGTGGTGCTCAAGCACCAGTGCGGGCGTGGCGCACATGGCCGCCACGATTTTCCCTTCCTGATGTATCTGACGGATACATTCCACCAGAACGGGGCTGTCGCGGAAACATTCGGCGCCTTGCAAGCCACCGGGTAACACCAGTGCGTCAAAATGCCGATCGGCGACCGCGACCAGCGGGGCATCGGCTAAAAGCCTTACCCCGCGGGAACAGGCAATTTCGAGGTTGCCATCACTGGCAACGCTGGCAAGCGTAACCTGAATGCCCGCTCTGACCAGCAGGTCTATAGTTGTGACGGCTTCGATTTCTTCGCTACCAGGAGCCAGACACACCAGTACCGATGCGCTCATATTCATTTTCCTTACGCTTGATTTTTTCAAACAGGCGGCTGTTTTCGGGCAACGTCAGGCCGTGGATACGCGCCCGTTGCAGCAAATAACCGGTGATGTAGTCAATCTCGGTATGCCGTTGAGCCAAAATATCCTGCAACATGGAAGAAGTATTGGCCGCAGTATTTTGAATGATTTGGTAAACATAAATGAGCAAGCTGTCCGCTGACGTATGGAAACCTTCCCTTTCCATTACGCTGGCGATTTCCTGACAGAGTGACCTGGCCTGTTGCGAGTATGCCCTTAAGTCGCCGTTGGTGCACTCGTATACGGCTGTCAGTGGATTAATCACACAGTTGGCCGCCAGCTTCAGCCAGCAAGTCACTGTAATATCGTTGTGCCAGGCGACATCGGGCAGGGCCTGATGCAAAATTTCAGCAAAGCGGCTTGGCGCTTCCGCGTTGCCGACTGCGCCAATATGTGTTGTTCCAGCGGCGACGTGCACCACAGTGGTCGCATCACGTCGCGCTGCATGCGTGGTGATACCGGAGATCAGCGGTTGCCTGAGCGGAGGGAGTTCCTCGCGGGTGCCCATGCCGTTGTGCAACAATAGTATAGTGCATGTGGGGTTTAACTGTGGCAGCAGAGCACGCACGGCATCGGAAACCTGCCAGGCTTTCAATGTGACCAACAGCAGCTCACTGTGTGCGAGATGAGCCGGATCGTTAGCGGTCAGATTGAGATTAGTGTGCTGTCCATCTAAACGGACTACATTGACCGGGCAGTACGGCTGAGGTATTCGCAACCATCCCTGAATATCATGCCCCTGATGATGTAAGGCCGCGAGCCATAGCTGTCCTAGCGCGCCGCAACCAAGAACGGTTATTTTCATTTGATTCTCCCTTTATGAATACGGGAACTGGCGCTCTTGTTTAGCCAATCATAGGCGATTATTCGCAGAGATGTTGGTTTATCAGGCTAATGAATCTATGCCGCCGAGTAAAGCCTGACCCAGGTTTCGACTCGCATTTTGTTTATGGTAGAGGAGCGGTTATTATGCTCGCCAGCCACATTTGTCAGGAGAGCGAATTATGCCATCTTTCGATATTGTTTCGGAAATTGATATGCAGGAAGTCCGTAATGCGGTGGAAAATGCCACGCGTGAATTGAGTACCCGTTGGGATTTCCGCAATGTTCCGGCCAGCTTTGAACTGAATGAAAAATCACAAAGTATTAAAGCAGCCAGCGAGTCGGATTTTCAGGTTCAGCAGTTGATTGATATTCTGCGCGAAAAATTGATGAAGCGTGGCATTGAAGGCAGTTCGCTGGAAATTCCAGAAGAAATGGATCACAGCGGTAAAACGTACAGCGTTGAAGCCAGGCTGAAGCAGGGGATTGAAAGCGCGCTGGCGAAAAAAATCGTTAAGCTGATTAAAGACAGCAAATTGAAAGTGCAGGCTCAAATTCAAGGCGAACAGGTACGGGTGACGGGGAAATCGCGTGATGACTTACAGGGCGCAATGGCGTTGGTACGCGGCGCTGATTTAGGTCAACCTTTCCAGTTCACCAATTTCCGTGATTAAGTTTTTATTGGCCAGCATTGCTGGCCTGTTTTTACTGCTGGCTGACCAGTTGCTCTAGCTGCTGTCTGTTGATTTTCTTATTATCGATTTTGACGTAGGCGCTGTACTCATCCGGCACGATAATGACTTCCGCAACGCCGGGCTGGGTACGTATTTTTTGTTCGAGGTCGCTGTTCTTCAAGGCTAAATCGGAAAGTGTGATCCTCAGGCTACTGAGGTAGGGCGGTTCGCGCATGGTGAAGCCTACACACAGCCACAGTGTGGCGATCCCTGCGCCGACCGCGAAGACTATCGCCGCGCCGTACAGATCGAACAGGCCTCCGCCCAGACTGCCGCCGATAGCCACGCCGAGAAACTGTGTCGTGGAGTAAACGCCCATGGCGGTTCCTTTGTATCCGGCGGGAGATTCTTTACTGATAAGCGAAGGTAACAGCGCTTCCATCACGTTAAAGGCCAGAAAGAACAACTGGAGGCCGAAAATAATGTGCCATAGCTGGTTTCCCGCCGACCACAACACCAGTTCGGCGGCGATAAGCACCATAATGCAGCCAATGAATACCTGTATCATCCGCCGTTTTAATTCGGCATAGATAATGAAGGGAACAACGCCAGCGAATGAAATCAGCATGGTGAACAGATAGACTTTCCAGTGGTCTTGCGGCGCCAGCCCGGCTTGTTCCAGGACTCTTGGCAAGGCAACGAAGCTCGACATAAGCAGAATATGTAAACTCATGATGCCGAAGTTCAGCTTCAGCAGGCGGCTATTGGCTAAAACCTTACGGAAGCTGCCACGCACAATGGCCGATTCCCGGTTCAGCACGTGAGCCGGGGCAGCCGGGATCAGGGTTAAAGTAATCACAATGCCCATCAACGCCAGAGCAGCAATGCCCCAGAATAAAGCCTGCAACCCAAAAGCATGGGTAACGATAGGGCCGATGACCATCGCAATGGCAAAAGTGACGCCGAAACTGACGCCGATAAACGCCATTGCTTTGGTGCGGTTTTGTTCACGGGTGAGATCGGACAGCAACGCCATCACGGCGGCAGAAATTGCGCCGGAACCCTGTAGCGCCCGGCCAAGAATAATACCCCAGATTGAGTCGCTGAGTGCGGCAATGACGCTGCCTAAGGTAAAAATCAGCAGGCCGCCGACAATCAACGGTTTGCGGCCAATACGATCTGACATCAGGCCGAAGGGAATCTGAAAAACCGCCTGCATCAAGCCGTAAATACCAATGGCGATGCCGATGAGTGACTCGCTGGCCCCCTGCAATGCCATGCCGTAGGTGGTCAGAACGGGCAGTACCATGAACATGCCGAGCATACGCAGCGAAAATACCGTACCTAAGCCCCATGTTGCGCGTAACTCGCCTGGGGTCATTTTGTTGTCGTTCATGGATACCTCGGAAAAGCAGTCGACGCTATTCTAGTGTGTTATCCGCCATCCCGTAAACGATATACTCTTCATCTTTCAAATTGCAGGTGTGTCGGTTTCATTTTTTTTACAGTTCTTCCCAGTCATTATCTGGAAAATAGGGATGCTCAATCATTTCCCAGGCTTCATTTCTTATATCGGGCGCTTTTCCCGTTATATATATACGCGCTGGCTTTATGGCACTAGACGCAGCGCCATATAGAGAATCAAATATTTTTTTATCCGCATTGTTATTGAAGTTGTACAATTTATTCTGTTGCCCGTCTACGACTATACCGTCGCCAGCATGGTGAATGAAATTCATACAGTGACTGAAATTTTTCTTTTTTAACGGTACTACGATGATAGCTCTTTCACCTTGTTTTATATTCGATAAAAGCAATGTGGAAACTGATGTATCGGCGGTAACCGGATACTGCTGCATCGCTGCGATATCCTCGCCCAATTCTCCCGCCTCTGTTTTTTCCGCCACGTAAAAAGTGTTGTAATTGTTGTCAACCATTGCATTGATATTTAGATCAACGGCTTTACTGCAATAGATACAATTACGATGTAAGGAAAGGTTAGCATCCTTCGCAAAGGATGAGAGGTTAATCAACATCCCCCATTTCTTATGTGGATTGACGTGTTTTGATATATAGCTAAATCCATTTAATACACTGTATTTGGCTTCTGATTCAAATTTTGCCGCAAGATGTGCCTGTTCTGACAAGCCGGCTTTGAAGTCAGGTCTATCTCGTATGCTGTCATATAATATCGAAGAATAACTTGAAGAAGCTAAAGATATTTCCTCGAAACGACCCGTGTCTGCATAAGAAGAAATGCCTTTCATCTAACTCTCTCATTAAATGATTTATTGCTTTATATAACAATATCTTATTTTTTGGCAGATAGATAATGGCATGTAGAGCATAAGCGCCTTGCTCTTTCACGACATGAAAGATGCGTATTCCCTATTTGCTGAGTGGCAGCAAGGCTCGATAAGTTCCCGAAAGTGTATGACACAGCTAATGGCTATTGATTCCCGTTTATCCCCTCCAGAACGACTACCGGGTGCGGCTGCATCTGAAAAGCGCTGCGAAAAAAGCCAGTATATTTTACATGCAGGTATAGCGGTGATCTCAAAAATCAATCGGGTATAGCTTTGTTAGGTGATCTGGCAGGGCTGGGCAGGTGGCAAAGAGAAAAAGAAAAACAGGCGGAAAATGCCGCCTGTTTTCATAATGGGCAATACTAATTTGTCTGCTAACGCAGATAGGTCAACAAGACTTCATGTGCTGGCGCGATGGAATCAACAGACATCATCACGCTCAGTGAGGTAATGGCGACAATGGAAAACACGAACAGTTTTTTTGCCCATACCCGATCGTCATTGGCATTTTTATAGCCCGACAGCGCCATACCCAGCCACCATACGCTGACTGCTGCGGCAACCACCAGATATTTATAACCGGCGTAACCGCCCAACGAGAGCATTAGTGTGGCAATCATAAACGCCAGGATATAAAGCGTGATATGGTTTTTCGCCACAGAAATACCTTTTACTACCGGCAATACCGGAATATTGGCGGCCTGATAATCTTTAAAACGGAAAATCGCAATCGCATAAGAGTGAGGCATCTGCCACAGGCTGAAAATCAGCAGTAAAATCAGTGCGCCCGCATCGAACTGGTTGCTGACGGCACAATAGCCGATAACCGGTGGCGCCGCGCCGGACAGACTACCGATTAGTGTGCCGTAAACGGAATGGCGCTTCATGTACAGACTATAAATACCGACATAAACCACGAAGCCCATCACTGCCAGCCACATGGCCAGCGGATTGGCAGCGATATACAGGAGCGCAAATCCGGCAACACCCAACAAAGAAGCGTAAACCAGAGTCACTTTCAGCGGAATCAGCCCCTTCACCATAACCCTGTTTTTGGTTCTTTCCATTTTTTTGTCGATATCGCGGTCGATAACGTTGTTAAACACACAACCCGACGCAACGACCAGTGATACGCCAAACAGCGTGGAAAGAAAAAGGGTGTAATCAATGCTGCCTTGCGCGGCAAGGAGAAATCCGCCGATGACAGAAATCAGATTACCGAAAATAATTCCTGGTTTAGCGACTTGCAGGTATTTAATCATCTTTTACGGCTCGGTTACTGGATCATCATATTGGCGTGCGTATTCCACATAATCCATATGGAACCCACGACGACAATCGCGATAATCAGGACGGTGAACGCAAGGGCCACCACGTTCCAGCGATCTTCGGAGGCGGAACTCAGATGCAGGAAATACACCAGATGCACCAGAATCTGGACAACGGCGCACCCCACAACGGTCAGTATGATGACGTTATGTGAGGCTGAACCGGTCATGACCATTGCAAAAGGAATAACGGTCAGGATAACGGATAGAACAAAACCTATCAGATAGGATTTGACGCTACCGTGGCTGGCGCCTGCATGATCGGTTGTTGAATGACTCATTACATCGCCCCCATCAGATAAACAACGGTGAAGACACAAATCCATACCACATCAAGGAAGTGCCAGAACAGGCTCAGGCACATCAGGCGGGTTTTATTGGTTGTGGTCAGACCACGGCTGGAAACCTGAGCCATCATGATGATGAGCCAGATAAGACCGGCGGTAACGTGGATACCGTGCGTACCTACCAGCGCAAAGAACGCCGACAGGAAAGCACTGCGATCCGGGCCAAAACCTTCAGCAATCAGGTGATGGAATTCATAGATTTCCATCGCGATAAATGCCAGGCCAAACAGGAACGTCATTCCCAGCCAGGCGTTAACTTGTGACTTGTTGCCTTTGTTCATGGCGATCATCGCCATACCATAGGTAATACTGCTGAACAACAGGAAAAAGGTTTCGACCAAAACGAAAGGCAGTTCGAAAATATCCTTGCCACTAGGGCCGCCCGCCGTACCATTGACCAGCACAGCATAGGTTGCGAATAATGACGCAAACAAAATGCAGTCGCTCATCAGGTAGATCCAAAAGCCGAAAACTTTGGTGGCGCCTGCATCATGATGCCCATGCTCGGCATGGGCTGCACTATGGTTAGTCAGAGTTTCAGTTGACATGTTTCAGACCCGCTTTGCTGAGTTGATCAAAATTCTGATTCTCAATTTGCTCGACTTCTTTAACCGGAACGTAGTAGTCAACGTCCTGATTAAAGCTATGTATGATCCAGGTCACGATCATGCCGGCAAAGCCGATAATTGCCAGCCACCAGATGTGCCAAATCATGGCAAAACCGAACACCAGACTGAAAGCTGAAATGATCACGCCCGCACCGGTATTTTTCGGCATATGGATCGCTTCATAGCCAGCAGGTTTCCGGTAGGCCTCGCCTTTCTCTTTGGCATCCCAGAATGCATCGCGATCGTGAACGTGTGGTACGGTAGCAAAGTTATAGAATGGAGCCGGAGAAGAGGTTGACCATTCCAGGGTACGTCCATCCCACGGGTCGCCGGTCAGGTCGCGGTTCTGGTGGCGATCGCGGATACTGACGTAGAACTGCATCACCTGGCACAGTACGCCGATGCCAATTAACACCGCACCGATAGAAGCCACAACCAGCAGAGGATGGAACTCAGGGTTGATTTGCTGACTTAAACGGCGGGTCATACCCATGAAACCCAGCACATACAGCGGCATAAAGGCGACAAAGAAGCCGACGATCCAGAACCAGAAAGCGCGTTTACCCCAGGTTTCGTTCAGGGTGAAACCGAAGGCTTTCGGGAACCAGTAAGTAATACCGGCAAAGCATCCGAATACCACACCGCCGATGATCACGTTATGGAAGTGAGCAATCAGGAACAGGCTGTTATGCAGGACGAAGTTGGCGCCCGGTACAGCCAGCAGTACCCCCGTCATCCCACCGATGGAGAAGGTGATGATGAAGCCGGTGGTCCACAGCATGGTGGAGTGAGACTGGATACGGCCCTGATACATGGTGAACAGCCAGTTGAATATTTTAACCCCGGTCGGGATTGAGATAATCATGGTGGCGATACCAAAGAAGGCGTTGACGTTAGCGCCAGATCCCATGGTGAAGAAGTGGTGCAGCCAGACGACGAACGACAGTACGGTAATCGCAATAGTCGCCCACACCAGCGACGTGTAGCCAAACAGACGTTTTTTACAGAATGTGGCCACCACTTCAGAGTAGATACCGAATACCGGCAGAACCAGAATATAAACCTCAGGATGACCCCAGGCCCAAATCAGGTTGATGTACATCATCATGTTGCCGCCCATATCATTGGTAAAGAAATGGGTGCCGAGGTAACGGTCAAGCGTGAGCAACGCGATAGTCACCGTCAATATCGGGAATGCGGCAATAATCAGGACGTTGGTGCACAGCGCCGTCCAGGTAAATACCGGCATTTTCATCAGCGACATGCCCGGTGCGCGCATTTTCATGATGGTGGCGAAGAAGTTAACGCCGGTCAGCGTGGTGCCTAAACCGGATATCTGCAAGCTCCATATCCAGTAATCGACCCCGACGCCGGGACTATACTCCTTACCGGAAAGCGGTGGATAAGCCACCCAGCCCGTCTGTGCGAACTCACCCACCCCGAGAGAGATGTTGATCAGAATCACACCCGCCACGAACAGCCAGAAACTGAGCGAGTTCAGGAACGGAAAGGCAACGTCGCGGGCGCCGATTTGCAATGGAACCGCCAGGTTCATCAAACCAACCACAAACGGCGTCGCCACGAAGAAAATCATGATAACGCCGTGGGCGGTGAAGATCTGATCGTAGTGGTGTGCGTTGAGAAAGCCAGCTTCACCCGCGGAGGACAGAACCTGCTGACCACGCATCATAATGGCATCGGCAAAACCACGCAGCATCATCACAAAGGCAACGATGACATACATGATACCGATCTTCTTGTGATCTACGGACGTGAACCACTCCGCCCATAACCATTTCCATTTACCGAAATAGGTTAATGCCGCCAGCAGCGCCAGCCCACCGACAATGATCGCCGCCACGGTGACCATAATGATAGGTTCATGATACGGAATCGCATCAAGTGTAAGTTTTCCGAACATCGTATTATCCCTCGGCTCCTTGGTGCGAACTGTGCTCGCCCATGTTCATACTTTCACTGTGCTGCATGTTTTCATCGTGCTTCATGCCTTCACCATGATGCTGCATGTTCATGTTGTCGCCTGTGAATTTGAGAATAATATTCCTGAATAAATCAGGTTGAACCTCAGAGAAGTATTCTACGGGATGATATTCACTTGGCTGCGCCAGCTTATTGAACTCATCCATGCTGTTGAGTGTTTTGGAAGATGCACGGACATTCGCCACCCATTGGTCAAATTCCTGCTGGCTTGGCGTGGCTATGGCGGTGAATTTCATGCCGGAGAAGCCTTTTCCGCTGTAACCACCGGAAATACCGTCATATTTACCCGGTTCATTGGCAATCAGATGCAGCTTGGTTTGCATACCGGCCATGGCATAGATTTGCCCGCCGAGGCGCGGAATGAAAAACGAGTTCATCACTGAATCAGAGGTGATTTTAAATGCAACGGGTACGTTTGCCGGAAAAGCAAGCTCGTTAACGCTGGCAATCCCCAGATCCGGGTAGATAAACAGCCATTTCCAGTCGAGCGAAACCACGTCGACATTAATTGGTTTAACGTCTGATTCCAAAGGTTTATAGGGATCAAGCGCATGGGTCGTCTTCCAGGTAATCGTAGCAAGAATAACGATAATGATAATTGGCACTGTCCAGACAACAGCTTCGATCTTGTTGGAGTGGGACCAGTTTGGTGTGTACTTTGCTTTTTCATTGGAAGCTCTGAACTTCCAGGCAAAGGCGATAGTCATAATAATGACGGGAACAACAACGATCAACATCAGCCCGATGGCAGTCAGTATTAACGATCTTTGCTCTAACCCGACTTGTCCTTTGGGGTTCATCAATGCCATATCGCAGCCGCTGAGTAGCACTGTAGCTGCAAATAAAGACAACATCCCAAAAATTTTATTGTAGTTCCTGAGTCTCATCTAGCGACCTCAATTACAAGGGCTCTATTGTCATTTCACGCGAGCGGGCATTTTACGGGAAGGTTACTGTACTGTAAACATGATTAAGTTTATGTCAGCCGATTGTTGCTGTTTTTTGCACTGGAAGTCACAGAGACAGCGGTAAATAAAAAATGGTATTTAAAAACAGGTAATTAACAATTTACCCAGGCAAAAGTATGGATTGATAATAAAAAATTACAACCAATACTGACTTTTATTTTCAACAGAGTAGCAATTTTTGTTACAGAGAGATTTTGTCAAAAAATGAAATGAATTCGCGGAAAATGTTTCCCACTGTGAAATAACGCCTTTCTTACCAGAATATTAAGAAAAAAATAATTCAATAAGGGGATAACACCGCAGAATAATGCGCTTTTGTCCCGTTAACACCACTTAGCCGGAACGGTTCATGGGCGATCGCAACGAGAGATAATCCAGTAGGCTGCCCAGTATAATGCCCAGCAGCGCCAGCCCCCCGCCCGCCATCAGTAAGTAATCGGCCAGAAGCGGATGGGTCGTCCACCCTACTGTATTGGTTATCAGCAGTACTAACCACAAACCCAGCAGGCATGAACCAATAGCGAGCGTACGCAATGCCCCGCTGTAATAACGGGGAAAGGTGTTGCGTAACAGGAAAGCGTCGGTTTTTTGCGTGTATTCCAAAGTACTTCTGCACACCATTAAAAGAAACAGGCCTGGCAAGGCGGCGACGATCGAAAACAGATAAAACCATGCCCAGCCATGAGCTTCAACAAACCAGCCGGCAATGGGGCCGACATATACTCTTCCCACGGCGGATAGGGCCGATAGCAAAGCAAACTGGGTGGCGGAAAACGATTTGTGGCATAGCGTCATTAATAATGCAACAAACGCCGCGGTTCCCATCCCGCCACAAAGGTTTTCCAGAAAAACGGCGCTGCCCATGGTGAACATGCTTTTATCGGTGATGGCTAACAACCAGTAGCCAGCATTGGAAACCGCCTGCAAAATACCAAACAGCATCAATGCTCTGAACAAGGTAAGCCGTTGCATCAGCAATCCGCCGTAAACCGCGCCGACAATGGTGGCAAATAACCCCAGTGTTTTGTTTACCAGACCGACATCTCCGGCATTAAAGCCCACGCCGCGAATAAGGAACGTCGTGGTCAAACTGACAGCGAAAGCATCGCCTAATTTGTACAACACGATCAAAAGTAAGATCAGCCAGGCGTTGTTACGCCCAAAAAAGTCACGTAAAGGTGCAACGATAGCCTGTTCCATCGTGCGCGGCGCTGGCTGGCTGTTATTCGGTTCTGGTGCCAGCAGGGTGGAAAGCACACCGATTAACATTAATCCTGCCATCAGCCAGTAAGTCGCCTGCCAGCCTAATAACCTGTCCGCAATCCACAACGCCAGGCCGCCGGAAACCAGCATGGCTAACCGATAACCTAATACAGATACCGCAGCGCCGGTTCCGCGCTCTTCCGGCGGGAGCAGGTCGGTTTTATAGGCATCAAAAACAATATCCTGCGAGGCCGAGCAAAACGCAACCAGCACCGCCAGCGCGGCCAGCCACCAGAGGTCATGTGCAGGATTCATAAAACCCATGCAGATAATCGCGACGACCAATAAAAGCTGACTGAGCAGTAACCACCCCCGACGCCTGCCGAAAAAAGGCGGGGTATAGCGATCCATCAGCGGCGACCACAGAAATTTAAATACGTATGCCTGACCAACCAAAGAGAAAAATCCGATGGTTTTCAGATCAACATTTTCTACCGTCATCCAGGCTTGCAGTGTGCCGGAGGTCAGCGCCAGTGGTAAACCTGAGGCAAAGCCCAGTAGCAGCAGAAAAAGTGAATTACGTTGATTAAATAAATTAATGATACGACTTAACATGAAAGATCCTTTCCCTTGCTCCGCAGGGAAGGTTGCGGAGCAAGGGAAGCGGAGTGAAAGAATTAACGAGCGTTTTCTTTAATAAAGGTGCTGACGCTGGTGTCTTGTGCCATTTCGTCGATGACATCGCCTAATACGGTGTTAACGGCATTAGTAATATTCTGATTATTTGCGGTAAAGGCACCCTGGACGCTGTAGGTTGCACGGTAGTTTTTCACCTGCTTGTTGCCGTTATTCGCCTGCGCGAGAATAGAGATATCGGCTTTGGTGGTGATGTTGTAGCGTAAGTTACCTTCGGATACATCAGCATACAGGTTGTTTACCACGATCTGTAAAGCGACCGGGCCACCAGTACCTATCATATAACCACGGGCGGTCATCTGTTTTTCCAGCGCTTCCTGTAACAAGAAGCGCAGGTCGCGTGACGGGGTCAGGGTAATCAACTGTCCGTCACGGTTGACCTTCGCCAGGGCCTGATCTGTGCGCTGGTCCGCACCGTTAATGCTGATCGTGATGCCCATAAGGGACGGATCCTGCGAAGGAAGGCTGATCCTGGGCGTAATATTGAGGGTATTACTTTTGGTTGCGCAACCTGCAAGTATCAATACAGCCAGAAGAGGGAAAAATAATTTTTTAAACATTGGTATTTTCTCAGTAATGATTAAGGTGGTTAGCTGATAAAAATTCCTGATATCATATCATTGCCGCTGACAGGGGAAAGAGCAGAGTACGGGTAATTTCTCCTGAAATTTATCTTCTCCCACCTTAAAACCCGGCAAAATTGTTTTTATCACATCAACGCATCCGAAGAAATGTCGTCAAATTGCTATTTATTGTCTGTTAGCTGCGATGTTATGGGAGCCATAGCCGCTTGAAAAACAGCTAAGATTGAAGTGACTTTGACGTCTGTAAATGACAGTAATGCCGAGCTGAAACCAAATTTTCCAAAGCTGAAAGGGTGACCGTATGATGCGTAAAGCGATAGAAGAAAAATTGCGTGTGGAGTTTGAACCGGTTCACTTAGAGGTTATTGATGAGAGCTATCGTCACAACGTGCCAGCAGGGTCTGAAAGCCATTTCAAGGTGGTGATAGTCAGCGATCGTTTTGCGGGGGAACGGGTGTTAGGCCGTCATCGGGCTATTTATGCATTATTGGCCGCAGAATTGGCGAGTACGGTGCACGCACTGGCGCTGCATACGTACACGGTAAAAGAGTGGAGTAGTTTGCAGAATACGGTTCCTTCATCTCCGCCCTGTGGTGGTGCCGGCATCATGTCATAATCATCGATACAATCCATTCCGGGACGGGTTATTGATACAAGTTTGAATGCCCGGTGGTAATAGTCTGACTGCCGTCCTCGACTCATCCTATCTATACCGCTATAATGCCGCGTCTATTTTTCCGGAATGTATTCGGGACGCTTCTGACTACAGGGAACAGGGTCTGGTAACAACATAATGGCCGTCCCGGTTCTGTGAGGCTTTTTCAGCGAAGTGCCTGTTGGCGCTAGTTTGAAACAAGTTTTGCTGTTGTGAGAATAGTTTTGGGGTTGACCGAGCACTGTGATTTTTTGAGGTAACAAGATGCAAGTTTCTGTTGAAACCACTCAAGGCCTTGGGCGCCGTGTAACGATTACCGTTGCTGCTGACAGCATTGAGAGTGCAGTTAAGAGCGAGCTGGTCAACGTGGCCAAAAAAGTACGTATTGACGGCTTTCGCAAAGGCAAGGTGCCGATGAATATTGTCACTCAGCGTTATGGTGCCTCCGTGCGTCAGGACGTGCTGGGTGATTTGATGCAGCGTAATTTCGTTGATGCCATCATCAAAGAAAAGATTAATCCAGTTGGTGCGCCTAACTATGTTCCGGGTGAATACCAGGTGGGCGGCGACTTCACTTACTCTGTGGAGTTCGAGGTTTATCCAGAAGTTGAATTGAAAGATCTGGAAGCGATCGAAGTCGAAAAACCGGTTGTTGAAGTGACTGATGCCGACGTTGATACCATGCTGGAAACGCTGCGTAAGCAACAGGCTGCCTGGAAAGAGACCGATCGCGCTGCAGCGGCGGAAGATCGCGTTACCATCGATTTCAATGGCTCTATCGACGGCGAAGAGTTCGAAGGCGGCAAAGCCTCTGATTTCGTATTGGCTATGGGCCAGAACCGTATGATCCCAGGTTTTGAAGATGGTGTCGTCGGTCACAAAGCCGGTGAAGAATTTACAATTGATGTGAACTTCCCTGAAGATTACCACGCCGAAAACCTGAAAGGTAAGGCGGCTAAATTCGCTATCGTTTTGAAGAAAGTGGAAGAGCGTGAGTTGCCTGAACTGACTGAAGAATTCATCAAACGTTTCGGCGTGGAAGACGGTTCTCAGGAAGGTCTGCGTGCTGAGGTTCGTAAAAACATGGAGCGTGAGCTGAAAGGCGCGGTGCGTAACCGTGTGAAAAACCAGGTTCTTGACGGTCTGGTTCAGGCGAACGATATCGACGTTCCGGCTGCACTGATTGACGGTGAAGTTGACGTTTTGCGCCGTCAGGCCGCGCAACGCTTTGGCGGTAACGAAAAACAGGCGCTGGAACTGCCTCGCGAACTGTTCGAAGAGCAGGCAAAACGTCGCGTTGTCGTCGGCCTGTTGCTGGGTGAAGTCATCAGCACCAATGAGCTGAAAGCAGACGAAGCGCGTGTCAAAGCGTTGATCGAAGAGATGGCTTCTGCGTATGAAGATCCGCAGGAAGTGATCGAGTTCTACAGCAAAAACAAAGAACTGCTGAACAACATGCGTAATGTCGCATTGGAAGAACAAGCCGTTGAAACGCTGCTTGCCAAAGCAAAAGTGGTTGAGAAGTCCGTCAGCTTTAATGAACTGATGAACCAGACAACAGCGGCATAAGCCTTATTCTGCCGTTGCGGCAAGGCATGTTTTTTCCTGTCAAAAAAGCCCGGAGCCTTATAGCGCGGGCTTTTTTCTGTTTGAATGTTATCGTTAACCATCTGTTTGTTGTTAAACGGTATGACTTAAATTGCACTACTATAAAAGTCGGGGGTAAAGCCAACTAACCGGGTAGCTATCGCCGATAACTCTTTAATATAAAACAACTGATAGTGTAAGCTTGAAAAGCGGTGCGGATACCCCAAATAAGTGAAGAGAAAAGGCTGGCATCGTTAGGGATCTTCGGCTAATCGTGTTGTCCCACGGATGAGTAAACCGAATGCGTGAGCATGGTCATCATCTCTTATCTCAAGTAGAATCGGGCAATAATGGTGCCGGACGTATTTTATCTAGGAGACGTGAATGTCATACAGTGGCGAACAAGAAAGACAAGCACCTCATATGGCTTTAGTGCCGATGGTGGTTGAGCAAACCTCTCGTGGGGAACGTTCTTACGATATCTATTCCCGTCTGCTAAAAGAACGGATAATCTTCCTGACCGGTCAGGTTGAAGATTATATGGCGAACCTGATTGTGGCGCAGATGCTATTTCTGGAAGCGGAAAACCCGGAAAAAGATATTTTCCTGTACATTAACTCTCCCGGTGGCGTCATTACTGCTGGCATGTCCATTTACGATACCATGCAGTTCATCAAGCCGGATGTCAGTACGATTTGTATGGGTCAGGCATGTTCTATGGGATCGTTCCTGCTGGCCGCTGGCGCAAAAGGCAAACGCATATGTCTGCCCAATTCGCGGGTAATGATTCACCAACCGCTGGGCGGGTTCCAGGGGCAGGCAACGGATATTGAAATCCATGCCAAAGAAATATTGAAAGTAAAAGCCAGGATGAATGAATTGATGGCTAAACATACGGGCCAGCCTCTCGATGTGATAGAAAGAGACACGGAACGTGACCGTTTCCTCTCTGCCAATGAGGCAGTAGACTACGGTCTGGTGGATTCTGTATTCACTCATCGTGAATGATGCTCTGCTATGTTAGTAGTTTATAGTGGCTGAAAAATCAGTGTTCGACCGATGGTCTGTTGTGCGATGTTTTTTTTGCGCGTATTGGCTATAAATATCGGCGTTCGCTGTAGCGATATCGCTGTGGTTGGCCTGCGGGCAAAAGACTAAGAAGAGGTTTGACTCATGACAGATAAGCGCAAAGACGGTTCAGGAAAGTTGCTGTACTGTTCTTTCTGCGGCAAAAGCCAGCATGAAGTACGAAAGCTGATTGCTGGGCCGTCAGTGTATATCTGCGATGAATGTGTTGACTTGTGTAACGACATTATTCGCGAAGAAATTAAAGAAGTGTCTCCGCATCGTGAGCGCAGTGCGTTGCCGACGCCGCACGAAATTCGTCGCCATCTTGATGATTACGTTATCGGTCAGGAACAGGCCAAGAAAGTGCTGGCTGTCGCGGTTTACAACCACTATAAACGGTTACGCAACGGTGACAGCAGTAATGGCATTGAGTTGGGCAAAAGCAATATTTTGCTGATCGGCCCAACCGGTAGCGGTAAAACATTGCTGGCTGAAACGCTGGCTCGTTTTCTTGATGTGCCATTCACGATGGCAGATGCGACAACATTGACCGAAGCCGGGTATGTCGGTGAAGACGTTGAAAACATTATCCAGAAACTGCTGCAGAAATGTGACTATGATGTGCAGAAAGCCCAGCGTGGCATTGTCTACATTGATGAGATCGACAAAATTTCACGTAAGTCGGACAATCCATCCATAACCCGTGATGTTTCTGGTGAAGGGGTGCAGCAGGCGTTACTGAAACTGATCGAAGGGACTATTGCCGCGGTGCCGCCGCAGGGTGGCCGCAAGCATCCTCAGCAAGAGTTCCTGCAGGTCGATACCTCCAAGATCCTCTTTATCTGCGGCGGTGCGTTTGCTGGTCTGGATAAGGTCATCGAGCAGCGTACCGACACCGGGCGCGGTATCGGTTTTGGTGCGACGGTAAAAGGTACGGCTGAAAAAGCGACGGAAGGTGAACTGTTAGGTCAGGTTGAACCCGGTGATTTAATCAAGTTCGGTTTGATTCCTGAGTTTATTGGGCGCTTGCCGGTGCTTGCAACGCTGAAAGAGCTGAGTGAAGACGCGCTAATTCAGATTCTGCGTGAGCCGAAAAATGCGCTGACGAAACAGTATCAGGCGTTGTTCAACCTGGAAGGCGTTGAACTGGAATTCCGTGATGAAGCCCTGACTGCTATCGCCAGGAAAGCGATGGCGCGTAAAACAGGCGCCCGTGGTCTGCGCTCTATCGTAGAGGCCGCATTACTGGATACGATGTACGATCTGCCATCACTGGACAGCGTTGATAAGGTGGTGATTGATGAGTCAGTCATTGCTGGTCAGTCCGAACCTTTACTGATCTACGGTAAGCCGGAAGCGCAACAGGCCTCCGGCGAATAAGTAGCCAATTACACCGTTCTGCAAGACAAAAATGGGGGATTTTATCCCCCATTCGCTTTTACACGCGTACTGGTCGTTGAATGTAAGATATTTATCCCCATATACTCGAGTACCTATTTGGTGAAACCCGTGAAGATCGCGTTTCACGAGATTCCCTTAACCTGGCGGAAACGAAACTAAGAGAGAGCTCTATGAACCCTGAGCGTTCCAAACGCATAGAAATCCCCGTATTGCCGTTGCGCGATGTGGTGGTTTATCCGCACATGGTGATTCCGTTGTTTGTTGGTCGGGAGAAGTCGATTCGGTGCCTTGAAGCTGCAATGGATCATGATAAAAAGATCATGCTGGTGGCACAGAAAGAGGCCTCAACGGATGAGCCAAGTATTAATGATCTTTTCTCAGTAGGGACGGTCGCCTCAATTCTTCAAATGCTGAAACTGCCGGACGGCACAGTGAAAGTGCTGGTTGAAGGTTTGCAGCGTGCGCATATTACGACGTTATCGGACAGCGGTGAACATTTCGCGGCACAGGCAGAATATCTGGACTCCCCGGCGATTGAGGAGCGTGAGCAGGAAGTATTAATGCGCACGGCCATCAATCAGTTTGAGGGGTATATCAAGCTGAATAAGAAGATCCCACCAGAAGTTCTGACATCGCTGAACAGCATTGATGATGCTGCACGCCTGGCGGATACCATTGCGGCGCACATGCCGTTGAAATTGGCGGATAAGCAATCGGTACTCGAAATGTCCGATATAACGGAGCGTTTAGAGTATCTGATGGCGATGATGGAATCTGAAATTGACTTGTTGCAGGTTGAAAAGCGGATCCGTGGTCGTGTTAAGAAGCAGATGGAGAAAAGTCAGCGCGAGTATTATCTGAATGAGCAAATGAAGGCGATTCAGAAAGAGCTCGGTGAAATGGATGATGCGCCAGATGAAAATGAAGCGCTGAAGCGCAAGATTGAAGCGGCGAAAATGCCGAAGGAAGCGCGTGAAAAAACTGAAGCGGAACTGCAGAAGCTGAAAATGATGTCTCCGATGTCTGCTGAGGCGACCGTGGTGCGCAGCTACATTGACTGGATGGTGCAGGTTCCCTGGAATG
Organism: Brenneria alni; assembly: GCF_003666245.1. Classification (GTDB taxonomy): domain Bacteria; phylum Pseudomonadota; class Gammaproteobacteria; order Enterobacterales; family Enterobacteriaceae; genus Brenneria; species Brenneria alni. Next base: position 78,026 of record NZ_MJLZ01000002.1, read on the forward strand.
CGCGCAGCAAAGTGAAGAAAGATTTGCTTAAGGCACAGGAAATGCTGGATACCGACCATTATGGTCTTGAGCGGGTAAAAGAGCGTATTCTGGAGTATCTCGCGGTTCAAAGTCGCGTCAGCAAAATCAGAGGGCCTATCCTTTGCCTGGTTGGCCCACCGGGAGTCGGTAAAACCTCACTGGGGCAGTCCATTGCAAAAGCGACCGGACGTCAGTATGTGCGCATGGCCCTGGGCGGCGTACGTGACGAAGCGGAAATTCGCGGTCACCGCCGTACCTACATCGGTTCAATGCCGGGTAAACTGATTCAGAAGATGGCGAAAGTCGGTGTGAAAAACCCACTATTCCTATTGGATGAGATCGACAAAATGTCTTCCGATATGCGTGGCGATCCCGCGTCTGCGTTGCTGGAGGTTCTCGATCCCGAACAGAACGTGGCGTTTAACGACCACTACCTGGAAGTGGACTACGATCTGTCGGATGTCATGTTTGTCGCAACGTCTAACTCGATGAACATACCTGCTCCGTTGCTTGACCGTATGGAAGTGATCCGTCTTTCCGGCTATACCGAAGATGAAAAGTTAAACATCGCCAAACAACATCTTCTGCCGAAGCAGATTGAGCGCAATGCGTTGAAAAAAGGTGAGTTGTCCGTTGATGATAGCGCGATTGTCGGCATTATCCGCTATTACACGCGTGAAGCCGGTGTGCGCAATCTGGAGCGAGAAATCTCCAAGTTGTGCCGTAAAGCGGTGAAAACGCTATTGATGGATAAATCTGTTAAACATATCCAGGTTACGGGCGATAATCTTAAGGATTTCCTTGGTGTACAGCGTTTCGACTATGGCCGAGCGGACGAAGAAAACCGTGTCGGTCAGGTAACTGGATTGGCGTGGACGGAAGTCGGCGGCGATCTGCTAACCATTGAAACCGCCTGTGTTCCCGGTAAAGGTAAGCTGACCTATACTGGATCATTGGGTGAAGTCATGCAGGAATCGATTCAGGCCGCACTTACCGTGGTGCGAGCCAGAGCCGAAAAACTGGGTATCAATGCGGATTTCTATGAAAAACGCGATATTCATGTTCACGTTCCTGAAGGTGCGACACCAAAAGATGGGCCAAGCGCAGGGATTGCAATGTGTACAGCGCTGGTGTCCTGTTTGACGGGAAATCCGGTTCGTGCAGACGTGGCGATGACAGGTGAAATTACCTTGCGTGGCCTGGTGCTGCCAATTGGTGGCCTGAAAGAGAAATTGCTGGCCGCTCATCGTGGTGGTATCAAAACGGTGCTGATACCGGATGACAACAAGCGTGATCTTGAAGACATTCCGCAAAATGTCATTGCCGATCTGGATATTCATCCGGTAAAACGCATTGAGGAAGTATTGGCATTAGCGTTGCTGAATGCGCCATATGGTATGCAAGTGGTTACCACTACCGCCACTGCCAAGGCAAAATAGTGACCTATTGCAAGAACTCCTGAGTAAATCAGGGCTGGTAGGTTAAATGGCGCTTGCCAGCTTTTTTTTGTACGGCTAAGTTAGAACACTGTTGGTTTTAGCTGTAACTTGCTAAGGTCTGACAGGATTGATATAAAATTAGGTGTCGTGTTTTGGGAAATTTCAGCGCGACCATAGAATTCCAGAGGGGATGAGAGAGTGAACAAGTCACAATTGATCGACAAAATTGCTGCAGATGCTGATATTTCCAAAGCGGCGGCAGGACGTGTGTTAGATGCAATTATTGGTTCTGTTACCGAGTCTCTGAAAGAAGGGGATGATGTTGCTTTGGTTGGTTTTGGTACTTTCTCAGTGCGTGAACGCGCTGCGCGTACCGGCCGTAATCCGCAAACGGGTAAAGAAATCAGTATCCCTGCAGTGAAAGTACCCGGCTTCCGTGCTGGTAAAACGCTGAAAGACGCCGTTAACTGATTATTACGTCACAGGTTTTGTGTGTAACACGAGTTGTTTCCAAACATTATCTGACGCAAAGATAGTGGTAGGGTAAGATACGAGGCGCATCATTTTATGATGTGCCTTTTATTATGTAGGTCGTTGCTGTGCCGGTTAAAAAACATTCCTGATGTTTTTTAACCGGCAATTCAGGTTACTATTGTCAGACAAAGCTTAAACGCCCCTGGCCTTGTTTGTGGGCTACAGCAAATCAAGGGATGCATGGTTTCGGCCAGCGCAGGGAGTGTTATCTATTCTACAGCGGAGTGTTGTCACATTATGATGGACAATTTACGCGCGGCCGCTAATAACGTCGTGCTCAAAATTATTCTTGCCTTGATTATTGCATCATTCGTTTTAACCGGCGTTGGTGATTATCTTATCGGTGGTTCTGGAGATTATGCAGCAAAGGTTAACGGGCAAGAAATTACCCGGCCCCAGCTTGAGCAAGCCGTACAGAACGAGCGTGGCCGCCAGCAGGAAGCGCTGGGTGAAAATTTTTCTATTCTGGCGAGTAATGACGGTTATATGCAGCAACTGCGCAGGCAGGCCCTCGCACAGTTAATTGATGAAGCATTGCTGGATCAATATGCCGATAAGCTAGGGCTGAACATCAGTGATGAGCAAATTAAACAGGCGATTTTTGCTGTCCCTGCGTTTCAAACCAATAATCGTTTTGACAATGAAAAATATCTGAATCAGGTTCGTCGACTGGGCCTGACGCCGGATATGTATGCACAGGTGTTGCGTAAGCAGTTGACTTCACAGCAACTCATTCGCGGATTTGGCAACACGGAGTTCATTCTGCCGCAGGAAGTCGACAATTTGGTCAAGCTGGCTGCCCAGGATCGGGTTATCCGCCTGGCGACGATTGATGTTGAAGCCAACGCTAAGGCGGAAAACGTTTCCGATGATGAAATCCAGAGCTACTACGATCAGAACAAGGCCCGTTTCCTTGCGCCGGAAGCGTTCAAGGTAAGCTATATCACGCTGGACGCGGCGGACATCATGGATAAGGTCACGGTCGATAATGCAGCCATCACCGATTTTTATGAAAAAAATAAAAGTGACTACACTCAGCCTGAGCATAAGAAATTCAGCATTATTCAGGTGAAAACCGAAGCCGACGCTCAGTCTGTTGTTGATGAACTCAAACAAGGTGCTGATTTTGCGGCACTGGCGAAAGAAAAGTCGACGGATATTGTCTCTCGCCGCAATGGAGGCGATTTGGGATGGATGGATGAAAATTCCACCATTGATGAGCTTAAACAAGCCGGGCTGACGGACAAGGGGCAAGTTTCTGCGGCGATAAAATCTTCAGTAGGCTATTTGATCGTGCGTCTTGACGATATTCAACCACAGCAGGTTAAGCCACTAAATGAAGTCCGTGACGATATTGCCGCCAAAGTGAAGCACGAAAAAGCGCTTGATGAGTATTACGCTTTACAGCAAAAAGTCAGCGAAGCCGCCAGTAACGACAACGAATCTTTGGCATCTGCCGAAGAGGCTGCGGGTGTGAAAGCAACACAAACTGACTGGTTTACCCGTGAGCAAGTCCCGGCGGCATTGAATTTCCAGCCTGTCACCCAGGCGATTTTTGATGGTGCATTGGTTGGCGAAAACGGCGAACCTGGCAGTAACTCTGATGTGATTAATGTCGATGGCGATCGTGCTTTCGTTATCCGGATTACTGAACATAAAGCTGAAAGTACCCGTCCGTTGGACCAGGTTCGCGAGCAGGTCGTACAGACGGTTAAACGGCAGAAAGCGGAACAGCAGGCGCGGGTTGATGCTGAGAAAATGCTGGCTGAGTTGAAACAAGGTAAGGATGATGCGCTAAAAGCCGCTAATCTGAGCTTTGGTGAGCCAAAAACCCTCTCTTCTGTTTCACAGGGTGATGTAATGGCGGAGTCCATTTTTGCCTTACCCCATCCAGCTAAAGATAAGCCTTCTTATGGGATTTCTCAGGATCAGGCCGGGAATGTGGTATTAGTGGCGCTGGACAGCGTTGCCACGCATCAACTGACTGACCAGCAGAAAGAGCAGTTTGCCAAACAAATACAGCAAAGTGCTGTGGGTTCGCTATTTGATGCTTTGCTAACCAGTTTGCGTAGCGAGGCCAAAATTAAAATGGGCAGCGCTGCTCAGGAACAGCAATAAGCTCCGCATAAATTTGCAAACTGTTGCAACAAGAAAAGGCCGCTTCCGCGGCCTTTTCCACATTCAGACCAAGCTATTTGCGATAAAATTATGCCTGCGGCAAGGTAGTCATGCTGTCAAACACACGGAGGAAACAGCATGAAAAAGTCAGGAGTCAAGGTACTTTGCTTGATAGTTGGGATGAGTCTGTCTGGGTTACCGCTATTCGTTCAGGCGGCGCCGAAAACCGAAAATATCGGGGATGTAGCGAAGTCTGCATCTGTCGTTCAAAATGCAGACAAAGCGCTGCTTCCTGCGGCTGATGAGGATGAAGTAAGCATTAACATGGGAACGGCAGAAGAGCTGGCTGCTGTGATGAACGGTGTCGGCCTTAAAAAAGCTGAGGCAATCGTCAACTACCGCGAACAAAACGGCCCTTTCACGCAGATAGAACAATTGCAGGAAGTGCCTGGAATTGGTGCCGCTTTGGTTGAACGCAATCTGTCACGCTTAAAACTGTGATGGTTTTTGCAACCGCGTGGTGAAATAACCACCGGTTGAGTTGAATCAGGGCTACCTTAAAGCGCCTTGGAGCATCAGGGGAAAATGTAGATGCAGGCAAGACTGTAAATAGTATTCTGTCTTGCCTGACTTCTATTGCACACAATTATTTTAAGCCGGTTTTTTGTTTTAATGCCGACATGACCCCAACGGGGTCATTCTGGTACTGTTCCAGCCCTTTGGCGCGTAAATGACAGGCCGCGCAATGGCCGCAGCCATCACCTTTAATGCCGTTGTAACAGGTTAAAGTATGGTGACGGACAGTAGCCAATTGCTGGTAATAGTCTGCCAGCGCCCAGGTTTCCGCTTTATTGAGCCACATCAATGGCGTGACATAACGAATATCGCGTGCGATACCCAGTACGACGGCCTGATTCAATGCTTTGACGAATTCATCGCGGCAGTCAGGATAACCGGAGAAGTCTGTTTCACACACACCGGTAATAACAACTTGCGCGCCGACTTGATAGGCATAGATGGATGCCAGCGTCAGAAAAAGAATATTCCGGCCAGGTACAAAGGTACTGGGAAGCCCTTGTGCATCGGCGTCATAGTCAGGAACCGGAATGTTTTCACGCGTCAGGCTGCTGGCGGCTAATTCATTCAATAAGCCCACATCCAGTATCTTATGTGCTGTTGTACCGAGTTGCCGCGCAAGCTCTCTGGCGATATCAATTTCTGCCCGGTGGCGTTGGCCATAATCAAAGGTAATACAGTGCACTTCATCATAGTGTTTCAGAGCCTGAATCAGACAAGTGGTGGAATCTTGTCCACCGCTAAAAACGACAACAGCGCGCTTCATCTTTCATTCACCTTGACGCAATTTGAGCCTCAACGCGGGCATGACGCCTTGAGGGATAAAGCCGGTATGTTACCTGAAAAATAGTCGTCATTCAGCGGCGGCTGTTTTAATTTTGCCAGGCAATTTGTCACGCCAGACTGAATTCGGCGGTAATGTTTTGTCCTGCATCTCGAAATCTATGGGGTATAGATAGGGAGTAAGATCACCGATATTCTTTTCTACCCAGTCGGCGTTGTAATAGGTATCCAGATAACGTTCACCGCTGTCGCATAACAGTGTAACAATGGCGCCTTGTTTACCTTGCGCCGCCATCTGTTTCGCCAGTTGCAACATGCCCCAAACGTTGGTGCCTGTTGAGGCACCAACTTTACGGCCCAGGATACCTTCCAGCCAGTAGAGGGTGGCGATACTGGCTGCATCGGGAACTTTGATCATACTGTCAATGACCTCGGGGATAAATGACGGTTCTGCCCGAGGGCGGCCAATACCTTCAATTCGGCTGCCGCGCTTTCCGGTGATCGAGCGATCGCGTTGTTCATAGTAGTCGTAGAAAACGGAGTTTTCAGGATCGGCAACAACCAACTGCGTGTCTATTCCCTGATAGCGAATATAACGTCCCAGCGTTGCGGAGGTGCCGCCGGTTCCGGCGCTCATGACGATATAGTCAGGTACAGGGTGGGGTTCCCGAGACATCTGGCGATAGATACTGTCGGCGATGTTATTATTGCCACGCCAGTCAGTTGCCCGTTCAGCATAGGTAAACTGATCCATATAATGGCCATTGAGTTCTTTGGCTAACAGCTCGGATGTCGCATAGATTTGCCCTGCTTGTTCGACGAAATGACAGCGTCCGCCATAAAAAGCGATTTGCTCAATTTTCCGTTTGGCGGTACAGGCAGGCATTACCGCGATGAAGGGTAAGCCCAGTAAACGTGCGAAATATGCTTCTGATATGGCAGTGCTGCCAGATGATGCCTCTATGATTGGCGTCCCTTCTTTTATCCAACCGTTACAAAGGCCATATAGAAATAAGGAGCGCGCCAGTCGGTGTTTCAGGCTGCCGCTAGGGTGAGTGCTTTCATCTTTTAAATAGAAATAAATACCGGGGTAATCCGGTAAGGTCAGCCGGATTAGATGTGTATCCGCTGAACGTTGAAAATCAGCCTCTATTGCACGGATAGCGTTTTTTACCCAGGTGTTTGTCATGATGTGTGTCCGTTCGAGCGGTAATGATGGATAGATTAACCAGTTTTCAGGAAAAAAAGATTGCTTTTTTATCTTTCATTGCGCGAAATTGGAGAAAAATTTTCTACCGGATGACGCTATGTTAGATAAAACCGATCGTGCCTTGTTGATGTTATTGCAACAGGACTGTACGCTTTCGCTGCAAACGCTGGCTGAGTCGGTGAATCTGACCTCGACGCCCTGCTGGAAAAGATTAAAGCGGTTGGAAGAGGATGGTTATATCCGGGCGCGAGTAGCATTACTGGATAACGAACTACTGGGATTAGGGTTAACGGCGTTTGTGTTACTGAAGACTCAACAACATAATAGCGGCTGGTATCAAGCGTTCACCGGCATCGTGTCGGAAATGCCAGAAGTATTGTCTTTCTATCGGATGACCGGAGAGTATGATTATCTTATGCAGGTGCAGGTCGCTGATATGAAAAGCTATGATGATTTTTACAAACGTTTGGTAAATGGCATCCCCGGACTGGTCGACGTGACATCCAGTTTTGCTATGGAACGCATCAAATACACAACGGCATTGCCACTATCGTTATAGCTCAGTAGCCATATATTTTCTGTATAATCATTTTTCTCGGTTCATACCCACTCCTCTGAATATTGGAATCAAAACTGCGTGAGACTGTTTGCTCAACTAAGCTGGTATTTTCGACGTGAATGGCGGCGCTATATAGGCGCGGTGGCATTGTTGATTGTGATTGCCATCCTGCAACTGCTGCCCCCCAGACTGGTTGGCGTGGTGGTGGATGGCGTCACTCAACACAATATGGCCACGGCTGAGATTATGCAGTGGATCGGCATCATGCTGCTGACGGCGGTGATGGTTTATCTGTTGCGCTGTGTCTGGCGCGTTTTGCTGTTCGGCGCCGCCTACCAACTGGCGGTTGAGCTACGCGAGGATTTTTATCATCAACTCAGTCGTCAGCATCCGGCATTCTATTTACGCCATCGTACCGGCGATTTGATGGCTCGCGCCACCAATGATGTTGATCGGGTGGTTTTCGCCGCCGGTGAAGGGGTGCTTACTCTGGTCGATTCGATGGTGATGGGGTGCGCTGTTCTGGTTGTCATGTGTACCCAGATAAGCTGGCAACTGACGTTGCTGGCACTATTACCGATGCCGGTTATGGCGCTGATTATCAAACATTACGGGACGCAGTTGCATCATCGTTTTAAATCGGCTCAGGCGGCATTTTCCTCGCTTAACGATCAAGCTCAGGAAAGCCTGACCAGCATTCGAATGATTAAATCGTTTGGTCTGGAAGACTATCAGTCAGCTCGTTTTGCGCAGGTCGCAGCGGATGCCGGAGCCAAAAATATGTATGTCGCACGGGTTGATGCGCGTTTTGATCCCACGATTTACATTGCTATCGGGCTGTCACATCTGCTGGCCATCGGCGGTGGCAGTTGGATGGTGGTCAATGGTTCGCTGACGTTGGGGATGTTAACCAGTTTTGTTATGTACCTCGGCCTGATGATATGGCCGATGCTGGCACTGGCATGGATGTTCAATATTGTTGAACGCGGAAGCGCCGCATATAGCCGTATTCGCCAGCTATTGTCGGAGGATCTGGTCGTTACGGACGGTACGCAATCTTTACCGGTTGAGCGTGGCGTGCTTGAGGTGAATATTCATGAGTTTCATTATCCTGAAAGCTCTCGTAGTGTATTGAAAGAGGTCAGCTTTACGCTAAAACCGGGAAACGTGCTTGGACTGTGTGGTCCGACTGGTTCAGGAAAAAGCACTTTACTGGCGCTGATTCTCCGCCATTTCGATATTGAATCCGGTGATATTCGCTATCACCACTTTCCCTTGTCAGACATTCGTCTGGATGAATTGCGCCGCCGTTTTGCCGTTGTGGGGCAAACACCTTTCCTGTTTTCTGACACGGTTGCCCGCAATATTGCGTTGGGCTGGCCCGACGCCACCCCGTTGCAGATTGAGCAAGCCGCCCGGCTTGCCAGCGTGCATGATGACATTTTGCGGCTTCCGCAGGGATATGATACGGAAGTTGGGGAGCGCGGCGTCATGCTGTCCGGTGGCCAGAAGCAGCGGATCGCTATCGCACGGGCGTTATTGCTGGAAGCTGAAATTCTGATTCTGGATGATGCATTGTCTGCGGTTGATGGGCGGACGGAACATCAGATCCTGCAAAATCTTAAACAATGGGGTAAGCAGCAAACATTGATTATCAGTGCGCATCGGCTCTCTGCCTTAACGGAGGCGAACGAGATCCTGATACTCCAGCACGGACAGGCTATCCAGCGGGGCAGCCACCGTGAGCTTGCCGCTCAACCTGGCTGGTATCGGGATATGTACCGCTATCAACAATTGGAAGCTGCATTGGATGATGTGCCACTGACGGAAGGGGAAAAGGATGAATAACCCTCGACAGCTTTGGCCGACATTAAAACGGCTGTTGGCCTATGGTTCACCGTGGCGCAGGCCATTGGCGCTGGGGGTGCTGATGCTGTGGGTGGCAGCGGCCGCCGAGGTTTCCGGGCCGGTTCTGGTGAGCTATTTCATTGACCATCTGGTGGCGAAAGGTCAGTTTCCGTATGCATTGGCTGCAGGATTGGCTGCGGCCTATCTCCTGTTGCAGACATTGGCTGCCGTGCTTCACTATTTCCAGGCGCTGTTATTTAACCGGGTGGCTGTAGGGGTGGTGCAACAACTGCGCATCGATGTCATGGATGCGGCGTTGCGTCAACCACTCAGTACCTTTGACACTCAACCGGTAGGGCAACTGATATCGCGTGTAACCAACGATACTGAGGTTGTGAAGGATCTGTATGTCATGGTGGTGTCAACGGCATTGCGCAGCGCAGCGCTTATTGGCGCCATGCTGGTGGCGATGTTTAGTCTTGATTGGCGGATGGCGCTGGTTGCCTTAACTATTTTCCCGGCAGTGTTAACTGTAATGGTGATCTATCAGCGTTACAGCATACCCGTTGTGCGTCGGGTACGAAGCTATCTGGCAGATATTAATGATGGCTTCAATGAAGTTATCAATGGCATGGGCGTTATTCAGCAATTTCTCCAGCAGGCCCGATTTGGCGAAAAACTGGGCAATGCCAGCCGGGAACATTATCGGGCGCGTATGCAGACGCTGCGCCTTGATGGCTTTCTGTTGCGTCCGTTGCTCAGTTTGTTTTCTGCGTTAGTGCTGTGTGGTCTGCTGCTGCAATTTGGCTTCAGTTCCGTGGGAACGGTCGGTGTGGGTGTCCTGTATGCATTTATTAATTATCTTGGGCGTTTAAATGAGCCGTTGATTGAACTCACAACTCAGCAGTCCATGTTGCAACAGGCGGTGGTCGCCGGTGAGCGAATCTTTGAACTCATGGATGGTGCGCAGCAAGACTATGGCAGTGACGAACAGCCACTTATTCATGGCCGTGTTGAGATTGATGATGTTTCCTTTTCTTATGGTACAGACAAAAACGTCTTGCAACATATTTCGCTGACTATCCCGGAACGGGGATTTGTCGCGCTGGTAGGGCATACCGGCAGCGGAAAAAGTACGCTGGCTAACCTATTGATGGGGTATTACTCTCCAGATAAAGGTGAAATTCGCCTGGATGGTCGCCCGTTGCCAACCTTGTCGCATCAGGTTTTACGCCATAGTGTCGCGATGGTGCAGCAGGATCCCGTGGTATTGGCAGAGTCGATGTATACAAATGTCACATTGGGTCGTGATATCAGTGAAGACGAAGTATGGCGGGTACTCGATATTGTGCAGCTATCAGAGTTGGTGCATTCATTCCCTGAGGGGTTGCATACTCACGTTGGCGAACAAGGGAACAATTTGTCCACAGGCCAGAAACAACTGCTGGCGATTGCCAGGGTGCTGGTGCAAACACCCAAGATACTGATCTTGGATGAAGCGACGGCGAACATTGATTCCGGTACGGAGCAAGCGGTGCAGAAGGCGCTGAACGTCATCCGGGCTCAAACGACGCTGATTGTCATTGCTCATCGGTTATCGACAATTGTCGAGGCCGACACGATTATGGTGCTTCACCATGGACAAACCGTCGAACAGGGTACTCATGAGCAGTTGCTGCGTCAGCAAGGACGCTATTACCAGATGTATCAGTTACAGTTGGCGGGAGAAGAGCTGGCGGCTGCGGTTACTTATGAGTCTGCTACCGTGTCGTGATCCAGATGCACTCATAAGGACAATCGAAAGCCGGAGGCTATTTGTTGCTTCGCACCATCACTAAGCATATTCATTCTGTTTTTAGCCTCATTGCACTATAATTAGGCGTTGCGCACTATCTTGGTGCGCTGCGTGCCCTGCTTTTTTTGATTTTTTTTCCCAGAGATCATTTTTCCCCTCTTTAACAGACCTGAACTCCGTTCTCTTACCTGATATCGACCAGATAAATCATTTATGGCATACCCTTTGCTTTAGTGATGGCGTGAAGATAATTCGAAATGATAGTAATCCGCGACAGCGGCGGGCGTAAGTCTGAACTTAACGGTTAGGGGGATGATGAATGAAACTGGTTACTGTGGTGATAAAACCATTCAAGCTGGAAGATGTGCGTGAAGCCCTATCTTCCGTCGGTATTCAGGGACTCACGGTCACTGAAGTGAAGGGATTTGGACGTCAGAAAGGGCACGCTGAGTTGTACCGTGGCGCAGAATACAGCGTCAATTTTTTGCCAAAAGTGAAAATTGATATCGCAATTGCCGATGATCAACTGGATGAAGTTATTGATGTGATCAGCAAAGCGGCCTATACCGGAAAAATTGGCGATGGTAAGATTTTTGTCGCTGAATTACAAAGGGTTATTCGTATTCGTACGGGCGAAACCGACGAAGCAGCACTTTAACGCCTGACTTAGATTTGTAAATAGGGATGGATGAAAATGAAAAAACTTGTCTCCTCATTATGTCTTGGTCTGGCTGCTTTGCTCCCGTCCTGGGCGATGGCTGCAGCACCAATTATCGATAAAGCAGATAATGCCTTTATTATGATTTGTACCGCCCTGGTACTTTTTATGACGATACCTGGAATTGCATTGTTTTATGGTGGTTTGATTCGTGCCAAGAACGTGCTTTCCATGCTGTCTCAGGTGATAATTTCCTTTGCCCTGGTGTGTATTTTATGGGTCCTCTATGGCTATAGCCTGGCCTTTAGCGAAGGCAATGCTTTCTTCGGCGGTTTTTCCAACTTCTTGCTGAAGGGGATTGCTGTTGATTCTATTACTGGTACGTTTTATCAGTATGTTCATGTCGCTTATCAGGCTTCTTTCGCCTGTATCACCGTGGCGCTGATTGTCGGGGCCATTGCTGAACGTATCCGTTTCTCTGCGGTGCTGATTTTTGTCGCGCTGTGGCTGACCTTCTCTTATCTGCCGATGACCCATATGGTATGGGGCGGCGGTTATCTGGCTGCCGATGGCGCTCTGGACTTTGCAGGTGGTACTGTGGTGCATATCAATGCCGCTGTTGCTGGTCTGGTTGGCGCTTACCTGCTGGGTAAACGTGCTGGCTTCGGTAAAGAAGCCCTTAAGCCACATAACCTGCCGATGGTGTTTATTGGTACGGCTATCCTGTACATCGGCTGGTTCGGTTTTAACGCCGGATCCGCTGGTGCAGCAAATGAGATCGCGGGGCTTGCTTTCCTGAATACGGTTGTTGCAACCGCTGCGGCTATCCTGGCATGGATTGCTGGTGAGTGGATGGTTCGTGGTAAGCCTTCACTACTGGGCGCATGTTCTGGCTGTATCGCTGGTCTGGTTGCCATTACGCCGGCTGCGGGTTTGGTTGGTGTCGGCGGCGGATTGATCATCGGTATCGCGGGTGGTATTGGAGGCCTGTGGGGCGTGACCGTGCTGAAAAGATGGTTGCGCGTTGATGACCCGTGTGATGTGTTCGGCGTTCATGGCATCTGCGGTATCATCGGTTGTATCCTGACCGGCGTCTTCACCTCTGCGTCTCTGGGTGGCGTGGGTTATGCCGAAGGCGTTACCATGGCTCATCAGGTTTGGGTTCAACTGTTCAGCGTAATTGTTGCTTTCGTGTGGTCTGGTGTTGCAGCTTTCATCGCTTTCAAAGTGGCCGATATGGTGGTTGGTCTGCGCGTACCGGAGGAGCAGGAACGCGAAGGTCTGGATGTCAACAGCCATGGCGAGAATGCTTACAACCAGTAAGTAATCTGAACATAAATTGATAAACAGGGCGTCGGATGATCTCCGCGCCCTGTTTTTTATGGCGGAATATCCATGCCGCCACTTTTATTTTTTTTAAATCGTTTAGTGGGGGAGACGGCGCATAACGCCTTCCTGCATGCTGGAGGCAACTAGCACGCCTTCACGGGTATAAAACTGTCCACGTACAAAACCTCTGGCGCCTGACGCGGATGTGCTTTCTACGGTATACAGCAGCCAGTCATCCAGACGGAAATTTCGGTGAAACCACATCGAGTGGTCGATGGTGGCGACCTGCATACCAGGCTCCAGAAAGCCGACGCCATGCGGCTGCAATGCGGTTAACAGAAAATTGCAGTCGGATGTATAGCCAAGCAGATACTGATGGATACGTTCATCATTCGGTAAGGGGCCGTTGGCGCGACACCAGACATGTCGTATCGGTTCTTCTACTTTCCCTTTCAGCGGGTTATGAAATTTTACCGGGCGCATCTCAATAGGCCTGGGGCGGGCGAATTTGTCACGGAATTGTGGCGGCAATAAGTGCGCCATACTTTGTGCAATCTCCTGTTCGGACTTAAGATCTTCCGGCGGGGTAACAGTAGGCATTATATTCTGATGCTCAAAGCCTATCTCATGGCTTTGGAATGATGCTGTCATATGGAAAATCGGTTTACCATTCTGAACGGCGCTGACTCGACGGGCGCTGAAGCTATTGCCGTCTCGCAGGTTTTCCACATCGTAAATAATAGGTTTCTGGCTATCACCGGGTAACAGAAAGTAACTATGAAATGAATGGATGCCGCGGTCTGTTGGCACGGTCTGGTTGGCTGCTGACATTGCCTGACCCACCACTTGCCCGCCGAATACCTGACGCAGACCTAGATCATCGCTTTGTCCCCGGAATAGTCCTTCCTCAATTTTCTCCAGGCTCAGGAGATCAAGAAGGTTTTGTAGTGCCTGGCTCATGATATCGGCCTTATTGGTTGAAAATCATTTGGAAAGTAACACAATGCGGGATTCCCCATAACTCATTTAAATTAATGGACTAACGACTTGAAATTAGTAATTTAAATCACTTATCAGGAAAATATCAGAATTTTGTACCACCATTATTCAATCAGGTGAACCATACTACTTAGTGAACGCTGGTTTTTTTGAAACTGGCAGTCTGACAATAATAAAAGGAGACGAACCGAATGAAATTATGGCATATCTTAGGTGGTATCACGCTATCGATGACTCTGGCAGCCTGTGCTGATAAGGGTGATTATGGTGTTTCTCCTGAAACCGGCGCACCTGTAACCAGCACCTCTGGTCAATATCCAGCTATATCAATGCCTGCTGTCAGCGGGACAGTTAACATTCGTCAGCGCATTGCCCTACCAGCTAATGCTGTAGTGACGGTCACGGTATCCGATGCATCACTGGCAGATGCACCTTCAAAAGTGATTACCCAGCGAGTAACCCGCACTGGAGGGAAACAGGCACCTTTCCAATTTGTATTGCCGTACAACCCGGCAGACATTCAACCTAATGCCCGCATTTTACTCAGCGCCGCCATTGCGATAGATAACAGAATAGTGATGGTGACAGAGAACGTCTTACCGGTTATCACCAATGGGGTGAATAATGCCGACCTGGTTATGGTGCCGGTAACCTCCGTGCCTTTACCCGCAAAAAGTTCAGATTCATTGACATCAGAATCTTCGTCAATGGCACCGTCACAACCAGTACAATCCAGTTGGTAAATAAATAAGCGCAAAGCAGTACGCGACGTGGTTTTACGACGCGTACTGCCAGCGGAACGCATTAAGATCGATTTTCCCTTGTCTATTAAAAGTGATCCCCTCGGCTTGTAGCGCTAATTTTTGACGTTGGTGATCGTCTCCGACAAGCGATATCTCACCTTTCCGATTTATCACCCGATGCCAGGGCAGTTTACTGTCTTTGGGCAAGCGTTTTAGCACGCCGCCAACTTGTCTGGATGCTCGTGGCGACCCGGCCAAAAGGGCCACATCGCCATAGGTTGCGATTTTCCCGTAAGGGATCGCGGCCACGATTTGAAAAACACGTTGGCGAAAACTGTCATTTTCTCCTGTCATCAAAGGGTTCCTGCACTTCATAATCGATACATGGTGAAGAACCTATAGTGGCATAGCCTACTGAGTAAGAAAACAACGGTTAGGATGTGTTAGCTTGCAATTGATCTGCCCATCACCGATAATGCCCACCGCTTTGTAGTCTCGGAGCTGTCAATGGGGGCCCTGTCGGTTCTCCCGCAACACTAACCTGTGGATTCGGTCAGGTCCGGAAGGAAGCAGCCGCAGCAGGAGACGTGTGTGCCGGGATGTAGCTGGCAGGGCCTCCACCAATCTTCCCTCATCATTATGTTGCTTTCATAAGTCTGGTTGCACTTTACACGCTATCTTGCGATGGAGTGGTAGCCGTTTCCTGCATCTTGAAATCTATTGGGTATAGACTTGTTCTTATGCTGTTTTAAGGGCATATAGTGAGACCAGCCATCATTGATTATCAGATATGTAACTTTAACTACATTTAACTGATATTGAATAACCTGGATTATTGAATTGGCGTATATGGCGTGATGATTTAATGATTTTTATAAAAATCAGTATTCTAATTATTTCTTTTATATGAAATACACTTTGTTACAAGTTTTGATTTATTAACACATTAAAAAAGGTAAGAAAAATGGCCGATAATGTTATCGGCGCAATGTATTGTATATTGGCGTTTATGTACTTTGCGTTAATGAATTAACGGACGTATTTCCATACAGCGGTTGGAACTTTGTCATAAAGTTTGTTCATCGTCAGTTCTGCCAGACGATGATCCGCTGCGGAAAAGAACATCTCCAGTTCATCGTTGGAGAGCTCATACTTGTTTTTTTCAATAACGCGTTCCAATGTGTCAATGGTTGTACATTTACGTAAACGCATCAAATAATCGATTTTTTTCATGTTGGCCTTTATGCTAACAGTACCTGGTGGGTTAATAAATAGGAGATAAATTATTACTTAAGTTTTAGCAGGCGTACAGATGCTCCCTTCTGAGAACATTCCGAATAGCCTTTCTTTAGATTTCTTCCATCCGCGCAACTCAGCATCATTGATGCCGTAGTTGCTAAACAGAACATAGGTGTCGTCTAAATACTTTTCAACCTGCTGAGAAAGCTCACCTTCGTCAGGGTATTTTATTTTAAATGTCAGAATAAATGTAGCTATATGCTCAATAAGTTCATTTAATTGGAGGTTGATCGCAGATGTCGGGTCATTGACCCAGCCGTGACTGCTATCGCCTAACGTTACAATGCTTTCGTCGCACAGATTCTCACATAAGAATCTGAGTTGGGCAATATCATAATGTTTGGGTGTGTACTCATCCATATCAATCCCTCCGTTAAGCCGTTATTCAGTGCTACTGCGGTTAACATCTGGTAAACAGGCAGACTGACAAAGTGCATAAGAGATTAGCTTTAACCATGTTTCTACAATCATAATGTCTACAAGCAAGATTTCAATGCCTGGGATTTCGACAACCACCATTTAGTCCGCAATGGATTTATACCCGTCATACTTCAAGCTGCAGGTGTGTTGGCTGCCCTTACTCACCCCAGTCACTTACTCAAGTAAGCTTTTGGGGATTCGCTCAGTTGCCGCCTTCCTGCAACTCGAATTATTTAGGGTATACATCTTCCGATGCATCTTAACGTTTTAATCACGCCATTTTGATACATATCGCATCGCTCTGTATATAACTATAGCAAAAGAGTCAGTAAGATTCGCGCACATTAGAAAAGGTTTTGTGTGCTATTTGTCGTGATTAAATCATAAAACTTTTCGGCAGCGGAATAGTCGCAATATCAGCTTATTAAATTAATTTGTGTATGGCTGGCGGTTTTATGGGATGAGGGAGGTGATGGGTTTCTTGTGCGAGTAAAGAAAATACTCAATAGGTCGTTTTTATCCTATTGTTTTTACTGTTTTTATTCAACCAGTTAAAAAACTCTGTTACATATATAACAGAGCTGTAGTGAGTTGTTATAGAAAAAGGGTTAATTTTTTTTCTTTTTCCTACCTTGTACAGCTTTAAACCGAGGGTTGGTTTTGCATATCACGTAGATGCGTCCACGGCGGCGCACCACTATACAATCGTTATGACGGTTTTTCGCTGAACGAAGCGAACTAAGCACTTGCATCTGAATATTCCTCTCTATATTTACTTGAAGAAGTGTCCTAAACACTGCTGGAAGCACGCAGCGCTGTCCTCTCTGGCCTATTCTTTCTGCTTCCCGGTATATAAGATGCGATACCGAAGAGGCTTTTTATTGTTATGTTATAACATAACCCAATGTTACACTTTTTAGATGTGAGGATCAAATTTGATTTTTATAAAGTCATGGTTTGTTCAGCGCAGTGAAGTATGAAAATGATGAAAAATACGAGGATGTGGTGGATGAGCTGGCAATAAAAAAGGCCGCATTTGCGGCCTTTTGAAATCAGACAGAGGATCAGTGGTGTTCTATCTGCTGATTATTATGTTGTTCTGGATCTTCATTTTTCTTTCCAAAGCGGCGGCGAACCACCACAAAGAATACCGGAACAAAGAAGATTGCCAGCACGGTGGCTGTTATCATCCCACCCATTACGCCAGTACCAACGGCGTTCTGAGCACCGGAGCCAGCGCCAGTACTGATAACCAGGGGGACAACCCCAAGGATAAAGGCAAGAGAGGTCATCAGGATAGGACGCAAACGCATACGTACGGCATCCAGCGTTGCCTCGATGAGTCCTTTACCTTCTTTATCCATCAGGTCTTTTGCAAACTCCACGATCAGTATGGCGTTTTTCGCCGCCAGACCAATGGTTGTCAGCAGGCCCACCTTAAAGTAGACGTCATTTTCCAGGCCGCGCAGGGAAGCAGCTATAACCGCCCCAAGAATCCCCAATGGCACGACCAGCATAACCGAGAAGGGAATCGACCAGCTCTCGTACAAGGCAGCCAGACACAGAAATACCACAATCAGGGATATGGTATACAGCGCCGGAGCCTGACCACCGGACAACAGTTCCTGATAGGACATGCCTGTCCATTCGTAGCCAATGCCTGTGGGCAGTTTTGATACGAACTCTTCCATCAGCGCCATAGCTTCACCGGTACTTTTCCCAGGCGTAGCCTCACCCTGTATCTGCATGGACGGCTGGCCGTTATAACGTTCCAGACGTGGGGAGCCATATTCCCAGTGACTTTGTGAGAAAGAGGAGAAGGGTACCATCTGCCCATTACTGCCGCGCACATACCAGTTTTTAATATCATCCGGCAGCATACGGAAAGGCGCATCAGCCTGCACATACACTTTCTTCACTCGACCACGATCGATGAAGTCATTTACATAACTTCCGCCCAGCACCGTCGCCAGCGTAGCATTCACATCCGCCAGAGAAACGCCAAGCGCCTCTACTTTTTCCTGATCGATATCAAGCCGGAACTGTGGCGTATCTTCCATGCCGTTAGGACGAACCTGTACCAGCATATCGGGACGCTCCGCAGCCATGCCCAACAGTTGATTACGCGCTTCTGTGAGCTTTTCATGACCGAGGTTCGCCTGGTCAATCAACTGAAAGTCAAATCCCGTCGCGGTTCCCAATTCTACGATCGCGGGAATATTCGCTGCAATAACGATACCTTCTTTGATCTTACTGAAAGCCGCGTTGGCCCTGGCCGCGATGGCGGCAACCTTATTCTCCGAACCATCGCGATCATCCCAGTCGTTCAGGCTGGCAAATGCCAATCCCGCATTCTGGCCGCGCCCCGCGAAGCCGAATCCATTGACCGCGAAGACTGATCTGACGTTGTTCTTCTCTTCTTCCAGATAATACTTGGTCATCTTGTCCAGTACTTTCTGTGTCTCTTCCTGTGTTGCGCCTGCTGGCAACTGCACGATATTGAGCAGTACCCCCTGATCTTCTTCAGGCAGAAAAGAGCTTGGCAAACGCAAGAACATGAATGCCAGACCCACGACAATCAGCAGATAAACCAGTAGATAGCGACCAGTACTGCGCAGGATGTTGCCTACGCTATCGGTGTAGTGGTGCGTACTCTTGTCGAACATGTTGTTAAACCAGCCGAAGAAGCCGGTTTTCTTGCCATGGTCGCCTTTAGTGATGGGTTTTAACAGCGTGGCGCAGAGTGCCGGCGTTAAAATCAACGCCACCAATACTGAGAGGGCCATCGCGGAAACAATGGTGACGGAGAACTGGCGATAGATGGCGCCGGTTGAACCACCGGTGAAAGCCATCGGCACGAATACCGCAGAGAGAACCAGTGCGATCCCAACCAGCGCTCCCTGTATCTGCCCCATCGATTTTCTGGTGGCTTCTTTAGGTGGTAAACCCTCTTCCTCCATCACACGTTCAACGTTTTCCACCACTACGATGGCGTCATCCACCAAAAGCCCGATGGCGAGTACCATTGCAAACATAGTCAGTGTGTTGATGGAATAGCCAAATAGCGAAAGAATGGCGAATGTACCCAGCAGTACCACGGGTACGGCAATCGTCGGGATCAGCGTGGCGCGGAAGTTCTGTAAGAACAGATACATCACCAAAAATACCAACACAATGGCTTCTATAAGTGTTTTTACCACCTCTTTAATAGAAATTTGAACGAACGGCGTCGTGTCGTAGGGGTAAACCACTTTCAGACCGGCAGGGAAGAACTCCTGAAGACGGGCGAGTTCGGTTTTCACCGCAGAGGCGGTATCCAGCGCATTTGCGCCCGTAGCCAGCTTAATCCCGATACCGCCAGCTGATTGGCCATTGTAGCGGGCGACAACATCATAGCTTTCACCACCCAATTCGACACGTGCCACATCCTTCAGGCGAACTTGTGAGCCGTCCGGATTAACCCTGAGTAGAATGTTGGAAAACTCTTCCGCCGAGTTCAGGCGTGTTTGTGCAATGATCGAAGCATTCAATCTTTGGCCGGGAACTGATGGCGCTCCGCCCAACTGGCCTGCGGCGATTTGGTTGTTCTGCACCGTGATGGCGGTCGTGACATCGCCCGTCGTCAACTGATAGTTATTCAGCTTGTTCGGATCCAGCCAGATACGCATGGCGTATTGCGCACCGAACAGTTGTACGTCACCAACGCCATTGGTACGGCTGATGGGATCTTGTACGTTGGCGGCCACATAGTCGGCGATATCCTGACCTGTCATTTTGCCATCTTCACTGATGAAGCCGACAACCATCAGGAAGCTACTGCTGGATTTTTGTACGCTAACCCCTTGTTGCTGAACTTCCTGGGGCAACAGCGGCATTGCCAACTGGAGTTTGTTTTGTACCTGAACCTGCGCAATATCGGGATCAGTACCCGCTTCAAAGGTCAGCGTAATTGTCGTGGACCCTGATGAGTCGCTGCTGGAGGACATATACATCAGGTTATCGATACCGTTCATGTTCTGTTCGATAACCTGAGTCACTGAGTCTTGCAGTGTTGAAGCATCTGCCCCTAAATAGGTTGCTGAAATTTCAACTGCTGGAGGCGCAATCGTAGGATATTGGGCAATAGGTAATTTCACAATCGCCAACGCCCCAGCCAACATCGTGACGATGGCTATTACCCACGCAAAAATGGGTCGATCTATAAAAAAGTTAGCCATGAATTACCGGCTCCTGTTAAGACTTCGCGGGTTCAGCCTGAGACTGCTGCGGCTGATCGTTCTCTTGAGCGACTTCTTTTCCTGTCACTTGCATACCGGTTTTGATCTTTTGAAGGCCGGTCACAATGATTCGGTCACCCTCTTTTAAACCATCGGTGACCAGCCATTTATCACCAATCGCCTTTGAGGTGGTGATAATGCGTTGCTCGACTTTATCTCCTTCGCCGATAATCATCGCAGTGGCTTCACCCCGTGGAGTACGGGTCACTCCTGTCTGCGGAACCAGCAAAACGTTGTCTCTTACACCGGAATCCAGACGTGCACGCACAAACATTCCCGGTAAAAGATCGTGCTGTGGGTTAGGGAAAATTGCCCGCAGGGTAATAGAGCCTGTTGTTTCGTCTACCGTGACATCGGAAAATTCCAACGTACCAGATTGAGCATATTCAGAACCATTATCCAACAACAGACGGACGGTGGCTTTACCTTCACTTTGTTTCAGTGTGCCATCTTCCAGTTCTTTTTTCAGACGCAGGAAGTCATTGCTTGATTGCGTCACATCGACATAAATAGGATCAAGCTGCTGAACGGTGGTTAATGCTGTGGTTTGGCCGGTAGAAACCAGTGCGCCTTCAGTCACCGTTGATTTCCCCGCTCGGCCTGATATCGGCGAATTGACTTTGGTATAGGCTAGGTTGATTTGAGCATTATCTAATGCGGCTTTGGCTGCTTGTACACTGGCATCGGCCTGACGAGACGTTGCGACGGCTTCGTCGTAATCCTGCTTGCTGATGTAATTGGTTCCCAACAGTGGTTTATAGCGGTTAACCGTCAGGCGGGCAATCTCCGCACTTGCCTGAGCCTGAGCCAATGAGCCTTTGGCGCTGTTGTAATCAGCTTGATAAGGCGCAGGATCAATTTGATACAGTGATGAACCAGCCTGAATATCGCTACCTTCAACAAAGTTGCGTTTCAGGATAATGCCACCGACCTGAGGACGGACTTCAGAGATACGATAAGCATTGGTGCGGCCCGGCAAATCAGTAGTAATATTGAGCGCTTGTGCTTTTAATGTCACTATTCCGACTTCAGGCGCCTGTTGCGCACCAGCCTGCTGTTCTTCACTATTATCGCATCCTGCGAGAATTAAGCCGCCAGAAAGCATCAGAACTGCCGCCAGAGGCGTTAGCCCTCTGTTTTTGTTCATAGATAAACCTCAAGTATCCGATTTGAAATTGACCAATGGATCACGCGCTTTAAAACCCATTGCTGCGATAATTTTATGTTCATGCTATGTTACATACATACTCGAATGTATGTAAATCATCCTTTGTTTCAAATACAGCGATATGGCACGAAAAACCAAACAACAGGCTCAGGAAACTCGACAACAGATACTGGATGCTGCCTTGAGAATATTCTCAGAGCATGGCGTGTCTGCTACATCGCTGGCTGATATTGCCGCAACCGCAGGGGTGACCCGGGGTGCTATTTACTGGCATTTTAAAAATAAAGTTGAGTTATTTGACGAAATTTGGATACAGGCTGAATCAAAACTCAAGGATTTTGAAATAGAGTATCAGACAAAATTTCCTGATAATCCACTTTATGTTATGCGTGAATTATTGATTTATATGCTTCGTTTAACGGTGAGTGACCCCCAGTGGCGATCGATGATGGAGATTGTCTTTCATAAATGTGAGTTTGTCGGTGAAATGCTACAGTTTTATAACGCCCGTAAAGCGCTTTATTTCGGCTGCTATGCTCATATTGAAAATAATTTAATAGGCTGTATTCGCATAGGACTGTTGCCAGCGGATATTCACCTCCGTCGGGCGGCTATCGCGATGCGTGCCTACTTCTCCGGCATCATGGAAAACTGGCTGTTTATGCCGGAAAGTTTTGATCTTAATCAGGACGCCCCTGCATTGGTTGACTCTTTTATCGATATGCTCCGCTTCAGCGCCTCGCTACGTAAGTCAGCCTGATAGCGCTGATTCACGCGCCATCCGTCTCTGAATCCCAATTCAACGGGTTACCCGTCAAGGCCGTTTTTTCCTGCCGCATTTTTTTCTGAAAGTCTTTGTGCACAATTTCCAGGGCGGCCAGCGCGATCTGTGGTTCGATTTGGTTATCTTCCAGCAGCATGATCAGATCGACTGCCAGTTTGACTTCTGGTGCCGCATTTTCCAGTGACATTTTACATCCACCTTTCGCGATCGGTATTGTGTCTTTCAGATATAGCAGAGAGTTAAGAGAAACCGCCAGAAGTTACAACCCTTGTTCCCGGCGTTCAATTAATCGCTCCAGACGTGCCAGAGCCTGCCGGCACCGCGCCAGTCGTCCCTCAAGTGCCGCCAGCTCCTTTTGCAGACGTTGCTGTTCGCTGAATTGTGTTTGATCGTTCAGCAGGCTCTCTCTGTCATTAATCATCGACAGCAGGCGGCGCTCGTAGTCCTGATGTTCGGCCAGCTTATGGTAAAGGTCCTGTGGCGGCGTTTCCGCCGTCAATTCCTGACGCCGTAAAGACAGGGTTGCCAGTTCACGTTGCAGCGCCGTGATTTGCCTCACCAGCTTTTCGGTCATGAAAGCGACCCGGTCAGGGCGTTGCTCGACGACCAACTGCCTGATGGATTTCAGATTTTGATTAACCTCATTGAAATAATCTTTCAGCCGTGTGCCATAGCTGCTGAAGAGTTGGCGATCAAAGCGCGACTGAGGTACGGGCTTATCAGCCAATGGTTCGATCTCTTTTGCCAGCGTGTCAATTTGTTGTTCAAGCACGAGCAGCAGTTTGTGGGTATTCACACACTGTTCCTTATTATTCGATTAGCAGGCGGCGGGCCGATAGTTCAGCTTGCCCGTGAATACCCGCTGATACAACCTTTTCACCAGGTATCGTGATTTCTTTACTTTAATGATTATCGCAATTACCAGGCGGCTGATGTTGGTGGTAGAGTGAAGTTGTGGGGTAACGTTTCACTTACCCGCCAACAGTCAACGGATTAAAGGTGAATATGTATCGCGCAGTGCTGATTGTCATGGGGTGGGTGAGTGTCGTTCTGGCAACGTTGGGTATTGTATTGCCGCTGTTGCCGACCACCCCTTTTTTATTGTTGGCTGCCTGGTGTTTTGCGCGTTCGTCGCCACGTTTTCATTGCTGGCTGTTATACCGCTCCTGGTTTGGGGGGTATTTGCGCCACTGGCAGCAACATCGGGCTTTGCCGCCTGGCGCGAAATGGAAAGCGGTTATCGTCATTTTATTGACGTTTGCTCTCTCGCTCTGGCTGGTTAAAATTAGTTGGGTTAGAGTTCTGTTATTGGTGGTGCTGGCAATTTTGCTGACGTTTATGCTTCGTCTGCCGGTTGTTGAACCGGAACGATAAACATACGCTGAATTGTAGAGACGGTTGCATTTGCTGGTCAGTTTGACTAGATTTGAGCGTTTTCGTGCACGGTCGCCGCTTCCCTGTTGCAAGAACCAGAACTCCATCAAGGTAATGCTGGGCGTAATGGGCTGGCCGTGGCCAGCATTTGTACTATCAGAACGTTTTATCAGGCACAGATATGATGACCGCTACCGCGCAACTGTCAGAATTGATTAAAAACAGCATAAAAAGTATTCCCGATTATCCGAAACCGGGCATATTGTTCCGTGACGTGACAAGCCTGCTGGAAGACCCGTCTGCGTATGCCGCGAGTATTGATAGGCTGGCGAACCATTATCGCAATATGGATATTACCAAGGTTGTGGGTACTGAAGCGCGTGGCTTTCTGTTTGGCGCTCCGGTGGCGCTGGCGTTGGGTGTTGGATTTGTTCCGGTACGTAAACCCGGTAAATTGCCGCGCCCGATCATCAGCGAAAGTTACGAGCTTGAATATGGCACGGATAGCCTGGAAATTCACTCGGATGCGATTGATGCAAATGATAACGTTCTGGTGATTGACGATCTGCTGGCTACGGGCGGAACGGTAGAAGCCACGGTAAAACTGATCCGTCGTTTAGGCGGCACGGTGACCGATGCCGCATTTGTTATCAATCTGTTCGATCTGGGGGGCGCACAGCGTCTGGAAGCGATGGGGGTTACCTGCTATAGCCTGGTTGACTTTCCCGGACATTAATCATAACGGCCTCGCCGATAACCGCACGGCTGTGTTAGCATGACCTCCTCAATAACTCGACTGTTGCGGTATTGATGAGCTATCAGGTTCTTGCCCGTAAGTGGCGTCCCCAAACCTTTGCTGATGTTGTCGGTCAGGAGCATGTCCTGACCGCGATAGCCAATGGCCTTTCTTTAGGTAGAATTCATCACGCCTATTTGTTTTCCGGCACCCGTGGCGTTGGGAAAACCACCATCGCCCGTTTGCTGGCGAAAGGACTCAACTGTGAAAACGGTGTGACGGCGACGCCCTGCGGTCAGTGTGAAAACTGCCGTGAAATTGAGCAAGGCCGCTTTGTTGACTTGATTGAAATTGATGCGGCTTCCCGCACCAAGGTTGAAGATACCCGCGAACTGCTGGATAACGTGCAGTACGCCCCGGCGCGAGGGCGTTATAAGGTGTACCTGATCGATGAAGTACACATGTTGTCGCGTCACAGTTTTAATGCACTGCTGAAAACGCTGGAAGAACCGCCGCCGCACGTAAAATTCCTGCTGGCAACCACCGATCCGCAAAAGTTGCCGGTGACGATCCTGTCACGCTGTCTGCAATTCCACCTTAAGGCGCTGGATGTCGAACAAATCCGAGCGCACCTGGAGAGGGTGTTGCAGGCGGAACAACTGGCAAGTGAACCGCGTGCATTACAGTTATTGGCCCGAGCCGCCGATGGCAGCCTGCGTGATGCGCTAAGTCTCACCGATCAGGCGATCGCCATGGGTCAAGGCCAGGTGACGACTGAATCAGTCAGTCAAATGCTGGGAACCCTGGATGATGAACAACCGCTGGCGCTCATCGAAGCATTAGTGAAGGCCGACGGCGCAAAAGTTATGTCCTTGCTCGATCAGGCGGCGTCGCGTGGCGTTGACTGGGAATCGTTGCTGGTTGAAACCCTGACGTTATTACACCGTATTGCGATGGTTCAGTTGCTGCCAGCCGCACTGAGTCATGATTATGCGGCTGTTGAAGCCCGTATTCGGGATCTGGCCCGAGCCTTGCCGCCAACGGAAGTGCAACTTTATTACCAGACGTTGCTGATTGGCCGTAAAGAGTTGTCTTATGCGCCGGATGCCCGTATGGGCGTCGAAATGACGCTGCTACGTGCGCTGGCTTTCCATCCTAAACAGATCGTTGAAGCTCCGGTCGTACCAGCCTCCAACGCGCCTCAGGCACAGCATAATGCTGTAGCTCAATCAGCGCCTGTTTCTCTGCCCTCGTTAAAAACAGCGCGGCAGAAAAGCGGGGCGTCGTCGTCTTATCCTTCTGAGCAGGCGTCATTTGCAGATACTCCTGCTTCAGAGGCTTCTGCTTTTGAACAACCTGTGCCGGAACAGGCTGCGGATACCCAGGATGATAGCGGGCTTTCCGATGCCACCTCGCAGCTTTTGCAGGCACGTAGTCTGCTGCTGCGTAAGCAGGGGGCAACCCCGCCAAAAAAAGCTGAACCGGCGGCGTCAGATAAAACGCGGCCGGTAAACTCGGCACTGGAGCGTTTAGCTTCGGTGACTGAGCGCAGTATACAGCGGAAAAGTACCAAAGACACCGCGTCGGCAGCCTTAAAGAAACCGGAAGCCTACCGTTGGCGGGCGCAGAATAAAGTGGAGGATGTCAAAACTGACGTCACCACGCCAAAGGCGCTGCGTTCAGCGCTGGAGCATGAAAAAACGCCCGAGCTGGCAGCCCGGTTGGCGCAAGAAGCGCAGGAACGTGATGAATGGGCGGCGGAAATTAATCGCCTGTCGTTACCAAAGCTGGTACAACAACTGGCGTTAAATGCATTCAGGGAGTGCCCGGAAGCCGGTAAAATACACCTGCATCTTCGTTCTTCCCAGCGTCACCTTAACTCACCGGCGGCGCAGCAAACTCTGGCAGAAGCATTGACCGCTCACTATGGTCAACCCATAACGTTGTCGGTGACCGAAGATGATAACCCGGCGGTGCTGACGCCGCTGGAGTGGCGTCAGGCAATTTATGAAGAAAAGCTGGCGCAGGCACGCCAGTCGATTATGACTGATAATACTATTCAAACGCTGCGGCGTTTCTTTGATGCGGAACTGGACGAAGACAGTATCCGCCCTGTTTAATCGCTGCGTGCGCGCAGCCCGAAGTGATAGAGAGAAAACTATGTTTGGTAAAGGTGGAATTGGCAATCTGATGAAGCAAGCCCAGCAGATGCAGGAAAAAATGCAGCAGATGCAGGAAGAGATTGCAAATCTGGAAGTCACTGGCGAATCGGGCGCGGGGCTGGTCAAAATCACCATCAATGGTGCGCACAACTGCCGCCGGGTGGAGATCGATTCCAGCCTGATGGAAGACGACAAAGACATGCTGGAAGATCTGATTGCCGCTGCATTCAACGATGCCGTCCGCCGCATTGCTGAAACGCAGAAAGAAAAAATGGCGTCGGTTTCCAGCGGCATGCAACTGCCGCCAGGCTTCAAGATGCCGTTCTGATGCAAACCAGTCCGCTTCTTGAATCGCTGATGGAAGCCCTGCGCTGTTTACCGGGCGTCGGGCCGAAATCAGCCCAGCGCATGGCGTTTCACCTGTTGCAGCGTAATCGTAGCGGGGGGATGCGTCTGGCGCAGTCGTTGACTCATGCGATGTCTGAAATCGGTCACTGTGCGGATTGCCGCACCTTTACCGAACAGGACGTATGTTCGATTTGTTCGAATCCCAGACGTCAGCAAAATGGTCAAATTTGTGTGGTGGAAAGTCCTGCGGATATCCATGCCATAGAGCAGACCGGGCAATTTGCCGGGCGTTATTTTGTATTGATGGGGCACCTGTCGCCGCTGGATGGCATCGGCCCGGACGATATCGGTCTGGGGCGACTGGAGGCGCGTCTGGAAAGCGAATCCATCAATGAAGTCATTCTGGCAACCAACCCGACGGTAGAAGGTGATGCAACGGCCAACTATATTGCCGAACTGTGCGCGCAATATGGCGTCATGGCCAGCCGCATTGCCCACGGCGTGCCTGTCGGCGGCGAGTTGGAAATGGTGGATGGCACCACGCTTTCTCATTCGCTAGCTGGTCGTCAGCCTTTCCGGTTTTAACTCCCTCTGGTTGTTGGGCGTTCCACCTGACAGCCATTCTATAGCCTCATTTTCCTGCTCTTTTTCTCCGGTCTGAATTTTTCTCCCCTTGAAATAACCGCTGTTTATCCCCATTTCATGCTCATCGTCAGTTTAATCAGCCTGAATAATATTAGGATTGAGGTAAGCAACAATGAGTATGAAAGGCCAAGAAACCCGCGGATTCCAGTCTGAAGTAAAGCAACTGCTGCACTTGATGATCCATTCACTGTATTCCAACAAAGAAATCTTTCTGCGTGAACTGATCTCCAATGCCTCCGATGCGGCAGATAAATTACGTTTTCGTGCGCTGTCATCCCCTGAGCTGTATGCCGGAGAGGGTGAGTTGCGTGTGCGGGTTTCCACCGATAAAGAAAAACGCACTTTGACTATCTCTGACAATGGTATCGGTATGAGCCGCGATGAGGTGATTGACAATCTTGGGACTATCGCCAAATCGGGAACTAAAGCCTTTCTGGAATCAATGGGTTCCGATCAGGTAAAAGACAGCCAGTTGATTGGTCAGTTCGGCGTGGGGTTCTACTCCGCATTTATCGTTGC
Source organism: Brenneria alni (assembly GCF_003666245.1). Taxonomy (GTDB): domain Bacteria; phylum Pseudomonadota; class Gammaproteobacteria; order Enterobacterales; family Enterobacteriaceae; genus Brenneria; species Brenneria alni. Next base: position 106,370 of record NZ_MJLZ01000002.1, read on the forward strand.
CGATAAAGTGACCGTACGGACGCGTGCTGCGGGTGCCGCCGCCGATCAAGGCGTGTATTGGGAATCCGCCGGTGAAGGCGATTACACTATTGCGGATATCAGCAAAGAAGATCGTGGTACTGAAATTACCCTGCACCTGCGTGAGGGCGAAGATGAGTTCCTTGATGACTGGCGCGTTCGTTCCATCATCAGTAAATACTCCGACCATATTGCCTTGCCGGTAGAAATTGAATCCCGCCAGGAAAGCGAAGAAGAGGGGGGTGAAGCAACGGTAAGCTGGGAGAAGATTAACAAAGCGCAGGCCCTGTGGACGCGGAGTAAATCTGAAATCAGTGATGAAGAATATACGGAATTCTATAAGCATATTGCCCATGACTTTACCGACCCGTTAAGCTGGAGCCACAATCGGGTGGAAGGGAAGCAGGAATATACCAGCCTGCTGTACATCCCTTCCCAGGCGCCCTGGGATATGTGGAACCGCGATCATAAGCACGGCCTGAAACTCTATGTGCAGCGTGTATTTATCATGGATGACGCCGAACAGTTTATGCCGAATTATCTGCGCTTTGTGCGTGGCCTGATTGATTCCAATGACCTGCCGCTGAACGTATCCCGTGAAATTCTGCAAGACAGCCGTGTCACCCAGAACCTGCGTAACGCACTGACCAAGCGCGTGTTGCAGATGCTGGAAAAACTGGCGAAGGATGATGCAGAAAAATATCAGACTTTCTGGCAACAGTTTGGTCTGGTGCTGAAAGAAGGCCCGGCTGAAGATGGCAGTAACCGTGAAGCTATCGCCAGGCTGTTGCGTTTTTCCACTACACATAATGACAGCGCGGCACAGACTATATCGTTGGAAGACTATGTCAGCCGTATGGTGGAAGGGCAGGATAAGATTTACTACATCACGGCAGACAGCTATGCCGCTGCGAAGAGCAGCCCGCATCTGGAACTGTTCCGCAAGAAAGGCATTGAAGTGCTGTTGCTCTCCGATCGCATTGACGAATGGATGATGAGCTACCTGACGGAATTTGACGGTAAGCACTTCCAGTCAGTCAGCAAAGCGGATGACGCGCTGGATAAACTGGCGGATGAAGAAAACGATGCTCAGAAAGAAGCGGAAAAAGCGCTGGAGCCTTTTGTTGAGCGCGTAAAAACTCTGCTGGGCGATCGGGTGAAAGAGGTTCGCCTGACGCACCGTTTGACGGATACGCCTGCGATTGTCACGACCGACGCCAACGAGATGAGCACCCAAATGGCGAAACTGTTTGCCGCAGCCGGGCAACAGGCACCTGAAGTAAAATATATTTTTGAACTGAACCCGGAGCATGTTCTGGTCAAGCGTGCGTCTGGCGTGAGCGACGAGGCGCAATTCGCTGAGTGGGTTGAGCTGCTGCTGGATCAGGCTTTACTGGCTGAACGCGGCACGCTGGACGATCCGAATCAGTTTATCCGTCGTATGAATCAGTTACTGAGTGCCTGATGTTTCTCTGACCCCGGTTCATTCCGGGGTCTATTCCACCTGTTTTATCTTTTACCCACTTAGCCGGTGCTTTGTTATTATTCGCCTACACTGACAGTTCATGGTCGCTGTACGATGAACGCAAACAACTTTTTTACCTGCTGACGAGAGGCTGAAACGTGCCCGTTCCTTGAGGATAAATGCCTGGAATGGTATGGTTTAGCGCTTTTCAAATTTATTTTATAAAAACTCTATACCTAATAGATTTCGAGTTGCGGGAAGGCGGCAACCGAGCGAATCCCCAGGAGCTTACACCAGTAAGTGACTGGGGTGAGTAAGGGCAGTCAACACCCCTGCAACTTGAAAGATGAAGGGTATATAGCAAGGGGATTTACGCAATGCGTATTATTCTGCTGGGCGCTCCGGGCGCAGGCAAGGGGACTCAGGCTCAATTCATCATGGAAAAATATGGTATTCCGCAGATTTCTACCGGCGACATGCTGCGTGCAGCGGTAAAAGCCGGTACTGAATTGGGCAAACAGGCTAAAGAAATCATGGATGCAGGCAAACTGGTCACTGATGAGCTGGTGATTGCTTTGGTAAAAGAGCGTATCACTCAGGCAGATTGTCGTAACGGTTTCCTATTGGATGGCTTCCCGCGTACTATTCCCCAGGCTGATGCCATGAAAGAGGCTGGCATTAATGTGGATTATGTGATCGAGTTTGCAGTGCCTGATGAGCTGATCGTCGATCGCATCGTCGGGCGGCGTGTGCATCCAGCTTCAGGCCGTGTCTACCATGTGAAATTTAATCCGCCGCAGGTGGAAGACAAAGACGACGTTACCGGTGAGGATCTGGTTACCCGCAAAGACGATCAGGAAGAGACAGTTCGTAAACGTCTGGTGGAATACCATCAGCAGACTGCGCCGCTGGTGGCTTACTACCAGAAGGAAGCGGATGCAGGCAATACACGTTACTTCAAAGTCGACGGTACGCGCAAAGTTGTGGAAGTGCGTGCTGAACTGGAAACGATCCTGGGTTAGTTCCTGACCAGCAATGAGAGTAGTGCCAGGCAACTGCCTGGCATTTTTTTTACCTTTTTACCTGACGGCATCACTTCTCCCTATTAATAGCATTGGTTTTATCCTCGCTATCTGCCCATATATGTTCGGTATTTTTCGCTACAATAGAAAATCTGATACCAAGTACGGATAGGCCAGGTGTAGCCAGCTTGTCCACAAGAGGAAGGCAGTGATGACGCAAGAGAAGTACGGCGTGCTGATGGTGAATTTAGGCACCCCCGATGCACCAACACCACAGGCAGTAAAACGTTATCTGGCTGAATTCCTGAGTGACAGACGCGTGGTGGATACGTCACGGCTACTGTGGTGGCCGCTATTACGGGGCGTGATTCTGCCTCTCCGCTCACCGCGTGTGGCAAAGCTCTACCAGTCTGTGTGGATGGAAGGTGGGTCACCCTTGCTGGTGATTAGCCGTCGGCAGCAGCAGGCGCTGGCTGGCCGTATGCCAGAAATTCCGGTTGAACTGGGGATGAGCTATGGCTCTCCTAGCCTGCATTCAGCGCTGGATAAGCTGTTGGCGCAGGGGGTAACGCAACTGGTGGTTTTACCGATGTACCCGCAGTATTCCTGTTCGACGACGGCCGCCGTGTGGGACGGGCTGGCTAAACTGTTGCGCCAATACCGCAAGTTACCCGCTATCCGTTTTATCCGTGATTATGCTGAACATCCCGCCTACATCGCGGCGTTGAAATCCCGTGTTGAACAGGCGTTTGCTCAACAGGGCGAGCCTGACAGGTTGGTGCTCTCTTTTCACGGCATCCCAGTGCGTTATGCCAGCGAGGGAGATGACTATCCGCTGCGCTGTAAGGCAACGACAGTGGCGCTAATCGCGGCGCTGGGTCTCCCCAAAGAGAAAGTGATGATGACATTCCAGTCGCGTTTTGGACGTGAGCCTTGGCTAACGCCGTATACGGATGAAACGCTAAAAGGGTTACCGGCGCAGGGGGTTAAACATATTCAGGTTATGTGTCCTGGCTTTGCCGCAGACTGTCTGGAAACACTGGAAGAGATTCAGGAGCAAAACAGAGAGATATTCCTGCACGCGGGCGGCGAAAAATTTAGCTATATTCCGGCGTTAAACGATGATCCGCTGCATATTGACCTGCTAGAGCAACTGGTGGAAAAAGCAGAGTAGGGCGGGAAGAAAAGGCGGGCATAACCCGCCGCACTTGGTTAGATAGGGCATTGCTGAGGTGCTTGCGGTACTTCGTCGAGCTTGAGTAACGTAATCATACTGTTGGCAATTTCCCGTTCGCCCATCACTACCTGATTTGCGCCGTGTTCCGTAATGTAGCTGACTTCATCATCGTAATGCGCACGGGCAATAATTTCCAAATCATCTCTTTTTTCACGTGCCGCCGCGACGATTTCACCTGCTTCATAGCCATTGGGGATGGTAAGCAACAGCCAGCGGGCGCAGTCCAGACGGGCGATCTCCATAATCTCTGGCTTGGTGGCATTGCCGAGTACGGCCTTGATACCCTGCTCACGTAAAGCATCGACCCGCGCACGGGAGTTTTCCACCACCACCACCGGAATTCCCTCCTGATGAAGTTTGGCGCCGATCAGGCTGCCAACCCGTCCGTAACCGACCAGCAGAGCGTGATTGCACAAATCGACGGGGATCTGTTTTTCTTCTTCGATCGCTTCTTCCACTATCTGTTCTTCAATGGTTTCATTTTTAGCCAGATAGCGTTCGAGCAGGGTAAAGAGTACCGGGTTGATCATGATAGAGAGGATGGCCCCCGCCAACACCAGACTGCGGCCCTCTTCGGATAATAGCCCCAGTGCAATGCCCAGCCCGGCAAGAATAAAGGCAAACTCACCGATTTGCGCCAGGCTGGCGGAAATGGTTAATGCGGTGCGCTTCGAGTGACCGAACAGGCGAACCAGCATAAACGCGGCGGCTGATTTACCAAAGACAATGATCGCCAGGGTAATCAGTACCGCAATCGGATCATTGATTAGAATCATCGGGTCGAACAGCATACCGACAGAAACAAAGAACAGTACCGCGAAAGCATCGCGCAGCGGCAGCGTATCATGCGCGGCCCGCTGGCTGAGTTCAGACTCATTCAATACTACGCCTGCGAAGAATGCGCCCAGCGCAAAGGAAACATCAAACAGTTTCACTGCTCCAAAGGCGATGCCCAGCGCCATAGCAAGCACCGCCAGTGTAAATAGCTCGCGGGAACCGGTACTGGCGCTTTTTGCCAGCACCCAGGGTACCAGACGGCGCCCCACAACAATCATCAAAGTGATGAAGGCGATAACTTTACCGATGGTCCATGCCAGGTCGCGCAGCAATTTACCGGTATCGGCATGTTCCGCGCCAATCATGTCGCCGAAGGCGGGCAGCAGAACCAGCGTCAGAACCATCGCCAGATCTTCTACGATTAGCCAGCCGATGGCAATTTGACCGCGTTGGCTGTCAATAAGCTGACGCTCTTCCAGTGCGCGTAATAAGACAACCGTACTGGCCGTTGAAAGACAAAGGCCGAATACCAGTCCGTTTGCCAGGCTCCAGCCCAGCATGGCGGAAAGGCCCATCCCAAGCAGCGTCGCTACCGCGATCTGCGCAATAGCGCCGGGAATGGCGATCGATTTAACCGCCATCAGGTCTTTCAGGGAGAAATGCAAACCAACACCGAACATCAACAGAATGACACCAAGTTCGGCCAACTCTGGCGCCAGAGAGGTATCGGCTACAAATCCTGGGGTAAACGGCCCGACAAGCACGCCGGCAACCAGATAACCAACAAGCGGGGAGATGCGCAGGCGATTTGCCAGAATACCGAGAAGAAAGGCAAGAACCAGCCCACTAGCGATAGTTGAAATTAGAGGTGTTGCAGCATGCATCCCGACTCCTTTTGCCATGTGTGAAACGTGAACGAGCGGACCTTCTGTATAAATTCTATTGCATAAAGAAAAATGTTGCTTGGGTAAAATAGGGATTCTGTCAAAAATGTTAGCTTATCAGCATATTTACATGGTAACACAGATTTAAGCATGGTTTCTTCAGATAAGCATTGATAAACATGCGTAATTATCAATGTGAAGCCTGATTCTTGATGAGTATACCTTACGATTTATCCACTTGTTCAGTAAAAAAACACTATCCGTCAGTCGGAAACCATAGAAAATAGGGAATAAGACGCCTAATAACAGATTATTCCGATGAACCATCCATATTATGAGGAATTCATTACAGCGCGTAGGCAGATGGGCGAACAGACTCATGCTATGTTCTTTGCGATATATGTCTATTATAGAATGTCCGTCACTAAGAGGATGGCGACTGCGCACATAGCGCTTTGCCAGTTTGCTCTGGCAACATCTTTCTTTTTGGGTACTAAAATTAAATGGAGATTTTCATGCGTTTTTCGACAAAAACAGTGGGGCGCGCTTTGGCGATATCGCTGGCGTTAGCGCCATTTGGGGCAATAGCCTGGGAAAAGGATAAAACGTATGCCATCACCATACTGCATACAAATGATCACCATGGTCACTTTTGGCATAACGATCATGGCGAGTATGGATTGGCAGCCCAGAAAACATTGGTTGATCAGATTCGTCAGGACGTTGCGGGCAAAGGCGGAAGTTTACTGTTACTTTCAGGTGGAGATATTAATACCGGTGTTCCTGAGTCAGATTTACAGGACGCTGAACCCGATTTCCGTGGCATGAGTATGGTGGGTTATGATGCGATGGCACTGGGTAATCATGAGTTTGATAATCCGCTCTCTGTTCTTAGGCAGCAGGAAAAATGGGCGAATTTCCCCTTGCTGTCGGCCAATATTTACCAAAAAAGCACCAATAAACGGTTATTCAAGCCGTATGCCTTGTTTGATAAACAAGGTGTGAAAATTGCCGTTATCGGCCTGACTACTGATGATACGGCCAAATTAGGCAATCCTGAATATTTCACGGACATCGAATTTCGCCAGCCAGCCGTGGAGGTGAAGCAAGTCGTTGAGTCATTGCGCAAAGATGAAAAACCCGATGTGATCATTGCCGCCACCCACATGGGGCACTATGACGACGGTAAACACGGTTCCAATGCGCCGGGGGATGTGGAGATGGCTCGCAGCCTGCCTGCGGGTTATCTGAATATGATTGTCGGCGGACATTCACAAGATCCGGTTTGTATGGCCGGCGAGAATAAAAAACAGGTGGACTACGTACCGGGTACGCCCTGCGCGCCCGATCGTCAGAACGGCATCTGGATTGTTCAGGCCCATGAGTGGGGTAAATATGTTGGCAGGGCGGACTTCACTTTCCGCAATGGGGAACTAAAGCTGGAGCGCTATCAGCTCATCCCGGTTAATCTGAAGAAAAAAGTGACGGCGGCGGACGGCAAAACAGAGCGGGTTTTTTATACGCACGAAATCAAACAAGATCCGTCAGTATTGAAAATGCTGACGCCGTTCCAGGAAAAAGGGCAGACGCAGTTGGATGTCAAAGTGGGAAGCGTTGAAGGAAAACTGGAAGGCGATCGTAATCAAGTCCGTTTCCGTCAGACCAATCTGGCGCGGGTTGTATTGTCAGCCCAACTCGAACGTGCGAATGCTGATTTTGCGGTAATGAGCGGCGGCGGTATACGCGATTCCATCGAGTCTGGTGATATTACCTATAAAAATGTGCTGAAAGTGCAGCCGTTTTCCAACACGCTGGTCTATGTGGATATGAAAGGCCGCGACGTTGAGAAATACCTGGCTGTGGTGGCGAACAAAGAGGTCGATTCCGGCGCGTATGCTCAATTCCTTAACGTCAGCCTGACGGCGGATGGCAACGGTGTGCAGGATATAAAAATCAACGGTGAGCCATTACAGGCGGATAAAGTCTACCGTATGTCAACGTTGAATTTTAACGCCATGGGCGGAGACGGGTATCCACGCATTGATAATCTGCCCGGCTATGTTAACACCGGCTTCATTGATGCCGAGGTGCTGAAACAGTACATCGAGAAGCACTCGCCGCTGGATGCCGCCGCGTACCGGCCTAAAGGTGAGATTGTCTATAAATAGTTGATAGTAAAGGCGGTTTTTTATTGCGTAACGATGAAAGCCGCCAGCTACTATTTGATTTTATATAATAATACTCGAATCTCTGTGGTAATAAAAACTAACAAAATAAAATAAATATAAATCAAAAATGTATATTTGATATGTCTTGAATTAAGTTTTTTTTAAAATATGTTATTTTCATAAAAAATAAATGAAATGTATTTAATTTTATTCTGCTTAAATAATTTTAAGAAATAATATTTATAATATCCATACGGTTAAAATGAATGATGGGTTTTTGCGTTAGATGTAATTATTTGTGACGGAAACTAAATATTATTTTTATACACCTATGAATGGATGATTGGATGCGGTAAATAATCAGGTGGGAATGTTTCTTATGATTATTTTACGGCCCTGATAATCTATCTATATCCTAAATAATTCGAGTTGCAGGAAGGCGGCAAGGGAAGGACAAATTCGTCAGGAACGAATTTGACCAGCCAACGGCTGGCCTTCGGTGAGAGACAGGATGTCTCTCATTAATCCCGATGAGCTTACTCAGGTAAGTATTGGGGTGACTGACAAATCTGCCTGGAGCAGATTTGAACGCTGTTCACAGCGGCCCCGAAGGGGCGAGGCCCACGGATGGGCCGAGTAGCAAAGCCAACGCACATGCAACTTGAAGTATGACGGGTATTTAATTATCAATTAATTCAGAGGGTTTTATCATGGATGGTTTCACCGGTATCAGAGTGGGAAGTCACTCATCCCACTATTTTGAAAATGATGTTGTTGAATCTCTCAATAAGATCAAATCAGGTTCAACCGGACAACAGCTTTTACAGAAAATAGCAGATAATTCAACCAGCGAGAAGCACGTAACCATTTCAGAGGTGAGAGACGGGCAGGCTCCTGTGGCTCGCCCCCGATTAACCCTTTCACAGATGAGCAGGCTGGGCAACAACCCAACGCAAAGAGAGTTTGATTCCATGCTAATTAGAGAGTCCACCGGTTCCACTTGTATAAATAAAAGAGGTACGGCATCTGAAATACTGTGGAGTAAAAATAGCGTAGAGCCGAATGTGAATTCTTCAGGAGTGCCGGTTCGAGGAACTAATCCGGATAACGCGTTTACAGTATTAGCTCATGAACTTATTCATGCCAGGCATTATTTGGCAGGAACGAGTAAGTACGGCGGCTCAGTAACACCAAATGCGTCATCTGCATCTACCAAGTCCGGGAAAGAAGAATTAAGAGCAGTGGGGCTTGGCAAATATAAGCATGAGAATACCGGGGAACCTACCGAAAACTCCATTCGTGGTGAGCATGGTCTCCCTTTAAAGACGCGTTATTCACTTTCCGGTAATTGGTAGTACGGTTTTTAGCCAGCAAAGTTAATAGCGGCGTTGTCTCTATGAGCGTCGAGTGCGTATTAAAAAAGCCTCCTTGCTTGAAAAGCATGGCTAATGGCCAGGGAGGCATTAATTCAGCAAAAGCATTTATCGACACTGGATTACGTGGCGCTTTTAATAAATCGGATTTAAGTCATTTGCTGGTGTGGCCAGAAGCGGTACAGCAGTAGCGCAATCAAGAACGTCACCGGCGCGGAAAACGATTGCAGTACGGCACTGCCGTGCATCAGTGTAATACCTGCGGCCACGCTTAAAAACCAGGCGCTAAGTCCACGCAGGCTAAAGGTTTGTTCGGTATATTGAGGCGACGCCTGACTGGCAGGAAAAATGTGCCCCAGCGCCACACCGACCCAGGCCACCACGAATACGCCCTGATAAGCCAACGCTTGCAGAATGTAGGCAAAAATATCCGCCAGCATCAGCACATAAACCACCGCGCCGACAATGCACGCCCATACGATTTTGCGACAGCGGATACGGAACAAGCGGTCGAAAAACACCTGCATATTCACCGTCGCCAGATAGTAATTGGCGGTATTGATGCGTGTCTGAGTGACCCAGACAAACAGCAATCCCCATAACCCCAGTAAGTTCAGAATCGCCACCACCACCGCGACTTCACTCACGTCCCCCTGATGCTGAAAGTTGCTGACCAGATAAATACCGGCCACGCCGTTGAGCAGGAAGGTGATCAGATAGAACGGCATACCAAAGTTAAATTGCGCGTGATAATTGCTGTCTTTCTGTTTACCAAAGCGGGCGTAGTCGAAGGTATACATCATCAAGATCCACACCCCCATATAGTAAGTGAAGCAGTTCCACCAGCCGTATGCCGGGGGGATTGCGGGCCAAAATCCAGCCATTGCGGCTGATAGCCATAATGGTTAATCGCCACCAATACGGTGATCAACAGGCCAATCAGATAGAATGGCAGCAAAACGCCGTTACATCATTTGCTGACGATCGCCGCCATGAACCACCAGTTTCGCCAGCAGGGAGTCGTAATAAGGCGGGATGCGATAACCGCTGAACAGGTGGCTATCAATACGGATCCCATCACCCTGCGGCCATACCAGCTTTTCCACCACGCCAGGGCAGGGGAAAAAATTGCGATCCGGATCTTCGGCATTGATGCGCATTTCGCAGGCGTTGCCACTGAGGGTAATATCTTGCTGACGCAGGCTGAGTTTTTCGCCCCGTGCAATACGCAACATCCATTGCACCAGATCGACGCCGGTAACCATCTCCGTCACCGGGTGTTCCACCTGAATACGGGTGTTCCACCTGAATACGGGTGTTCATTTCAATGAAATAGAATTCACCGGTATCCCCATCAAACAGATATTCCAGCGTACCCGCTCCGCGATAACCCAACTGTTGCGCCAGTTGCAGGGCGCTATGGCAAATGGCTTCGCGCTGAGTAGGGGAGAGCGCCGGCGATGGCGCTTCTTCAAATATCTTCTGCCGCCGCCGTTGTAATGAGCACTTCCGCTCATACAGATGTATGGCTCGTTCACCGTCACCGAGTATTTGCACTTCAATGTGCCGGGCATGTTGAATAAAACGTTTCAGATACACATCACCACAGCCAAACGCGGCGTTGGACTCGTTCTGCGCAATGGGGAACTCACGCGTCAGTTCCGCCGCATTGGCGGCGATACGGATACCTCGTCCCCCGCCTCCCGCCGCCGCTTTAATCAACAGCGGATAGCCAATCTCTTCTGCGCAGCGCACGGCTTCATCAATGTTGCCCAACGCGGCGGCAGAACCGTGCACCACCGGAACGCCCGCCGCCTGCGCGGTACGCCGGGCAACGGCTTTGTCTCCCATCATGCGGATGGTTTGCGGCGTGGGGCCGACAAACAGTAACCCTGCCTGTTCAACCGCCTGCGCAAAGTCAGCATTTTCAGAAAGGAAACCATACCCTGGATGCAGGGCATTGGCGCCGCAGTAGCGGGCTCCCTGGAGCAGCGCATCAACATTCAAATAGCTTTGATCTACTGTGTTTTCAGTAACGATCGTTTTCCTCAATGAAAACGGCTGCATCCGGTGCGGGTTGCCGATAAAAAATACCGGGTAAAGGAGAGTAAACCTCATATTCTTTCATCTCAAAATTCCCTTATATTTTTTACTCTGTTGGATAAGAAATTATTCTGGCTGGCGATTTAACCTTAATATCAGCATCAGTAAGCTGTTCGCGTGTGGTTTTAATTAACGTCAGCGCCCCCGGCGTATCACTATGAATACAGACCGAATCAAATACCACGGTAATGTCGTCACCTTCAACGGTACGGACTTTCCCTTCCTGACAGGCGCGTAAAACTTTCTGCGCCACCCGCTCAGGATCGAGCGGGCCAACCCGGCGGGTAAACACAATCGACCCGCTGCGGTCATAATCCCTGTCGGCGTAAAATTCACAAATAACAGGGTGTTGCTGTTTTTTTTGCCGCCTGCCATACCGCAGAGCCATGCAGGCAGAACAGCAACAAATCAGGTGTCAATGCATGTAGTGTTTCCACAAATATCTGTGCGGCGGACTGATCCCGCGCAAGGTGCATATACAGTGCGCCGTGCGGTTTATATGTTGTAACGGTAATTGATGAAGACTGGCGAATTCACGCAAGGCACCTAACTGATAAATAATGTCATTAGTCAATTCTTGCGGTTGAATATTAATATGACGTCGCCCGAAACCCAGGGTGTGCTCCAATCGCCAACCATGATATTTTGCCAGTTCAATTGTCCGGCTCATGGTATTGGGGTCGCCAGCATGAAAGCCGGTGGCAATATTGGCGGAACTTATATAAGACATGATTTCCTTATCAACATTATCGCCTATTATCCACGGACCGAAATTCTCACCCATATCGGAATTCAGATCGATTTCATATTTCATAATTATTTCTTATTTGTGATGGCTTTGTTTAAAAATAATATAGAGTGAATTTTTTCCATTCGGAAAGACGTATTTTCAGATGGCAGAATATCTGAAAAACAGAATCCTTAAACAATAAGAGAACGATATGATTACATTGCGTCAGATCCGGTATTTTGTGGCAACCGCCGAGATGGGGCAAATATCTCAGGCCGCCATTCACTTGAGTATTTCACAGTCGGCAGTCACCACGGCTATTCAGGAGTTGGAAAGCATGTTGGGAAAACCGCTCCCTGAAAGATACCGTACACCCGATGAGCGTCGGCCTGGCCTGGCACCGTGACGCTGAATTTACCCCGCCGATGCAGGCTATTCGTGAATATTTCCGTAATGCCTTTCTGACACCACAGCTTAATTTTTCACGGCGCTGAATAGAAGCGCTTTCCCACTAACCGCTCACCCGGCGATTCTAACCGCTTATCACGCTATTTTACCGGCTAGCGGAATACCGATAGCCCGTCTCCAGAGGCTGACGTAATGTCCTGCCACTTGGTGATGGTTCGGTAGAACACGATGACAGTTCATTTTCACTTATCCGCAATGTTGTCACCGATCTGGCAGGTACGTTGGCGCAGGCCTGCCTGTTGCTCAGTGTACTGTCACCGTTGCCGTATTCGCATCATTCCCATTTATCTGACCCTATACGTAATGACCCACATACCGCGCAAGTTTTTTAATAAACATCAAAATCAAATGATTATGAATTTTTAATGAAGGATGTCTTATGAAGAGCAACACCATTCTTAAACACATCCCCTGGCTGATCCTGGGGATCATCGGGGCGGCTTGCCTGGGCGTAGTCGCACTACGCCGTGGCGAGCATGTCAGTGCATTATGGATTATTGTCGCGTCCGTCGCCGTTTACCTGGTGGCTTATCGATACTACAGCCTGTATATCGCGCAGAAGGTAATGAGGCTGGATCCGACCAGGGCGACGCCAGCCGTGGTAAATAATGACGGCCTCAATTATGTTCCGACTAACCGCAACGTGCTGTTCGGCCATCATTTTGCCGCTATCGCCGGTGCGGGGCCGCTGGTTGGGCCGGTATTGGCGGCGCAGATAGGCTACCTGCCGGGTACGCTGTGGCTGCTGGGCGGGGTGGTGCTGGCCGGGGCGGTGCAGGACTTTATGGTGCTGTTCCTGTCCACGCGCCGTAATGGCGCCTCGCTGGGTGAAATGATTAAGAAGGAATTGGGGCGGGTGCCGGGCACCATCGCGCTGTTCGGCTGTTTCTTAATTATGATCATCATCCTGGCCGTATTGGCGCTGATTGTGGTGAAAGCGCTGGCGGAAAGTCCGTGGGGCGTGTTTACCGTCTGCTCCACGGTGCCAATCGCCCTGTTTATGGGCATCTACATGCGTTATCTCCGCCCCGGACGCGTGGGCGAAGTATCGGTCATCGGTATTGTGTTGCTGGTGCTGTCTATCTGGTTTGGCGGCATTGTAGCGCACGATCCGTACTGGGGACCGGCGCTGACCTTTAAAGACACCACCATTACCTATACGCTGATTGGCTATGCCTTTATCTCTGCCCTGTTGCCGGTATGGCTGATTCTGGCGCCGCGTGACTATCTGGCGACCTTCCTGAAAATCGGGGTGATCGTCGGTCTGGCTATCGGCATCGTTATCTTAAACCCGGATCTGAAAATGCCAGCGGTCACGCAGTTCGTCGACGGCACCGGCCCGGTATGGAAAGGTACGCTGTTCCCCTTCCTGTTTATCACCATTGCCTGTGGCGCCGTTTCCGGCTTCCATGCATTGATTGCGTCCGGCACTACGCCGAAACTGCTGGCTAATGAAACCGATGCGCGTTTCATTGGTTACGGCGCTATGCTGATGGAGTCGTTTGTTGCGGTGATGGCGCTGGTTGCCGCTTCTATTATCGAACCCGGTTTATATTTCGCCATGAACACCCCGCCGGCGGCGCTGGGTATTACCATGCCGGATCTGCACAGATTGGGTACGGCTGACGCGCCGATGATTCTGGCGCAGTTGCAGGATGTATCCGTACAAGCGGCGGCGGCGGTCAGTTCATGGGGCTTTGTGATTTCTCCTGAGCAGATCCTGCAAACGGCGAAAGACATTGGCGAACCTTCGGTTCTGAACCGTGCCGGTGGCGCACCGACGCTGGCGGTAGGGATCGCGCACGTTTTCCACCAGATCATTCCGGGCGCGGATATGGGCTTCTGGTATCACTTCGGTATCCTGTTTGAAGCGTTGTTTATTCTGACCGCGCTGGATGCGGGGACGCGTGCCGGACGCTTTATGTTGCAGGATTTGCTGGGCAACTTTGTGCCATTCCTGAAGAAAACCGACTCGCTGGTGGCCGGGATCATCGGTACTGCCGGGTGTGTCGGCCTGTGGGGTTATCTGCTCTATCAGGGCGTGGTGGATCCGCTGGGCGGCGTGAAGAGCCTGTGGCCGCTGTTCGGCATCTCCAACCAGATGCTGGCTGCCGTGGCGCTGGTGCTGGGTACGGTGGTGTTAATCAAGATGAAACGCACCCAATATATCTGGGTAACGCTGGTGCCGGCGATTTGGTTGTTGATCTGCACCACCTGGGCGTTGGGGCTTAAACTGTTCAGCGATAACCCGCAATTGGAAGGTTTCTTCTATATGGCGAACATGTTCAAGGGCAAAATTGCTGAAGCTGGCGCTGACTTAACCGCACAGCAGATTGCCGACATGAACCATATCGTGACGAATAACTATACCAACGCCGGTCTGAGCATCCTGTTCCTGATCGTGGTGTACAGCATTATTGCTTACGGCATCAAGGCGGCATTGGAAGCGCGTAAAGTGTCCGAGCGTTCGGATGAAGAAACGCCTTATGTGCCGGTGCCGGAAGGCGGCGTGAAACTCTCTTCCGGCCACTAAGCCGGCGATATCGCCCGTCGGATTTCGCGAGGCCGCCAACACGACCGAGCTGTGAAAGATGACGGGCACAAATACCCCCTATAATATATAAATGTTATGCGGGGTATTTTTTTATAAAACGGCCGATGGCCCGGAGGTGATTATGTTCGGTAATCTGGGAAAGGCGGGCAAATATTTAGGCCAGGCGGCGCGTATGCTGGTTGGTATGCCCGACTACGATACCTATGTCGCGCATATGCAGACCAATCATCCGGATAAGCCGATGATGACTTATGAAGAATTTTTCCGCGAGCGCCAGCAGGCGCGCTATGGCGGCGACGGCAAAGGCGGAATGCGCTGCTGTTAGCCAATGGAGCAGTTATGACTCAACCACTTTGTGTAACCATTTTGTCTGGGTTTCTGGGCGCGGGTAAAACCACTTTATTGCGGCATATGCTCAATGCCGACCACGGTTATAAGATTGCCGTTATTGAAAACGAATTTGGCGAAGTACCGATTGATAATGCGCTGATTGGCGAACGGGCAAGCAAAATCACCACCCTGAGCAATGGCTGCATCTGCTGTAGTCAGGCCAATGAACTGGCTGACGCGCTGCTGGATTTACTGGACGGCATTGACGACGGTTCGCTGGATTTTGATCATGTGGTGATTGAGTGTACCGGTATGGCCGATCCCGGCCCGGTGGCGCAGACCTTCTTTTCCCATGAAGTTATCTGCGAACGTTTTGTTCTGGATGGCATTATTACGCTGGTGGACGCGGTACACGCCCCACAGCAGCTTGATCAGTTCACCATTGCACAGTCACAGATCGGTTATGCCGACCGCATTCTGCTGACCAAAACCGATATCGTGGGTGAAAACGAGGCGTTGATCCAGCGTCTTCAACGCATTAATGCCAGAGCGCCGGTTTATCCCGTGGTGAACGGGGACATTGATTTAAGCGTCTTGTTCAATATTGAAGGTTTTATCCTTAACGATAAGCTGGCGGTGAAGACGCCGGTGTTTCGCTTTATCGCGCCAGCGCAAAATAATATCCAATCTATCGTTGTTCATCTTGATACGCCGGTTGAACTTGCCGCCGTGTCCGATCTGATGGAAAGTTTCCTGGTGAATCACGCCGATAATTTATTGCGTTACAAAGGCATTCTAGCGATTAAAGACGACGCGCGCCGTCTGCTGTTTCAGGGCGTGCAGCGGCTTTACAGCGCCGACTGGGACAGAGAATGGCGGGATGATGAAGAAAGAAAAAGCGTATTGGTTTTCATCGGCAGGGATCTGCCTGAGCAGGATATACGGGATGGTTTTGCCCGTCTGGCTGAGTGATGCCTGCCTGGATTTTCCTGGCTGCCCAAAGGGCAGCCTCAGACCATTGACAAACCGATTCGCTTATCCACAGGATTCAACCTTCATGTTTGGCAATGTCTGCGAAGGTGGCTTGCAACAGACGGGCTAAATCCTCTGCCGCCAGTTCGATATCCAGCCCGCGCTTGCCGCCGGAAATAAAAATGGTGTTGAACTGTTGCGCGGTTTCGTCAATCACCGTCGGCAAGCGTTTTTTCTGCCCCAGCGGGCTGATCCCGCCCACCAGATAACCGGTTACCCGTTGAGCAATGGCAGGATCGGCCATATCGGCTTTTTTGGCCGCCAGCGCACGGGCTACTTTCTTTAAATCCAGCATCCCGGCGACCGGCGTCACCGCCACGGCAAGGTTCCTGGCATCGCCATTCAATGAAACCAATAGCGTTTTGTAAACCTGCTCTTTGTTAAGTCCAAGCTTTCTGGCCGCTTCCTCGCCAAAATTAGTTTCGTCGCTGTCGTGGTGATAGCTGTGTAACGTAAATGCGGTCTTGTTTTTCTCAAGCAGTTTCACTGCGGGTGTCATGATTCCACTATTCCTTACGCGATGTTTCGCTCAATTTGCCTGTAATAATGCCGGGAGGTTGTCATCACCATATAAATGCAACGCCCCGACTGCAACCACATAGTTTCCCGGCGGCAGGGCCTTGAGTTGCTGCTGCCAGCGGCGGTTGCGCTGGTTCATCAGCAGGTTGGTCATTTCATTACTGAAGGTGGCGGGGATGCGCGGGGCCAGCTTGCCGGGTTTGCTGTCCAGCCACCAGCCCACCATAGTTTGCAGCAGCCGGGCATTGGTATGCCAGTGCCTGATGGTATCTTCCAAAAGCGGCAGACCGCCTTGTGGCAGTTGTTGCAACAAATCGACCTGCGTTTGCTGCCCCTCAAGCTCAATGATGTTCAGCCCCTGCGCCTTTGCCGCGTTAATCAACTGATAGTCGATACCGTAATCCGGGCGCAGCCCCAGCAATTGAGCCTGGCGGGCCTGTAGCATCAGGGCGGCCTGCCAGGCGGGAACGTGGTCAATGTTGCTTTGGCTGAAGGACAGCGTTGCGCAGATTTGCTGTAACTGACGATAATCTTGCGGGCTGAGGCGTTCCGAAAGTAGCGGTTCAGACGCCGTATGCGCAAAAGGCGAAGCGGTATCGGAGATATCGGCTTCGACGATTAATGCCGTCGCCCGTTGTAACTGTTTAAGCAATTCATCGGGCAGGGGAGCCATATCCATGCTGCCCATATGGATACTGCCAACCAGATGAAACTGGCGCTGATCCGCCAGTTGAACATCCACCGCCGGATAGGCGTAAGTCAGCGGCGAGATAAACCCAAGGAAAGTCGCAATTCGACGCAGCAGTTGCCCCATAGATCCTGTCTCCTGATATCAAGCGTTCTATGCTAAACGTTAAGCGGGACAAGTTGTACTGCTGATCGGATGAAAAATGCCGATGCCTGTCAGAACAGGCAGCGGCTTTATCGCGCTTTCGGCTTAAAACGCAGCAGGCGATTGGCGTTGCTGACGACGGTGATAGACGACAGCGCCATCGCGGCGCCTGCCACCACCGGGCTTAACAATGTTCCGGTCAGCGGATAGAGTAAGCCTGCCGCAATCGGGATACCCAGTGAGTTATACACAAAAGCGCCCAGCAGGTTCTGTTTCATATTGCGCAGCGTGGCGTTGGAAAGTTCCAACGCATCGGCCACGCTGTGCAGGCTGTGGCGCATCAGCGTAATGGCCGCGGTTTCGATAGCGATATCACTGCCGCCGCCCATAGCGATCCCCACATCGGCCTGCGCCAGCGCCGGGGCATCATTGATACCGTCACCAATCATCGCCACGCGTTTTCCCTTTGCCTGAAGCGCCTTGATGGCCTCTGCTTTGCCATCCGGCAATACGCCGGCAATCACCTGATCGATACCCGCCTCTTTGGCTACCGCTCTGGCGGTCAGCGGGTTATCACCGGTTAACATCACCAGTTGATAACCTTGCCGATGCAAGCGTTGCAGGGCAGTCACGCTATCTTCGCGCAGGGGATCGTGAATGGAGAACAGCGCGGCAATATGCCCGTCAGCCGCCAGTAATACTGGCGTGATGCCACGTTGCGCCTGTTCATTGATCAATGCTTCTGCCGCATCGATAGCAATCTGGTGCTGTTTCAGCAGCGCCGGGTTGCCGAGCAGCAACGATACGTCACCACTCTGTCCGCTGACGCCCAGACCGGGTAAGGTGCGGAACTGATTGATCGGCGCGAGGGTCAGGCCTTTCGCCCGACTGACGATCGATCTCGCCAGCGGATGGTTTGCCCCCTGTTCCAGCGAGGCCGCCCAGCATAGCGCCTGATGTTCTGTCACTGCGCCAAAGGTGTGCACCTCTATCACGCACGGCTGGCCTTCCGTCAGCGTGCCGGTTTTATCGAACACCAGAATATCCAGCTTGCTGGCCTGCTGTAAGGCATCGGCATCCCGTACCAACACGCCAAGTTCGGCCGCACGGCCTACCCCGGAAATAATCGACATCGGCGTGGCCAGCCCAAGTGCGCAAGGGCATGCGATAATCAGTACGGTGGTGGCGATCACCAGCGTGTAGACAATTTGCGGCGGCGGGCCGACAAAGAACCAGACAGCGCCGCTGATGATGGCGATAGCCACCACCACCGGCACAAACACGGCGGAAATGCGATCCGCCAGTTGGCCGATAGCCGGTTTACTGCTCTGCGCCTGCCTGACCAGACGGATGATGCGCGACAGCGTCGTCTGGTTGCCGATGGCGTCCGCACGAAACAACGCGCTGCCATCAGTAACCAGCGTACCGGCGTGCACCGCATTACCGCACGCTTTTTGCTGGGGCAGCGGCTCCCCGGTCAGCATCGCTTCATCTACCCACAATTCCCCCTGTAGGATCTCGCCGTCGACGGGAATACGGTCGCCGGTGGTCAGGCGTAAGGTCATGCCGGATTGTACATCAGACAGCGGCAGCGTTTTCTCTCCATCCTGAGTGATAACGCGGGCGGTGGGCGGCGTGAGATCCAACAGTTTTTCCAGCGCACGTGACGAGCGCTGGCGGGCGCGCTGTTCCAGTGCGTGACCGAGGTTGATTAAACCGATGATCATCGCGCTGGCTTCATAATAAAGATGGCGGGCGGGCATCGGAAACATATCTGGCCACAGATTGACGGTAATGGAATAGAGCCAGGCGGCGCCGGTGCCGAGTGCAATCAACGTATCCATTGTGGCGCCGCCATTCTTCAGGCTGCGCCAGGCGTTGCGGTAAAAATGGCCGCCGGCGAAAATCATGACGGCCAGCGTCAATGCGCCGATAACCAGCCACGGCGTGCGGCTTTCGGGCGTCAGCGTCATACTGCCGCCCATCACCCCCCACAGCATGAGCGGCACCCCCAGCAGCAGACCAAGCGCGGCTTGCCACTGAAAGCGCCGGATGCTTTGTTGTGCGGTTTGTTGCTGACGAGCGCGGCGTTGGTCTTCATCCTGAATGATTTCAGCACCGTAGCCAGCCTGTTCAACAGCGGCAATCAGCGCGGCATGTGCGGCATGTCCGCTCACCAGCGCACTACGTTCAGCCAGGTTAACCCGCGCCTGCGTCACGCCTTCGACGCCCTGTAGCGCATTCTGTACGCGATTGACGCAACTGGCGCAGCTCATACCCTGAAGCAAAATCTGTACGCTATCATCTTCAACGGAGGTAGCCGGAAAATCATTCTGGGCCGCTGGCAGCGTTTCCGGCGTGGTCGCTACCTGTGCCAGCGGCTCAGTTTTTGGGTAATCCGCCTCCTGTGATACGCTGGCCTGATAGCCAGCCTGTTCAATGCAGTCGATCAGCGTCTGTGCTGCTGCTTCACCAGTGACTCTGGCATAATTCAGCGTGACGTCTGTCTGTACAACATCCGGCAGCGCCTCCAGCGTTTTTTTAACCCGCTGCACACAATGCCCGCAGGTGAGTCCTTGCAATGACAAAACGGTAGTTTGCGACATGATAATCTTCTCCTGTGATCACAACCGATGGCCAAATACGTTGACCGACTGCCTGATTTCGACTAGTTATTAAGCAGGTTAAACCTTCCATCAAGGGGAAGGTCAAGGGGGAAATGATGAATATCAGCGATGTCGCCAAAAAAACCGGTCTCACCAGTAAAACGATTCGCTTTTACGAAGAGAAAGCGTTGCTGACCGCGCCATTACGTTCTGAAAACGGCTACCGCAGTTATAATGCTCATCATATCGAGGAACTGACTCTGCTGCGTCAGGCTCGTCAGGTTGGGTTTACACTGGATGAGTGCCGGGAACTGGTGGCGTTGTTTAACGATCCTTTACGGCACAGCGCGGATGTGAAAGCCCGTACCATGCAAAAAGTAAAGGAAATTGAAGTACATATTGAAGAGCTAAAAGAGATGCGCCAGCGTTTGCTGGCGCTGGCGGAACAATGTCCGGGAGACAGCGGCGCGGATTGCCCGATTATCAATAATCTTGCCGGTTGCTGTCATTCAGAGACGGCGACTCCCTTGAACGACGCGCCGCATGTTAAAGCGTAATCGGGCGCACGTGCAGCGTAATGCCTTCAACGGCGACCACTTCAATCTGCGTTCCGGCAGCCAGATCCTGTTCTGATTTAACCCGCCAGGTACTGTCGCCAATTCTGACGCGGCCAAAACCGTCCACCACGGGTTCGGTCAGCGTGGCGCGCAGCCCGACCAACTGCTGCCCACGCTGGTTGAGTGTAGACGGCGGGCGGGCAAGCGTTCGCTTACGCAGCCAGTACCACCACAGCAAGGCGGTGACAATGGTCAGCACGGCAAACACCATACCCTGCCACGGCCATGCCATTGGCGCCAGCCAGACCAGCAGCCCAACCAGTACTGCGGAGATCCCGCTCCATAACAGGTAACCACTGGCGCCTAGCATCTCAGCCGCCAGCAGCAGGCCGCCGAGCGACAGCCAGAACCAGTGCGCATTTTCCATCACCAGTTCAATACCCATTATTGACTCCGATTATTTTGGCTATCTTTAATCAACTCGGTAATGCCGCCGATGGCGCCCATCAGGTTGCTGGCTTCCAGCGGCATCATGATGACCTTGCTGTTGGTGGAGGAACCGATCTGTTGCAGCGCGTCGGTATATTTCTGCGCCACGAAATAGTTGATGGCCTGAATGTTGCCCGCCGCAATAGCCTCAGAGACCATTTTTGTCGCCTGCGCTTCAGCTTCTGCCGCACGTTCACGCGCTTCGGCTTCTAAAAAGGCAGACTGACGCTGGCCTTCCGCTTTCAGGATCTGCGACTGTTTCTCCCCCTCGGCGCGCAGAATGGCGGCCTGACGAACCCCCTCGGCTTCAAGAATATCGGCACGTTTGTTACGTTCCGCTTTCATCTGCGCGTTCATTGCCGCAATCAGCTCGGCAGGCGGGCGCACGTCGCGGATCTCAATACGGGTAATCTTGACGCCCCACGGGTTGGTCGCTTCATCGACAATATGCAGCAACCGGCTGTTGATACTGTCGCGCTGGGAGAGCATTTCATCCAGCTCCATCGAACCCAAAACCGTACGAAAATTAGTCATGGTGAGATTAACTATCGCCTGTTCCAGGTTGCTGACTTCATAAGCGGCACGTGCAGGATCGATAACCTGAATGAAGCAGACCGCATCGATCGCCACGTTGGCGTTGTCGCGTGAAATGACTTCCTGCGACGGGATATCCAGCACCTGTTCCATCATATTGATTTTGCGGCCAATACGATCCATGAACGGCACCACCAGATTAAGCCCCGGCATCAGGGTTTTGGTATAGCGGCCAAAGCGCTCAACGGTCCATTGATAGCCCTGCGGTACGATTTTAATGCCGGACCAGACGAGGATTAGCGCCACGAAGATGACAACGGGAATGAACGTTAGCATGACATTACCTTCTCTTTAGTATTTTGACTATTTTAGTGTAAGTGATTGAACGCGGTATGGAGAGTGTTTTTACCCGGGAGTGTGCGCTAAAGATGAGGATCGTAATGCAGCGGTATGTCGGCAAAGACCGAATGGATGGATATCCATTCAGTCGATAAGTGATAACTAGCTCTTTTGATACGTTCTGTAACTCTCTGACAGCGACTCCATGTGTGAAATCAGGGTATCCGTTTTGGCAATAAGATCGTGGTGTGGGCCGTTGTACTCTGGGTTCAGTTTGCCTCTTTGCAACTGATCGATGATAACGTTGGCGTTGTTGGTTGCTTGATAAATATCTCTGTTAAGTTGCATGGCATCGTTGGCGAATTGTTGAATAATTGGATCGGGTGATTTGGCCGCGCGGTTAGTCGCCAACAAGGATAATGATTTTTGTAATTCACTTAATTCATTCAGGTTTTTGTTAATTCTGTCGACGGTTCCCTGTGCTTTCTGCTGGGAACCGGAAGCGCCTGCGGAAGAACTGGAAGAGGTATGTGAACTTGAACTGATATATGGAATTTTCATCAGTAACTGACCTTATAATGTTGTGAATGAAAAGTGTTTGCGGTTAATAAACTGAATGCATTTAGATGACTAGTGCGCGGTAGTATTGATGAGTAGCCCTAAACCGTCGGCAGTTCCCTCAAAGACCAGGTTATCTTTATTTCATGCTAATCATGGAACCGTCACAGAACGGATTTTCAGCCCATCACATCGATCCCCCCGATTAAAACGCAGTAAGTGGAAAGCCGACAGCCAGGAAACTTTGATAAGTTTGATAAGTTTGTCATATTAGACAAGTTTGAAAAGTTTCTGTTACGGTGATTCTGCGCAATCGACTTGCTTCATTCTTGGTCTATATCCGGCGATGCGCCCGTGCTATGGCAATGGCGTCTCTGGAATGCTGTTAATCAGGAGTATGTGATGAGCCTTTCACCTGCAATAAACAAGACACCGACGACCGCTTCCGCGTCGCCACCGGTTGCTATCTCTATGAGAGGCGTAAAAAAGCAGTTTCTCGATCACGATGAAAACGTGGTGGACGTGATTAAAGACATCTCAATTGATATTTATCACCACGAATTTATCAGTATCGTCGGCCCCAGCGGATGCGGCAAAAGCACCATGTTCAATATGATTGCCGGCCTGTTGGCGCCTACCGCCGGTGAAATTCAGGTCTTTGATCAATATTACGCCATTCCCAAGAAAGGCCGGGTGGGTTACATGCTGCAAAAGGATCTGCTGTTTCCCTGGCGCACCATCCTCGATAACGTCTGCCTGGGTCTGGAAATCAGCGAAGTGCCGAAGAAAGAACGTCATAAACGGGCGATGGACTACCTGGTGAAATATGGTCTGGGGGATTTCGCCCATGCCTATCCCGCCACGCTTTCCGGCGGGATGCGCCAGAGGGCCGCACTGATCCGCACGCTGGTGATCGATCCGGACATCATTCTGCTCGATGAGCCGTTCTCCGCGCTGGATTATCAAACCCGGTTGGTGCTGGAAGAAGAGATCCTGTCGATTCTTAATGAATACGGCAAAACGGTGGTGCTGATCACGCACGATATCGGCGAGGCCATTTCCATGTCCGATCGTATCGTGGTGATGTCGCAGCGGCCTACGTGGAATAAAAAGACCTATGACGTTGGTCTGGCCAAGCAACACGGTTCTGCTTTAGGCGCCCGGAAAGATGCGCGCTATCAACAATTTTTCGATGCGATATGGGCCGACATGGATATTCAACTGGGAGGCAGGCTATGAATACGCCAATTACCGCTGCGGATAAAAACCGTTCCCGTTTGTCGGCCCTGAGCCGTCGGCGCAAAAAGAAGTTTCAGTCTCTGCTGAAAGATAATAGCTGGCGGGCGCTGATCCTTATCGCAATCGTGGCGCTATGGCAGTACGGCGTAGACGCTGGCATGGTTAATGCTTTTCTGATGGGCTCCCCAGTGGGGATTTGGCATGAGTTTGTCCGGTTGCTGGCGAACGGTGAACTGCTGACCAATACCTATTTCACGGTCTACGCCACGGTGATCGGCTTTGTGCTGGGCAGTCTGATGGGGTCGTTGTCCGGGCTGCTGCTGTGGTATTCCCCGGCGCTGGCGCGCATCCTCGATCCGTTTTTTATTGCCCTGAACGGGCTGCCGAAAATCGCGCTGGCTCCGATCATTATCATTTGGTTCGGCTCCGGGCTGTTTTCCAAAATCGCCCTGGCATTTATCGCCACTTATATCGTGGCGCTGTTGTCAGCGTGGCAGGGAACGCACCAGATTGATGACAATCAGGTGAATTTGATGCGTTCGCTCGGCGCTAATAAGAATCAGATTTTCCGCAAAGTGGTGATCCCGTCCACGCTGCCGTGGATCATCTCCGCCTTCCGTCTGAACATTGGTTTCGCGCTGATTGCCGATATCGGCGGGGAATTTATCTCCTCTGATTATGGTCTGGGCAAAATGATTTTCGTCGCCGGTAACCTGTTCAACCTCAATGTGGTGTGGGTCGGCGTCTTTACCCTGTTGTTTGTCGCTATTGTGCTTTATCTGCTGGTTATTCAGTTACAGCGTTGGTTGCTGCCCTGGGAACGCCAGTCCGTTAATCGTTAGTCGTGCCGTTCGCTTGTTCCGTAACCCATTAATCGAAGGAATTCAACAATGAATAAATTTGTTTCATGGCTGTGCGCCGCTGCCTTTACCCTTGGCTCCGCTGGCAGCTTTGCCGCTGATGGCAAGGCCGATCGCGTGCTGGTAACTGAGGCGTTTCACTCGTTGCTGTATCTGCCGGTCTATGTGGCAAAACATCAGGGAATATTCGCTCAGAATCAGATTGATGTGGCGACAATCCGATCGGCTGGTTCCGGCCCCACTGCGCTGGCGGCCGTACTGTCCGGCGAGGCACAGTTCTCGGTTCACGGCCCTGAACATGTAGGATTTGCTCAACAGAAAGGCGGCGCAGCCAAGGCTGTCAGCGCCGTCGCCAACAGCGCGCCGGTGTGGATACTGGCCAAGCCGGACTTTACCTTTAATTCGCCTGCCGATCTGAAGGGGAAACGCCTGGTTTCCGGTCTGGCTCCTGGCACGTCCAACACGCTGCTGCTGCGTTTGCTGCAACAACATGGGTTGGATGCCAAGAAAGACGTCACGATTAACGAAGTCCAGAATGGATCGGAACTGGGGCCGTTGCTGGCCGGCAGAGCGGATGTGGCGGTGGTTTATGAGCCTCAGGCCGATCAGGGGGTAGGGCAGGGGCTGAAGGTGATTTATGACTTTACCCGCGACTACCCGGAATATGCTTTCTCCACCATTAATACTTCAGAGAAAACCATCACCGACAATCCGCAACTGGTCGCACGTTTCGTCAAATCCATCAACCAGTCGCTGGCCTTTATTCACCAGCAGCCTGATGAAGCGAAAAAGGTGGCCCGTCTGGAGTTCGCCTCCCTGGACGCCAAGGTGGTGGATGCGGCGGTGCAGCGCATGATCGACAGCAATGTCTATCCCGCTAACGCGGTTATTTCTCCTTTGGCATTCACAACCGCTATCGATATCCAGAAATTCGTCGGCAATATCACGCAGGATATGCCTTATGAACAGGTTGTCGATGGTCAGTTCGCCAGCAAACCCTGATAAGGAAAAGCTTTATGAAAAACACGTTGGATCATTCGCCTTTTGCCACTATCGCCGCCACCCGGCGAATGTTGGCGGAGCGTAAAGTTTCGCCTGGGGAGTTGCTGAGTCATTTTCTGGCCCGTATCGATGAGCGTGATGGTCAGATCAACGCCTGGCGCTATCTCGACCGGGACGGCGCCAAACGGCGGGCGGCGGAGCTGGACCGGCAGATGGCGGCGATTGCTTGTAAGCCAGCGCTATTTGGCATTCCCTATGGCGCCAAGGATATCTTCCATACCCGCGGGCTGCCCACCGAGGGCGGTTCCAAAGTCTGTCAGGGGATGATCTCCAGCGAAAATGCCAGCGTTATCGATAGGCTTGATGAGATGGGCGCGTTGCTGCTGGGCAAACTGACGACGACGGAGTTCGCCAATTTAGGCACGCCGCCCGAGACGGGCAACGCCTGGAATCCTCAGCATACGCCCGGCGGCTCCAGCAGCGGTTCTGCCGCCGCGCTTGGCGCACGTATGGCGCTGATGACGCTGGGAACGCAGACTGCTGGGTCACTATCCCGTCCGGCGGCGTTTAACGGGGTCACAGTGCTGAAAGCGACCTATGGGCGCATCAGTAAAGCCGGGGTTATCCCCGCCAGTTGGTCGTTGGATCATGTCGGCGCTTTTACTCACACGGTTGAGGATGCGGTACTGGTGTATAACGCGCTGTCAGGCCCGGACTCACGGGATGAGGCCACCCAGCCGCTGGCTTACTCGCCGCTGCAATTAAGGGAGAAGCACGATTATACTGTCGGCATCGTGGCACATCCGTGGTTTGCCGACGTGGATGATGAAATCGGCGTTGCCTGCCAGCGGGCGATGGATGAACTGGCCGGACGCGGCGTTCAATTGCAACGTATCGGGTTGCCGGAAAGTTTCGATGCGGCCTGTCAGGCGCATCAGATTGTAATGCAGGCTGAATGCGCCGCCTATCATCGTCTTAATTTCCTGAAAACGCCTATGTTGTTCGGCGCCTATTTACAGGAGTTCCTGCAACAAGGCCTGGCTGTTTCCGCCCATGAGTATCTGCAAGCCCAGCAGACTCGGGCTCGTTACCGCGCAGAGCTGGCGGCGTTGTTTGATGGGGTGGATATCCTGATGACGCCCGCCACGCCGACGCTGGCGCCGTATAGCCTGGCGCTTACCGGTTCGCCGGCGTTCAATATGCCGTTTACCAACGCCGGGGTGCCGACGCTGACGCTACCGGTCGGTTTTTCCCGTTCGGGATTGCCTATCGGTATGCAATGGGTTGCCCGACACGGTAATGAACAGGCGTTGGCGGATCTGGGATTGTACTATCAGCAGATGACCGACTGGCATCGCTATTTACCTCCGGTCTGCTATCAATGAAAATAAACCGCCCGCCAGTCAATGCGACGGGCGGAAGATAAGTGCTCCGGGCAGTAGGGTGGTTTTTTCCGGTTAACCAGGATGGCGTGTTATGTACGATAAATTATTGACGGTTTCTGATGCGGCGAAAATGCTGGGGATCTCCGCCAGCACCTTGAGGCGTCTGGAGGAAAATGGCGAGGTGAAAACCTATGGCCTTAAGGTGGTTTACACCCCCGGCGGCCAGCGGCGCTATCTGGCCGATGAAATCCAGCTCATTTATTCACAGACCGGGTTTGCCAGTAAAATCGGTTTTGGCTCGAAGGCGGCGGTTCTGATACGGGACGTGACCTATGCCTTTATGGATTCGGGCTCCACGCTGGCGATCAATACGTCGTTTAATAAAGCTGCGCTGCGTCAGTTGCTGGAACAGGCCAGGCAACATCAATTGCCGACGGTATTCAGCCGTACGATTTATCAGGAAGAGCACCACTTTTCCCGTATGTGGGGGAAAAAGTTCTCCTCTATCACGGCGCTGACGGAGGATGCCTACCTTAATCAGATTGATGCGGAGCTGGAAGGTATCGCCTTCGATCGGATGCAATCCACCTGTTATATCTCCGATTTGCACGGCCACGATCTGACGACGTGGCTGAAACGGCAGGGCGTGGATACGCTCATTCTGGGCGGGGTAACCGCTAGCGGCAGTTTGCGCGCCACAGCGATTGAAGCGTTCCAGGATGGGTTTCACGTGGTATTACCACGCGAGATTGCCGGTGATAGAAGTCAGTCCGTGTTGGATTTTACGCTGTTGGATCTCAACGCCCGTTATGCGGATGTGCTTGGCATTGACGAGGTATTCGGCTGGCTGGCCGAACAGCCGGTTGCGGCGCAATCGGAGCAGGCGTAACACCTCGCGCCGCCTTACATATCCAGTTCAATATCGTCCAGCGGCATACAGCAGCAGGGCAGGATTTCGTCTTGCTGAATGCAGGCCAGCGGTGTCTGACGGTAGGCCACCTTGCCCTTGAGCAAGCGGATACGGCATGAACCGCAATAGCCGGAACGGCACTGATATTCGACGTTGACCCGATTAAACTCCAGCACGTCCAGCAGTGAGCGCCCGGCATCTGAGCAGGCGAACTGCGCACCGGATGTGCGCAGTGTAATGGTTGATATGGTCATGACTACAGTTGGAAATCACTCAGGTCATCGGCATTGATTTCGGAATCAATCTGGCCCACCAGATAAGAACTGACTTCCACTTCCTGCGGGGCAACCTGTACGTTATCGGAAACCAGCCAGGCGTTAATCCACGGAATAGGGTTAGTGCGTGTTGTGAACGGTAGCGCCAGACCCACCGCCTGCATACGAATATTGGTAATGTATTCAATATACTGGCACAGGATATCTTTGTTCAGGCCAATCATCGAGCCATCACGGAACAGGTATTCAGCCCACTCTTTTTCCTGCTGGGCGGCGAGTACGAACAGGTCGTAGCACTCTTGCTGACACTCTTGCGCAATGCCAGCCATGTCCGGATCGTCATTACCTGATCGCATCAGGTTCAGCATATGTTGAGTACCCGTCAGGTGCAGGGCTTCATCACGGGCAATCAGCTTGATGATTTTGGCGTTGCCTTCCATCAGTTCACGCTCGGCAAAGGCGAACGAGCAGGCAAAGCTGACGTAGAAACGGATCGCTTCCAGCGCGTTAACGCTCATCAGGCACAGATAAAGTTTCTTTTTCAGCTCATACAAATTGACGGTTATGGTTTTACCATTCACCTGATGGGTGCCTTCACCCAGCAGGTGATAGTAGCTGGTCATTTCGATCAGTGTGTCGTAGTAACCGGAAATGTCCTTGGCACGTTTGAGGATCTCTTCATTGGTGACGATGTCATCAAACACCAGTGACGGGTCGTTAACAATGTTACGGATAATATGGGTGTAGGAACGTGAGTGGATGGTTTCTGAAAACGCCCAGGTTTCCACCCATGTTTCCAATTCTGGAATGGAAATCAGCGGTAGCAGCGCCACATTCGGGCTACGACCCTGAATGGAATCCAGCAAAGTCTGGTATTTCAGATTGCTGATAAATATGTGTTTTTCATGATCAGGCAACGCCTGGTAATCGATACGATCACGGGAAACATCAACCTCTTCCGGACGCCAGAAAAAAGAGAGTTGTTTCTCAATGAGTTTCTCAAAAATTTCGTATTTTTGCTGATCGAAACGAGCAACGTTAACCGACTGACCAAAGAACATCGGTTCAAGGAGCTGGTCGTTTTTATTCTGTGAAAAAGTGGTATAAGCCATTGTTCTCTCCAAAAAAATGCCGGGAGCATTTTTTAACGCCGCTTGCGGCGGCCCGAAAGGGGGCGGGCAGGGATAGCCCGCCATAAAAAAATGCCGGGAGCATTTTTTAACGCCGCTTGCGGCGGCCTGCCATAAAAGTATTAAGCTGCCATTACAGCCTCAGACCATTGACAAAGCTCTTTACTAGGGAGAGCGTACTGAGGGGTCGTAGCGGCGTAAGCCGCCGGAGCGCCCCTCGGTACGGTAGGCCCGTGTATCTCAGGCTTACAAGCGGCTTTGTCAGAACATTAGGCTGCCATTACAGCCTTAATACGGGCTTAAATCTTACAGGCTCCGCCTTCGCAACCGTCGTCCTGCGATTCTGCCAACAGGTCGCCCTGCGCATCTTCCGCACCATCACGGGTGTTTTGGTAGTAGAGCGTTTTTACGCCGAGTTTATACGCTGTCAGCAAATCTTTCAGTAATTGCTTCATCGGCACTTTGCCAGACGCAAAACGAGACGGATCGTAGTTGGTATTGGACGAAATCGCCTGATCGACAAATTTCTGCATTAAGCCGACCAGTTGCAGATAGCCATCATTGTTGGGCATTTCCCACAACAGTTCGTAAGCGTCTTTCAGCGTTTCATATTCCGGCACCACCTGACGCAGAATACCGTCTTTAGACGCCTTGACGCTGATGTGACCACGCGGCGGCTCAATACCATTGGTGGCATTGGATATCTGCGAAGAGGTTTCAGACGGCATCAATGCGGACAACGTCGAGTTGCGCAGGCCGTGTTGTTTAATCTCGTGACGCAGCGTTTCCCAGTCGTAATGCAGCGGTTCGTTACAAACCGCGTCAAGATCGCGTTTGTAAGTATCAATCGGCAACACACCCTGCGAGTAGGTGGTTTCGTTGAACCACGGGCAGGCGCCTTGCTCACGCGCCAATACGTTAGAGGCTTTCAGCAGATAATACTGAATGGCTTCAAACGTTCTGTGGGTCAGGTTGTTGGCGCTGCCGTCGGAATAGCGCACGCCGTTTTTTGCCAGATAGTAGGCGAAATTGATCACGCCGATGCCCAGGGTACGACGCCCCATCGCGCCGCGCTGGGCGGCTGGGATCGGATAGTCCTGATAATCGAGCAGGGCATCCAGTGCGCGAACCGCCAATGTCGCCAGTTCTTCCAGATCGTCAAGGCTGTTGATGGCGCCGAGGTTAAAGGCGGATAGCGTACACAGCGCGATTTCGCCGTTTTCGTCGTTAACGTCTTCCAGCGGTTTGGTGGGCAAGGCAATTTCCAGACACAGGTTGGACTGACGAACCGGGGCGATTTGGGCGTCAAACGGGCTGTGGGTATTGCAGTGATCCACATTCTGGATATAAATACGACCGGTTGAGGCGCGTTCCTGCATCATCAGGGAAAACAGCTCCACCGCTTTAATACGCTGCTTGCGGATGCCGTCATCCTGCTCATATTTCACGTACAGGCGTTCAAATTCCTCCTGATCGGCAAAGAAAGCATCATACAGCCCCGGTACATCGGACGGGCTGAACAGCGTGATATCTTCGCTTTTAACCAAACGCTGGTACATCAGCTTATTAATCTGTACGCCATAGTCGAGGTGACGGACGCGGTTGCCTTCCACGCCACGGTTGTTTTTCAGCACCAGCAGACTTTCCACTTCCAGATGCCACATCGGGTAGAACAGCGTGGCCGCTCCCCCGCGCACACCACCCTGAGAGCAGGATTTCACTGCCGTCTGGAAGTGTTTGTAAAAGGGAATACAGCCGGTATGGAAGGCCTCGCCGCCGCGGATCGGGCTGCCCAGTGCGCGAATGCGACCGGCATTGATACCGATACCGGCGCGCTGGGAAACGTATTTCACGATAGCGCTGGAGGTGGCGTTGATGGAATCCAGGCTATCGCCGCATTCGATCAGCACACAGGAACTGAACTGACGGGTCGGGGTACGCACGCCGGACATAATCGGCGTCGGCAGCGAGATTTTGAACGTGGAGACGGCATCATAAAAACGCTTTACGTAATCCAGACGGGTTTCACGCGGATAGCCGGAGAACAGGCAGGCCGCCACCAGAATATACAGGAACTGGGCGCTTTCATAGATATCGCCGGTCACGCGGTTCTGAACCAGATATTTCCCTTCGAGCTGCTTAACCGCCGCATAGGAAAAATTCATGTCGCGCCAGTGGTCGATGAACGTATCCATTTCGGCAAACTCTTCCGGGCTATAGTCTTCCAGCAGATGTTTGTCGTATTTACCCATGTCGACCATTTTGCTGACGTGAGCCAGCAGTGCAGGCGGTTCAAACTGACCGTAGGCTTTTTTACGCAGATGGAAAATGGCCAGACGTGCGGCCAGAAACTGGTAATCCGGACTTTCACGGGAGATCAGATCCGCTGCCGCTTTAATGATGGTTTCGTGGATATCCGCAGTGCGGATGCCGTCATAAAACTGAATGTGAGAGCGCAGTTCCACCTGAGAAACAGAGACATTGTGCAATCCTTCCGCAGCCCAGGTAATGACCCGGTGGATTTTATCCAGATTGATTCTTTCTTTACTGCCATCGCGCTTGGTAACGAGCAAGCTCTGGTTCATGTTGGGATTTACCTGTGGGTGAAATAAAAATGCCCCTGTTTATTCACGATCCTGCTGTGGTTAACTCTGTGCATAAATACTACATATAGGGGATTTTTGATAAAGGAATCACTATATGGTGAGTATTGTAGTTAGGATTCTTTTAAGAACAAGAGTTGATTTTGGCGTGAAATTAAGGTTCTGAAACGCCGTGTTTTACTTAGGTCTTGTTTTGTAAGGGCTGAAGACGATGTCAACAATCTGGAAAAAAAAGAAAATCTGGATAAGACGGCGATTTTCTCGTCGATGGGAAGAAATTGCGCAACAAGGTGTTACGCAATGTTTAAGATTATTCTTAATTGGCAGGATTGGCAGGATTGGCAGGATTGGCAGGATTGGCGGATTGCGTATGCAACATATAGTTCACATCCACATTCGAACCGAGTTTAAAGCGGTCTGTCAGCGGGTTGTAGTGTAATCCGATGATGTGCTTTTCGTGCAGCGGGGTGGCGTCAATCCAGCCAATCAGTTCGGCAGGGCGGATGAACTTTTTAATATCGTGCGTGCCACGCGGTAGTATCTTCAGAAGGTATTCGGCGCCGACGACGGCCATTATCCAGGCTTTGGCGTTGCGGTTAATGGTGGAGAAGAAAACATGGCCGCCCGGTTTAACCAGATTTGCACAGGCCTGAACCACTGATTGCGGGTCGGGAACGTGTTCCAGCATTTCCATACAGGTAACGACATCATATTCACCGCTGTGCGCCTGAGCGTGCGCCTCGACGGTTTGCTGAATGTAATTCACCGCCATACCGCTTTCCAGCGCGTGTAAACGGGCCACCTGCAACGGCTCGGCCCCCATATCCAGACCGGTGACATCCGCGCCTTCCCGCGCCATGCTTTCGGCCAGAATGCCGCCGCCGCAGCCCACATCCAGCACTTTCTTGCCAAACAGCCCTTCGGTATGCTGCGCAATGTAGCCCAGCCGCAGCGGGTTGATGCGGTGTAATGGTTTGAACTCGCCTTCCAGATCCCACCAGCGTGAAGCAATGGCTTCAAATTTGGCAATTTCCTGCTGGTCGACGTTCGGTGTTTGATTTTCTGCATTCATGTGCAATCACGACCTTTGGTTATCTTCGTCTCCCGCGAGTATATCGTCAGCGCCTGCGATGTTATAGCGATCATCGATTTTCTAATCTTGCGCTTAAGCGACCATCCCTGGTTGATTGGCAGGAGTTTCCCCCGAAACTGCGCTTTGTGATATACTTTTCCACCTTTTGAACTCGGGTAGATGCATAAATAGAGGGATAGCGGCTCCATGAGCGACCTTGCCAGAGAAATCACACCGGTCAACATTGAAGAAGAGCTGAAAAGCTCGTATCTGGACTATGCCATGTCCGTTATTGTCGGGCGTGCGTTACCAGATGTTCGTGATGGACTAAAACCGGTACATCGTCGCGTACTGTACGCGATGAGCGTATTGGGGAACGACTGGAACAAACCGTATAAAAAATCAGCCCGTGTTGTCGGGGACGTGATCGGTAAATATCACCCGCACGGCGACGCCGCCGTTTATGAAACCATCGTGCGTATGGCGCAGCCGTTCTCACTGCGTTACATGCTGGTTGACGGGCAGGGCAACTTTGGTTCAATTGACGGCGACTCCGCTGCGGCAATGCGTTACACCGAAATACGCATGTCGAAAATTGCCCATGAACTGTTGGCCGACCTGGAAAAAGACACGGTTGATTTTGTGCCGAACTATGATGGCACGGAGCAAATTCCTGAGGTCATGCCAACCCGCATACCCAACCTGTTAGTCAACGGGTCTTCCGGTATTGCCGTCGGGATGGCGACCAACATTCCACCGCATAACCTGACGGAAGTGGTGAACGGTTGTCTGGCCTATATCGACGATGAAAATATCAGCCTTGAAGGGTTGATGGAGCACATTAAAGGGCCGGACTTTCCGACCGCCGCCATCATTAATGGCCGGCGTGGTATTGAAGAGGCGTACCGCACCGGGCGTGGCAAAATTTATATTCGCGCCCGCGCCGAAGTGGAAACTGACGCCAAAACCGGGCGTGAAACCATTATCGTGCATGAAATTCCTTATCAGGTGAACAAAGCGCGCCTGATTGAAAAAATTGCCGAACTGGTGAAAGACAAGCGTATTGAAGGCATCAGTGCGCTGCGTGACGAGTCCGATAAAGACGGTATGCGCATCGTCATTGAGATTAAACGTGACGCGGTGGGTGAGGTGGTGCTGAACAACCTTTATTCCCAGACTCAGTTGCAAACCTCTTTCGGCATCAACATGGTGGCGCTGCATCAGGGCCAGCCGAAAATCATGCCGCTAAAAGATATTCTTTCAGCGTTTGTGCGCCACCGCCGTGAAGTGGTCACTCGCCGGACTATTTTTGAACTGCGTAAAGCCCGCGATCGTGCGCACATTTTGGAAGGCCTGGCGATTGCGCTGGCGAATATCGATCCGATCATTGAATTGATTCGCCGTGCTCAGTCACCGGCGGAAGCAAAAGCCGGATTAATTGCCCAATCATGGGCGCTGGGCACGGTTTCCGCCATGCTGGAGCGTGCGGGTGATGACGCCGCACGCCCTGAATGGCTGGAGCCGGAGTTCGGTATCCGCGAGGGGCGTTACTATCTGACAGAGCAACAGGCTCAGGCGATTCTGGATCTGCGTTTGCAGAAACTGACCGGTCTGGAGCATGAAAGGCTGCTGGATGAATATAAAGAGTTGCTGGCGCAGATTGCCGAACTGCTTTATATCCTGGAAAGCCCGGAACGTCTGATGGAAGTGATCCGCGAAGAGCTGGAAGCCATCAAAGCGCAATACAGCGACGAACGTCGTACTGAAATCACCGTTAATACCGCTGACATCAACATCGAAGATCTGATTAATCAGGAAGATGTGGTCGTGACCTTGTCGCACCAGGGCTACGTTAAGTATCAGCCGCTGAGTGACTATGAAGCGCAGCGTCGTGGCGGGCGGGGTAAGTCAGCGGCGCGTATTAAAGAAGAAGACTTCATTGATCGTCTGCTGGTGGCCAACACCCACGATACGATCCTGTGTTTCTCCAGCCGTGGCCGTCTGTACTGGATGAAAGTTTATCAGCTACCGGAAGCCAGCCGTGGTGCGCGTGGTCGCCCCATCGTTAACCTGTTGCCGCTTGAACCGGATGAACGCATTACGGCGATCCTGCCGGTGCGGGAATACGAAGAAGGCCGCCATGTCTTTATGGCAACCGCCAGCGGCACGGTGAAGAAAACCGCACTGACTGAATTCAGCCGTCCGCGTAGTGCCGGTATTATTGCTGTTAATCTGAATGACGGTGATGAACTGATTGGCGTCGATCTGACCGACGGCAGCGATGAAGTGATGTTGTTCTCGGCGGAAGGGAAAGTGGTTCGCTTCTCTGAAAGCGCGGTTCGCTCTATGGGCCGAACGGCAACCGGAGTTCGCGGCATCAATCTGCAAGGCGAAGATCGTGTTGTTTCCCTGATCATTCCACGCGGTGAAGGGGATATTCTTACGGTTACGCAGAACGGCTACGGCAAGCGTACCGCCGTCAGCGAATATCCAACCAAGTCCCGTGCCACCAAAGGGGTCATCTCCATTAAGGTGAGCGAGCGGAATGGTAAAGTTGTCGGCGCCGTTCAGGTCGATGCCGCCGACCAGATCATGATGATCACCGATGCGGGAACGCTGGTTCGTACCCGTGTTTCTGAAGTCAGTATTGTGGGGCGTAACACCCAGGGCGTTACGCTGATCCGTACGGCAGAGGATGAGCATGTGGTTGGTCTGCAACGTGTTGCTGAACCGGTGGAAGATGAAGAGTTGGACGGTGTCGTGCCGGTTGACGGTGAAATTGCCGAAGACGACGACGTTGCCGACGACATCGATACCGATGATGACGTGGCGGAAGACGACGCATAAACTTAGGGTAAATGTCAGGCCAGCGTGTGATGCGCTGGCTTTTTTTATGCAGTATAGGTAGTGTGTACGCAGGTTTGCGCATCTTTTTCGGCTTTCTTAAGTCCAACGGTATCCACTTGAAATATCTCGCCTCTTTCCATACAACCTTAAAAGTTTCCCGTTATTTGTTTCGGGTGCTGGCAATGATGCTGTGGGTGCTCGGCGCGCTGATATCCGTTTTTTATATCAGCAAGATACTAAATGAAAAGGAGTCGGAACTGCGCCAGGAGTATAACCTGAGTTTTGATCAGTCTCAGGGGTATATTCGTCACGCCGCCGATATTGTTCGTGAGCTTAAATATTTAGCCGCCAACCGGCTGATGAACTCTGCCGGTATTCAACGTCAACCGACAGATGACGATCCTGCGTTATCTATTTATCCGTTATATCCCGGTGCAAATTGTTCGGTTAATTACGGGGAAAGTAATACTCCCTTGGCGTTGTTAAATGATTTTTTTTATGGCTGGCGTGAAAATTTTTCTGCGGTATACGACCTTAATCGGGTTTTTTTTGTTGGCGGCGATCGTCGGTGTATGGTGGATTTTGGTATCCGCAACCCGTCGCTTGACCGCGATAACCTGCTTAAAAATGTTCAGGATCGCTTTCTGGAGCAAAAAAATGCCGTCCAGTCAGTCGTGCGGGATGAAACCGTTTACTGGATTACGCCGGCATCAATACCGGATGTCGGTTATTTGTATGCCCTGACGCCAATTTATGCCGGTAATAAGCTGGAAGTGATTATGGGGATTGAGCAGACAATCCGCCTTGATGATTTCGTGACCTTAGGGAAATTCCCGATAAGTGTAAAGTTGCTCAATCAATATAACCAGACTGTTTTGCAGTTTTCTGAGGGGGCTGGTCGCTACACCTCTTCTGTGAGCAATTATCCGGCAGACCATAATTACTTTGGTTACGTGAATGGCTATGATGAAATTATTCTGAAAAAAAACCTGCCGCCCACCTCTTTCAGCATCGTTTATTCGCTGCCGCTAAAAGTATTACTG
This sequence comes from Brenneria alni, assembly GCF_003666245.1. GTDB lineage: Bacteria > Pseudomonadota > Gammaproteobacteria > Enterobacterales > Enterobacteriaceae > Brenneria > Brenneria alni. The sequence continues at coordinate 143,331 of NZ_MJLZ01000002.1, forward strand.
TCCCATATTGGTACGCTGATCGTTAATATGGTGGTGCTTAACGCACTGTCTGCCATATTGCTGTTTGTGCTTGCATGGCTCTTTGAGCGGAAAATGTTGTTGCCTGCTGAAGTCAATGCTTTCCAGTTAGGAGAAAACGAACAGTTCAATCGCAAAATTGTGGCATCTGCGCCTGTGGGTATTTGTATTTTGCGGATCAATGACGGCACCAATATTCTCAGTAATGAGTTGGCGCATAATTACCTGAATTTGCTTACCCATGAGGATCGTCTGCGTATTACCCGCATTATCTGCGAGCAGCAATCTAAATTTGTCGATGTGATGACCAGCAGAAACCATCACCTGCAAATCAGCTTTGTACACTCCCGTTATCGTAATGAGAACGTGGCAATTTGTGTGCTGTTGGATGTCAGCGCCCGTGTCAAAATGGAAGAGTCGCTACAGGAAATGGCCAATGCCGCGGAACAGGCGAGCCAGTCTAAATCGATGTTTCTGGCAACGGTAAGCCATGAATTGCGCACGCCGCTCTATGGCATTATCGGTAATCTGGACTTGTTACAAACCAAAGCCTTACCCAGGGATGCGAACCGTCTGGTTGCGGCGATGAATAATTCATCCTCGTTACTGCTGAAAATTATCAGCGACATCCTCGATTTTTCCAAGATTGAATCTGAACAGTTGAAAATTGAATCCTGTGAATTTGCCCCACATGAGGTCATCAGCCATATCACCAGTAATTACTTACCGCTGGTGGTGAAAAAACGTCTTTCGTTGTACTGCTTTATTGACCCGAATGTGCCGGTGAGCCTGTCTGGCGATCCGGTGCGTTTACAACAGGTTCTCTCTAATCTGTTGAGCAATGCCATCAAATTTACCGATACCGGATGCATTATCTTCCAGGTGGGCTGTCGAGATGGTTACCTGGAATTCCAGGTGCGTGATACCGGGGTGGGGATCCCGTCCCGCGAAACCGTGAAACTGTTTGATCCGTTCTTTCAGGCGGGGAGCGGCGTTCAGCGTCATTTCCAGGGCACGGGGCTTGGGCTGGCCATCTGTGAAAAATTGGTCAACTTAATGGATGGCGATATCACCATTGAATCAGATCCTGGGTTGGGCAGTCTGTTTGGTATCAGGCTTCCCCTCTATAAAGCACGTTATGTCCCGGTGGCGATTAATGCCGGTTTGCAGGGAAAAAGGTGCTGGCTTATGGTGCGCAATGCTCGGTTGGAGTCTTATCTGCTGGCGCTTTTATCGGCGCACGGCTTACAGGCTTGCCGCTATCAGCGCCAGACGATCGCCATAGATGATGTGATCATCAGTGATTATACGGTTTCGCTGGCATTTGAGGTGCGGGCGCATATTTTGATTAGTGGTTCGCATACCGGATCAGCACAGGAAATCCGCCACGGACATTGGGTGCATAGCACCTCTACGCCACATCATTTGCCTGATTTGTTGGAGAAAATTTACCGCTCGGATACCAATGACACATCGCATTCAACACTCTCAACACCGTTGACCAATTATGGCCGTATCGAGAATGGCGACATCATGATTCTGGTGGTGGATGACCATCCGATTAACCGGCGTTTGCTGGCGGATCAGCTTGGATCGTTGGGATATAAGGCGATGACGGCCAATGATGGTGTAGATGCATTGAGCGTATTGAGTAAAAATAAAATTGATATTGTGCTGACAGACGTCAACATGCCGAATATGGATGGTTACCGATTAACCCAACGGTTACGTGAATTAGGGCAGACTTTCCCGGTTATTGGCGTTACGGCGAATGCGCTGGCGGAAGAAAGGCAGCGCTGTTTACAGTCGGGTATGGATAATTGTTTATCAAAACCGGTGACGCTGGATATCTTGCAGCAGACATTGTCTGATTACAGTAATACGGTGCGTCAGGCCAGAGAGGCTTCAGCAACCTGAATGCCCTCGACTGGTAAGGGGCAGGGGCTAACCCATTGAAGATTTTGTCTCACTCCCCCCCTGAGAAGGGGAGGGAGTCTGTCATGGGGTTTTACTCACTCTTTTTCTGTTTGCGTTGAGTTGCCGTTAACCGAAGAGAGGTAGTTCAGCAGCGCAATATCGTTATCCACACCTAATTTTGTCATGGCGGATTTTTTCTGGCTGCTGATGGTTTTGATACTGCGGTTAAGTTTCTTGGCAATTTCGGTTACCAGAAAACCTTCGGCAAATAAGCGTAAGACTTCGCTTTCTTTCGGCGACAGGCGTTTGTCGCCATAACCGCTGGCGCTGATTTTTTCCAACACTTTGGAAACGCTGTCCGGCGTAAACTTTTTACCTTTCTGCAAAGCGGCCAATGCCTTGGGTAAATCGGTCGGTGCGCCCTGTTTTAGTACAATACCTTCAATATCCAAATCCAGCACGGCGCTCAGAATGGCCGGGTTATTGTTCATGGTCAGAACAATAATCGAGAGGTGTGGGAAATGACGTTTAATATATTTAATTAAAGTAATGCCATCGCCGTATTTATCTCCCGGCATCGACAAATCTGTGATTAAAACGTTGGCGTCCAGTTTCGGCAGGTTATTGATCAATGCTGTCGAGTTTTCAAATTCACCAACCACATTGACCCATTCAATTTGTTCAAGCGACTTTCTGATGCCAAAAAGGACAATAGGATGGTCGTCGGCAATAATTACGTTTAGGTTACTCATCGTTTAGGTTACTCATAGGTTGGCTACCTTGCTGCATCCCTTCTCCGTTCAAGTCGCTGGTGTGTTGGCTGCGCTTACTTACCCGAATCACTTCTGATGTAAGCTCATCGGGATTCGCCCGCTTGCCGCTTTCCTGCACCTTGAAATCTACTGGATGCAATAATGCACTGACAAATCCTCCAATTTCATGGAGGTTATTTTCGATCTGTACACTGTCGTGCGCGGTAATATGCTGTTCAAGCTGCTCACACAGTTGTTTGCCGGGATGCAGGTTTAACATGGCAAACACGCCTTTCAGCCGATGTGCCGTTTGTGCAAGTGACAAAAAATCGCCCTCTTGCGCCTCAGTATACAGTCTCTTTAAATCATCCGGTACTGTCTCAACAAACAGGGCATAATAATCACTTGATGCCAGTTGGTCGGCGTAAAAGCCGATATCGTGACTATCCCCTGTCGGCGCCGTATCCACTGGCGTTTCCAACTGTTGCTCAATCAACTTAAGCAATGCTTCCAGCAATAGCTGGCTGATATTATAATTCACCCGCAACCGATCGGGCCCCAGAGGAATTAACGCGGTATCATCGCCACTGAGCAATATAGAAGAGTTCGCCGTTCTTTGCGGATCGTCCGTGATGCACAGGTCTGCTTGTTGATTGATCTGACGGTCATCAACAAGCAGATAGTTGGCCCCCCAGCCAGTAAGCAGATGGCTGACAATGTGCCGTACTTCATCTGACGTGATATCCAGCAATACAGTGATGCCCTCCAGCAGTTTCTCTTCTTCAACCGGGAGGGCTTCCGGCTCCAGTTTTACCGTCAGAATATAGTGTGTTCCAAGCCCGGTTTTACTGTGGATATTCAACTTGCCGCCAAGTTTATGGCAGAGCTTATTGCACAGGAATAGGGTCAATCCTGAATTTTGACTGAAGCGATCGGATGTTGTTGGATTTAAAAAGGGGTAATTAAGATTATCCTGCTCGCTTCCCGCTATATCGGCGCCGGTATCGCTGACCCGAACAATCAGTTTTTCTGGCGCATTGCTATCATGATCGACGGAAACCGTAATCTTGCCGTAGTCGGTATTGGTAATCGCATAATTTAGCAGCAGCGACAGTATTTTTTTCAGCAGTTCACTATCGCCCAGATAGGTTTGATTAATATCCAGTTTGTAGTGATTAATCAGGCAAAGCCCTTTTTGATTAATTCTTGGCAATAGCTCCAGTAATAGATTATCGACTATTGCCAATGGGGAGAAACTGTCGTTGGCAGGCTTCCATTCCTGCGTTTCCAGTTTTTCCTGCAAAGCGATATTCTCCAACAATTCAAGGGACTGGCCTGCCTCTGTCAAGAGTTGCTGAATGATCTGCTGTTGTTCGGCAATATCATCGGTATGGCGAATGGAAAGTATATTTTGACGCAGAGAAAGCAGCGGCTGTTTGAATTCATTGAGTAGATTTCTGAACAGATGTCTCCTGGCCTGGACATTTTTCTCATATTCACGCTGGGCCAACTGAAGCTTTTTATTAACCAGAATCTCTTTATCCTGTTCACGCAGCAGAAATAGACAATAGTCCGGTGAATATTGACTGCGGAACTGACGTATTTCATACATCTCATTATTCACCGTGACCTGAACAACGCCCTGATGCTCATCGGCCATATTAGTGATTTTTTGCAGACTGAGATGTGGCAACAAATTCTCTGCCTGCTCGTTCTGCATAATAACTTTGTTGCTGCTAAAGTCATAAATCAGTATGCCCAGAGGAATTTGACCAAGCGCTTCATCATAGATATTTATCTGCTTGCGCAGGCGTTGTGATAAATCTTCGCCAGGGTGAGCATATTTGTGACGGAAAATATAAAAGCCGGAAAGGGTCAGGATCAGTAATGCCAGATTCAGTAATAGCAGCCAGACATTATTATGCAGCATATCAATGACCAGCGATTTTATTGGGATCTGGAACACCATTTTTACCGGTGCATTGACCAGCTGAGAAGATATCTCAAGCAATGAACCATTCAACTGGGCAACGGCCATATCTTCATTACTGTTATTGGTGTCAAGACCGGTTGGCGTGTCTTGCCGCAGAATGAAGTTTTCACGCGGCATATTGTCTGGGATCAAATCGTCAATAGGTAAATCGAAAGCAATAATGGTTGCCAGATGACCGGGCTGATTAAATGTGGTGCGCAGGGTGAAATAATAATCGTTGTAAAAACGCAGCTTACGGATAGGGGAGAAACTTTCACGCTCGTCTAATACATTAGCCTGTTGCAGCATTTCTGTCCGGCGCGCTTCGGCAATCGCGGTGATATAACTGCCCCGAAACTGGGATGAGATGTCTTTCAGCGTCTGGGTTGAAATCATCGTCAGACTGTTATCGATGCCGTTAAGATAGTACATGGAATAGACATCGTTTTCCGCGCCCCACAGAATGTCCAGATAGCGTGATATTTGGCGTACGGAATTTAAGGTCGCTTTATCATGTTGGCCGAATATCAGGGCATCGGTTTTTTGACCGTTTTTCTCCACGTAAAAAACATTCGGCATCAGATTAATGGAGTTTATATTAGGCTCACTGGCAGGCGTATCGCCATTCAGATTGCCATAAATCTGATAAGTAAAAAAACGATAAGTATCGATGCGTTTTTGTACACCCCGAGCAATATCCGTTAATGCGTGTTTTTTATATGTCAGCCAGTTACTGAGGTAGTTATAGCCAAGCATGCCGGTTATAAGGAGCAATAGCATGATAAACAGGGCAAAATAACGAATTATTATTGCGGGCATTGATTAACGCTCCTGATTAACGGATAACAGCACGCGCACTGGCGCTGACAAGCAATAATAATAGCGCGACGCAGCCAAATGCCACCGCCAGGCTACTTGCCTGCGCGATAAAGCCCAGTAGCGTCGGGCCAACCAGAATACCAGCGTAACCGACGGTAGTAATAGAGGCGATAGCCAGATTCGCCGGCATGATTTTTTGATTACCCGCTGCACTAAAAAGGATAGGAACCACGTTTGATGCGCCGATCCCTACCATCACGAAACCCAGAATAGCCGCCGCCGCGTGGTCGATGCTAATGGTCAACAGCAGGCCCAATGCCGCGCACAGGCTGCCGCCGGTAAGGATGGCATAACGTCCCAGCGCATTGACGATGCGATCGCCATTCAGTCTGCCCACCGTCATCGCGACGGAAAACGCCGCATAGCCGATACCTGCCTGCGCACTGTTCAGGTTGCGCTCTACGGTTAAAAACAGCGCGCTCCAGTCCAGTATGGCGCCCTCGGCCAGAAACATAATGAAGCACAGCAGACCGATAAACATCACCCAGCCGCGTGGGATCACAAATAGCGGGCCGCCCTCAGCCTGATTGGTGGTACGCAGCAGATGACGTTGCGCCAGAGACAGCAGCATCAGGAACAGGGCGACAATAATCAGAATCGCCGCCACGGGGGACAACCCCAACCACAGCAGAACGCTGACGCCACCTGCGCCCGCTATCCCGCCAATGCTGAAAAATCCGTGAAAGCCGGACATCATTGCCCGGCCACTGGCCTGTTCAACAGTGATCGCCTGAATATTCATTGATACGTCAATCATGCCGATGGTCGCGCCGAAAAAGAACAGTGTGATCGCCATCAGCGGCAGCGTGTCTGCTTGTGTCAGCATAGGCAACACCAGACAAAGCAAGGCGCTGGCCAGTAATATCACGGTTCGGCATCCCAGTTTGCTGGTTAACAATCCGGTAAGCGGCATTGCCAGTAACGAACCTATGCCAAGAGCAAGCAACAACATCCCTAATGAAGCGTCACTGATTGCCAGGCGATTTTTGACAAAAGGCACCAGCGGCGCCCAGGAGGCCATAGCAAAACCCGCGACAAAAAAAGTGATGCGCGTGGCTGCCTGCGCCTTTCTGCCTGGCTGTTGTTGTTTTATGCCGGATTCTTCAGAATTCAGTGTGGTACTCATAACCTGAACGACACTACCTAATGGACGTTATAAGGGCTTCTTTCTACCATAATTGCGTTGCTGAATCGAAGAGTTCGTGACTTCAAGCCGTCCGATGGCCGGATTATCAGATAAGGGAACGCAAGTTGTGTAAAAGATGAGCGGCGAGTTATCCGCTTTATCCTGCATAACCTCTCACCCACAGCGCCTTTTTTTCCCGTATAATCCCGTGCTTTACGTTAGGATACCGGGGTTACGGTGAAACAGCTTTCCGACCTGTTGCGGCATATGCAGCAGGATTTGCGCCAACCACAGCCTGCAAGCGCTGGTTTCAGACAGATAACACGTTCATTGACTATCAGCGAACCGTCTGAACTGTTGCCGTGGCTGGCAACACAACCCGTCTATCCGCAGTTTTACTGGCGGCATCGTCAGGAAAGTGAAGAGGCGGCGGTTTGTGGGCGGGTGTGTGGTTTTCAGCATATTCAGGCTGCCGAAGCGTTTCTTTTGCAGCAAGGTTGTGGCCGCAACGTGCGGATCTGGGGGATGAATGCCTTTAACCAGACACCCGGAGAGAGAGGACCGGCCGTATCTCCCAGCTATCTTTTTTTGCCTCGCGTCGAGTGGCGGCGGCAGGGCAATAAACTTAGCCTGCAAATTAATTTATTCAGTGAAACCTCATTACAGCAGGATGCGGATGAAGCGTCGGCATTCGTCAATTTGCTGCTGCCGGGGCGTCCACTGTTACCCTTGCAGGCCGAAATTAGAACGGTTGATCATCTGCCGGATCGCCAGAACTGGATCAATCTGCTACAGCAGACGCTGCTGGATATTGCCGCCGGGGAGCTGAAAAAGGTCGTTCTGGCAAGAGCAACGACGTTAACTCTGAAACAGCCGTTGCCGGCAACAACCTTGATGGCGGCCAGTCGTGCGGCCAATCACCATTGTTTTCATTTTATGCTGGCGCATGATGCCCGGCAGGCGTTTCTCGGTTCCAGTCCTGAGCGGCTTTATCGTCGCAAGGATACGCAGCTCGAAACCGAGGCGCTGGCAGGCACGGTGGCGAGCGATAAAGATGAGAGTAGGGCCGCAGCCCTTGCCAATTGGCTAATGAAAGATACGAAAAACCAGTGCGAAAATAGACTGGTGGTGGAAGATATTTGTCAGCGCTTGCGGCAGTCGGCATTATCACTGAATGTGATGCCGCCGGAAATTGTTCGTCTGCGCAAAGTGCAGCATCTGCGTCGTACCATTCAGGCGGTGCTGAGGGAAAGGTCAGATGTCGTTTGTTTCAATAATTTGCACCCCACAGCGGCGGTGGCCGGTTTTCCCAGAGCTGTTGCCCGTCGTTTCATTGCCGGGCATGAGCCGTTCGATCGCGGCTGGTATGCCGGTTCCGCCGGTTATCTCTCCCGCCAGCAGTCAGAGTTTTGTGTGGCATTGCGTTCGGCTGAAATCAGCGACAATGTCTTGAAGCTGTATGCCGGTGCCGGAATTGTGGCCGGTTCTGATCCAGAACAGGAATGGCAGGAACTGGAAAATAAGGCTGCCGGGTTAAAATCCCTGTTAGAGGGTGATATATCATAGTTTTGTTTTATGTCTGTTGTGCCCGGCGACGCTTTATATCAAAGTCGGCACTGTGAAAAAATATCATCATTACAAAAATCTGCCACCTAGAGCTGTTGAGTGAAGAATGTCAACAAGTGTATTTAATCGTCGCTGGGCCATGTTGCTGCTTGAAGCGTTGACCCGTCATGGTGTCCGCCATATCTGTATCGCGCCCGGCTCCCGTTCGACTCCGCTGACGTTGTCGGCGGTCGAACATGGCGCGCTGATTTGCCATACCCATTTTGACGAACGGGGATTAGGGCATTTGGCTTTGGGGTTGGCAAAAACCGCCCATGAGCCGGTGGCTATTGTGGTGACATCCGGCACGGCGGCGGCGAATCTTTATCCGGCGATCATTGAGGCAGGGTTGACCGGCGAGCGCCTGATCGTGCTAACAGCCGATCGGCCTCCCGAATTGATTGACTGTGGCGCCAATCAGGCTATTCGCCAGCATGGGCTTTATGCGTCCCACCCCATGCTGGCGCTGAATCTGCCGCGGCCTACGCCGGATATTCCGGCCCGCTGGCTGGTTTCTGCGCTGGATAGCGTCATGTCTCGGCTTACTCAGGGTGTGTTACACATTAATTGTCCGTTTGCGGAACCGTTATATGGCGATGATGATGGAGCCGTTTACCGTGACTGGCTGATGACGCTGGGCGACTGGTGGCAAAACCGCGAACCCTGGCTGCGTGAAATGCAACAGACAAGGTTAGTGGTTCAGCCTGACTGGGATGAATGGCGGCAAAAGCGCGGCGTGGCGATTGTCGGGCATGTCAGCCCGCAACAAGGGGCGCAAATTGCGCAATGGGCGAGCACACTTGGCTGGCCGCTGATTGGTGACGTGTTGTCGCAAAGCGGTCAGCCGTTACCCTGTGCCGATGTCTGGCTGGCATCTCCTGCGGCGCTCGAACGGCTGCGACAGGCTGAGATTGTGGTGCAATTTGGCGGTACTCTAACCGGGAAACGGCTGCTGCAATGGCAGGAACAGTGCCGGCCACGGGAATTTTGGCTGGTTGATGCGCTGCCTGGCCGTCTGGATCCGGCTCATCATCGTGGTCGCCGTCTGATTGCCGATATCAGTGACTGGCTTGCCGCGCACCCGCCCCTGGCGCAAGTTCCCTGGGCTGACGATCTGATCGCGGTCGCCCATCATACCCAACAGCAGGTTATAACCTATCTGGCACACCGTTTTGGTGAGGCGCAACTGGCGCACCGGATACCTGAACTGCTGCCGCCGGGAGGGCAGTTGTTCGTCGGCAACAGTCTGGTGATTCGCCTGATTGATGCGCTGGCGCAGCTACCGGCGGAATACCCGGTGTACGGCAACCGGGGAGCCAGCGGCATCGACGGGCTAATATCCACACTGGCTGGCGTTCAGCGAGGAAATAACAAGGCTACGCTTGGGATCGTGGGCGATCTTTCCGCATTGTACGATCTTAATGCGTTAGCGTTGCTGCGCCAGGCGCCTGCGCCGCTGGTGTTGATCGTAGTTAACAATAATGGCGGTCAGATCTTCTCATTGCTGCCGACGCCAGCAGAGCAGCGGGAAGCATTTTACTGTATGCCGCAAAATGTAGAATTTGGTCATGCGGCGGCGATGTTCGGCCTTAACTATGTCCGGGCCGACAATTGGCAGCAGATAGCCGATTCCGTCGCCAGTTGCTGGGATCGCGGCGGCGTCACGCTGCTGGAGGTGGTGGTGCCGCCGAAAGAGGGCGCCCAAACGCTGAACGCGTTAGTGTCGCAGGCGGCGGCGTGGTAATGCTGCACTGTCGGAAAATCACCCAGGCGGGCGTTTCTTCCTCACGGCCCTGGCTGGTGTGTTTGCACGGTCTGTTAGGCAGCGGTGAAGACTGGCAACCGATAGCGCCTTTTTTCCATGACTGGCCTTTACTGCTGGTGGATTGGCCAGGACACGGCGGTTCGCTCGGCGTGACGTCCAGCGGTTTTGCCCAGGTCAGCCAGCAGTTAACCGCCGCGCTGCAACAGCAGGGCGTTGAGAATTATTGGCTGCTGGGGTACTCGCTGGGTGGCCGTATTGCCATGTATCATGCCTGTTACGGGCAAAATAAAGGCATGAGAGGGTTGCTGGTGGAAGGGGGAAACCCCGGTTTGACGCAGCCGCAATGGCGTGAAGAGCGCCTATTACATGATGCCCGCTGGGCGCGGCGTTTTCGCCGTGAACCGATAGACGAGGTATTGAACGATTGGTATCAACAGGCGGTGTTTGCCGATCTAAACGCGGTTCAGCGCGCCGGACTGGTTGCCCGGCGCTGCCATAATCATGGCGCGGCGGTGGCGGATATGCTGGAGGCCACCTCACTTGGCCGGCAGCCCTGGCTGGGAGATAAACTCCGGCAACTGGCTTTCCCTTTTGCTTATCTGTGCGGCCTCGAAGACGCTAAATTTCAGACGCTGGCCGAGCAGCATAACTTGCCGTTATTGAGTGTGGCTCAGGCCGGTCACAATGCGCATCAGGCGAATCCGGCGGAGTTTGCCGCACGGATACTTTCTTTTATTTCGTCCCCCGTTAAGGATTAATCATTATGCTTTATCCCAGTGAAGAACTGCTTTACGCCCCGGTAGCATGGCACGATTGCAGCGGCGATTTCGTCGATATTCTCTATCATAAATCCACTGATGGCATCGCCAAAATCACCATTAATCGTCCTCAGGTGCGCAATGCGTTTCGCCCGCAAACGGTGAAAGAGATGATCCACGCCCTGGACAATGCCCGCCACGACGACGGTATCGGCGTTATTATCCTGACCGGCGCTGGAGAGAAGGCATTCTGTTCCGGCGGCGATCAGAAAGTGCGTGGCGATTACGGCGGTTATCAGGATGACAGCGGCGTGCATCACCTGAACGTGCTGGATTTTCAGCGTCAAATCCGTACCTGCCCCAAACCGGTGGTGGCGATGGTGGCGGGCTACTCCATCGGCGGCGGACATGTGCTGCATATGATGTGCGATCTGACTATCGCGGCGGAAAATGCCATCTTCGGCCAGACTGGGCCGCGTGTCGGGTCGTTTGACGGCGGCTGGGGGGCATCTTATATGGCGCGTATCGTCGGACAGAAAAAAGCCCGCGAAATCTGGTTCCTGTGCCGTCAGTACGATGCCGCGCAAGCGCTGGATATGGGGTTGGTCAATACCGTGGTGCCGTTGGCCGAGCTTGAAAAAGAGACGGTGCGCTGGTGTCGTGAAATGTTGCAGAACAGCCCGATGGCGCTGCGTTGCCTGAAAGCCGCGCTGAATGCCGACTGTGATGGACAGGCGGGTCTGCAGGAGTTGGCCGGTAACGCCACCATGCTGTTCTACATGACCGACGAAGGGCAGGAAGGCCGTAATGCCTTTAATGAAAAACGCCAGCCCGATTTCAGTAAATTCAAACGGAACCCGTAATGCGCCAGGTTGAGGTTTATCGCTACAGTGTGCCGATGGAAGCCGGGGTGGTGCTGCGTAATCAGCGTCTGAAAACCCGTGATGGCCTGATCGTTGTTCTGCAACAGGCCGGGCGGCAGGGCTGGGGCGAGATAGCGCCATTGCCTGAGTTCAGTGCGGAAACGCTGGCGCAGGCCGAATCGGCAACCCTTGAACAGTTACAACGCTGGGTGGCGGGCGACGCGCTGGCGGATGACCTTCCGCCATCCGTCGCTTTTGGCCTGAGCTGTGCTCAGGCTGAACTGGATCAACGTTTGCCAGAGGCGGCGGATTATCGCAAAGCGCCGCTGTGCAACGGCGATCCTGACGAGCTGTTTGCCATGCTTGAGGGGCTGCCGGGTGAAAAGGTCGCTAAAGTCAAAGTCGGGCTGTATGAAGCCGTGCGAGATGGCATGATCGTCAATGTCTTGCTGGAGGCCTTGCCGAGCCTGAAGCTGCGGCTGGATGCCAACCGTAGCTGGACACGCGCCAAAGCCGATGGTTTTGCCCGCTACGTTGCGCCCTCGCTGCGTTCGCGTATCGCTTTTCTGGAAGAACCCTGTAAAACCCGTCAGGAATCCCGCGAGTTTGCGCGGGAAACCGGCATCAATATCGCCTGGGATGAAAGCGTGCGTGAAGCCGATTTTCAAGTTGAAGCGGAGCCGGGCGTCAGCGCCATTGTGATAAAACCGACGCTGGTCGGCAGCCTTGCGCGCTGTCGGCAACTGGTTCAGCAAGCCCATCAGGCTGGGTTGAGCGCGGTTATCAGCTCCAGTATTGAATCCAGTCTGGGGTTAACTCAACTGGCGCGGTTGGCGCACTGGCTGACGCCGGAAACAATCCCAGGTCTGGACACACTGGATTTGATGCAGGCTCAGGTGGTAAGGCGCTGGCCGGCAAGTCAATTACCGCTATTGACGTGCGATCAACTGGAACGGATATGGCAATCCTGAGCGATTGGCCCTGGCATTACTGGGCCATGCACGCGCCGCAGCGCGTCGCGTTGATTGAAAACGATACCTGCTGGAACTGGCGGCAGGTGGCCTGCCGGGTGGATCAACTGGCGGCCAGTTTTGCGCAACAAGGCGTGACGCCGGGTTGCGGCGTGGTGCTGCGCGGCAAGAACAGTGTGTCGATGCTGCTGTGTTATCTGTCGCTGTTACAGTGCGGCGCCCGTTTGTTGCCACTGAATCCGCAACTGCCTGAATCGTTAACCGACTCTCTGCTGTGTTCGCTGGATGTCGCCTGCGGGCTGTGCCTGAACGGGCAACCGTGGCCGTCAGGCGTGGTTGCATTGCGGCATAAACCCGCCGAACGATTGCCTGCTTGCCCCCCTGCGCTGCGCTGGCAGGCAGCGCGGCTGGCTACGCTGACGTTAACCTCTGGTTCGAGTGGAATGCCAAAAGCCGCAGCGCATACCTTTGCTGCTCATCTTGCCAGCGCGCAAGGCGTATTGCAGATGATGGCTTTCGCCGCCGACGATAGCTGGCTGCTGTCATTACCGTTGTTTCATGTTTCGGGGCAAGGCATCGTGTGGCGCTGGCTGGCCTCTGGCGCCGCCATTGTTGTGCGCGTCAATCAGCCTTTGGCATCTGCACTACAGGGCTGCACCCACGCCTCATTGGTGCCGACCCAGCTCTGGCGGCTGTTATCGCAAAACAGGGTGCCAGCCACGCTGAAAGCGGTATTGCTGGGCGGCGCGACGATCCCGCAGGCATTAACGCGTCAGGCCGAGGATCGCGGCGTGAGCTGCTGGTGCGGGTACGGCTTAACCGAACTGGCGTCAACGGTGTGCGCCAAGCGCGCCGATGGACGGGCTGGCGTGGGGCTGCCGTTGCGCGGGCGGGAAATTCGTTTGATGGGTGAGGAAGTGCTGCTGCGCGGCAGTACGCTGGCTTGCGGTTACTGGCGCGACGGGCGGCTTTTTCCGTTGGTTGACGAAGACGGATGGTTTCACACCCGCGATCGCGGCAGCTTCAAGGACGGCGAGTGGCACATTCTGGGACGTCTGGATAACCTGTTTTTCAGCGGCGGCGAAGGTATTCAACCGGAAAATATTGAGTCCCTGTTATTGACGCACCCTGATGTTCAGCAGGCCTGTGTGGTGCCGGTTGATGATGTGGAATTTGGTCAGCGTCCCGTTGTGGTAATCGAAATAACAGGAACAACCGTGCTGGATGATATCCGGGACTGGCTGTTGCCGCAATTAGCGGGGTTTCAGCGTCCGGTCGCCTATTATCGCCTGCCGGAAGCATTGAAAACCGGCGGGATTAAAATCTCCCGCCAACAGGTAAAAACGTGGGTTGATAGCCTGATCGATAAGAAAAATCGTGAGGGGTGACCTCACGCCTGCCCGATTATCTGCCCAGCGCTTTCGCCACGCCTGCGCCATAAGCAGGATCAACGAGGTTGAACAATGCGATCTGACGATCCTGAATAAATTCAGGCACCTGAGAAAGTTCACCGGCGATGCGCTCGAACATGCGCTGATGTTCTTCTTCACTCAGCAGATTAAACAAGGCCCGTGGCTGGCTGTAATAGTCGTTATCCTCACGGTGATTCCAGTGATCGGCGGCGCCTTCCAGCGTTAACGGCGGTTCGCTGAAATCAGGCTGTTCCTGGAATACGCCAAAACTGTTGGGTTCATAAGTCGCGCCGTTGCCGCTGTTGCCGTCAATACGCATCGCGCCGTCGCGGTGATAGTTATGGAACGGGCATTTCGGCGCGTTAACCGGGATCTGGTGATGGTTAACCCCCAACCGGTAACGTGCTGCATCACCATAGGAGAACAGACGGCCTTGCAGCATTTTATCCGGTGAAAAACTGACACCGGGAACGGTGTGCGCCGGGTTAAAGGCGACCTGCTCCACTTCGGAGAAATAGTTATCCGGGTTGCGGTTCAGCTCAATAAAACCGACATCGATCAGCGGATAATCACCATGCGGCCAGACTTTGGTCAGATCGAACGGATTGTAGGGAACCTGTGAGGCTTCCGCTTCCGGCATGATCTGTATCTGCAAGTTCCAGCGCGGGAAATCACCGTTTTCGATGGCGTCGAACAGATCGCGCTGTGAGCTTTCGCGATCTTTACCAATCAGCGCTTCCGCTTCGTCATCCATCATATTTTCGATGCCCTGCTGGCAACGGAAATGGAATTTCACCCAGAAACGTTCATTGAACTCGTTGATAAAACTGTAGGTGTGGCTGCCAAAACCATGAATGTGACGGAAAGACTTGGGCAAGCCCCGGTCGCTGAAATCGATCGTCAATTGATGCAGTGATTCCGGCAACTGGGAGAAGAAATCCCATTTGTAAACCGGATTACGCAGGTTGGTGCGAGGGTCGCGTTTGACAATGTGGTTGAGATCGGGAAACTTTAGCGGATCGCGCAGATAGAACACCGGGGTATTGTTACCCACCAGATCCCAGTTGCCCTCTTCGGTATAGAATTTCATGGCGAAACCCCGGATATCCCGTTCGGCATCGGCGGCGCCGCGCTCACCCGCTACGGTAGAAAAACGCAGGAACATATCGGTTTTTTTGCCTATTTCAGCGAAAATTTTCGCACGGGTATAGCGGGTGATATCGTGGGTGACGGTAAAGGTGCCGTAAGCGCCGGAGCCTTTGGCGTGCATCCGTCGTTCTGGAATGACCTCACGATCGAAATGCGCCAGCTTTTCCAGAAACCAGACGTCCTGCATTAACATGGGGCCACGCCGTCCGGCGGTTATGACATTGTTATTATCCACAACCGGCGTACCGGCTACGGTTGTCAGTTTTTTCTTGCTCATCATTGCTTCCTTAATATTATCGCTATAGGTATTTACCTTAAATACTATTGTTCATTATGTGGTTTTTAGGCAAATAGGCGGCGCTTATCATTATTAATATTAGCGGCGTGACAAAAGCCGCTTGCAGCGGCCCGAACACACTTACGGCTTGAAAGACGGCGGGTATAAATAACGTTTTAAGATAACGTCGTACTGGAGTACCTATATGATTCGCGTAGAATCGGCGACGATGCCAACCTGTGTTTGCAGGTGCGTTAATAATTGCTTTGAAGGAAATTAAAAATGAAAAAGTTTGTGATTGCCTGTGCGGGAAGTTTGCTGCTTGCAGCATCCTCTGTGTACGCCATTGGCATTTCCGGGGAGGCCGGGCGTGACTACGCAGGCGCAAATGTTGGTTTTGGCCTGCTGGTTCCTGGGCTATCCGGTAATGTCAGCTATGCTCATGGCGATAATAATAACGATGTTTACGGTTTCGGACTGGGCTACGCTATCCCGGTTGGGCCACTGAAAGTAACGCTTGGCGGCAAGGCGCTGTATCTGAATCAGGATCGCGGCTCAGACGGTCATGCGCTGGCGCTGGGCGGTGGTCTGCAATGGCCCATCAACCGTTACTTTTCCCTTTATGGCGAAGGCTATTACTCACCGGACGCGTTCTCCAGCCATGTAGATTATTACGTTGAAGGAAAGGCGGGCGTTCGCTGGCAGGTCTTTGGCCCATTAAATGTGGATGTGGGTTACCGCTATATCAATATGGCTGGCGAGAACGGTCGTTCAGATAACAAACTCGCGGATTCCGCCTATATTGGCGTGGGTCTGAATTTCTGATTGCGGGCAGGATAACCATCACGGGATCGGATGTTGTAACGGGCGCGAGCGATCGCGCCCGTTTGCCATTAACAGGGGTGAAAAATGCTTAGGGTCGAGATGTTATGTACCGGCGATGAAGTGCTGCATGGTCAGATTATTGATACCAATGCGGCCTGGCTGGCGGATTATCTGTTCCAGCAGGGGTTGCCGATGACCAGTCGTATGACGGTGGGGGACGACCTCGACGCGTTGGTCACTGCCATTACCCAGCGTAGCCAGATTGCCGATATCCTGATTGTTAATGGCGGGCTGGGGCCGACCAGTGATGACCTCAGTGCGCTGGCGGCGGCCACCGCAGCCGGAGAAGGATTGGTTGAACATGCGCAGTGGCTCGCACGGATGGAGGCCTTCTTTACAGAGCGTGGCCGGGTTATGGCGCCCAGCAATCGTAAGCAGGCGCAGATTCCCGCCAGCGCGGAAATGGTCGATAATCCGGTCGGAACGGCCTGTGGTTTTGCATTGCGGCTAAATAAGTGTCTGATGTTTTTTACTCCGGGCGTACCTTCCGAATTTAAAGTTATGGTGGATCAGCAAATCATGCCGCGTCTGCGCGATCGTTTCGCTATCGCCCAACCACCGCTGTGTTTGCGTTTAACCACCTTCGGGCGTTCGGAAAGTGACCTCGCCAGCCAGTTGGATGGTTTGGTTCTTCCTCCGGGCGTGGTGCTGGGCTACCGCTCCGCTATGCCCATTATTGAGCTGAAACTGACCGGGCCTGCCGCACAACAGGCGGCGATGGAACAGCTTTGGCAACAGGTTCGCATGGTAGCAGGGGAAAATGCGCTATTTGAAGGAACGGAAGGACTCCCTGTGCAACTGGCGCGTCGACTGGTTGAACGCGATCTGCAACTGGCGGTGAGTGAACACTTTACCGCTGGCCTGCTGAACTGGCAGTTGCAATCGGCAAAGACGCCGCTGGCAGGGGGCGAGTTACTGGCAAAAACAACCTCGCAGGATTTGCCTCAACTGGCCGCTTATACCCGTCAACTGGCGGAACATCACCAGGCTCCGCTGGCGCTGATGGTGGGCGCCAGGCAAAACGATCGTCTGGCGATTGCGTTGCATACGCCGCAAGGCGCTTTTGCACAGGCGATAGAGTTTAACGTGGCGCGTTATAGCTTGCAGACGCATCAGGAAGTGGTGGCGATGCTGGCGATGAATATGCTGCGCCGCTGGCTGAATGGCTGGCCGGTATATGGCGGCCACGGCTGGATCCCGGTGCTGGAGACGCTGGGCTGATTATTTTGTCATTCCCGACGCGGCACTGGCTTGAGCAGCATTCATGCTGCTCATGCGCGGGGCCGCTCACCTCAGCGCAATTTCTCATGCCATGGGGTGAACGGCATAAAAACTAAATTTATATTTAATATCAGTATCTTACATATAAAAATACAAACAAGATATTTTTATGGGGAACCCTCAGCACCTGCTCGGGGATAACAGTGTCGACCGGCGTCAATACAACAGCGAGTAGAGCTGGCGACGGTATCGGGCGGCAAGGGCGTCGCCGGTGCCGAGGGCGGCCATGATATCCATCAGCGTCTTGCGGGCGTTGCCTTGCGCCGCGCCCAGATCTTTTTTCAGAAAGCCCATCAGCAGCTCAAGCGCTTCTTCGTTACGCCCCACCTGATGCAATTGTAACGCCAGTTGAACAGCCAGTTCCGCATTCTGCGGGTCGGTTTCCAACTGTTGTTGCAACTGCTGAATCTCCGGGGTGTCGGCGGCCTGCTTCAATAATTCAATCTGCGCCACCAGACTGTGGTAGCGGGTATCCTGATCTTGCAACGGGATGGTCGTCAGCACGGCTTCCGCGTCTTCACTGCGGTTTAGCTGAATCTGAATCTCTGCCAGCATCAGGCCAATGTCGCTGCGTTGTTGGCTAAGTTGCCAGGCGTCTTTCAGCAACACCAGCGCTTCCGGCAGTTTGCCTTCCTGAATCAACTGTTGAGCTGCGGCGACTTTTAGTTCTTCTTCTTTCGGCAGTACACGCTGCAACAGCTCACGAATAGCGTCTTCCGGCTGCGGCCCCTGGAATCCATCCAACGGCTGGCCGTCTTTGAATAGATAAACGGTTGGGATTGCGCGCAGGCCGAATTGCGCCGCAACGCGTTGCTCGGCATCACAATCCACTCTGGCAAGGACAAATTGGCCGGCGTATTCCTGCGCCAGTTTATTCAGCACCGGCTCCAGTTGCTGGCAGTGCTGACTACGCGCCGACCAGAAGTAAAACAGCACCGGCAGCGACGCAGACTGTTCCAGAACCTGATGCAGGTTGGATTCGTTGATATCAATAATGTTGGCTTGTTGTTCTAGCATGGGGTTCTCTCTCATCCGTTTTAACTTAAAGTGGGGGCGGAATGCGCCGCTTCAAGAACGGGTACGTAATAGATTATCCAGATAGCGTCCGGGCAGCAGACGACGTAACCATGATAAACTGTGTGCAACCAGCGTCACCGGGTAGCGAAGTTTGGGCCGTGAACTCTCCAGCGCATGATGCAGTTTAGGCAATACGGCTTCCGGTGGCAGCGTAAAGCGTTTGGCAATACCGGGATTGGTGACGGGCTTATCTGTCCGGGTCTGGTTGACATTTTCGGTGAAGCGGGTGGTGAGTGGGCCGGGTTCGATCAAACTGACGTGCAAACCGCTGCCGTGAAGTTCCATGCGCAGCGCATCCGACCAGGCTTCAAGCGCGAATTTACTGGCGGCATAGGCGCCTCGTCCTGGCGTGGAAACCAACCCCATCACCGAACTGGTTTGAATAATGCGGCCTTCACCGTGCGGCAACATGGCAGGCAGCAGCAACTGCGTCAACTGATGCGTACCAAACAGGTTACTGGAAAACTGATGCTCCAACTGTTGGCGCGAGATATCGCTTAACGGCCCGTATAAGCCATATCCGGCGTTATTGAACAAGGCGTACAGGCGGTTGCCGGTTAGCTCAATCACCTCGGCGGCGGCTCTTTCAACGCAGTCGGCGTCATCAAGGTTAAGCGCAATGCCTTCCAGACCCAGCGTCGCCATACGAGCGACATCATCGGGACGACGACAGGCCGCCAATACGCGGTAGCCGCGTTTTTGCAGATCCTGCGCCGCAATCAAACCAATACCGCTGGAACAACCGGTAATCAACACCGTTTTTTGCATAACTTTACCTAATTCAAAAGCCCGGTTTATCAAGACTCATGCTTAACTAAGGGAGCCAGTTGCTGCGCCATCCAGTCAGCAATAAACGGTTGGGCGTCGCGGGTAGGGTGAATGCCATCCTCCAGTATCCACGTCGGTTTAAGATACACCTGCTCCATAAAAAACGGCACCAGGGGAATTGCAAACTGTTTTGCCAACCGTGGATAGATATTGCTGAATGACTCTGTGTAGCGTCGGCCATAATTGGTTGGCAGGCGGATTTGCATCAGCAGCGGTTGGGCTTTCGCCTGCGTGACCAGCGTAATGATTTTAGCCAGATCCTGTTCGATGTTTTGCGGCGGAAAGCCCCGCAGCCCATCGTTGCCGCCAAGCTCGATCAGTACCCAGCGTGGCTGATGCTGTTGCAATAACGCCGGAAGACGCGCCAGTCCCTGGGCGGCGGTGTCGCCGCTGATACTGGCGTTAATGACTTTTGCGCCTTCCGGCAGCGCCTGCCATTTCTGATTCAGCAAGGCCGGCCAGGCGTTGGCGGCAGGCATCTGATAGCCCGCGCTGAGGCTATCGCCCAGTATCAGTAAAGTATCCGCCGCGAAAGCGCGTACACTGAATAATCCCAGAAGCAAAAGGATGAAAACATGTTTGCAAAGACCCGTCCGGCGAGTGCTGTGCCAACCCATATTGTAACCACGAAAAACATTCTTGAAGTTCATCATCTTAGTAAACACGTTGGTCAAGGGGAACATCGGCTTTCCATCCTTACCGGAGTTGAGCTGATTGTCAAACCCGCACAGACCATTGCCCTGATTGGGGAGTCCGGTTCCGGCAAGTCAACCCTGCTGGGTATTCTGGCCGGTCTGGATGACGGTAGTGAGGGTGAGGTCAGCCTGATGGGCGAACCGTTAAACCAACTGGACGAAGAGGGTCGTGCCGCGCTGCGAGCCAGAGATGTGGGGTTTGTTTTTCAGGCGTTTATGCTGGTGCCGACGCTGAATGCGCTGGAAAATGTCCAGCTACCGGCTTTGCTGCGCGGCGAAAGCGACAGTCACAGCCGGGGACAGGCAGAACAATTGTTGCAACAACTGGGGTTGGGCGGGCGCTTGCATCATCTTCCCGCCCAGCTTTCCGGCGGAGAGCAACAACGGGTAGCGCTGGCGCGGGCTTTCAGCGGGCGTCCCAAAGTGCTGTTCGCCGATGAACCGACCGGTAATCTGGACCGCAAAACCGGTGAGCGGATCGTCGATCTGCTGTTTTCCCTTAACCGTGATTACGCCACGACGTTGATTCTGGTCACCCATGATGAACAACTGGCGGCGCGTTGTGAGCGGCGTTTGCGGCTGGTGGACGGTAAATTGCGGGAGGACGCATGATCTGGCGGTGGTTCTGGCGTGAATGGCGCTCTCCCTCATTATTGATTGTCTGGCTGGCATTAACGCTGGCGGTGGCCTGCGTACTGGCGCTGGGCAATATCAGCGACCGGATGGAAAAAGGGCTGAGTCAGCAAAGCCGTGATTTTCTGGCGGGCGATCGGGTGCTGCGTGCGGCGCGCCCGGTGGATGAGGCGTGGCTTCAGACGGCGCAGCAACAAGGATTGACGTTGAGTCGGCAGATTTCATTTATGACCATGACCTTTGCCGGAGATACGCCGCAACTGGCGCGTGTCAAAGCCACCGATCAACGCTATCCGTTATACGGTGATCTACAGACGCGACCGCCTGGGCTGAAAGCGGAGGAGGGAACCGTACTGGTCGCCCCGCGCTTGCTGGCGCTGCTGGGGTTAAAGGTCGGAGATAGTCTGGAGGTGGGCGACACGTCGCTGCGTATTAACGGCGAACTGATTCAGGAACCTGATTCCGGTTTTAACCCGTTTGATACCGCGCCGCGTGTTTTGATGAATCTGGCCGATGTGGAAAAAACCGGCGCCATACAGCCCGGTGGCCGCATCACCTGGCGCTATATGTTTGCTGGCAGTGAGCAACAAATCAGCGAATTCAGTGACTTCATCGAGCCGCAATTAAAACCCGATCAGCGTTGGTATGGCATGGAGGATTCACAAGGCGCGCTGAGTCAGTCGTTGCAACGTTCACAACAGTTTCTGTTGCTGTCGGCGTTGCTGACGCTGTTGTTGTCTATCGCTGCGGTCGCCGTCTCTATGGGGCACTATTGCCGCAGTCGTTATGACCTGGTGGCAGTGTTGAAAACGTTGGGCGCCGGGCGTCAGGCTTTGCGGCGGCTGATTGTCGGGCAGTGGCTGTCGGTGCTGGGGCTGGCGGCGCTGTGCGGCAGCCTTGCCGGGCTGGCCTTTGAAGCGCTGCTGATAAAAATGCTGGCCCCGGTTTTGCCCGCCGCGCTACCGGCTTCGGGACTGTGGCCGTGGTTGTGGGCGCTGGGGTCGCTGATGCTTATTTCATTGCTGGTCGGGCTGCGTCCTTATCGTTTGCTGCTGGCGACACAGCCGCTGCGAGTATTACGTCAGGATGCGGTGGCGAATGTCTGGCCGTTACGCTACTACTTGCCAGCCGTGCTGGTCATTGTAGTGGGGTTGCTTACCGTACTGTCCGGCGGCAGTTCCCTGTTGTGGTCGTTGCTGGGCGGCATGGTCGTGCTGTCATTGTTATTGGGGGTTATCGGCTGGGGTGGATTGTTGCTGCTGCGGCGTTTGACGGTTAAACAACTGGCGATGCGGCTGGCGATTAACCGCTTGTTGCGCCAGCCGTGGTCAACACTCAGCCAACTGGCGGCCTTTTCGCTGTCGTTTATGCTGCTGGCCCTGCTGTTGGTGATGCGCGGTGATTTGCTGGAGCGGTGGCAACAACAACTTCCGCCGGGCAGCCCGAACTATTTTCTCTTAAATATAACTGCGGAGCAGGTTCCGCAAGTGAAAACGTTCCTTGAGCAGCATCAGGTTAAGCCGGAGCTGTTCTATCCCATCATCCGGGCGCGACTGACGGAAATTAATCAGCAGGTGGCAACGGAAATCATTCATGAGGACGATCCGGGCGGCAACACGGTAAACCGTGAGCTGAATCTGACCTGGATGAATGGTATACCGGAACACAATATTCTGGTTGAGGGGCAAGCGCCTAAAGCGGGTGAAGTCTCGATGGAAGAGAAAGAGGCCAAAGAGATGGGGATTAAGATCGGTGATACGCTGACTTTTACCGGGGATACGCAGCCATTCAGCGCTAAAGTCACCAGTTTCCGCCGGGTGGATTGGGAGAGTTTGCGCCCGAACTTTTTCTTTATCTTCCCCGCCGGGGCATTGGATAACCAGCCTCAGTCCTGGCTGACCAGCTTTCGGTATGACGGTGATGAGAAGATGATCACTCAGTTGAACCGCCAGTTTCCAACATTGAGCGTGATGGATGTCGGCAGCATTCTGCGTCAGGTTGGGCAGGTATTGCAGCAGGTGAGTCGGGCGCTGGAGATTATGGTGATTCTGGTGCTGTTCTGCGGCGTGTTGCTGCTGCTGGCGCAGATTCAGGTTGGGATGCGCCAGCGCCGACAGGAACTGATGGTGTACCGCACGTTAGGGGCCGGGATGCGTTTATTGCGTACCACCCTGTGGTGTGAATTCGCCGTATTGGGGCTGGTGGCCGGTATTGCCGCCGCTATCGGTGCGGAAGCGGCGCTGTGGCTGTTGCAGAGCCAGGTTTTCAATTTCCCGTGGCAGCCGAATCTGCTGATGTGGGGTGCGTTGCCGTTGTCAGCGGCGTTGTTGCTATCGCTGTGCGGCGGCTGGCTGGGGCTGCGCTTACTGCGCGGCAAAGCACTATTCCGGCAGTTCGCCGGGTAGGATAAGAGGCCGGAGGCGGCGGCCTCTCTACGGTTATTGACTGATTGGGCCGCCAGGGGCCGGGCCACCCGTCCCCGTCACGGTTTTGTGTTTCGCCAGATATTGCTGCTGGAAAATGCACATGCGGATGGTATTGCGGTACTCGCCGTTGATGAAGAACTCGTGGATCAGCTCGCCTTCCACTTCAAATCCCAGCTTGCTGTAAATGTGTATCGCCCTGTTATTTTCCTTATCGACAATCAAATACAGCTTATACAGATTCAGCACCGAAAAGCCGTAATCCATCGCCAGCTTCGCCGCCTCGCTGGCGTAGCCTTGTCCCTGATAGGCGGGATCGATAATGATTTGAAATTCGGCCCGGCGGTGAATATGGTTGATTTCCACCAACTCCACCAGCCCGACTTTGGTCTGCTCATGTTCGATGATAAAGCGCCGTTCACTTTGGTCGTGAATGTGTTTGTCATACAGGTCGCTAAGTTCAACAAAGGCTTCGTAGGGTTCTTCAAACCAGTAGCGCATAACACTGGCGTTATTATCCAACTGATGGACAAAGGTTAGATCGTCCCGTTCCAGCGGTCGTAACCGAACGGTATTGCTCGTACCAGACATGGTTAATCCTTAATTGATGAAATAATCAGACGCTATCCTGTTTTGGTCGGATAGCGCCAGCAAAAAATATGACGTAGCGAATTATAGAGGCTGGAAGAATAGGCAACCGTCGATTTCTTAGCGTAACGGGACGCCGGAGAATGGTGCACCGCGCTGTTCTGCTGACTCAGAACAGCGCGGTGGACGATTAGAAATCTACGCTGGCGCGCAGCACGAACTGGCGCGGTTCGCCGATGGCGACACGCAGGTTGTTGCCGCTGGATGGATAATAGGTTTTATCGAACAGATTCTTCACGTTGAGTTGCCATTTCACCTTATAGCCATTAAGCGGCAGGCTGTAAGCCACAAACGCGTCGGCCACCGTGTAATCATCCAGATAGAAACTGTTTGCCGCATCACCCGTACGACGGCCTACGTAACGCGCCCCAGCGCCGGCACGCAGGTTATCACCCGATTTGATCCCGATGGCGCCGAAATCCTGAGTCAGAAACAGCGAAGCGGTATGACGCGCCGCGTTGGTCAGTTCATTGCCGTTATTTTTCGGGTCAGCCGTTACACGGGCATCGGTATAGGCGTAGGAGCCGATCAAACTAAGCGAATCGGTCAGCTTGCCGGCCATATCCAGCTCAACGCCCTGCGAGCGTACTTTGCCAGCAGTGCGCGTCACCGTATCTCCATTGCTGTCGAGTTCATCAACCATCACATTGCGCTTTTCGATATCAAATAGCGCCAGGTTGGCGGTAATCCGATTGGGAAGATCCAGTTTAGCGCCAATCTCGTAGGATTTGCCGATTTCCGGCGGCAGCGCGTCGATTTGCGACCCAATTGATGAGTTGGGCTTAAAGGATTCGCTATAGCTGGCATAGAGCGAGGAGTAAGAGGTCAGACTATAAATCACTCCTGCGCGCGGCACGACGCGATTGTATGAACTATCGGTATTGGTCTTGAATGGACGCCCTTTGCCCGCCATTACATCAAAGCTGTCATAACGCAGGCCACCCAGCAGTTGCCAGCGATCGTTGAGGCGAATCACGTCCTGCATAAAGAAGCCGGTGCTGTCGATATTTTCCCGATGATCACTGTCCGATGCGATCACATTGGTGGACGCAGCCAACTGACCGTACACCGGATTATAAATGTTAAAATCCGTTCTGTTATTCGTCCCCCGGATCATATCGCTACGGAAGGTGCGATCGGCCTCATAATCAAAGCCAAATAGCAGTTGATGGTTGATGCTTCCCCAGTCAATGTCGCCGTTGAGCGTAAGCTGAACCACTTGGGTTTGCGCGTGCGCATAGCCTGTGGCGTCGGGGCGGCGGGTTAATATCCCGCTATCGGGATTATAGCTCATCGCCCGCGCCTGATTATCGCTATAACGGTTGCGGTTATAGGAGTAGGTCAGGCTGCTTTTCCAGCGGTCGGTCAGGTTGCGATCAACCTGCATGGTAATACTGTCCTGATCGCCGCGAGTGGCGTTGTAATGCTCATCGAAACGGCGCTTGCGCGGGGTATTCACCGGCTTGCCGGTATTGGTGTCGATGACGGTGCCGCGATCGAACGGCGTCAGGTATTCCATATGTTCATAGGCGACACGTATTGTGGTGTCTTCGCCGTACCACATCAGGGATGGCGCAATGGTGGTTTGACGGTTGCGGCCAAAATTACGCCAGTAGTCGGTTTCATCGTGATCGACCACCATACGGTAAGCCAGCCCGGAAGCGCCCAGCGGCCCGGTTACATCCAACTGGCCGCCGCCGCCGTTAAAACTGCTGCCCCAGCCTTCAACGTGCGTCTTTTGAACTAATTCTGGTTTTTTGCTGATGATATTAATCACGCCGCCGGGTTCGCCCATGCCATACAACATCGACGCCGGGCCTTTCAGCACTTCGACGCGTTCGCTGGTCGGGGTGAAGTTACGGGCCTGAATCGAACGAACGCCGTCACGAAAGATGGAGCCGTCGCGGTTGTCGCCAAAGCCGCGTTTGATCAGCGCATCCTGAGTGCCGCCGAGCGTGTTGGATTGGGTAATGCCACTGACGTTATACAACGCTTCATCTATATTACGTACCGCACGGTCTTCAAGCACCTGTTTGGGCACTACATTGACCGCCTGCGGCACGTCAAGCAGCCGGCTTTCGGTACGGGTGCCGGTAATGGTTTTATGCGGCTGATAGCCGGTTTCGGTCTGCGATTGTTCCCCTGCGCTTGCGATAACTTCCAGCGTGTCATTTGGGGCTTCGGTCGCCGCCTGAATACTGAAAGGCAGCAGCGCCAGTAACGGCCAGCCGTTACGTGGTGATTTGTTACTCATGTGCAAGTTGACTCCAATAGGTCCCTGAAAAATTAATAGGTAAAAACTTCTGATAAAGTTCTTGTAGTGTGTGTTGCGGATCGAGTTCGGCAAACAGGTCGGGATAGAGCGCTTTGGCGAACATCTCTACCATCACCACGTGGTAGGGACTAAGGTAAAAGTTGTGCCACATACTCCATGCCCGTCCTTGTCGCACCGCCTTAAGATGAGACAAAATAGGGTCCTGACGTATCAGTGCGCTGAAGCTGCCCTGTGCCTGCTGTTGATTGACCGACGGGCCAAGCATCAGGCTGGAAACACGTTTGCCTTGCGGCCCGGCCATGCCGGTGGTGATGTAAACATCGGGGTTGGCGGCCAGTACCCGTTCCGGGCTAAGTTCGCCATACACGCTGCTGATGGTTCCGGCGGCAATATTTTCCCCACCAGCGAATCTCAGCAGATCACCCAGATTGCCGCCGACGGCGGTGGTGCAGCAGGTATCGCGGCGGCCAAGGTGCAGGTGCAGCATCACCGTGGTCTTTTTGCCCTGATAGCGGGCAATCCGCTGGCGAACGACCTCCATGTGTTGCTGATAAAAGGCGCTGAAAGCGGCAGCCCGCTGCGGCTGGTTCAGCACCTCCCCCAACAGCCGGATACTGGGTAAGGTGTTATTGAGTAAATCAACGCGTAAATCGACATAGATAACCGGAACGCCCGCGCTGGCCAGCGTCTGTTGCAGTTGGTTTTCATTGTCGGCGCCTTTGGCCAGACGCGGCAAAATAACCAGATCGGGCTTTAACGGCAGTACGATTTCCGCGTTCAGACTGTGCAAATTGCCGTTGCCTAACTGCGGGATCTGGCCGATTGACGGAAATTTTTCCGTATAGCGTTGCCAACTCTGCGCATCGTAACGCGCCATATCTCCCGGCCAGCCCACGACGTGTTTTGCCGGATTTCCCGGCTCAATCAAGGCCAGCGTATAGAGCATACGGCTTTCGCCGAGGATGATGCGCTGCGGGTTGTCCGGGATGTCGACCTGACGGCCAAGAATATCAGTGACGGTTTTTGCCAGTGATAAGGGGCTTAGAAGGGATAGAAGAACGAGTATGACAATACGCATGATTAACTCTGTAAAAAATTAGCGCACAAAGATAATCATTATCATTGTTATTTTCAACTGACTGTAAGCAGGGTTAATTCGCGCTGGCGATAGATAGCTTTATAGAACTGAAAGTTAAGGTTAATTAAATAAATAATAAAAGGGAAAGGCGGTGGAAAACGCAGAAGTGACAATCATGTTACGGTTAGTCTTAATATAAGATTATTCCTATAGCAAGTGAAAATTTCACGGCCAGGCGATATGATATGACACGGAAATCGCCTTACAAGGAAAAAGGGAATGAGAGCACACCATCAGGCGGAGAATAAGCATCAGGGCCTTGTTACATCCGACACTGGTCAAAAGTCAGGCCGACTGATTGTGCTGGGCTGTGCTTGTGACGGGGTGGATCTGTCTGAATGCTGTCAATCCTCGCTGACGCTGGTACGCTGCGCCACGTTGGAACAGTTGCCGGAACCTGACGGTAACGGCGATCTCTTGTTTACCTCTCTAAGCTGGATGAGCGAACTTGCAGCCGCGCAGCGTGATGAACTGTCGCGCTACGGGCGCGTTGTGGCCGAGTGGATTGCTTTTACCGATGGCTCGAGCTGTATCGGTGCGCAGCTCAATTGGCAAAGGGAAGGCGTCGGTTATTTTTTCCCTGTGCTGCAAAATCGGGAAGAGCTAACGCTGCTGCTTGACACGCTATGCCCTCAACGGATCTGGTGCAAAAAAGACGCCAGGGCCGCAGACTCAGGCAGCTTGTTGCAATCCATACTCGATCACCTGCCAGCCGGCGTATTCTGGAAAGATCCCGCCTCGCGCTATCTTGGCGCGAACCGCCATTTTACCCGTGATATCGGGCGAGACGATCCGAGCGAACTCATCGGACGCGATGATTTTGAACTGATTGAACCAGCGCTGGCCGAGAAATTTCGCCAGGACGATCTGGCGGTGCTGAACAGTGGGCAGCCCAGGATGAATTCCCTTGAGTCTGTCGAATTGCAAACAGGCGGGCGGCGTTGGTTAAGCGTGAGCAAGGTTCCGCTGCGTGATGCGCAGGGCGGACTAGCCGGGCTGCTGGGCTTGTACCTTGATATCACCCGGTTCAAGGAGGCGGAGCGGGAACTGATCGAGAGCGAAGCGCGTTTCCGTTTCTTTTTGGATAACGTAGACGAAGGGGTAGTGGTGTTCGACCTGCAGGGCATCATCGTTGATGTCAGTTCGCGCTGGCTTGAGTTGTTCCGCTGCCGGCGCGAGGAGGCCCTCGGTCAGCCGGTTCTCGATTTTACCAGCCCGATGGCCGTGCCTATGGCCACACAGTTGATTGGTGAAAAGTGGTCTGAATCCTATGAATCCGAAATGCTTAGAAAAGACGGCACGACTTTTCCGGCCATTGTGCGCGGCAGAGATCAAGATTTTGGTGGCCGGGGTCTGCGTCTGACGACCATCCTTGACATCACCCGGCAGAAAGAAGGGGAGCGGGCGCTGAAAACCGCCAAGATTGAAGCGGAACGCGCCAATCAGGCTAAATCAGAATTTCTCTCCAGCATGAGTCATGAGTTGCGTACGCCGATGAATGCCATTCTGGGTTTTTCTCAAATTCTGGCGTTCGATGAGCGCTTGAACGACGATCAATTAGACAATGTGACTGAAATCCTCAAGGCCGGTCGACATTTGCTGGGGTTGATCAACGAGGTGCTTGATCTTGCCAGGATCGAATCCGGCGCGGTGACGCTGTCAATCGAAGCAGTGGAACTCTCTGAACTGATCCGGGATTGCCGGCAACTGATCCAACCGTTGGCTACGGACAGGCAAATATCCCTGTGTCTGGTGGTTCCTGAGGGGCTGGCGGTCAGCGCCGATCGGATTCGCTTCAAACAGGTGCTGCTCAATCTGTTGTCCAATGCCATCAAATACAACCGTACCGGGGGTGAAGTGTGTATCGCTCTGGAAACGCGGGGAAAATGGTTGCGCATTGCCGTTGTCGATACCGGCAACGGCATTGCCCGCGAGCGCCTGAACGAGTTGTTTCAACCCTTCAACCGGCTTGAGGCGGAGCATAGCACTATTGAGGGAACCGGCATCGGTCTGGTGATCACCCGCAAACTGACTGAAGCCATGGGGGGAAGGATTGGTGTGGAAAGCGAGCCGGGTAAAGGGAGTAGTTTCTGGGTGGAGTTGCCACTGACCGACCTGGCGGCGCAAGAACAGGAAGTGAGGAAAGCGACGCCTGATTTTATGCCGTTAACCCGCAGCCAACAGCAACATTGTATCCTGTATATCGACGATAATCCGGTGAATCTCAAGTTAGTGGCGCAGATTCTGGATAAGTTGCGCCGCATTCAACTGGTAACGGTGCACACCCCCGAGTTGGGGATCGAGTACGCTATTGTGCACCGCCCTGATTTGATTTTGCTTGATATCAATCTGCCGGGCATGGATGGCTATGAAGTACTGGAGGTGCTTAAGTCTGATGTCCGGTTACGGCATGTTCCGGTGATTGCCGTATCAGCCAATGTGATGCCAAAGGATATTGAGCGCGGCATGGCGGCAGGTTTTGATGATTATCTGACCAAACCGTTGGATATTGGCCGGTTTTTGACCAGTATCGACGCTCATCTGTACCATGACAAAGGGAATTTACACCATGATGAACAAGCATGATGATGCACGTATTCTTATTGTTGACGATGAATCGGCCAACCTTAAGGTGCTGGAAAAACTGTTGGTCAGTGAAGGTTATTATCGTCTGGTCAGCGTTCAGGATCCGCGGTTGGTGCTGCGTAACTATCTTGAAGCCCGCCCGGATCTGATCCTGCTGGATATCAATATGCCGAATCTTGACGGCTATCAGATTATGCAGCAGTTGAAAGCGCTAAACGATCCGCTGTTGCCGCCGATCATGGTGCTGACGGCGGAACATGGTCGTGACAGGTTGTTGAAAGCGCTGGGGGTCGGGGCGCGGGACTATGTCAGTAAACCTTTCGATCGCACCGAACTGCTGATGCGGGTGCGTAATCTGCTCGATGCCCACCTTGCTCACCGGCTAATGTATGAGCAAAAAGATGTGCTGGAAAAGATGGTTCGCTTGCGTACCCGTGAACTGCTTGATACGCGCTTGCAGGTGGTGCGTCGTCTTGGGCGGGCGGCAGAGTATCGTGACAGCGAAACCGGCCAGCATATTATGCGTATGAGCCATTCCTCGGCATTGCTGGCGCGCCAGATGGGGTGGAGTGAAAGTGATATTGAGCTTATTTTGCATTCGAGCCCAATGCATGATGTCGGAAAAATAGGTATTCCAGACGCGATCCTGCTCAAACCCGGCAAACTTGATGCCGCTGAATGGGATGTTATGCGCCAGCACACCGTTATTGGCGCCGAATTACTGGCTGGCGATGATTCCATGCTAATGGTGATGTCGCGTGAGATAGCGCTGACGCACCATGAAAAATGGGACGGTAGCGGTTATCCCCGTGGCCTGTCGGGCGAAGATATTCCGCTGTCAGGCCGTATTGTCGCCGTGGCGGATGTATTCGATGCGCTGACGTCCGTGCGGCCATATAAACAGGCCTGGTCGCGGGAACAGGCCATTGCCTATATCCAGTCAGAATCAGGTTCCCATTTCGATCCCGACGTTGTCAGCGCTTTTATGAATGTTCTGGACGATGTGATAAGAATTCAGAACACCTATCGTGAACTTGTGTGAGGGTTAAAAAAAGAACGCTGCCGTCGGTTCGGCATGGGAGATAATGCTGTGGCGGGGTAAAAGTCGTAGATGCACACCCTGGCTGGTTATCGGTATGGGTGTGCAATATAAGCCATTATTCAGCGGCATAACCCTGGGCAGGGATCCGCACGCCATCCAACCAGGCCTGATTGTCCCGCATGTTCAGCCGGCCAGAAAGAAACCAGCCAACCACCATCGGGTAAATGGCGTGTTCCTGTGTCTGGACGCGTATCTTCAGGCTTTCTTCCGTATCATCGGTGAAGACAGGGACTTTGGCCTGTAGGACTATCGGCCCGCCGTCCAGTTCGTCGGTTACAAAATGCACTGACGTGCCATGCACCGCATCACCGCTTTCCAGCGCTTTACGATGGGTGTGCAGACCGGGGTATTTAGGTAACAACGAGGGATGGATATTGAGCATTTTACCGGCGAACTGCGCGACAAAATCGGGGCTGAGAACCCGCATATAGCCTGCCAGTACGATAAGCGCCGGTTCATATTGTTCTATTTCCTGCGCCATCGCCGCGTCATAGGCGGCCCGATCGGCAAACCCTTCCGGGCTAATGGCATGTACCGGTATATCCGCATCCTGAGCAAGCTGCAAGCCGTGGGCTTCAGGATTGTCGCTGAACACGGCCGCCAACTTTCCTTTAATACGCCCGCGCTTGCAGGCGTCTATCAACGCCTGCAGGTTGCTTCCTTGTCCTGATATCAAAATAACGAAATTTTTCATCAGCTAATGACCACTGTATCTCCGGTATCGGTGTGGTTAATGATACCGATTTTCCATGCCGTTTCGCCACTGCCGTTTAGCAGAGCAACGGCCTCATCTGCCTGTGCGGCCGGCAGCGCGATGATCATACCCACGCCACAGTTAAAAGTACGATACATTTCGTGACGGCTGACATTACCCGCCTGTTGCAACCAGTCAAAGACCGCTGGCCACTGCCAGCTCGATTCGTCAATCGTTGCCTGCATACCTTCTGGCAGCACGCGTGGGATATTTTCCCAGAAACCGCCGCCCGTCAGGTGAGAAATGGCGTGAACTTCAACCTTTTCAATCAGTGACAGAATTGACTTAACGTAGATTTTAGTCGGCGCCAGTAAGTGATCAGCCAGAGGTTTTCCTTCCAGCTTAACCTGAGCCGGGTCAGTTTTGCTGACTTCCAGAATTTTGCGCACCAGAGAGTAGCCGTTTGAATGGGGGCCACTGGAAGCAAGGGCAACCAGCGTGTCGCCCGACTGCACTTTGCTGCCGTCAATGATTTCAGATTTCTCGACCACGCCAACACAGAAACCGGCAACGTCATAATCTTCGCCGTGATACATGCCCGGCATTTCCGCTGTTTCGCCCCCCACCAGAGCACAACCGGATTGCTTACAGCCTTCTGCGATACCGGCAATCACGCTGGCGGCGGTGTCGACATCCAGCTTGCCCGTCGCGTAATAATCCAGAAAGAATAAGGGTTCAGCGCCTTGAACCACCAGATCATTAACGCACATGGCGACCAGATCAATACCAATGGTGTCGTGACGTTTGAGATCCATTGCCAGACGTAGCTTGGTGCCGACTCCGTCAGTGCCGGAAACCAGGATCGGTTCACGGTATTTTTGCGGTAAGGCGCACAAGGCGCCGAAACCACCCAGACCACCCATGACTTCCGGGCGGCGGGTCTGTTTCACTACACCTTTGATGCGGTCTACCAATGCATTGCCAGCATCAATATCCACGCCTGCGTCTTTATAGCTGAGAGAGGTTTTGTCGGTCACTGCGGAGTCCCCACGGAGGTTACAATTTGTGGTTAAAAACAAGGGTGGTTAAATATTGGAGCGCGCTAATTCTAACAGCGAGAGCAAACGTTTGCGAGTAATGTGTCGTCGCGCTTCCATTTTTCCTTCTACCCGCCACCTTTCAAGTTGTCCCTTTCCCGCACCTCGAAATCTATTGGCTGCATCACGCGTGGGTTGATCTGGATCAGGCTTAATCGTATGCCTCTGCGCCAAAAAAGCGGTATAATCCGGCGATTTTTTTATGGTGGGCGTCCTGCCCGCCACCCTGCGGGCCGTCACTTCGTGACGTTAAAAAACGCTCCCGGTGTTTTTTTTATGGCGGGCGTCCTGCCCACCACCTGCGGGCCGCCGCAAACGGCGTTTTTTTGACCGTCCACTTTCTAGGGAGAATACTGATGAAGATCGTTGAGGTAAAGCACCCGCTCGTCAAACATAAACTGGGACTGATGCGTGAGCACGATATTAGTACCAAACGTTTTCGTGAGTTGGCTTCCGAAGTGGGAAGTTTGTTGACTTATGAAGCAACAGCTGGCTTGGCGACTGAAAAAGTGACCATTAATGGTTGGTGTGGCCCGGTTGAAGTCGATCAAATCAAAGGCAAAAAAATTACCGTTGTGCCGATCCTACGCGCCGGTTTGGGGATGATGGACGGCGTGCTGGAAAATGTGCCCAGCGCCCGTATCAGCGTTGTCGGTATCTACCGTAACGAGGAGACGCTGGAACCTGTGCCGTACTTCCAAAAGCTGGTTTCTAATATTGAAGAACGGATGGCGCTGGTGGTTGACCCGATGCTGGCCACCGGCGGTTCAATGATTGCCACTATCGACCTGCTGAAAAAAGCGGGTTGCCGCAGCATTAAGGTACTGGTGCTGGTTGCGGCTCCCGAAGGGATTGCTGCGCTGGAAAAAGCGCACCCGGATATCGAACTCTACACTGCGGCGATCGATAAAGGCCTCAATGAACAGGGTTATATCATGCCGGGCCTGGGCG
Source organism: Brenneria alni (assembly GCF_003666245.1). GTDB lineage: Bacteria > Pseudomonadota > Gammaproteobacteria > Enterobacterales > Enterobacteriaceae > Brenneria > Brenneria alni. The sequence continues at coordinate 177,108 of NZ_MJLZ01000002.1, forward strand.
ACGCGGGCGATAAGATATTTGGTACCAAATAACCGCCAGGCTGCAAATAGCCACTTTACAGAGGATACAAAGATGACTCGTCGCGCCATCGGGGTAAGCGAACGTCCACCCTTATTACAAACCATCCCACTGAGCTTCCAACATCTGTTTGCGATGTTTGGCGCCACCGTATTAGTACCAATTCTGTTCAAAATTAACCCGGCTACCGTACTGTTGTTTAACGGTATTGGTACTTTGATCTATTTGTTTATCTGTAAAGGGAAAATTCCCGCCTATCTGGGATCCAGTTTTGCATTTATTTCGCCGGTATTGTTGCTGTTGCCTCTGGGCTACGAGGTGGCGCTGGGCGGCTTTATTATGTGCGGCCTGCTGTTCTGTCTGGTGGCGCTGATCGTCAAAAAAGCAGGTACAGGCTGGCTGGATATCTTGTTCCCCCCGGCGGCGATGGGGGCGATTGTTGCCGTTATCGGTCTGGAGCTGGCTGGCGTGGCTGCGGGCATGGCCGGGTTATTACCTGCTGACGGCGCGTCTGTAGATAGCACCGCGGTGACGATTTCACTGGTTACGCTGGTGGTGACGATTTTGGGCTCAGTGTTGTTTCGGGGTTTTCTGGCCATTATCCCGATCCTGATTGGCGTGCTGGCGGGTTATGCGCTGTCATTTGCGATGGGTGTGGTGGATTTTGCGCCGATCGGTCAGGCGCACTGGTTTGCACTACCGACGTTTTATACCCCGCGTTTTGAATGGTTTGCCATTCTGACCATATTACCGGCTGCGCTGGTGGTGATCGCTGAACATGTCGGGCATCTGGTGGTGACGGCCAACATTGTGAAGAAAGATTTAATGCGTGAACCGGGGTTACACCGCTCGATGTTTGCCAATGGTATTTCTACCGTGTTGTCGGGCTTCTTCGGTTCTACACCAAATACCACCTACGGTGAAAACATCGGCGTACTGGCCATCACCAAAGTGTACAGCACCTGGGTTATCGGCGGCGCGGCGATTCTGGCGATCCTGCTTTCCTGCGTCGGCAAACTGGCGGCGGCTATTCAGGCCGTACCGGTTCCGGTCATGGGGGGAGTATCGTTGCTGCTGTATGGAGTGATTGGCGCTTCCGGCATCCGTGTGCTGATTGAATCCAAAGTCGATTATAACAAGGCTCAAAACCTGATTTTGACCTCTGTTATCCTGATTATTGGCGTCAGCGGCGCTAAAGTTCATCTGGGGGCGGCTGAACTGAAAGGCATGGCGCTGGCGACGGTGGTGGGTATCGGTATGAGTCTGCTGTTTAAGGTGATTAGCCTATTGCGCAGCGAAGAAGTGATTCTTGATGCGCCGGAAACGGATCAACTGACCCGGCGTTAATGCGGGGGTTCATCGCTTTCAGTCTGCTGATCGTCATCCTGTTGGGCCGTTACTGGCGTGCTCAACAGGCCCAGGTTTCTGTGGTAGACTCAATTCGTTTCCTGCCAGTTTGCAAGAGGTGCTTCTGAACACGCCGGCACAGCTTTCATTGCCACTTTATTTACCTGATGACGAAACGTTTTCCAGTTTCTATCCGGGAGAAAACACGTCTCTCCTCGCCGCGATGACCAGTGCTTTGCGTCAGGAGCATGGCAGTTATATTTACTTCTGGTCGCGGGAAGGGGGCGGGCGCAGCCACCTGCTGCACGCGGCATGTGCCGATTTATCCCGTCACGGTCAGGCGGTTGGCTATGTGCCTCTCGATAAACGCGCCTATTTCGTGCCTGAAGTGCTGGATGGTATGGAACAACTGGCGTTGGTTTGTATCGACAACATCGAATCAATCGCGGGTGATGAAGCCTGGGAAATGTCGCTGTTCAATCTCTATAACCGCATTCAGGAAACCGGGCATACCCGTTTGTTTATCACGGGTGATCGTCCTCCCCGTCAGCTCAATCTGCATTTGCCCGATCTCTCTTCCCGGCTTGACTGGGGGCAGATTTATAAGCTCCAGCCGTTGTCAGATGAAGAAAAAGGCGAAGCGTTGCAATTGAGGGCCAAACTGCGCGGGTTCGAGCTACCTGAAGACGTCAGCCGTTTTCTGCTTAAACGTCTGGATCGTGAAATGCGCACGCTTTTCATGACGCTGGATCAGCTCGATCATGCGTCAATCACTGCCCAACGCAAATTGACCATTCCCTTTGTGAAAGAGATCCTCGGGTTGTAAGCCGGGGATCTTAACGCATCCCCATTGCCTGTTCAGGCAGACGCGATAGAGGCACTAAATCATCGCCCTGAAAAGAGACGATGATTTATTGGTGGGTAGGTTTTTATGAAGCGAAGAACTGCGATCGGTCGTTAAAATCGAGGCTTTCCGGCAGTATCTGCCCGCCGTCCACCACAATAGTTGTGCCGGTTATATAGGATGCGCTATCTGAAGCCAGGAAAAGCGCCGCACCGGCGACGTCATCGGGTTTTCCCAACCGGCCCAGTGGAATGGATTTTTCCATATTACTGATAAACTCCGGGCTACGTCCGTCGGTCAGGCCTTCGGTGATGATATTGCCCGGTTCAATACCGTTAACCGTAATACCATAAGGCGCGAACTCAAGCGCGGCGGAGCGGATAAGCCCATTGATGCCGGCTTTGCTCGCCGCATAAGCCCCGACGCCGGGGTTGGCCACTTTCGGGCCGGTAATGGACGAGGTGAAAATCATCTTTCCGCCGTGGCCTGCACGCATAGCTGGCAAACAGGCCTGCATTGCCAGAAAGGTGCCGGTTAAATTCACGGCTAAAACATGCTGCCATTGCTCCAGCGACAGATCTTCGAGCAGGCAGGAAGGGTAGATGCCCGCGTTTTGCACCAGAATATCCAATCGGCCATAGCGGCTGATCGCCAACTCGGCCAGACTGTCCATATCCTGTTTGCTTGCAACATCGGCATACTGAAATACTGCTTTATCGTTGCCTAATATTTGGGCAGTCCTTTGCCCGCGTTCGGAATCAATATCACCAAGGATAATTGACGCGCCTTGCTCGACAAAACGACGAGCGACAGCTTCGCCAATACCTTTGGCCGCACCGACAATAATAGCAACACGATTATTTAAACTACTTTCCATTTTAGAGTTCCCTGGTGAGGACGCAAAAATTAGCATTATTATTTTTTATTAAAAACTGACGATCTCTTTCTTATTTTTTACAACTTACTTGGTAAAAATATTTACTAACTTCAGGGTCTTGCATATTTTCTCTTGTCGCAATGACAAAAGGCAGCAAGTTGTCATGAGGGACGGCGTCGCGGTTAATTTGCTTACGTACCAGTTGTGCCGCAAGTTTCACCGCCTGATAACCCATTTCGTAAGGTTGCTGGATTATCAGCGCATCATAGATCCCATCTTTTAAATCACGGATCTGTTGTGGATCGCCGTCGAACGAAATCAGTTTTACCGTACCGCGCTTACCGGCTTCTATAATGGCCGAGGATGCGCCTGTCGCCGCAGCAGAGTGGGTAACATAAATCCCTTTTAAATCCGGGTTGGCCTGCAAGGCCGCAGCAACTTGCTGGGCCGCCTTGGTCGAACTGGTCTCCGGGTAAATCACCGGCAGCAGCTTGGCGTTGGAAAATTCTTTGCCGTAGGTATCGACAAACCCTTTCACTCTGGCATCAATATCCGGCAGGCCGGGCCTCATTCCAACGGCCAGAAAGGCCCCGCTTGTACCGGCGATTTCCGACATGGCTTTGGCCGCCGCAACGCCGCCCAGATAGTGATTGGACTGGATGCTTTGCGTTTCTACCGGCATATTCAGCGGCGCATCAACGGTAATCACTGGCGTACCTTTGGCTTCCAGGTTTTTGACCTGATTTATCAAGGCATTTCCATCGGTGGGCGCAAGGACAATGGCGTTGGGATTGAGTTGCAGCGCCGCATCGATAAACGGCTGTTGCAACGAGATATCCCAATCCGGCGGCCCGTTCCAGCTTAATTTAACGTTAAATTCCTTTGCTGCGTTTTCGGCGCCGCACTGCATGGTGGAATAGAATGGGATCCCTACCTGTCCGGGCAAAAATGCCACCGAAACCGGTTGTTCCGCCAGGGCGGATACCGATAAAGACGCTAATAATGCAGCAAGTGGCGTAGCTAAACGAATATTCATTGCTGACTTCCTTATGCGTGACGATAAATAAGTTAAAGACTGCGCTGACGATTACGTTGATCGATATAAACGGCCACAATGACTATGAACCCGACAACAATTAACTGATAAAAGGAATCCAGTCCCATAATGACGAGCCCTGTACTTAATACCACCGGGATCAGGGTTCCGATAAGGGTTCCCTGCACCGAGGCAATGCCGCCAAACAGGCTGGTTCCGCCAATAACCGCAGCGGCTATGGCCTGTAAGCTATCGGTCTGGTGTCCGCCGATATTGGTGGTGGCGAATCGGGAAATATCCAACATGGCGGCAATACCGCACAGCAGCCCCATTAAGCTGAATAAGACCAGCTTGTGACTCATGACATCAATCCCCGCCCGCTGGGCTGCATTCGCCGAAGAGCCTACCGCCAGCGTATGTATGCCAAAGCGGGTTTTCGCCAACACAAACCAGAGTAAGAACACAATGGTTAACGATAACACCACTGGCAGCGGGATCAGGCCAGCGATGCGATAGGTCGCAAAAGAAGTCTGCAACGTACGCGGGATATTGGGCACGTTCGCGCCGTGGGTTATCACCAGCGCAATGCCCAGCCCGATAGTCGTCGTGGCCAGCGTAACCAAAAACGAACTCAGCTTAAGGCGGGTTACCAGTAGCCCATTGACAGTACCAAATATTACTCCGCTCAGTATGGCGACCAAAATGCTGCAGACGATAGCCACAGGCAGATGTGGATACTCGCCCATGGCCACCTCATCAGCGCTTCCAGCGAGAGCGGTAATAGTTTTTGCCGCTAAAATCGAAGAAAGCACAACATTGGCGCCGATCGACAGGTCAAATTCACGTGCGCCCAATAGAAAGGTCATTCCCACCGCCAGCAGCACCAACTGTGACGCATTCAGGGCGATAGTGAAAAAATTGCTCACGCTAAAAAAAGCATTATTGGGGGAAATCAGCGAAAAAACCGCCACCATACTCAATAATATCAATAACATCCAAAAGGAGGTCGCATCAGTCAACCGCGAAAACCAGGTTGAGTTGTCACCGTGATCATGCTGTGGCGCAGCGGGTGGGTGCTGCTCGGGAACCGTACTCATATTGTGCTCTCCTTTGCGCCAAGCATAACGTCAACAATATCGCGTACCGTGACCTGAGACGGCGTCAGGTTGGCAATGGCTACTCCCTGGCGCATAACGACAATACGGTCAGCAATTTCCAGCACCTGCGGCAAATCATGCGAAATCAGCAGAACGGCAAGATTGCGACCGGCGGCGACCCGAATCGCCTGATAAACCATATCGCGCTGACGGGAACCCAACGCCGCGGTAGGCTCATCGAGCAAAATCGCGTGGCGTGCCCATTTTATCGCCCTGGCAATGGCAACGCCCTGACGCTGCCCGCCGGAAAGGCTTTGCGCGGTTGCCCGGTAGGTTTTCAGCTTCACGCCCAATTCACTGAGCGTATCCGTCGTGCTGTCGAGCATGGATTTGCGGTCCAACATGCCAAGCACGCCGCGCCAGCCGGGGGCTTTCAACTCACGGCCCAGAAAGACGTTTTCCGCCACCGACAGATCAGGCGCCAGCGCCAGATCCTGATAAACCGTTTCGATGCCATAATGTTGAGCATCTTGCGTGGAGCGCAGCCGGACTTCTTTGCCATTGATGCACAGTTGTCCCTGGTCGGGAATATGCTCGCCACACAGAACCTTCATGAAGGTTGATTTCCCTGCGCCGTTATCTCCGACCACTGCGGTGATTTCACCGCGAAACAAGGATATCGATACGCCGCGTAGTACGTTTAAGGAACCGAAATTCTTAACGATATTGATGGCTTCCAGAGCAGTTTGCCGCTGCTGCGTCAGACCGAAAGTATCACCCGCTGCTAACGATGATGACAGTTCAGTGTGGTCGTTTTGCATTTTCAGGCCCCTGTACTGGTGGGTGAAAAAGTCTGAAAGAAACACCGTTAAGAACATCGATTAACGTAATCGATTACGTTACTATAATTACTGACGGGAAATTGAACTGTCAAGCATTATTATAATTTATGTATTGGACTCGTTCGGTTTGCCGATTTTAGGTTTGCCACGCTGTGACGTTAATTCACACAGGAGACATTGAGTGAAGGGGCAAAAGAAAATTACCATGCAGGATGTCGCCAGGGAAGCCGCGGTATCGTCGGCTACCGTATCCCGTGTATTGGCGGGATTTAAAGGCGCGACGTCGGAAGCCACCGCCGAGCGTGTGTTGCAAGCGGCCAGGCGTCTGGGCTATGTGGTCAATTCCGTAGCGGCCAGTCTGCGCAAAGAGAAAACCTTTTCGGTAGGTCTGATTCTGGCCGATATTTCCAACCCTTTTTTCGGCGGTCTGGCGCGGGGCGTGGAAAATACTCTGAAATCTGAGGGTTTCAGCGTGTTATTGGCCAATACCGACAACGACGTTACGGAAGAAAAAAGACTGCTGCGACTGATGATGGAAAAACAGGTCGACGCGGTGATTATGTCCAGTTCAGCCAGCAAGAATGACCATATCCTCGATGCCGTAGCGCGGGGTATGCATATCGTACTGGTTGATACTGAGCTTAAAGATGTCCCGGTTGATACCGTTGTGGTGGATAACCAGCAGGCCGCCAAAAAAGCAGTAGATTATCTGATTGATCTCGGCCACAGGAATATCGCCATCATCACCGGTAAACAGCAGGCTTCGTTCGATCAGGAGCGGCTTGAGGGATACCGGGAAGCGTTTAATGCCAGGGGCATCGCGATTTGCGAGGATCTTATCTTTTCCAGTGATTCCACCTATTTGGGTGGACGCCATGCCATTAAAACGCTTATCAGGCAGGCCCCCTCCATCACTGCCTTTTTCGCCACCAACAATCTGATGACCATCGGCGCGCTGAGTGAAATTCTGGCGCAGGGATTCACTATTCCGCAGGATTTTTCGCTAATCGGCTTTGATGACATGGAATGGTATCCGATTTTTAAACCAGCCATTACCGCCATCAGCCAACCGATATATCAACTGGGCATCATTGCGGCGCAACGTTTACTGAATACATTGCTAAGTGAACAACCTTTATCGCCGGAGAGGATCGTACTCAACACAGAATTGATTATTCGGGACAGCGCATCTCCACCTTCGCTATCAATACCTTCCGTGACGGAGAGAAAATAATGCCCAATTTTCCACTGGTTGATGCCCATGTGCATTTTTACGATCAACAGCAACTCAATTATCCCTGGCTTACCGCTGTACCGGCGATTCAGGGAAGTTATCTGCCTGATGATTTTACCCGCGCCAGCCGGGGCGTCGACGTGGAGAAACTGGTGTTTGTCGAGGTGGACGTCGCAGACGAACAACGGCTGGATGAGGTTCGGTTTGTTGAAAAACTCATTGGTTCGGAACCGCGTATAGCGGCGCTGGTGGCGTCGGCGGCGGTGGAAAGCGGGGCTGCTGTGGAAGCGGAGCTGGAACGTCTGTCGGCAATCGGCACGGTGCATGGCATCCGTCGTCTTATTCAGTATCACCGGGATGCCGATTATTGTTTGCGCCCGGGTTTTATTAAAGGCGTCCGGCGTCTGGCACGTTTTGACCTGAGTTTTGATCTGTGTATCCGCCACGATCAACTGGCCAGCGCAACCGAACTGGTGCGGCGCTGCCCAGAGGTGAATTTTATCCTTGATCATATTGCCAAGCCGGGTATTGCCACGGGTTTGAAAGAACCCTGGATGAGTGAAATCAAAGCGATAGCGGCATTGCCGAATGTTGTGTGCAAAATTACCGGCGTGGCGACCGAAGCCCATCACCAGAACTGGACGGTGGATGAAATCCGACCCTATATCGCCCACGTGATTGAGCATTTTGGTTTTGAAAAAATCATCTTCGCCAGTGACTGGCCGGTGATGAATATGGCTATCGATTATAGCCGCTGGGTCAATATCATGGATGAGATATTACGCGGTAGCAGCGAGCATGAGCTTCGACAATTTTATTGCGAAAATGCCACGCGCACATACCGTCTGGGGTAAGCACGCATTAGCCGGGCAGAGCGGTGAATAACGATGATGGAAGCACTCACGGGAATTAGCGGCGGTAGGCGGCGCGTAGCGACATCAGTATATGCCCCAGCCTGTTATCGCCTTCACCCTGATATTCCCCCCAAAAACGGGCAATTTCGTTATCCACCGGCGACCATTCCACTAATCGACGTTCGCCGGTGGACAATAGCAGATCTTTAAAATCCGGCGACTGGTCAAATTTAGCCTGTACCAGTGCGGTCATTAACGAAATATGATGTTCAGCCCAACCGGGAACGGTTTCCTGCTCGGTTAGCGCATCGCCGCAAATCGCCGCCATCTCCGGGGTTGGCGCCTGCATCAACCAACGACGCATTACCGGATGCCGTGCTTTTGCCGCCTGATAGGCATGTTCGGGCGTGGCATACTCCTCGCCATTAAATACCACGGGACGGGGATGTAAGTTGCTGAATATGCAATATTCTCCGTGGCGGGGATCATAAAAATGGATATCATTCATTAGGTTTACCTGACTTATTGATTATTAAAATAAATTAATGCTGGCGAAAATTTTCCCTGGATGTGGGTCATTGTTGCAACCATTGAAGAGAATGTGCATCGTACTTGTCAACACTTCTGATTCTATGCATAAATGAGGCAACGTAATCGATTACTTTCCCATAAGGGTACAGAATGATTTCTCTTTCCGATATAAAAAATGCGGCTGAACGTATTGCGCCATACATCAGACAAACCCCTTTGTTGCAAGCGACTTGCGTATCGAAAAAAATCACCGAGGCGGAACTGTGGCTTAAACTTGAATGCCTGCAACCTACAGGTTCATTTAAGGTTCGCGGGGCAACCAACTGTTTACTGACGACGCCTGATACGGAAATACAACGCGGTATCGTTACCGCATCCGGCGGCAATCATGGCCTGGCGGTGGCGCGTGCCGCATCTATGGCTGGCGTGCCGGCGACTATTTTTGTTCCCCGCACCACCAGTGAGGCAAAATTAATCAAACTCGCCGCGTGGGGAGCGACGGTAAAAGTGGAGGGCAGCGTCTGGGACGAGGCCAACAACAGCGCACTGGCATTTGCCGCCGAACATCAATGCGCCTATTTTCATCCTTTTGCCAATCCGGCGGTAATGGCTGGTCAGGGGACTCTGGCGCTTGAAATACTCAACGAATTGCCGGATTTGGATGTGATTCTGGTGGCTATCGGCGGCGGTGGGCTGATATCGGGGATAGCGTCCGCCTTAAAGGCGTTAAAACCCGCCGTGCGCATTATCGGCATTGAACCGGAAGGGGCGCCGACTTTGTACGCCAGTTTGCAGGCCGGGCAGGTTGTTACTCTGCCTGAGATTACGACGGCTGTCGCCACGATGGCTTGTGGTCGTACCGATCAGTCTATCTTTGACGTGGTGCGGCAATCGGTGGATGAGATCGTACTGGTTTCGGATCAGGAAATGCTTGAGGCCGCTCGCTGGTTGTGGTTTGAAACCGGTCTGGCCGCCGACCTCAGCGGAGCGGCAGCGGCAGCGGCGTTACGTGCCGGTAAAGTCCGTCAGCAACCTGGTATTAAGGCCTGCGCCCTGGTATGCGGTTCGGGTCAGGAAGGGATCGGCTGATTATGATTTTCCTGCCGATATCGGAGGACAGTTATCCGCAGCGTCAGGATTTTTGGTACTGACGGAAGCGTTGCTGCAACTGGCGCAGTTGATCGATACGGGCGTCGTAGCGTGCCTGTTCCAGACTACCGAGTTTTACCAGTGAGCTGGCGTTGCTCAGTAAACGAATAGACTGATCGAGCTGCCCGTTCAACGCCAGGCTTTCAGCACGGGCGGATAATTCTTCCGCACGCGATCCCTGAGCGGCTGAGGCCTGAGCCAGCAAATCCCAGCCGTTGGGATCGTCTGCATGGGCGTAGGTGTAGCGATAGAGAATTTTGCTTGCGGCGGCAGGTTGTTTCCCTTCAACGTAGGCGTTGGCCAGATTGAGCTGGAGCACAGGGTTAGTCTGTACCCCCGGTGCTTTTTGCAGCCGGGCGATCGCCTGTGCGGCGCGGTTCTGCCCCAGATCGATGTCGGTCATTAAATCCAGGAACCAGGGGTTGTCAGGGGCGCTGTCCAGCAAGGGCTGCAACACCTTGCGCGCCTCATCGTATTTTTTGGCCTGATAAAAACGGATCGCCTGACCGTATTTGGCCGCCAGTTGCTCACGTACGTTTCCCTTTGCCCAGGCATCCAGTAAGTCATCGCTCAACGGTCTTTCTGCTGAACCATACATGCCAAAGGTGCGCACTTTGGCAAACAGGAAATCCTGCGAGGATTGCACCGGCGTGGCGCGCATCTGATTGGCGCGGTTGCGGGCATCGGACAGACGGCTTTCAGGCAAGGGGTGAGTGAGCAATATTTCCGGTGGTTTCGATGTATATCGTGACTGATCAGCCAGTTTTTGCAGGAAATTCGGCATGGCATGTGGGTCGAAGCCAGCACGCTGTAGCACCTGAAGGCCAATACGATCCGCTTCCTGTTCGTTGGCCTGCGTGAAGGTAATCATTCCCTGCTGCGCGCCCGCTATCGTTCCGCTAAGGGCCGCCATACCCAACTGAGGATTGGCCATTGCCAGCAGAATAGCGCCCAGCGCGCCTACCCAGGCCAGCGGCGCATTACGCTGTTGTGACTCCATGGTGCGTGCCAGATGGCGTTGCGTTACGTGCGAAATTTCATGCGCTAATACGGAAGCCAGCTCGCTTTCATTGTCCGCGTAGCGAAATAGGGCTGAGTGCAGCACCACGTTGCCGCCGAAGAAGGCAAAGGCGTTGATATCATCGTTGCGGATCAGGAAAAAGTGAAACGGGGTGCGTACAGAATCAGCCTGTTTTACCAGCCGATTGCCTAATTGATTGATGTAATTAGTCAGTAGGGGATCGTTGATCAGCGGTGCGCCTGATCGCAATTGACGGACATAAAAATCCCCCATGGCGAGTTCCTGATTGATACTGAGGGTGCCGCCGGCAGTCGTGCCGATATCTGGCAGCCGATCCTGGATCTCGGCCTGTACAGGAAGCATATTACCGGTCAGCATCGTTCCTAACAGGACGGAAATGACCGTTTTTCTTAACCGGTTAGACATGACGGAAAACGACCTTATCAACAACCAACAGTGAAGCGCTTTGCTAACCATCTTAGCCAGCAGTGGCGCACAAAGAAATATTTATACGGGAAAATCGTGGTGCAGGCAGGGGATATAGCCTTTTGGGCGCCCAGAAAGGCGAACATGCAAACCGACACCTTAATACAAGGTGCCGGTGATATTGTTGGAACGACAACTCAGGCCGTTTTCAGGTAATCCAGAACGATGTCATGGTGATTGCTGGTTTTGAAATCATCAAACACCTTTTCCACTTTGCCATTTTCATCAATCAGGAAGCTGATGCGGTGAATACCATCATACGTTTTCCCCATGAAGGTTTTTTCACCCCATACGCCAAACCCTTCTGAAACCTGATGATCTTCGTCAGATAACAACATGAAGTTCAATAACTCTTTTTCGGCGAAGCGGGACAGCTTCTCTGGTTTGTCGGTGCTGATGCCAATGACTTCTACGCCATATTTTTTCAGATCGTCCATATTGTCGCGCAGACCGCAGGCCTGGACGGTACACCCTGGCGTCATGGCTTTAGGGTAGAAATACACCAACACTTTCTGTCCCTGGAAGTCGGTTAAATTTACTTGTTCGCCATCCTGATCGGGCAAGCTAAATTTCGGTGCGATATCACCGGCTTTCAGTGTATTCATCACTCTCTCCATCTTTCTCTTCATGCTGTGGATAGTTCACGACGCTAATACTGCCTTGTGCATTCAATTCTGTACATAGCTGATCAAAGGCTGGCTCAATAATTGAACTGTCCAACATGGCAGGGCTGTGCGCGGTGATTTGAACATACAACTGCGGTGGTTGCCCCCCCTCGGCGGGTTGAGTTTTAGAGACTAATTCGGCAATGTTCATCTGGTGAGAGTCAAACAGATCGGTGAAACGCTCAATGATGTGTGGTGAATCGATCACCTCCACTTTGACCCAAACGGTGGATGGCATCGGTGGACGAGCCTGTGACTCCGTTCGTTTCATCACGATCAGTAAATCCATTTCCGCCCCTTTCAGCGGCAGGGTAGATTCAATCAGTGTAATAGCGTTCCAACTGCCGGAAAGCAACATGATAAACGTAAATTCCTCGCCCAGCATGGCAAGACGGCTATCTTCGATATTACAGCCGCAACTGCTGACGTGACGGGTGATCGCATTAACAATTCCTGGGCGATCAGCCCCCACTGCGGTGATAACCAGATAGTGTTCTTGTGAGCTTGGCAAAATTATGCTTCCTGTACTTCTCCGTGAGAGTAACATGGTAAACATAAAAAATTGCCGGGAGCAATTTTTAACGCCGCTTGCGGCGGCCCGGAGGGTGGCGGGCAGGGATAGCCCGCCATAATAAATGCCGGGAGCAATTTTTAACGCCGCTTGCGGTGGCCCGGAGGGTGGCGGGCAGGGATAGCCCGCCATAATAAATGCCGGGAGCAATTTTTAACGCCGCTTGCGGCGGCCCGAAGGGTGCCGGGCAGGGATAGCCCACCATAAAAAACCGGCGCCAAATGCTTACAACACCGTTGTACGCTTGCTTTTGCATAGACGTCAAAAGTACCATGAAGAACTTGTTTGTGGAGGGGATGGCCAATGTTTACGGGAAGTATTGTTGCGCTGGTTACGCCGATGGACGCCAAAGGCGCCGTCGACCGTGCTAGCCTGAAAAAACTTATTGATTATCATGTCGCTAGCGGCACATCGGCGATTGTCTCTGTCGGAACAACAGGCGAGTCCGCCACGTTGAGCCATGAAGAACATGGTGATGTGGTCATGACAACGCTGGAACTGAGCGATGGCCGTATCCCGGTGATTGCCGGAACCGGAGCCAATGCCACCGCAGAAGGCATTTCGCTGACCAAACGGTTTCATGGTTCTGGAGTCGTAGGTTGCCTGACTGTGACGCCATACTACAACAGACCCACCCAGGAAGGGTTGTATCAACACTTTAAGGCGATTGCCGAGCATACCGATCTGCCGCAAATCCTGTATAACGTCCCTTCTCGTACCGGTTGTGACATGTTGCCGGAAACGATCGCACGTCTGTCCGAAGTTAAAAATATTGTGGCTGTTAAAGAAGCGACAGGGAACTTAAGTCGGGTTAGTCAGATCCAAGAGCTGGTTAATGAAGATTTTATTCTGCTGAGTGGCGACGACGCCAGCGGTTTAGACTTTATGCAACTCGGCGGCAAAGGGGTTATTTCCGTTACGGCGAACATTGCCGCACGTGAAATGGCAGAGCTTTGCAAGCTGGCGGCGCAGGGCAATTTTGTTGAAGCGCGTCGTTTAAATCAGCGCCTGATGCCGTTGCATCAGAAATTATTTGTTGAACCCAATCCGATTCCGGTGAAGTGGGCCTGTAAGGCATTGGGACTCATGGCGACCGATACGCTTCGCCTGCCCATGACACCACTGACTGATTCAGGTCGGGCGGTGATGGAGCGCGCACTGAAGCAAGCAGGTTTGCTGTAACCGTTAGGGAGAGTTAATGACTGATTCATTACAAAAGTCGATGGTGGCAAAAGTAGTTGGCATATCGTTAGTGATGTTGCTGGCTGCCTGTTCCAGCGATCAGCGCTATAAGCGTCAGGTGAGTGGCGATGAATCCTATCTGGAGACGCCGGCGCAGAAAGCGCTGAATACGCCGTCCGGTATGATTTTACCGGTGCAGAACGGGGATTATGATATACCGCGAGTCACCCTGAATGGTGCTGTAGGCAAAGAACTGGACATTCGTCCGCCGCTGCAACCATTGGCTTTGTTGAATGGTTCCCGTCCCCAGATCTCGGGTAGCACGGCAACGCTGTTATTGGAAAACAGTGCGCAAAACAGCCAGCTTTGGTCTCAGGTCGTTGGTATTTTACAAGATAAAGGCTTCACCATTGCCAGCCGCCAGGATGCTGACCAGACGTTGACGACGGATTGGATCCCCTGGACGCGTCAGGATGAAGATCTGCAATATCAGGGCCGTTACCAGATAGCCGTTCAGCAGCAAGGGTATCAGATAGCGCTGGTGGTTAAACTGCTGGCGTTACAGCAGCAGAATAATCCGGTCACTGAGCCTGCTCAAATTCAACGCTACACGGGGTTAATGCTGAATACGATTAGTGAGTCATTGGACAGCCAGGCAACCGCACGTGAAAATGCGCTGGCAAACCGTACCAGCGGCACGCTGGATGTACAAAGCGGGGCCGACGATACCGGCTTGCCGCTGTTGGTGGTGCGCGGGCCTTATACTCTGGTATGGGAACGCTTGCCTGCGGCCTTGAACAAAATCGGTATGACGGTTAACGATCGCAGCCGTCCTCAGGGTTCTGTTGCCATCACCTACAAGGAGCCGGGCAGCAGCGCGTGGGATGCGTTAGGCGCGAAAAATCCTGAGCTTCCCAACGGTGATTACAAATTGCAGGTCGGCGATCTTGATAACCGCAGTAGCCTGCAATTTATTGATTCCAAAGGACATACGCTAAGTCAGTCGCAAAACGATGCGCTGGTGTCGGTATTCCAGGCGGCATTCAGTAAGTAACTCAAAAGGGTCGGATTATCCGGCCCTTCTTTATTAAACAATTTTATTAAACAATCTGGGCGTTAAATCTCGGGCCGCGCGCGTTTGGCCCTCACTGTGTGGAGTAATAAAGATGCAAAAGCTAGCTGAGTTGTATCGTGGAAAGGCGAAGACTGTCTACACCACCGAAGATCCTGACCTGCTGGTGCTGGAGTTTCGCAATGATACGTCAGCAGGGGACGGTGCTCGCATTGAGCAGTTTGATCGCAAGGGTATGGTGAATAACAAATTCAACCATTTCATCATGAGCAAACTGGAAGAGGCAGGGATCCCGACCCAAATGGTGAGCCTGCTTTCGGATAATGAAGTGCTGGTGAAAAAACTGGAGATGGTGCCGGTAGAATGTGTTGTGCGTAACCGCGCCGCAGGTTCTCTGGTAAAGCGGCTGGGTATTGAAGAAGGGATTGTACTGAATCCGCCCTTGTTTGACCTGTTTCTGAAAAATGATGCCATGCACGATCCGATGGTCAACGAGTCTTACTGCAAAACATTCGGTTGGGTGAGTGAAGAAAATCTCTCGCGCATGAAAGAACTTAGCTACAAGGCGAATGATGTCCTGAGCAAACTGTTTGACGATGCCGGCCTGATTCTGGTGGATTTCAAACTGGAATTCGGTTTGTTCAACGGTGAAGTGGTGCTGGGTGATGAGTTCTCGCCAGACGGCAGCCGCCTGTGGGATAAAGCCACACTGAATAAAATGGACAAAGATCGTTTCCGCCAAAGCCTCGGCGGCCTGATTGAAGCGTACGAAGAAGTCGCACATCGTCTCGGCGTAAAATTAGACTAACAGCGCAATCGTTTCCGTTCAGGGTTGTCAGATACCAGATAGGTCTGACAACCTATACGTCTTTTCATTCGTGATTAATATTCATGTCCGATATCATCCTGCTCTGACTACCTATTAGTGCTATTATTTCCGCCCTCTAACTCGCTATTTTATTTTCTGCTATACGGGCAAGGATTTTTCATGGCCTATTTTGATCCGACGCTGTTAATTTTATTGGTGCTGGCCGGACTGGGTATCATCAGCCATAACATGACCGTTACGCTGGCCATTCTGGTTTTACTGGCTGTTCGCATTACACCGCTGAATAACTATTTCCCGTGGGTGGAGAAATACGGCCTGAGCATTGGCATCGTCATCCTTACCATTGGCGTAATGGCCCCTATCGCCAGCGGAAAAATCAGCGCCAGTGAGGTGATACAGTCTTTTCTGCACTGGAAATCGCTACTGGCGATTGTTATTGGCATCGTGGTTTCCTGGTTAGGGGGACGAGGCGTTTCCCTGATGAGTAACCAACCGTCTGTGGTTGCCGGACTGCTGGTCGGTACGGTGATGGGCGTTGCGTTGTTCCGCGGCGTTCCGGTCGGGCCATTGATTGCCGCCGGTTTGCTCTCTTTGCTTATCGGCAAAACCTGATCGTCTCCGCTACCGATGGCCAGCGTCTCTTCTGATTTCGTCAACAGCCAGCGCCAACAACTGCGTGACGGCGTTCGCCGTCTGATCGTGTTCAGCGGGGAAGCCGACTGGTGTGAAAGTCAGGCGCTAACCTTCCGCCGTCAACTGGATGGTGACTGGTTATGGATCGGCCCTTATGCGCCGCCCGGTATGACATCATTGCCTGCCAGCAAAGTGCGCACGTTGCTTGGGCGGGAATTCACCCACGCGGTATTTGACGCCCGGCAGGGGCTGGATGTGGAGGCGTGGGCGATGCTGGCGGGTACGCTGCGGGCGGGGAGTTGGTTGATACTGCTGGCGCCTGAATGGCAATCGTGGGTGAATCAACCGGATAAAGACAGCCTGCGCTGGTGCGAGCAGCCTCAGCCCATCTCCACCCCCCGTTTTGTCCGGCATCTTCAGCGGCATTTGCTGACGGATGATGAGGTAACCATTTGGCATCAGGGGGAGAAGTTGGTCATCAGGCCGCTTCATTCCCGAGCGGATTGGCAGCCTGCCTGCGGAGCGCCGACCAACCAGCAACGGCGCATTCTGCAACAATTATGTGTTGCGCCGCCGGGCGTTTATGTGGTCACTGCTCCGCGTGGCCGGGGCAAGTCGGCGCTGGCGGGTATGTTGACGCAGTGCCGGACGGCAACGTGCTGGATCACCGCGCCCTCCCGCTCTGCGGCGGAGGTATTGCAACGCTACGCCTGCGAGGATACGCCATTCTGGGCGCCGGATGCATTGCTGGAATATTGCCGCCTTAATCCGTTGCCTGCGGTTGACTGGCTGTTGATCGATGAGGCGGCGGCTATTCCCTCTTCGGTACTGACGGCGCTGCTACCGCATTTTCCCCGTATTTTGATGACCACCACCGTGCAGGGATATGAAGGCACCGGGCGCGGTTTCTTACTGAAGTTTTGTGCGTCACTGCCGCAATGGCAAGCGTTCACCCTGGATGAACCTTTACGCTGGGCTAAAAACGATCCGCTGGAACGCGTACTGGATAATGCGCTGTTGTTTACCGAGTCATATGACGATGCCAAGCCTGTTCAACCACGCTCTGTACCCGAACTCAGAGAAGAAAGCGCTGACGATTGGCTACGGCAGCCGCAGCGTTTACAGCAGTGCTATGCTTTGTTGTGCAGCGCTCACTATCGCACCTCGCCCCTTGATTTACGCCGCCTGTTGGACGCGCCCGGTATGCAGGTGTGCAGCGCCAGTATATCTGGTGCGTTAAGTGGTGTGGTGTGGATGGTGGAGGAAGGCGGCTTATCCGCAGAGCTGGCGCATGAAGTTTGGGCCGGGCGTCGACGTCCGCGTGGCAATCTGGTGGCGCAATCCCTGGCCGCACATGCCGGGCAATGGACTGCGCCGATGCGCCGTTCCCGCCGCATCAGCCGTATTGCGATAGCGGCTGCTTACCGGCGACAGGGCATAGGGCGTACCTTAATCGAGCACCAAAAACAGTCTGCACAATTACAAGGATTGGACTATCTGTCAGTCAGTTTTGGTTATCAGCCAGATCTGTGGGCATTCTGGCGGTCATGCGGCTTTCAACTGGTGCGCATCGGCAGCCATCTTGAAGCCAGCAGCGGTTGCTACAGTGCAATGGCGTTATTGCCTTTGAGCGCCGAAGGTCAATCGCTGGTGGCGCAGGGCACACGACAACTGGCGCGGGACTGGTTCTGGCTGCGTCAGATGATTGCGCTGGATTTGCCATTACCGCTGGATAAGACGACCGATCTGGATCAGGAGGACTGGCGCACGCTGGCTGGATTTGCTTTTGCCCGTCGACCGATGGAATCAAGTTTTGCCGCGCTGTCCCGGCTGGTGCATGGTTCCGCACAAACGCTGCCTGCGCTAGGTCTGCTGGTTAAGCAACCGCTGAATAGTGAACAGTGCGTGAAAACCCTCGCTCTGCCGGGGAAAAAAGCGTTGTTGCAACGCTGGCGCGAAGAAACCGCCAGCGCCCTGCAACAGTATGATGCACAAGCGTGTTATCACTGGCGGTTATGGGTGGAGAATCGCTTTATTTCGGATAGATAGCGCTAAGTGGTTTACTGTCTGGGATAGGACGTCAACAAAAACCATCCATTAGTATTTTTCTGCAAACCACTCATGAGTCTCTGCAACTAAACCAAATTAGAAGTTTCATCTAGTTGTAAAAACTGGAATATCTTGTTCAAGATAACGGGTGGATTACCAGAGTCAGGCGGTGTTGCCCCTGACTCTGGCGTGAATCGACTGAAAATCATATACGCTCAATAATCATGGCGATACCTTGTCCGCCACCGATACACAACGTTGCCAGCCCCAGCGTTTTATCGTAGCTGTGCAGCGCGTGAACCAGCGTGACCAAAATACGGGCGCCGCTGGCGCCAATAGGGTGGCCTAGTGCAATGGCGCCGCCGTTGACGTTAACTTTTTCTGGATCGAGCTGTAAATCGCGTTGTACCGCCAGATATTGTGCGGCGAAGGCTTCATTGGCTTCGATTAAATCGATGTCGCCAATGGTCAGGCCCGCTTTGATGAGTGCTTTCTGCGTAGCCGGGATCGGGCCTAACCCCATCACTTCGCTCGGTACGCCAGCAGAGGCCCAACTGCGGATCCGCGCCAGCGGTTTAATACCTTGCTGTATTGCCTGTGACTCACGCATCAGTATGAGCGTGGCGGCGGCATCGTTAATACCAGAGGCATTCCCGGCGGTGACGGTGCCGTCGGCAGAGAAGGCCGGACGGAGCTTGGCCAGTGATTCCAGTGTCGTATCGGCACGCGGGAATTCGTCCTGCGCGAAAATACGGATTTCTTTCTTGCTGCGCAGTGATATCGGGGTAATTTCCGCCTTGAAGCGACCGCTTTCAATCGCCGCCACCGCTTTTTGCTGCGATGCCAGCGCGACCTGATCCTGCTCTTCTCGCGTCAGATGGTAGCGCTCCGCGATATTTTCCGCTGTGGTGCCCATGTGGTAATCATTAAAGGCGCACCACAAGCCGTCCTGAATCATGATATCGATCAGTTTGCCGTGGCCCATGCGGTAACCGTGACGCGCTTTTTCCAGCAGATAGGGTGCAGCGCTCATATTTTCCATACCGCCAGTGATACAGACCTGATTATCACCGGACAGAATAGACTGGGCGCCCAGCGCAACCGCTTTCAAGCCGGAGCCACAGACCTTACTGACCGTAAATGACGGGGTTTCTATGGCGATACCCGCGGCAATGCCAGCCTGATGCGCAGGGTTCTGCCCCAGCCCCGCCTGTAGCACGTTACCCAGAATGA
Organism: Brenneria alni; assembly: GCF_003666245.1. Taxonomy (GTDB): domain Bacteria; phylum Pseudomonadota; class Gammaproteobacteria; order Enterobacterales; family Enterobacteriaceae; genus Brenneria; species Brenneria alni. The sequence continues at coordinate 196,678 of NZ_MJLZ01000002.1, forward strand.
CTTCATCAATCGTCAGGTTATCCGGTAATACCGACAGACAGTCACGCATGGTGGCGGAAGCCATGTCAATAGCAGACGTATTTGCCAGGCTACCGGCAAATTTGCCAATAGCGGTTCTTTTGGCATTCACAATAACAACGGAATCGTTCATGGTCGCCTCGATTAATCTATTTTCATCGGTTGTAATTCAGGGGAGACAATAAAGTCCGCTTCGGTTTTTTGACGCAATACTTCCACGGAAATATCAGGACTGATTTCACTCAGCACCATTTGTTGCTGAATAAAATGGAATACCGCCAGTTCGGTAACCACCATGCTGACTTTATTTACTGCTGTAAGAGGATAAGTACACTGATGTAATAATTTGGCATCGCCATTTTTGGCGCAGTGCTCCAGAGCGATAATCACTTTCTTCGCACCGACCACCAGATCCATAGCGCCGCCCATACCAGGAACCATTTTCCCCGGCACCATCCAGTTAGCCAGGCTGCCGTGCTCGTCGACCTGTAGGCCGCCCAGCACACAAATATCCACATGGCCGCCGCGGATTAACGCAAAAGAAAACGCGCTGTCGAACATGGCTGCGCCCGGCACCATGCCGCACGGTTGCCCCCCGGCGTTAACCAGATCACTGTCGGGCGTGGTTATGGCGCCTAATCCCAGAAAGCCGTTCTCAGATTGGAAGGTAACCTGAATACCATCTGGAACGTAGTTCGCGACTTTCGTCGGCAGGCCGATGCCTAAATTAACCACATCACCATTTTTCAGTTCTAATGCCACCCGACGGGCGATTAATTCTTTAGCATCCATTATTTTTCTCCCGGATAAAGGTGATCGACCAGTGCGCCAGGGGTGACAATACATTCCGGCGCTAATTGTCCGACCGGAACAACCTGCTCACATTGCGCAATGACTTTGCTGGCAGCGAGTGCAATAAGTGGGTTGAAATTACGTGCGGTGAGTCTGTAAATAAGGTTTCCGCTGGTGTCGGCAATACTGGCTTGTAAAATAGCCAAATCCGCTTTTAACGGCAGTTCTAATAAATAGGCAATATTATCAATTGTTATTTTTTGTTTATTATCTTCGACCACCGTGCCTACGCCGGTAGGCGTTAAAAAACCGCCTAAGCCTGCACCACCGCTGCGAATACGTTCGGCCAGCGTACCCTGCGGCACCAGTTCGACCTCCATTTCGCCGGCAATCATGCGGCGACCGGTTTCCGGGTTAGTGCCGATATGCGAAGCGATGACTTTCTTTACCTGACCATTGGCAATTAACGGGCCGACGCCGGTATCAACGAATCCGGTATCATTACCAATAATGGTTAAATCAGAGACGCCGGATTTAATGATTTCATCTACTAATAATTTCGGTGTTCCGACGCCCATAAAACCACCGAACATAATAGTCATTCCATCATATAAATATGAGCGGAAATGGCTGGCATCAATGATTTTGCTATTCATTGTATTGTAACTCCATGAAAATGGCCGAGAGAGGCCAAAGCGGGTAATAAATTACCCGCCGGTAAACAGAGATGAATGATGATTAAATATCGATATCTAATATTGCGGAGCTTAATCCCTTACCGTGCATATCTAATGCCAATGAACGGGTTACACCCCCGCCCAATGCGCCGTACATAACAAAATTCAATGCCCCGATGGCTGGTAATTCATAGCGGACAACATCACCGGTAACAATATCGGCAAACCACGTTTTGACTTTTTCTGTGGTTATTTTTTCTTTCAGCAATTCATAATCTTCAATATGGTAGGCAATAAGAGAAATATTGGAGGTATTTCCTTTATCCCCGGTACGGGAATGGGCAATTTCACGCAGTTTCATTATTTAATCTCCAGATAATCAGCGGCAGGCGTTACGAGGGCGCGAGACAGTAAAGTGGAATCCATCGCCAAAATCTCTTTTACGGCTTTGTTGACGCCACCCCCGCCAGCAGGGCCGTTGGTATAAAGCGTTTCGACTTCATTACCGATTTTGACGGCCTGCGCTCTTGAGGTGCAACGAGCCGCCACGCGGACTCGCACTTCGTATGGCTGGCTGTCCTGTGAACGCTGGGCGCCATGCAGGGCATCAACGCCGATCAGATCGTAACGAACTTCCTGCGGTTCAAATTGGCAGAGGGCGAAACGGTTTTTAACGATATCCAGCGCCAGACGACCGCGTGCCACAGCGCCAGGGCCGGCATAGGAGATTTCACCTTCGCCAATAAAACCATCCTGATAACCGACGGATACTTTCAACGTGTCGGTTTTTTCCCGACCGGTGGCACCCTGCACACGCACGCGATCCTCGCCATCCTGAGTGAAAGTGACATGGCTGAAATCAGCAATCACATCGGGCGTGGTGTAGCTATCCGGACGGTGGATCTCGTATAGCAACTGCTCTTTACAGGTATCGACGCAGACACATCCGCCGGAACCTTCGACTTTGGTAATTACCGCGCAACCATCTTCGGTGATCTCCGCGATAGGGAAGCCGAGGCGATCCAGATTCGGAATGTCTTTGAAGCCCGGATCGGCGTAATAGCCGCCGGTGATTTGACCGGCACATTCCAGCAGATGACCGATGCAGGTGCCTTTACCCAAACGATCCCAGTCATCGGCAGCCCAGTTGAATTCATACATCATGGCGGACAGGAACAGAGACGGGTCGGAAACACGCCCGGCGATGATGATATCCGCGCCCTGACGCAATGCTTCAACCAGTGCATCCGCCCCCAGATAGGCATTGGCGGAAATAATATCTTTGCCGCATGAGGAAATGGGCTTGCCAATCTCATCCAGACGGGCATCGTGGGTGAGCAGCATGGTATATACATCGTCACCGGTTACAACGGCGATTTTTAACTGTTTTGCCCCCAGTTCCCTGGCGATTTCCAACACACGCTGACCTGCGGCAACCGGGTTGGCGGAACCCATGTTGGTGATAATTTTGATCCCTTTCTCCAGACAGAGTGGCAACACGGCGTGCATTCTGTCAGCCAACAGTTCGTTATAGCCTTTCTGTGGATCCTGCTGTTTCTGTTTCTGGCCGATGGCGATGGTACGTTCCGCCAGACATTCAAAAACCAAATATTGAATGTCACCTTTTTGCGCCAGTTCAACGGCGGGTTCGATACGATCTCCGGCGTAGCCGGCCCCGGAACCAATACGGATAGTTTTCATAGAAATACCTTTTAGTAATTAAACGTGTCTGTTGTCGTAATCTGTTTTAAAAACATTCGGTGTTGATTCTTCTATATTGGGAATACCCCGAAGATTACGCAGGCGAACGTCATGATGACGCTGGCGGCCCAGAGCACAGGAATGGAGAACTTCTGGTGGTCGGCTAAATCTACACCGGCCAGGCTGACCAACAGGAACGTGGCGGGAGTCAACGGGCTAACCGGGAAGCCGGTGGTCATCTGTCCAAGAACAGATGCCTGAGCGACCTGAATAGGCGGTACGCCTAACATATCCACAGTGTGGGCAATGACGGGCATAATGCCGAAGTAGTAGGAATCCGGGTCGAACACCATACTCAGCGGCATGGAAATCAGGCCGACAATGAACGGAATGTGTGAGGCGAACGATTCAGGCACGAAGCCGACGGCGGCCAAAGACATGGCTTTCAGCATACCGGTACCGCTCATGATGCCGGTAAACGCGCCAGCGGCGAACAATATGCTGGCCATCATCAGGGCGGCTTTGGCATGGGCGTTGATCCGCTCTTTTTGCATTTCCACATTGGGGTAGTTGAACATCAGCGCCAGCGTCAGGGCGATCATAAAGGCCACCGTCGGCGAGATTTTGGTAAAGACCATAGTTCCGATAACGGCAATGACCAGCGCAATATTGAGCCAGAAAAGGTGAGGACGGCGTAATGCTTTTTCGGCATCGGTCAGTTGTTTGACATGTTGCTCGCTACCGATGTTGTGGGCACCGTCGGTCAGTGGATTACCAGATGCCAGACCCAGACGTTTTTCCTCTTTTTTACCCCAGTAATAACCCATCAGCACCATGAAAGTCAGTCCACAGAGCTGTGCCGGGATCAAAGGGATGAATAAATCGTGGGTGGAGATGTTCAAGGCCGCCGCCGCACGGATCATTGGGCCGGTCCACGGCAGGAAGTTGACCCCGGCGCTAAGAGCGGTAATCCCCACCAGGATGCGTTTATCCATACCGAGCTTGTTAAACAGCGGCAGCATGGCCGGTATTGTTATCAGGAATGTCACCGCGCCGTTGCCATCCAGGTGGGCAATAAGCGCCAGCACGCCAGTACCAATGATGATTTTGACCGGGTTTGTTCCCACAATCCGTAAAATTACCTTAATGATTGGGTCAAACATGCCCGCATCGGTCACGACGCCGAAAAAGGCAATGGCAAATACAAACATGGCTGCCATAGGCGCTAATTTGGTAATACCATCAACAACATATTTAGCCGTGTCTGTACCACTTCCTGCCACGAGCGCGCCAATTACCGGGATAACAATTAAGGCCACCAACGGTGACATTCGTTTAGTCATGATGAAAAATAGCAGGGTGGCTATAGTAAACACCCCGATTAGGGCCAGCATAAAGAACTCCTCTTTATTTATTATATGTTGCGTATTTGTATCATTTACAATAAATTAAACCACTCAATAAATCTTCATCGAATAACTAACAAATATAAAATGAATACATAACCCAGAGTCGTTTGATTTTTTGTCTGTGCTATTTTTATCATTATGCCGAAAATCATACTAACTGGTAATCAAAATGGTGTTATTCATAAAATCGATAAATCTATTTAATTTGCTAACTCGATAAATTATATTGATTTATTTATATATAGATAATTATATGTTTTTGAATACAATTTTTATTTTTAATGCGGTGTGGTTATGTTTTGAATTGTGATGTCAGTTGGGATTGATTCGTCACGCCGGGAAATAGCAGAAGAAAAGAGAGATAAATAATTGCGGAGTAGATCATAAAAATAAACCAAGAGAGTTGTTTTACGTTGAGTTTGGCCTTTTTTTACATAACACTCCTTTTCTATTTATGCATTTAAGGCCGTTTATGAATTTATCCATAAAACAACTGCGGGCATTTGTTGCGTTAACGGAAACCGATAATTTCACACGTGCGGCGCAGAAAATAAATCTTTCTCAACCGGCGTTCAGCGCGTTAATCGCCGGTTTAGAGGAAGAGGTTGGTTACCGGTTATTTGATCGGGATACGCGCAAGGTACAACTAAATGCGGACGGCATTCAGTTCATTGATATCGCCCGACGGTTGATTCAAACCCATGACGACGCCGTTGATGAAATCAAGTCTTATGCCACGGGTTATAAAGGAAAAATAGTGTTGGCGGTATTACCATCAATGGCTGTGGAGTGGTTGCCACAGGTACTGGCGCAATATCACCATGCCTACCCTAAAATTAAGGTTGAACTGCTGGACACCCAGTGGGATCGCTGTTTAAAAGCGGTATTGGACGGACAAGCCGATTTAGCATTAACTGCGGGACAGCCGTCACCGGGTACTTTTAGTTCCAGAATGCTGTTCGCGGATAACTTTTATCTGATTTGCCATAAAGATCACCCACTGGCCAGGCAGAGCACCGTGGATGTCGCGGAAGTGGCTGAACACGCCTTTGTCGGTTTTTGTCAAGGCACCAGTATCCGGCAATATACCGACCAGCTCATGGAGCCGCACGGTTTTAAGTATGTGCTGGAAGTGCGCCAGTTGACGACCATGATGGGGCTGGTGGCCGCCAATTATGGTGTCAGCATCGTAACCGGATTGACGTTATTTCAGTTTCAGCACAAAGATATTGCGATTATTCCTTTCAGGGATTTATCACTGAAGCGGGGCATCTATCTGGTGACAGACAAAGAGCGGCAGCTTTCTGTCTGTGCCAAAGAATTCTATGACTTTCTTCAAGAGCGGGCTGAAAGTTTTGTTCCTAAATCGTGAGGCGGATGGAATCGTTAAGGTTATTTTTTCAGGGTTTCTTCTGCGGCCAGTCGTCTTCCTCATCCCATTTATCGTTGTTGTCCCGATGGGGAGGAAGTTTCGGCTTATGAAGAAGAAAACGTTTATGATCGACATTCCTCAGTTCTTTAATGCCGTTTAACAGCATTCCGAACAGAATAATCAGGATTATCCACCAGTAATCAGCCAGCCATGCCATGATTATGCTCCATCAATGTTGTGTATAAAGCGGGTAAACAGGTGCGGCAGATGTTGGCACAACCAGTTAAAGCCTGCGATATCCTCTCCTTGCCATGCCGACAGAATAATACCGGACGTGAGCTGTTTTTCCGCGTGCTGTGCCAGAGGATAATAGCTGATATGCCAGGGTTCTGCTGCGACGCCGCCGAGGTCGTGCTCATAAGGGCGATAAAACCCGAATTCATGCATGTGCTCACTCAACCAGGCGTTCAGGTCAGCGAAGTAACCGCCGTGTTCGTATTCCCAGGGTTCCAATTGTAGCCTTTCCCCTTCCGGCAGACGGGTCGGGTCATAGATATCGAGATCGCTGCCCCAGTGGTGGCGGCTGGCGCCCGGCATAGCCGACCAGCGTAAAATCGCCTTACAGCGCTCACCGTCATCCAGCGACAGGATATCCAGTGGTTGACCATGCTTACCCATCACCGGGCGTTCTCCCCTGAATTTTTCATTCCAGATTAAACGCTGACGGTTAAAGTCGCGAAACGTGCTGGCAGGCTGAACCGTCAATCCATCTTTTTCCGCTGCACGTTGTAAAGCCTGAAACGCCAGAACCGCTTCAGGCTGAAGGCGATGATGGCCACTGAGCGTGACTAAATGACTGTCGTTTTTCCCGGTTAACATAGCATGAGTAATCATGCGATCAATTGCTCCATAATACGTTGATACATGCGGCTTAACAGTTGTAAGTCCGCCGCGTTGACGCACTCATCCACTTTATGAATGGTGGCGTTCACCGGCCCAAGCTCCACAACCTGAGCCCCCATTCGGGCGATAAAGCGTCCGTCCGATGTACCGCCGTTGGTTAACAACTGTGGTGTAATTTCGTTGTAATGCTCTACGGCATTAACCACCGCATCCACAAGCTCGCCTCGTGCGGTCAGAAACGGCTGGCCGGAAAGCTGCCAGTCGATAGTGTAGCGTAGCTGATGGCGGTCCAGCAGCTCTGCAACCCGTTGCTTAATGATCTCATCCGTCAGTTCGGTGCTGAAACGGAAATTGAACTGTACCAACAGTTCACCGGGAATGACGTTATTACTGCCGGTGCCTGCCTGAACGTTGGCGATTTGCATACTGGTCGGGGGAAAGAATTCATTACCCTGATCCCATTCTGTCGCCACCAGCTCATTTAGTACCGGTATGGCTCGGTGTACCGGATTGTCTGCAAGATGCGGGTAGGCGACGTGACCTTGAATACCCTGTACGCGCAGATTGGCGGTAATGGAGCCCCGGCGGCCATTTTTCACTACGTCACCGACGACATGGGTGCTTGAAGGTTCACCCACCAGGCAATAATCCACTTGTTCGTTACGCGCCATCAGGGCTTCAACCACTTTTACCGTGCCATTAACGGTACTGGCTTCTTCATCAGAGGTTATCAGGAAGGCTAACCGTCCCTGATGGTGGGGGGTGGCGGCGACAAAACGTTCGGCGGCGACAATCATTGCCGCCAGTGAGCCTTTCATATCTGCCGCCCCGCGCCCATATAACATGCCATCGCGGATGGTGGGTTCAAAAGGTGGATACTGCCAGCGGCTTTCATCGCCGCTTGGCACGACATCGGTATGTCCGGCAAACGCCAGCGTTTTCCCGGTACCGCGCCACGCCCAGACGTTTTGAGTATCACCGAAATTCATCGGTTCAATGGTGAAGCCAATGGCTTTCAGGCGCTCAGTCATTAATTCCTGACAGCCTTCATCATTCGGACTTAGGGAAGGGCGTTTGATTAGCTGTTGGGCAAGTTCGATAACCGGACAAGACACGTTATTTGTTCTCCGCAATAAATTCCTGATAGCTGTCTGCGCTGAAGCCAAGCAGCGCTTTTCCATCGTTTGTCACTAACAGCGGTCGTTTAATCAACGCGGGCTGTGCAAGCATAAGCGCTTTCGCCGTGGCTTCACTGCTGGCGGTGTCGCTATTGATAATGTTGCGCTGTTCTTCGCTTAGTTTACGCCAGGTCGTGCCGCGAGTGTTGATTAATGGTTGCCAGCCCAGTTGATCAATAAAACGCTGAAGGTGCTGCTCATCGAGACCGTCGGCGCGATAATCATGAAAGCGGTAATCAATCTGTTGTTCTTCAAGCCAACGGCGGGCTTTCTTTATGGTGTCGCAATTTTTGATACCGTACATGGTCAGCGTCATTGTTATTAATGTCCTTTCTGTTTTATGGGTTACGTGATGGTTGTCGAGCGGCGCAACATAGGGGAATGGGCCTGGCATCGTATTGTCCCAGAATGCCGAAAAAAAACGGTGAGATCTACTGTGAACTGAGAGAGGGAAATGAGAAATAGCCTGATTTTTATACTTTCATAACTATTCCGCCTGCTTAAAAAACGTGCATATAATATTCGCAGTTAATGGTCAAGAGGTTAGCATGATCGAAGTAGAAGTGAGTAATTGGAAGGATTTTATTGAAGCAATGTTACGCAAATAATAATTAAAAGTTATATTTGTCATTGCATACCAGGGGTAAGAACGACAAAAGCAGTAATCAGCGCGTTACTGCTTTTTTTTGTTAAAAATAAGGAAACCTGACTAAATAAAAGAGGGTATTATTTTTCCTGTCGGGATTTTGTTTTAACATGTTGTTATTTATTGTGAAATTTGTCTTTCAGTGGCCAATGTAGATAAAATTCTGGAGTAAAAAAGGGGATCTTCCGCATCATATAATGGACAAAAGAGGAAGTTTACGGGTGTTCTCTATGTCGTGGAAATCGACGCTGTGCAATATCAGTTTGGCCGAGTGCAGCCCGCCGAGTTGGTTTTTTACGCATTCATTAATTGTACGGTAGTAAGGGATCGTCGACTCCCGGTTCATTCCCCCAATAAGGCCTAATGTTTTCATCGCTATTTTCTTTGGGCAATTGATACCATAAAAAGTCATCAGGAATGTTTAACGTACCAGACTAAAACATGAATGCTGTTAAAATTTGTCTGCGCAGCCGTCCAGCAGACTTTTTTAGCGGTTTTTATCACTTTTTACCCATCTTCAACTGGACAAATGCGCCATCTATTGCTGTACTGTATCCGACACAGATTTTGTGTCTTTCATTCATGTTAAAGGTAAGTTTGATGTCTAAGATTAAAGGTAGCGTTAAGTGGTTTAATGAGTCCAAAGGATTCGGTTTCATTACTCCTGAAGATGGTAGCAAAGACGTATTCGTACATTTCTCTGCCATCCAGAGCAATGGATTTAAAACTCTGGCTGAAGGTCAGCGTGTAGAGTTTGAAATCACCAGCGGAGCGAAAGGTCCGTCAGCTGCTAACGTTATCGCTATTTAATTATACCGATTTCTTGAAAAACCCGCCGCAAGGCGGGTTTTTTTTTACGGCTATCATTTTGGTCTTGCATAATGCTTAGTGTGCTGTCAGCCAGGTCACCAGGGTGAAAGCCAATGCCGTCAGCAACAGCGATCCCGTCAGATTCAACAATACATGCAGGCCTGCCGCGGCCAGATGCCCTGTTTGCAGGAGCATGACCACTTCTGCCGAAAATGTCGAGAACGTGGTTAATCCACCGCAAAGCCCGGTGGTGATCAGTGTTTTCCAATGCTGATCCAGGTGAGGGTGACGCAGAAAATAAGCTAATGCGCCACCGATGATAAATGCGCCAATCAAATTAGCGAGCAATGTGCCTACCGGCATTGTCGGGTTGGCGCCGTTAAACCTGATGCCCAGTTGCCAGCGCGCAACGCTTCCTATCCCACCACCAATAAATACAACCAGTAATGTACTAAGCATATAGGCACCTTTTATCTAATGTGTCTCAGGAGTTCCCCGCAGAGGACAGATGCTCTTTGAGGCGTGCGCAGACCTCATCAGCCGAATGGCGGTTAGAGAGGAATGTCATCTCCGTTATTTGCAGAAAAAAGTTTACGCTTTCCTGCCGTATTTTTATAGCTCCCCCACCAGTGGAAATGGTAAATCGATTTGAAGTGAACGATGGAAGTTGTGCCGGTGGTTATCGAGACGTCTTACTTTGTTACAGATGGCGATTGCGTTGTTGCCTGTAAGGCTTTACATAGAGGTAATGTTATCTATTCGCTGGTTTATCCAGTATCTGTAATCAGGTAGGTAAGTATGGAAGGTATCAGTATTGCCAAACTGTTGGTTATCGGCGCATTGATCATTTTGCTGTTCGGAACTAATAAATTACGCAGTTTGGGAGGCGATCTCGGTGCGGCTATTAAAGGTTTTAAGAAAGCGATGAATGATGATCAATCGTCTAAACCGCCTGCTGTTGACGAGTCTGCGGCGCTGAACGATACGCACCGTAAAGAGTCATAATCCGCTGATGGAAAGCAAACAAACGGACGGAATTTTGCCGTCCGTTTGTTATTATCCATCCATACTCATTATGTAACTAAATTTAAGCTCTTATCAGCGGTTTATTTCACTTCAATCCCTTTTGCCTGCAAATCAGCATGATAGGACGAACGCACAAACGGGCCACAGGCCGCATGAGTAAAGCCCATCGCCATCGCTTCGGCTTTCATTTCATCAAACTCGTCTGGACTGACATAGCGCTGTACCGGGAGGTGGTGGCGGCTTGGTTGCAGGTATTGTCCCAGCGTCAGCATGGTAACGCCGTGGCGGCGTAGATCGCGCATCACCTCTACAATCTCGACATTGGTTTCGCCAAGACCCACCATCAAGCCGGATTTTGTCGGGATGGTCGGGTGAGCATTTTTGAAGTTTTCCAGCAGTTTCAGCGACCATTCATAATTGGCGCCAGGGCGAACCTGACGATAAACCCGTGGTACGTTTTCAAGGTTATGGTTGAAAACATCCGGCGGTGTTGCTGTCAGAATATCTAATGCCCGATCCATACGTCCACGGAAGTCTGGAACCAGTGTTTCGATGCGGATTTGCGGATTCTTGCGGCGGATGGCGCTGATGCAGTCAGCAAAATGCTGGGCGCCGCCATCACGCAGGTCATCACGGTCAACCGAGGTGATAACCACATAGCGCAGCCCCATATCATGGATGGTTTGCGCCAGCTTTTCTGGTTCGTTGGCATCCGGCGTCAGTGGTCTGCCGTGGGCGACGTCACAAAACGGACAGCGGCGAGTACAGATCGCGCCCAGGATCATGAAAGTGGCCGTGCCGTGATTAAAGCACTCCGCCAGATTTGGGCAGGAAGCCTCTTCGCAAACCGAGTGCAATCCGTTTTTACGCATCGCGGCTTTGATACCCTGAATTCGGCTGGAGTCAGCCGGAAGTTTGATTCTCATCCATTCAGGTTTACGTAATATTTCCTGGCGTTCAGTGACGACAGTACGCACCGGGATTAACGCCATTTTATCGGCATCGCGGTATTTTACGCCGCGTTCGATCTGAATCGGTTTACTCATGTTTGCGTAAGTTCCAGTTCTGAAT
>NZ_MJLZ01000003.1 GCF_003666245.1 Brenneria alni
TCAGGATGATACGAATAGACTCAGAAGATATTCAGCTTGTTTTGAGATTGGTTCCGGTGGTTGCGCAAAAGAAAAGCGTAACGGTCGGGATGAAACAGATTTGCCTGGCGGCGATAGCGCGGTGGTCCCACCTGACCCCATGCCGAACTCAGCAGTGAAACGCCGTAGCGCCGATGGTAGTGTGGGGTCTCCCCATGTGAGAGTAGGGAACTGCCAGGCATCAAATAAGTAGAAAGCCTCAGTCGCAAGACTGGGGCTTTTTGCATTCTGGCGAGGTGCTGCGATAGAGAAATATTAGCCAGACATTGAGGTGCCGTTCGTTGTAAAAGATAAAACCACGCTAATATCCCACCCAGATCGGGTAGACTATGGAATATCTGAGCTAACGAGTACTCATATGATGACGAACGGTGTCATATCATTAAAACCATATCATACTTTCGCATTGCCTGTTTCTGCGTCGCAAATCACTGTAGCTAATACACAAGAAAAATTAATCAATGGATGGCGCGCTGCCCATTTATCGAAAAGCCCTATTTTACTGTTGGGAGAAGGCAGTAATGTCCTTTTTCTGGAGGATTTTGAGGGCATAATTCTGCTTAATCGGATTAAGGGTATCAATGTTAATGAAAGCGAAGAAGGTTGGCACCTTCATATCGGTGCCGGAGAAAATTGGCATCATTTAGTTGAATATACTCTCAAACTGGGAATCGCTGGTTTAGAAAATCTTGCCTTAATTCCTGGTTGTGTTGGTTCAGCACCTATTCAGAATATTGGTGCTTACGGTGTGGAGCTGAAGAACGTATGCGAGTATGTTGATCTATTGGATTTGACCCATGGCACGATAAAACGCCTCACTGCTTCTGAATGTCAATTTGGTTATCGGGAAAGTATATTCAAGCATCAGTACCGAAATGGATTTGTCATCATTGCCGTTGGCTTATCTTTGAGTAAGAGCTGGTCTCCCATATTAGATTATGGCGATTTGACTAAACTGGATCCAGCAAGAGTCACACCTCAGCAAATATTTGATATGGTCTGCCACATGCGGCGTAGTAAATTGCCTGATCCTGTGGATACCGGTAATGCGGGTAGTTTTTTTAAAAATCCCGTTATTAAAGCCCATAATGCCGCCGATATACTGAAGGCATATCCAAATGCTCCCCATTATTTACAGCCTGATGGTCAGGTTAAGCTGGCTGCAGGATGGTTAATAGACCAGTGTCACCTTAAGGGGTTCCAGATCGGGGGGGCCGCTGTGCATAGCCAGCAGGCGTTAGTCCTGATTAACCAGAATAATGCAACAAGTCTTGATGTTGTTAATTTGGCTCGTCATGTCCGCAATCAGGTGGCTGATCGGTTCACTATCTGGCTGGAGCCAGAAGTTCGTTTTATTGCGGCAAGAGGAGAGGTGGATGCTGTCGAGGTATTATCATGAAGGATATTAAAGTTCCTCTTAAATTAATTAGCGTTCTGTCTGGCGGTGAGTTTTACTCAGGAGAAGTTCTGGGTGAAATGATGGGAATGAGTCGAGCGGCAATTAATAAACATATTCAGACTATCCGGGAGTGGGGGATAGATGTGTTTACCGTTACAGGAAAGGGATATTGCTTACCTGCACCGATACAGTTGCTGGATGAGAAACAAATCCTCAGTGCCCTGCCGGAAGGTGGCGTCACGGTTTTGCCGGTGGTTGACTCGACCAATCAATATATTTTAGACAGACTAAATTCGTTATCTCCAGGGGATGCATGTATTGCTGAATATCAACAATCAGGACGTGGACGCCGGGGACGTCAGTGGCTTTCTCCTTTTGGGGCCAACCTTTATTTATCATTATATTGGCGTTTGGAACAAGGCCCGGCGGCAGCTGTTGGAGTAAGTCTGGTCATTGGAATTGTGATGGCTGAGGTGTTACATAAGCTTGGTGCGGAAGGGGTTCGTGTCAAATGGCCGAATGATTTGTACTTGAACGACCGTAAGCTGGCTGGAATTCTGGTTGAGCTTACTGGAAAAACAGGTGATGTGGCACACCTGGTGATTGGTGTTGGTATTAATTTACGGATGTGTGAGACGACGGGTAATATGATCAATCAGGGGTGGATAAACCTTCAGGAGGCTGGGATCTCAATCGATCGTAATAAACTTGCCGCTACGCTGATATCTGAGTTTAGGCATTCATTGGCTACGTTTGAACAGCAAGGATTGTCCCCATTTATTTCCCGATGGGATCAATTGGACAATTATTTCAATCGCCCAGTTAAATTGATCATCGGTAATAGAGAAATACATGGAATTGATAGAGGGATTGATCAGCAAGGAGCATTATTACTGGAGAGTGATGGTAAATTGATACAGTATATTGGCGGGGAAATCTCGTTAAGAGGATTGTAAAATAAGGGGATGATATATTACCCCCTTATTTTACATGGCTATTTATTTTCTCAATCGGACATATTCCACGGCATGATTGGCACTTTTTGTCATAATAAGACTGGCTCGCTCGCGTGTTGGGAGAATGTTTTGTTTTAAATTAAGTCCATTTATCTCTTGCCACAGTTGTGAGGCAATACCGATCGCCTCTTGTTCTGGTAGCTTTGCGTAATTATGGAAATACGAGCTTGGGTTTGAAAATGCCCCTTGTCTAAATTTAAGAAAGCGGTTGATATACCAGCTTTTTAACAAGTCCTCCGGAGCATCAACATAAATTGAAAAATCAACGAAGTCAGATACAAAAACTCTGTGTGGGTCATGGGAATAATCCATGCCACTTTGTAATACATTTAGGCCTTCCAATATTAAAATGTCGGGTTGTTCCAACACTTTGTGATTGTTCGGGACAATATCATAGATGAGATGTGAATAAATCGGTGCTGTGACCTTGGCTGCCCCTGACTTAATGTCAGAAACGAATTTCACTAAACTGTGCATATCATAAGACTGAGGAAAGCCTTTTTTCTTCATCAGATCGCGAGCTTTTAAAACCTTATTTGGATGAAGAAAGCCGTCAGTTGTGATGAGTTCCACACTGCGATGTTCAGGCCAACGACTGAGTAATGCCTGAAGAACACGTGCCGTGGTACTTTTGCCGACAGCCACACTGCCCGCAATACTGATGATATAAGGGATCTTTTGGCCATCAGTTCCCAGAAACTGCTCTAAAACTGCCTGGCGGCGCAGATTTGAGCTGATGTAGAAGTTAAGCAGACGTGATAAAGGCAAGTAAATTTCAGCGACTTCGTCTAATGAAAGATCTTCGTTAATCCCTTTGAGTTTAAGTATCTCTTCTTCTGTCAGCGTTAATGGGACAGAATCGCGCAAGGCGGCCCATTGACGGCGATCAAATTGTAGATATGGCGTAGCCAAAGACTGCTCTCTATTTCTCATAAGTCTGATTCTGCCTGCTTGTACAGGTAAGAAAGGGGACTTCTGCCCACTTAAGCTAAACGAGCTGCATAGTATAATCAGCTCGACTACAGGCCGTAGAACCTTTTCTTGGTGTAATAATTTGGATTGCAGGCAGGTTAACACTTTGCTAGGGAAAAAAAGAAGAGAAAATCAGCTTGATACCCGACGCCCATGTCAAAGGGCACCTGGCATTGGCGTTAGCTGGCAATCGCTCGCTCTACGTGATTGACTGCGAAGAGGCGTTTATAATAGATAGCTGTAGGGTGATAATAACCATCGGGCGTACTGGCATAGTCGGGAAGTTCGCCTAAATATCGGTATCCCAACGAGCGATAAAAAATCTCTGCAGGAGAACCTGCCTGCGTATCTAAATAAAGCAATCCTCGCTGTTGCAGGAGTGCGGTTTTTTCCAGAGTTTGCATTAATTGTCTGCCGATACCCATTCTTCTTGCCCGACTATGCACTAATAATTTTTGAATTTCCGCCCGATTTTGCCCATTTGGTTTCTGACAGAGTTCTAATTGTACACAGCCAGCGACACCTTCCGAGTCGCGGGCGATCCATAGCATACGTTCACCTTTCGCGACCGAGGGGCGTAAGCCGTGGAAATAACTCTCCGCTTCTTCATGTGACAAAGGGGCCTGGTATCCAACAGAGGCTCCTTTGGCGACCGCATCTATCAGTAGGTGAGCAAGTTCACCACGATAGACAGGCAGGGTAGCGACGTTGAGGGATACGATTTTCATGAGAGTCTCCTGACAGCATGGAACATACTCTAAATAAAGCAAAATTCATTCCAATTTGCGATGAATGGCTGGATATACAAAAGGGTGAATACGGATACCAAAAAAATGTATCCTGATGGGGCAACTATCACAGTTTTGGTGCAACAGAGTTGAATTAATATTTCATCAGTCAGGTATCGATGCTGGTCAGGTTTGGCGCTTCTTTGTGCGAATTATTGTCGCTATTGTGGATTCGTGTTCAAATTTGGATAAAATCTAAGCGATAGCGCATTTTACGCAATTTTTTTGTTGCATAGGCCGTTCGGTCTACCTAGAATGCGCAGCACTTGATGCCGGCTTAGCTCAGTAGGTAGAGCAACTGACTTGTAATCAGTAGGTCGCCAGTTCGATTCCGGCAGCCGGCAC
This sequence comes from Brenneria alni, assembly GCF_003666245.1. Lineage (GTDB taxonomy): Bacteria > Pseudomonadota > Gammaproteobacteria > Enterobacterales > Enterobacteriaceae > Brenneria > Brenneria alni. Next base: position 4,560 of record NZ_MJLZ01000003.1, read on the forward strand.
CATTAAGTGCATAATCAGGTGGGGTTCCCGAGCGGCCAAAGGGAGCAGACTGTAAATCTGCCGTCACAGACTTCGAAGGTTCGAATCCTTCCCCCACCACCAAATTCAGTCCTGGTAACAGGATAAAATCGATACGGTATGTGAAACTAAGCCGGATCGAAGGATGCGGAGGGTAATGTTATTCTCCAATTTCTAAATCTACAGAAAAATCAGGTAGCCGAGTTCCAGGATGCGGGCATCGTATAATGGCTATTACCTCAGCCTTCCAAGCTGATGATGTGGGTTCGATTCCCACTGCCCGCTCCAAAGATGTGCTGATATAGCTCAGTTGGTAGAGCGCACCCTTGGTAAGGGTGAGGTCGGCAGTTCGAATCTGCCTATCAGCACCACTTCTTTATTCTTCCTCCTGATTTTCTTTCTGTTAAAAAATTCAGCAAGCAAACGCTTGGTTGATGTGGTGATACCACCGATTTAACCGTGTCTTAGAGGGACAATCGATGTCTAAAGAAAAATTTGAACGTACAAAACCGCACGTTAACGTCGGTACTATCGGCCACGTTGACCATGGTAAAACGACACTGACTGCAGCTATCACTACCGTTCTGGCTAAAACCTACGGTGGCGCTGCCCGTGCATTCGACCAGATCGACAACGCACCAGAAGAAAAAGCCCGTGGTATCACCATCAACACCTCTCACGTTGAATACGATACCCCGTCTCGCCACTATGCACACGTTGACTGCCCAGGGCACGCCGATTATGTGAAAAACATGATCACCGGTGCTGCGCAGATGGACGGCGCGATCCTGGTTGTTGCTGCGACTGACGGCCCGATGCCGCAAACGCGTGAGCACATCCTGCTGGGTCGCCAGGTTGGCGTTCCTTACATCATCGTATTCCTGAACAAATGCGACATGGTTGATGATGAAGAACTGCTGGAACTGGTGGAGATGGAAGTGCGTGAGCTGCTGTCTCAGTACGATTTCCCCGGTGATGACACGCCTATCGTTCGTGGTTCAGCGCTGAAAGCACTGGAGGGCGATGCCGACTGGGAAGCGAAAATCATCGAACTGGCTGGCTTCCTGGATACGTATATCCCGGAACCGGAGCGTGCGATTGACAAGCCGTTCCTGCTGCCAATCGAAGACGTATTCTCCATATCCGGTCGTGGTACGGTTGTAACCGGTCGTGTAGAGCGCGGTATCATCAAAGTGGGCGAAGAAGTTGAAATCGTGGGTATCAAAGATACTGCGAAATCAACGTGTACCGGCGTTGAAATGTTCCGCAAGCTGCTGGACGAAGGCCGTGCGGGCGAGAACGTGGGTGTACTGCTGCGTGGTATTAAACGCGAAGAAATCGAACGTGGTCAGGTACTGGCTAAACCAGGTTCAATCAAGCCGCATACGCAGTTTGAATCAGAAGTGTATATCCTGAGCAAAGATGAAGGCGGTCGCCATACGCCGTTCTTCAAAGGATATCGTCCACAGTTCTATTTCCGTACAACTGACGTAACGGGAACCATCGAACTGCCGGAAGGCGTGGAAATGGTGATGCCAGGCGACAACATCAAGATGATTGTTACCCTGATCCACCCGATCGCGATGGATGACGGTCTGCGTTTCGCAATCCGTGAAGGCGGCCGTACGGTTGGTGCGGGCGTTGTTGCTAAAGTTATCGCTTAATCGCTGATAACGTTTGACGTGACACGCGATAAAAGGGCATCATTTGATGCCCTTTTTCTACGCTGTCATGTGGTAGAACCTATCTCATCAGCGATTGTCGAATATAATCATTGGTGAGATAGGCTCTGTAGATACGGCGTAAATACCGAATTATTCGTTTACAGAACATCTTTCGGTTTGGTTTGCCCTGCTTCGCGGGGCAAAGTTATTTGTCTGAATCATTGTGACAGGTTGGTTTATGAGTGCGAATACCGAAGCTCAGGGAAGTGGGCGTGGCCTGGAAGCGACTAAATGGCTGGTAGTGGCTGTGTTGCTGATAGTTGCGATTGTTGGCAACTATTACTACCGTGAATTTAGTCTGCCCTTGCGCGCATTAGCGGTTGTTATCCTGATTGCTGCCGCCGGTGGCGTGGCATTGCTAACCACAAAAGGTAAAGCAACAGTAACGTTTGCCCGTGAAGCCCGTACCGAAGTACGTAAAGTGATTTGGCCGACTCGTCAGGAAACGTTACACACCACGTTAATCGTTGCCGCGGTTACTGCCGTGATGTCGCTGATTTTGTGGGGGCTGGATGGTATTCTGGTCCGATTGGTATCGTTTATCACAGGCCTGAGGTTCTAAGATGTCTGAAGCCCCAAAAAAACGTTGGTACGTCGTTCAGGCGTTTTCCGGTTTTGAAGGCCGCGTGGCCCAGTCGCTGCGTGAGCATATCAAATTACATAACATGGAAGACCTGTTTGGTGAGGTCATGGTTCCCACTGAAGAAGTGGTTGAGATTCGTGGCGGTCAGCGTCGCAAAAGCGAGCGTAAATTTTTCCCCGGCTATGTATTGGTACAGATGGTTATGGAAGATGCGAGCTGGCATCTGGTTCGCAGCGTTCCGCGCGTCATGGGATTTATCGGCGGTACCTCTGACCGTCCTGCGCCTATCAGCGACAAAGAAGTGGACGCGATTATGAATCGCCTCCAGCAGGCTGGTGATAAACCTCGTCCGAAAACCATGTTTGAACCCGGTGAAATGGTTCGTGTCAGTGACGGTCCGTTTGCAGACTTCAACGGAGTTGTCGAAGAAGTGGATTACGAAAAGAGTCGCCTGAAAGTGTCTGTCTCGATCTTTGGTCGTGCGACACCGGTAGAACTGGACTTTGGACAGGTTGAGAAGGGTTAATCTTTTCATCCTGCCCGCTAAACTTCAGCTTGTCTCTGGCGCGAAATTAATCTACAATTTCGCGCCTTTTGTTTTTGGGTGTTTAACAGCACCTGAAGCGTATTAAAACCACGGGGAGCCTTTTTAAAAGGCGTTATCACCCATTCGAGGAAAGTTAAATGGCCAAGAAAGTACAAGCCTACGTCAAGCTGCAGGTCGCGGCTGGTATGGCTAACCCAAGTCCACCGGTAGGTCCGGCTCTGGGTCAGCAGGGTGTTAACATCATGGAATTCTGTAAGGCGTTCAATGCTAAAACTGAAAGCGTTGAAAAAGGTCTGCCGATTCCGGTTGTTATTACCGTTTATTCTGACCGTTCTTTTACCTTTGTTACCAAAACGCCTCCGGCAGCCGTTCTGCTGAAAAAGGCGGCTGGCATCAAGTCTGGTTCCGGTAAACCGAACAAAGACAAAGTGGGTAAAGTGACGAGTGCTCAGGTTCGTGAAATCGCAGAAACCAAAGCTGCGGATATGACTGGTGCTGATGTGGAAGCCATGGTGCGTTCCATTGAAGGTACTGCTCGTTCCATGGGCCTGGTAGTGGAGGGTTAATAAATGGCTAAACTGACCAAGCGTATGCGTGTGATCCGTGACAAAGTTGATGTAACTAAACAGTACGACATCAGCGAAGCCGTTGCCCTGCTCAAAGAGCTGGCCACTGCTAAATTCGTAGAGAGCGTAGACGTTGCTGTGAACCTCGGCATTGACGCACGTAAATCAGACCAAAACGTTCGCGGCGCAACCGTCCTGCCTCATGGCACTGGTCGTTCTGTTCGCGTTGCCGTCTTCACCCAGGGTGCAAATGCTGAAGCGGCTAAAGCTGCTGGCGCTGAACTGGTGGGTATGGAAGATTTGGCCGATCAGATCAAGAAAGGCGAAATGAACTTTGACGTTGTTATTGCATCTCCAGATGCCATGCGCGTTGTTGGCCAATTAGGTCAGGTTCTGGGGCCACGCGGCCTGATGCCAAACCCGAAAGTGGGCACTGTAACGCCTAACGTTGCTGAAGCGGTTAAAAATGCTAAAGCTGGTCAGGTTCGTTATCGTAACGACAAAAACGGTATCATTCATACCACTATCGGTAAGGTTGATTTCGACGCTGACAAACTGAAAGAAAACCTGGAAGCACTGCTGATTGCGCTGAAAAAAGCCAAACCGTCTCAGGCGAAAGGCGTGTATATCAAGAAAGTTAGCCTGTCTACCACTATGGGTGCAGGCGTTGCTGTTGACCAAAGCGGTCTGAACGCAGTAGCTGTCTAATAGCTTTTGTTTCGCTTTACTCGGGCTTAGGATTTACCTATAATCTTACGCCCGTTGTACCGTTAGCGGAATTAAAGAAGAATTTTCGGTTGGAGCCTGGCCTATCCAGGCCTCCGTCCAAGACCGCAGGTGTCTTGCAAGAGACTTAATCTTCCTGCGTAGACGGTGACAGAGCCTGAAGAACATCTTATTGTCTTTGCTGGATTCTGCTCACCGTGTTTCGACGCTTATTTCCATTTTGGCGATAAGTGAAGTGAGTTCCGGAGGTTTCCTCCGGCTAAATCCAGGAGCAAAAGCTAATGGCATTAAATCTTCAAGACAAACAAGCGATTGTTGCTGAAGTCAGCGAAGTAGCCAAAGGTGCGCTGTCTGCGGTTGTTGCGGATTCCCGTGGCGTCACCGTAGATAAAATGACTGAACTGCGTAAAGCAGGTCGTGAAGCTGGCGTTTACATGCGTGTTGTTCGTAACACTTTGTTGCGTCGTGCTGTTGAAGGGACTTCTTTTGAGTGCCTGAAAGACACGTTTGTTGGTCCGACCCTGATTGCATACTCTTTAGAACATCCGGGCGCAGCTGCTCGTTTGTTTAAAGAATTCGCGAAAGCGAATGCAAAATTTGAGGTCAAAGCTGCAGCCTTTGAAGGCGAGCTGATCCCGGCGGCGCAAATTGACCGTCTGGCAACGCTGCCGACTTACGAAGAAGCACTGGCACGTCTGATGTCGACCATGAAAGAAGCCGCTGCAGGCAAACTGGTTCGTACTCTGGCTGCTGTTCGCGATCAGAAAGAAGCGGCTTAATTGCTCTTTTTTCTCTACCGCACTTGCTAACGTATAAACTATTTCTGATTCTTAGGAACAATTGTTATGTCTATCACTAAAGATCAAATTCTGGAAGCAGTAGCAGCTATGTCTGTAATGGATGTTGTTGAACTGGTTTCCGCTATGGAAGAAAAATTCGGTGTTTCTGCTGCAGCGGCTGTCGCTGTTGCTGCTGGCCCGGTTGAAGCTGTTGAAGAAAAAACCGAGTTTGACGTTGTGCTGAAAGCTATCGGCGCCAACAAAGTTGCCGTAATCAAAGCAGTACGCGGCGCAACTGGTCTGGGCCTGAAAGAAGCCAAAGACCTGGTTGAATCCGCTCCGGCAGCTCTGAAAGAAGGCATCAGCAAAGATGACGCTGAAGCTCTGAAGAAAGCACTGGAAGAAGCTGGCGCTGAAGTTGAAGTTAAATAAGCCATCTTTCCAGGTTGCAGCCTGATTTATTAGGCTGATGGCTGGTGACTTTTTGGTCACCAGCCTTTTTGCGCTGTAGGGCATCAATGGGGTTTCACACTGTTTAGCCATTGATTTACCCCCCAATATCTTTTTCTATTGACGACTTAATATACTGCTTCCCTGTCCGGGTTCCCTGCCTGAGCAAGAGCAATGAAATGGTTTAAGAGTAATAGAAAGATGTATTACGGAAAGACCTCCATTTTCCGATAGACATAAAATAGTGTTGCATGACCTGTCCTTGCTAGGACGGACAGAGTGGTTCGACTTTTCAGCGAGTTGAGGAACCCTATGGTTTACTCCTATACCGAGAAAAAACGCATTCGTAAGGATTTTGGTAAACGCCCACAAGTGTTGGACATACCTTATCTCCTTTCTATCCAGCTTGACTCGTTCCAGAAGTTTATCGAGCAAGATCCGGAAGGTCAGTACGGTTTGGAAGCGGCATTCCGTTCTGTTTTCCCCATACAAAGCTATAGCGGTAATTCAGAGCTGCAATATGTTAGCTATCGCCTGGGTGAGCCGGTATTTGACGTTAAAGAATGTCAAATCCGTGGCGTGACGTTTTCTGCGCCGCTGCGTGTTAAATTGCGCCTGGTGATATACGAACGTGAAGCGCCTGTAGGCACCGTTAAAGATATCAAAGAGCAAGAAGTCTACATGGGCGAAATTCCGCTCATGACCGACAACGGTACTTTTGTGATCAACGGTACTGAGCGTGTTATCGTTTCTCAGTTGCACCGTAGTCCGGGTGTATTCTTCGACAGCGACAAGGGTAAAACCCACTCTTCAGGTAAGGTGTTGTATAATGCCCGTATTATTCCTTACCGTGGTTCCTGGCTGGATTTCGAATTCGATCCGAAAGATAACCTGTTTGTCCGTATTGACCGTCGCCGCAAATTGCCTGCGACCATCATCCTGCGGGCGTTGGGTTACTCCACTGAGCAGATTCTGGATTTGTTCTTCGATAAAGTTGCTTATGAAATCAATGGCAACAAATTGCAGATGGATCTGGTTCCTGAGCGCCTGCGTGGTGAGACGGCTTCTTTTGATATTGAAGCGGAAGGCAAAGTCTACGTTGAAAAAGGCCGCCGTATCACTGCCCGTCATATCCGTCAATTAGAGAAAGACGGCATTGAGCGTATTGAAGTACCCGTTGAATATATCGTCGGCAAAGTTCTGTCCAAAGATTATATCGACGAAAGCACAGGTGAATTGATCGGCGCCGCGAATATGGAATTGTCACTGGATCTGCTGGCCAAACTCAGCCAATCCGGTCACAAGCATATTGACACGTTGTTCACCAACGATCTGGATCACGGTGCGTACATGTCGGAAACCCTGCGTGTCGATCCGTCAAGCGATCGCCTGAGCGCACTGGTTGAAATTTACCGCATGATGCGTCCTGGTGAGCCACCAACACGCGAAGCGGCTGAAACGCTGTTTGAGAATCTGTTCTTCTCTGAAGATCGCTATGACTTGTCTGCGGTCGGTCGGATGAAGTTCAACCGTTCCCTGCTGCGTGAAGAGATCGAAGGTTCGGGTATTCTGAGCAAAGAAGACATCATTGATGTGATGAAAAAGCTTATTGATATCCGTAACGGCAAAGGCGAAGTGGATGATATTGACCATCTCGGTAACCGCCGTATCCGTTCCGTCGGTGAAATGGCCGAAAACCAGTTCCGTGTTGGTTTGGTTCGTGTAGAACGTGCGGTGAAAGAGCGTCTTTCTCTGGGCGACCTCGACACGTTGATGCCTCAGGACATGATCAACGCCAAGCCGATTTCGGCTGCGGTGAAAGAGTTCTTTGGTTCAAGCCAACTGTCACAGTTTATGGATCAGAACAACCCCCTGTCTGAGATCACGCACAAGCGTCGTATCTCCGCATTGGGCCCAGGTGGTTTGACCCGTGAACGCGCTGGCTTTGAAGTTCGAGACGTGCACCCGACCCACTATGGCCGGGTATGTCCTATCGAAACGCCGGAAGGCCCGAACATCGGCCTGATCAACTCCTTGTCTGTTTATGCGCAGACTAACGAGTATGGATTTCTTGAAACCCCGTATCGTCGCGTGCGTGACAATGTAGTGACGGATGAGATCCATTATCTGTCGGCGATTGAAGAAGGCAACTTTGTTATCGCTCAGGCGAATACCAACCTGGATGAAGAAGGCCGCTTCATTGATGAACTGGTAACCTGCCGTAATAAAGGCGAGTCCAGCTTGTTCAGCCGCGATCAGGTTGAATATATGGACGTATCCACCCAGCAGGTTGTATCCGTAGGTGCTTCACTGATCCCCTTCCTGGAACACGATGACGCCAACCGTGCATTGATGGGGGCGAACATGCAACGTCAGGCGGTGCCTACTCTGCGAGCTGATAAGCCGCTGGTTGGTACCGGTATGGAGCGTGCAGTTGCGGTTGACTCCGGTGTAACGGCTGTCGCAAAACGTGGCGGTACCGTACAGTATGTTGATGCGTCACGTATCGTGATCCGCGTTAACGATGATGAAATGTATCCGGGCGAAGCCGGGATCGACATCTATAACCTGACCAAATACACCCGCTCCAACCAGAATACCTGTATTAGCCAGATGCCTTGCGTGTCTCTGGGGGAACCGGTTGAACGCGGCGATGTGCTGGCTGATGGCCCGTCCACCGATCTGGGTGAGCTGGCGTTAGGTCAGAACATGCGTGTCGCATTCATGCCGTGGAACGGTTACAACTTCGAAGACTCCATCCTCGTCTCTGAGCGTGTGGTTCAGGAAGATCGCTTTACGACTATTCATATCCAAGAGCTGGCGTGTGTGTCCCGCGACACCAAGCTGGGGCCGGAGGAAATCACTGCTGACATCCCGAACGTGGGTGAAGCGGCGCTTTCTAAACTGGATGAGTCCGGCATCGTTTATATCGGTGCGGAAGTGACCGGTGGTGACATTCTGGTTGGTAAGGTAACGCCGAAAGGTGAAACCCAACTGACGCCAGAAGAGAAACTGCTACGTGCGATCTTCGGTGAGAAGGCATCAGACGTTAAAGATTCTTCTCTGCGTGTGCCAAATGGTGTTTCCGGTACGGTTATCGACGTACAGGTCTTTACCCGCGACGGCGTGGAAAAAGACAAACGTGCGTTGGAAATCGAAGAGATGCAGCTTAAGCAGGCCAAGAAAGACCTGACCGAAGAGTTGCAAATCCTGGAAGCCGGCCTGTTTGCCCGTATTCACGCTGTGCTGGTCTCCGGCGGCGTGGAAGCTGACAAACTAAGTGCGCTGCCGCGTGAGCGCTGGTTAGAACTGGGCCTGACTGATGAAGAGAAACAGAATCAGTTGGAACAGTTGGCCGAACAGTACGATGAACTGAAGCACGAGTTTGAGAAAAAACTTGAAGCCAAGCGCCGTAAAATCACCCAGGGCGACGATCTGGCACCGGGCGTGCTGAAAATCGTCAAGGTTTATCTGGCTGTAAAACGTCAGATTCAACCGGGTGACAAAATGGCCGGTCGTCACGGTAACAAAGGTGTTATCTCCAAGATCAACCCGATCGAAGATATGCCTTACGATGAAAACGGTACGCCGGTCGACATCGTTTTGAACCCGCTGGGCGTACCTTCACGTATGAACATTGGTCAGATTCTGGAAACCCATTTGGGTATGGCGGCGAAAGGTATCGGCGAGAAGATCAACGCCATGCTTAAGCAGCACGAAGAAGTGTCCAAGCTGCGTGAGTTCATTCAGAAAGCGTACGATTTGGGTGACGATGTTCGCCAGAAAGTAGACCTGAACACTTTCTCCGACGAAGAAGTATTGCGTCTGGCTGAGAACCTGAAAAAAGGTATGCCAATTGCCACGCCGGTATTCGACGGTGCAAAAGAGAAAGAAATCAAGGAACTGCTGCAAATGGGCGGCATCCCGACCTCTGGTCAGATTACGTTGTACGACGGACGTACCGGTGAGCAGTTCGAGCGTCAGGTTACTGTGGGCTACATGTATATGTTGAAGTTGAACCACTTGGTCGACGACAAGATGCACGCCCGTTCCACCGGTTCTTACAGCCTGGTTACTCAGCAGCCGCTGGGTGGTAAAGCTCAATTCGGTGGTCAGCGCTTCGGTGAGATGGAAGTGTGGGCGCTGGAAGCTTACGGTGCAGCCTATACCCTGCAGGAAATGCTGACGGTTAAGTCTGATGACGTGAATGGCCGTACTAAGATGTATAAGAACATCGTAGATGGCAATCATCAGATGGAACCAGGTATGCCGGAATCCTTCAACGTATTGTTGAAAGAAATCCGCTCGCTGGGTATCAACATCGAGCTGGAAGAAAAGTAATTCCAGCCTGTTGTTGCTGGCGTTCGTCATAGGGGTACCTAAACTGTGTTTTTTAACGGCATGGTTTAGGTGCCCAACAGGTCTAACTCCGACAGGAGCCAATCCGTGAAAGACTTATTAAAGTTTCTGAAAGCGCAAACTAAAACCGAAGAGTTTGATGCGATCAAAATTGCTCTGGCCTCGCCAGACATGATCCGTTCGTGGTCTTTTGGTGAAGTTAAAAAGCCAGAAACCATTAATTACCGCACGTTCAAACCTGAGCGTGACGGTCTGTTTTGCGCCCGTATCTTTGGGCCGGTAAAAGACTATGAGTGCTTGTGCGGTAAGTATAAGCGCCTGAAACACCGCGGTGTCATTTGTGAGAAATGCGGCGTTGAAGTGACCCAGACCAAAGTGCGCCGTGAGCGTATGGGCCACATCGAACTGGCGTCTCCCACTGCGCATATCTGGTTTCTGAAATCGCTGCCGTCCCGTATCGGTCTATTGCTGGACATGCCGTTGCGTGATATCGAACGCGTGTTGTACTTCGAATCCTATGTGGTTGTTGAAGGCGGCATGACGAACCTGGAACGCCGTCAGATCCTGACTGAAGAGCAGTATCTGGACGCGCTCGAAGAGTTCGGTGATGAATTCGACGCTAAGATGGGTGCCGAAGCCATTCAGGCCCTGTTGAAAAACATGGATCTGGAACAGGAATGCGAACAATTGCGTGAAGAGTTGAATGAAACCAACTCTGAAACCAAACGTAAGAAGCTGACCAAGCGTATCAAGCTGCTGGAAGCGTTCGTGCAGTCTGGCAACAAGCCAGAGTGGATGATCCTGACCGTGCTGCCGGTTCTGCCGCCGGATCTGCGTCCGCTGGTGCCGCTGGACGGCGGTCGTTTTGCGACCTCTGATCTGAACGACTTGTATCGTCGCGTCATTAACCGTAATAACCGTCTGAAACGTCTGCTGGATCTGGCTGCGCCTGACATCATCGTGCGTAATGAAAAACGTATGTTGCAGGAAGCGGTCGATGCTTTGCTGGATAACGGTCGTCGCGGTCGTGCGATCACCGGTTCGAACAAGCGTCCGCTGAAATCGCTGGCTGACATGATCAAAGGTAAGCAGGGTCGTTTCCGTCAGAACCTGCTGGGCAAACGTGTCGACTACTCCGGTCGTTCCGTTATCACCGTTGGTCCATACCTGCGGTTGCATCAGTGCGGTCTGCCGAAGAAAATGGCGCTGGAATTGTTCAAGCCGTTCATCTACGGCAAGCTGGAATTGCGTGGTCTTGCCACCACCATCAAAGCGGCCAAGAAAATGGTTGAACGTGAAGAGGCGGTGGTGTGGGATATCCTGGACGAAGTGATTCGCGAACACCCGGTACTGCTGAACCGTGCGCCAACGCTGCACCGTTTGGGTATTCAGGCATTTGAACCAGTTCTGATCGAAGGTAAAGCGATTCAGTTGCACCCGCTGGTCTGTGCCGCATATAACGCCGACTTCGACGGTGACCAGATGGCTGTTCACGTGCCGTTGACGCTGGAAGCCCAGTTGGAAGCGCGTGCGCTGATGATGTCCACCAACAACATTTTGTCACCGGCGAACGGTGAGCCAATCATCGTTCCTTCTCAGGACGTGGTATTGGGTCTGTATTACATGACTCGTGACTGTGTTAACGCCAAAGGCGAAGGCATGGTGCTGACCGGGCCGAAAGAAGCCGAACGCGTTTACCGTGCGGGGCTGGCCTCTCTACATGCGCGTGTCAAAGTACGTATTACGGAAGAGATCAAAAACATTGAGGGTGAATCAACCCATCAGACGACGATTATCGATACCACCATCGGTCGTGCCATTCTGTGGATGATCGTACCGAAAGGTTTGCCGTTCTCGATCGTTAACCAGCCGCTGGGCAAAAAAGCGATCTCCAAAATGCTGAACACCTGTTATCGCATTTTGGGTCTGAAGCCGACCGTTATCTTCGCTGACCAGATCATGTACACCGGTTTTGCCTATGCCGCACGCTCTGGTGCGTCCGTCGGTATTGATGACATGGTTATTCCCGAGAAGAAAGCAGAGATCATCGAAGAAGCCGAAACCGAAGTGGCAGAGATTCAGGAACAGTTCCAATCCGGTCTGGTTACTGCTGGCGAACGCTACAACAAAGTTATCGATATCTGGGCGGCGGCCAACGAACGCGTTGCCAAGGCGATGATGGAAAACCTGTCTGTCGAAGACGTGGTTAACCGTGACGGTGTGGTTGAGCAGCAGGTTTCTTTCAACAGTATCTTTATGATGGCCGACTCCGGTGCGCGTGGTTCTGCGGCGCAGATTCGTCAGTTGGCGGGGATGCGTGGTCTGATGGCGAAGCCAGACGGTTCCATCATCGAAACGCCGATCACCGCGAACTTCCGTGAAGGTCTGAACGTACTCCAGTACTTCATCTCTACTCACGGTGCGCGTAAAGGTCTGGCGGATACCGCACTGAAAACAGCGAACTCCGGTTATCTGACCCGTCGTCTGGTCGATGTGGCGCAGGATCTGGTGGTGACCGAGGACGATTGTGGTACCCATGAAGGTATCATGATGATGCCGGTTATTGAGGGTGGTGATGTTAAAGAGCCGCTGCGTGAGCGTGTCCTGGGTCGTGTAACGGCTGAAGACGTCATCAAACCGGGTACGGCTGACATTCTGGTTCCGCGTAACACCCTGCTGAACGAGCAATGGTGTGACATGCTGGAAGAGAATTCCGTCGACGTAGTGAAAGTACGTTCTGTCGTAAGCTGTGAGACCGACTTCGGCGTCTGCGCCAAGTGCTACGGTCGCGATCTGGCGCGTGGTCACATCATCAACAAGGGTGAGGCTATCGGCGTTATCGCGGCACAGTCAATCGGTGAGCCGGGTACACAGTTAACCATGCGTACCTTCCACATCGGTGGTGCGGCATCTCGTGCGGCTGCGGAATCCAGCATTCAGGTGAAAAACAAAGGTAGCCTGAAACTGAATAACGCCAAGTTCGTGGTGAACAGCAACGGTAAACTGGTTATTACCTCACGTAATACCGAACTGAAGTTGATCGATGAATTCGGTCGTACCAAAGAAAGCTATAAAGTGCCTTACGGCGCGGTAATGGCGAAGGGTGATGGTTCTGACGTTAACGGCGGCGAAACCGTAGCCAACTGGGATCCGCATACCATGCCGGTTATCAGTGAAGTGAGCGGCAGCATCCGCTTTACGGACATGGTAGACGGTCAGACGATTACCCGTCAGACCGATGAGCTGACCGGTTTGTCTTCCATTGTGGTTCTGGATAGCGCAGAGCGTACCGGCAGCGGTAAAGATCTGCGTCCGGCACTTAAAATCGTTGATGACAAAGGCGAAGATGTGTTGATCCCAGGTACTGATATGCCTGCTCAATACTTCCTGCCGGGTAAAGCGATTGTTCAGTTGGAAGATGGCGTGAAAATCAGTGCGGGTGATACTCTGGCGCGTATTCCGCAGGAATCAGGCGGTACCAAGGATATTACCGGTGGTCTGCCGCGTGTTGCCGACCTGTTTGAAGCACGTCGTCCGAAAGAGCCGGCTATTCTGGCTGAGATCAGCGGTATCATTTCCTTTGGTAAAGAAACCAAAGGTAAACGCCGTCTGGTAATCTCTCCGTTGGATGGCAGTGATGCCTACGAAGAGATGATTCCGAAATGGCGTCAGCTCAACGTGTTCGAAGGTGAACGTGTAGAACGTGGCGACGTGGTTTCCGATGGGCCGGAATCGCCGCACGACATCCTGCGTCTGCGTGGCGTACATGCGGTAACGCGTTACATCACCAACGAAGTTCAGGAAGTTTACCGTCTGCAAGGCGTTAAGATTAACGATAAACACATCGAGGTTATCGTTCGTCAGATGTTGCGTAAAGGTACTATCGTTAACGCTGGCAGCACGGAGTTTCTGGAAGGCGAGCAGGCAGAAGTGTCTCGCGTCAAGATTGCCAACCGCCAGTTGGAAGCGGATGGCAAGATTTCGGCGACCTACAGCCGCGATCTGCTGGGTATCACCAAAGCGTCTCTGGCAACCGAGTCCTTCATTTCCGCCGCGTCGTTCCAGGAAACCACGCGAGTTCTCACCGAGGCCGCTGTTGCGGGTAAACGTGATGAACTGCGTGGCCTGAAAGAGAACGTTATCGTGGGTCGCTTGATCCCGGCTGGTACCGGTTATGCATACCATCAGGATCGTATGCGTCGCCGTCAGGCAGGTGAGGCGCCGGTTGTGCCTCAGGTAAGTGCTGATGAAGCATCCGCCAACCTGGCGGAACTGCTGAACGCTGGCTTCGGTAACAGCGACGACGAGTAATCGTCGTTAAGCACCGTATAAAACCGCTCCCTCGGGGGCGGATCCGTTGCTGAAAGCCCTGGCCGAAAAAGCCGGGGCTTTTTGTTATACCAGATAGACAGCGAGACAGACATGGATTCCTCGACAGTTTCAATACCTTCATCTACAGCCAGAGATGCCGCACACATTTCACCCGGACAAGCCCGAAGAGCAGCATGGGGCAGTTTCATCGGTGCGGTGGTCGATTGGTATGACTTTTTACTTTACGGCATTGTTGCCGCGTTGGTGTTTAATATTGAGTTTTTCCCGCAGATAAGTCCCACCATGGGCACGCTGGCGGCATTTGGTACTTTTGGGGTGGGTTTCTTGTTCCGGCCCCTGGGCGGCATTGTTTTCGGTCATTTTGGCGATAAGCTGGGCCGTAAACGTATGCTGATGATTACCGTCTGGACAATGGGGTTGTCCACGGCGTTGATAGGTTTACTACCCTCTTTCGCCACCATTGGCTGGTGGGCGCCGGTGTTGCTGGTGACATTGCGCGCCATCCAGGGTTTTGCGGTTGGGGGAGAATGGGGGGGCGCGGCGCTGCTGGCGGTAGAAAATGCGCCTGAAAAGAAAAAAGCGTTCTATAGCAGTGGGGTGCAGGTTGGTTACGGTGTGGGCCTGTTGTTGGCGACGGGTTCGATTTCACTGGTTAGTCACTACACCACGGACGCTGATTTTGTCAGCTGGGGCTGGCGTCTGCCGTTTTTATTCAGCGTGGTGCTGGTTGCCATCGCCTGGTGGATCCGTTCCGGGATGGAGGAGTCCCAGGAATTCGAGGCCAACATAAAGTTACAGGAAAGAACAAAAAAAATCCGTTCTTTTCCGATCATTGAGGCGCTGCGTAAGCATCCCAAGGCTTTTTTGTTGATTATCGCCCTGCGGTTGGGTGAGTTGCTGACAATGTATATCGTCACGGCTTTTGCGCTCAATTATTCCACTGCTAATCTGGGGATGTCGCGGGAGTTCTTCCTTCATATCAGCCTGCTGGTGGGAGGGATCAGTTGCCTGTCCATTCCCTGCTTTGCCCGTCTGGCCGATAGTTTTGGTCGTCGGCGGATTTACGTCACCGGTGCGCTGATCGGCGCCGCCAGCGCGTTTCCCTTCTTTATGGCGCTGGAAGCGCACGCCAGTCTGTGGATACTGTTTTTTGCCATTATGCTTGCCAACATTGCTCACGATATGATCGTCAGCGTACAGCAGCCGATGTTTACCGAGTTGTTCGGCACGGCATATCGTTACAGCGGGGCGGGCGTGGGTTATCAGGTGGCGAGCGTAGTGGGTGGCGGTTTTACACCTTTTATCGCCGTTTTGCTGGTGGAATTTCTAGGCGGTTCCTGGCACGGTGTGGCGACTTACCTTGCGGTGGGGTGCCTGCTGTCGGCTATTGTCGGGCTGCGGATGAAACCACAAACGCTGGACTGATATCATCTCCGGCTTACTCTTGGTCGACGTACCTGTTGAATGACGGAATGTTGTCAATCCTTTCAGGACGTTTGACCAGAGCTGCGGCATCACGCAGTCTTTGTTGTAGTTGCTCGCGTCTGGCTGTGAATTCAATGGTGACGTCATCCTGATGCTCACCGGTTGGTATATCAGGGAGTTGACGCAGTTTCTCGTAATCTTTATGTGTTTTGAGTTTGTTGTGCAGGCTTGAGCGGGTATGGAACTGGATTTCAAAGTCGCCTGGTACTGCGCCGTCACTGTGCAGGTTGATGTTAAGACCGGCATAGGTGGTATTCTGAGTAGTGAAGGCATTGTTAATACGCATCACGGTGATGGCATGTTGTTTCAGCGCATTAACAATGCCTTGTACCGCCTCGTAAAATCGCTCAAAAGGCAATATGGTCACGTAACGCAGCCCGTCACGAACCTGTTGCGCTGCCGTTTCCGGGGATAAATGCTCTTTTTGTTGCAGTAGTACTATCTTGCGTACGATTGATTTTTCAGCTTTGAAAATATGGGACTGCCAATTCTGATCTCCTTGCAGCTTTCCATTGAACTGCGCCAAGACCGGCAGTAGTACGGGAGTTATGCATTTTTCCAGCGCATGCGCCTGGCTGACAATCTGTCGCATGGGTGTGACGAGGTGAGGTGGAATTGAGAGAGTTTTTTCCGAGGGGCGCAGTGGCTTTAGTCGGGATGATGTCTGTGCGGGCTTATGCATAGTCTCCCAATTGTCCAGCTCTTCGCAACCTGGTGGCAGGGGAACAGCTCGGAACGCCTCTCTGGCAGGGTGGAGAATTGCCCGCTCTTGTTCAGAATTGGTGCTCTGATAGCGCACCGCCTGCGCTTTCTTGTACAAGTCATGGAACTGCTCTTTTAACTCAAACGTCTGTGGCGTGTGAAACTGGATCTCCCATATCAGTCCGTCCGGGCTGTTCAGTTTGGCGCTGATGGCGCTGAACCCATACCCCTGTTGGGTGAAATGATTAATGCGCTGAGATAATCTATGCCCGGCATCGTCGAGTGTCGCCAGAATACGACGGCATCCGTGGGTAAAGGTGTCATGCGGCAACACGATACTGTAGCGCAGTGCGTCGTTGACCTTTGCTACCGCTTCCTGCAAGGGCAGAGACTTGTATGCTATCAGGTAGCGCAACTTGTTACTGAGCGAATTGACTGATTTGACCGCGTGATTCAGGCCTGCCAGTTGCGCCTGTGCGCCAGTGATGTTTTTCAGCATATTTTGCAGCATGATGGTAATGGCTGGCTCGGCCATAGCCGCGTGCGAGTTAAGGTTTCGTGCGTTTTGTGTGATATCTTGCGGGTGTAATGCAGACAGTTGCATCGCTGGGGTAAGCGGGGCGGATAGTAAGCCGGCCTGTTGCAGTGTTTCCACTGCAGTCTCCATTACGCCAGCGGCCATAGTAGGAATGCGCGCGAGTATGTTGCGGGCTTGTTCGGGATCGAACTGGCCGTCGCGTATGGCTCGTGCCGTCTGCTTGGTATGGGGAACCTGATGTATCCGCTCGGATACGGAACGTATCGAAGCCTCACACTTTTCCATAATACGGGTAAACAATTTTGTACCTGTATCTGATTTTAGTGCATCCGTGCCCACTTTCACCGCAATGGTAAAGAGGTTACGCATGGTCAGCTCTGGCTGGCCCTTGACAATTCCCGGTTGTCCGTTGGGAAACTCAGTGTGTGACAGCCGACATACCGGGTAGTTATTCAACATGGCCTCGATACGCTTTGGTGTGTTATCGGCCTGATTATAAGCCTGGTCCAGTGGTGGGAAGTGCTCCGCCAATTCAGCGGGGAGTTGCGGCGGTGGCTGAGTTTTTTGCCCTGCCAACTGCTGTATCAACTGGGAGAGCACCCCTGAAGCCTGACGAGCCTCGGGCAGATGAGCGCACTCAATATCCTGTTGCGCTATATCTTGCAGCGATTGCAGTGACGGGGCGTTATCACGACTTTCCAGCAGAGCGCGTAGGCCGTTGCGCAGCTGACGATCAAAACCATCATAGGTGCCGAACATCATATTGTAGGCCATTGTCTGGCGCAGTTCGTCCGGTTGAGCCAGGAAAAGTGTGGCGGTGGTGCTTGCCAGTCCCATTAATTTTCCGCCCTCTTGCTCCGCCAGAATTTCTTTACCCCGTCCCGCCAGGTAATTGCCGTCGTCGTCAAACGCTGAGTGAGCCGTTTTGGGTGGTTTGAATGAGTGTCCGATACCGCGTATGTCGTCGCGTTCCTGCATGGTTTGGCGAATCGCCGCCGATAATTTGGGATAACCCGCGTAGATAAAGGCATCGTCGCCGTCGGTGTCCATATTGCGCTTTCTTAGTTCACTGATAGGGATGGCTCCCAACGTGCCGGGCGTCAAGATATCTTTGACCCGCAGGCTACCGGTGCTGACGATCTGCTGCGCGATGCCTGCGCGATCGCGTCCACTCACCCAGCGGGACATGATCTTCATATCTTCTTTGGAGCAGGCCAGATCCATGCTCCGAAACTCCGGCGGCCAGCTTTCAGCCGGAAGAATAATTAGCATTCCCTTGCTGTGCAGCATGTCGAGATCCTGGCCTGATTGGTCGTCGAAACCGGTATAGCTATATTGTATAGAGAAGCACTCGGCCAATAATTGCGCGGTGGCATCCCCCTGGCTGACGGTGGCTACCTGCTCTGGTGGAAGCGGCAGCAGGTTTTCTTTATCGTATGGCGGCTTGCCCAGCAGCAGGTCGCCTCCGTATCGGTCGAATTCGGCGCTGGTGGATGGCGGAAGGTGAAGTTTGTCGTCAGCCGATGGCACTGCACGTATGCGTTTGCCGTTATAACCGCCGCTGATGGTCAACTGGTAGAGCGTGAGCAAGTCTATATCGCCCGCGACAAACTGCCCTGTGGCCGATGCGCCAGCCTGGGCCTGGCGCCCATATTTTTGCTCGGCCAGCGTCTGGAGCCGATGTTGCATAACTTCACGCGCCTCCATCAATGCGGCGTCATTACGCGGATAATGCTGTAACGCCTGTGGAGGGATAAAACTATGATTGGTTCTCTGTTCGTTGGTTAAAGGCCAGGCTTCTATACAGTCTCGAATAACCGGAATGCGCATCGCTACTTCCATCTTTAAGAAGCCGCAACCATCATTGGGGCATAGGGCAAGGCGTTGACCGTTCGAGCTGATAGGTCTAAATGGGTGTTGGGCGCCGGCAACGTCAGCGAACCAGCCGGTACGCAGCGTACCTTCAACCACATGGTCATGCGGTACCATCTCCAGCAGCGCTCTTTGCATACGCGACCAATCCTCGCGCTGTGGAGCAAGTTTTTTTACCAGCGTCATCAATGGGCTGCCGGGGGCGCTGTCCGTGTAGCGGATGGCGGGTAACAGGCCTTTGACCGGATCTTTTCCCGACAGGATACTTTTTACCTGTTTCATGCGTCCGCGCGTGAGACGACTACCGCCGAATATATCGAACCGCCAGGGTTCCCCTTGGTACTGGAACGTTCGTGCCAGCATAAACGCGCTGAGTTTTCCCGGTAGCTGAACTTCAACCAGAGGAAGGCCGGTCAGCCTGGCATATAGGGAGTAGGGTTTTTCCATATCTTCATCCAACCCTGAATCTTTAACCGGTTGACCGTTTATATTGACTATCTTATGAACGGTGTCGCCCACGTTTGGCGATACAGCCCTGAGTTTCCCTGGCTGAGTACGCATTTCTGCGTGTGACAAGGCCAGATCAAATTGACTGGGCGGGTGGCGCTGGGTGATCTGTTTCACCTCTTTGCTCAAGCGTAAATCGAGCGCATTCAGCACATCATTATTAGCTTCAATTTGTGCGATTACATTCCAGCTATTTTCCTGTAGATCGGCCTCAATCGTGTGACGGGTACGCTCCAACGTTGTGTTGACCCACCGCTTTAGTTCAGATTGGCGATCTTTTATCGTCTGATAATCGCCTTCAATATAGGCGGCATGCCACTGGCGGCTGACCGTGCTGTATGCTTTAAGAATTTGGTAGAAGGTCAACGCCGGGCAACGGGTATCACAGGCTGTATCTCCGTCCTTATAACGTAACAATATGCTCGGTTCTGTCTTTTGGGATCGTAGAAAACCTTGCAGCTTTTGCTCAATAATCGGCTGTAATGTGTTAAACGTCAGTAGCGCCGGCTGGCGAAAACGGGTGAGTTCGTGGCTGCGTAGCAGGGGCAGGAAACCGAGGCAAATATTGCCAATAGCTTCCAGATGCTGGTCACGTAGTTGGTCTTTGTTGCAAAGCGCCTGGACGTGAGCGAGGGCCGTTGCAGCCAGCGGGCGCAGTGATCGATACAACTGGACGCTGGCGAATGACTTGAACAGTATGCCTATCTGCCAGAGCTTGGCCGTGTTCAGGAGCTGCGGATGCAGCTCCAGGTGGATGGCCATATCGTGCAGTATCGGTGTTATGTGTGCCAGTTCCTCTTCATTGCTGTTCTGAGTTGAACCGACCATGCGCATCAGGGTATTGCTGATCTGAGTCAGATCCATGATGTTAAAGTTTTTCCAGGCATAATTGTCTTTTCCCGGCAGTGTCGCCAACTGCCATACCATCTGCTGGATGGGTGGTTCTTTCTGCCACCTGCTCAGATCATTGAATATATTGGTGAATATCTGCGGGGGGCTGGCGTGTAATTGAGTTTCATCCTCCACGAGAGACTCAACCAGCCGCAAGGCGGCTTGCCTGACCAGGTTGTTATTATCAGGCCATTTGCCGATGGCGTTCAGGGCGCTGCTAATGGCTTTGAAATCCATAGCGGGCACCAGTGGCTCTTCTGTGACGATGCGCTCGATCAGCAGGATAAATGTCTCACGGATACGGGGGAGATCCAGCCATTTACTCAGCGCGTTAAGGGTGTTGGCAATCATATTTTCGGGGATGGATTGCCGTAATGGCTCATCGTTGGTGATACGCTTGGCCAGCCATAGGGCTGAGGATTCGGTGCGTTTATCTTCGGCAAACTTGCTCAGGCCGATAAGCATGTTGACAATCAATTTCGTCTTCGTCATTGACTGGCGCAACGATGCATCGCTGGAAAAATGATCGGCCAGCAGCAGGGCCGCCTCTTTGATTTGAGGCGCATCATCCCATTTGCTCAGTGTACCCAACGCATTAATAATGTTGGTGATCCCTAAGGCAGTCAGCGACTGCCGTAACGGCTTGTCGGCGATAATCCTTGCGGTCAAAGGCTTGCCCGCAGCCTGGGCGCGTTCGTTTTGCGGCCATTTGCTCAGGGCATTCATAATGCTGGAAAGGTTATGGGAGGGCAGAGACTGGCACAACGCTTTATTCTCCGTGATGAGATCTGCCAGCAGTAAAGCCGCCTTTTTGATAATCTCGTTTTGCGGCCACCTGCCCAGTGCAGCTAACATATTGGCGAGATATTGTTCCTCCAGATTTTGTCGCAATCGCGTATCCGTGATAACACGATCGGCCAGCACCAGAGTCGCTTCAAGGAGTTGAGGTAGGTCAGACCATTTACCCAGTGCATTGAATGAATTGGCCATTTCCTGTCTGGTCATCGATTGACATATCGTCTGGTTCTTCCTGATATGTATGGCAATCTGCACCACGGCATCTTTGATCACGTTGTTTTCAGGCCATTTACTGAATGCATTGAGAGCATTGGCGACAGACTGCGATTCCATCGTTTGGCAAAATGCGACGTCTTTTCTGATACGATCGGCCAGTAGTTGCACCAGTTCCGTAGTCCGGGCGCTATCGGGCCATTTACTTAGTGAATTTAAAACAATAGTGGCCTCCCGTGAATCCAGCGACTGTCGCAGGTGAGGCTTATCAATAAGATTTTCGGCCAGCAGGACACAGGCTTCCCTGATCTGGGGAGCATCAGACCATTTACTTAGTGCATTCATGCTGCTGATTAATTCGTTGCAGAGAATAGCCTGCCGTAGCGGCTTATCAGCGATGATACGCTCGGCCAACTGTAGAGCGGCGTTTTTCACTTCGCTGGATTCTGGCCATTTACTCAAAGCATTCAATGAATTGGCAACCCCTTGCGAGGTCATGGTTTGTCGTAGTTGGGCATCTTGTATGATGTATCCGGCGATGCATCGTACCGTCTTTCCAGCCCTCTCGCTTTCGGGCCATTTGCTGAGGGCGTTAAGAATATTCGCCACCCATTGCTCATCTATTTTATGCAGAAAAGCAGGATGCTTTCTAATGTCTCTGGTCAGCATCAAAACGGCTTCTTTGGCTCTCTCGCTTTTCGGCCATTTGGCGAGTGCGATAGCACAGGTGGACAGCGCAAGTTTATCCATGGATTGTATCAATGACTTGTTTGTCGCAATGCGTTCAGCCAGTTGTAACGCCATCTCCTTGATGCCGTCATGTTGAGGCCAGCGACTGAATGCGGTAAGCAAGGCGGCGGTGTTGCGCATTTGCTGCTCTTGCGATGCTGTTTGCCGCTGCATCAACTCATGTGCGACATACAGGGTGGCGTCTCGGCATGACTCACTTTGTGGGTTTCTTAAAAACCCGGATGTCAGAATACAGATTTCGTAATCTTTCAGGTCATGAAATTGATCCTGGTCTGAGTGCAGGATTTGTCTGGCGAGCCATTCCAGGGCATTGATGCATTCGGGGCTCTTGGTGTGCTTACTCAACTTATTGGCCAGATGAGTATAGTAATAGGGATGAGCGTTGCTGAACCAGTCGGTATGCATAAGGTAATTGGCTGCCAGGCTGGCGCACTGACGCGTTTTCAACATCAGCATGGGGGAAGGAGGATGCGGCGTGTGCATATTAAGTTTATGTAGATAATTGCTGAGTAACCTGAAGTTTATGTCGTGATTGTTATCTGTTCGGAGGAAGACCAGTGCGCTCCCAAGACCGTTATGTTCGGCGAGAACGTTGTTATATGCCATATCAACACATTGCTGGGGAGAATGTTGGATAGGGTAAGACTTCAGGAGCTGACTTTGCTGTGCTAAACGTTGTTGTTGTAGTGTGGCTTTCTCTTGTCCACTGAGATGTTGTTCGGGAAAATTGAGCGCATCTCTCAGGTTTACCTGAGACTGAGGGGAGGCATGGGTATCCAGACGTTGCCGTACAGACCTGCTGTTATGGGCAAAGTCTGGCGAGCGGCGGGAACGGCTTTTCTGTCGGATGTCCACTTGCCCTGCTCTTATTGTACCGCGTAACTGGGCATTGCCCCGATTGGTGTTATTGCGTTGCGTCTGTGAAGATTCGGTACGATCCTGAATATTCGCTGGGGATGGAGCGGGCGTTTCTGCCAGTTTGGCTGCGTGTGGTTGTTGGCGGATGGTGGACCGTGCCGGGATTCTCATAAGTGATATTACCAACTCTCAGCTATAACGATAATGTTCAGGCGCGAAGAGATATATTGTGCGCACCCGTTCTGCTGAGTGGGCGTATCAAGGCAGTAGTTCCATAAAATTCGCTGGTTGCGGAGGGGGGATGTCTACGGGTTATTCGGCGCGGATTTATCCGCGCCTTAGATATCTTTTTACTTACCTGAGACGATTGATGTCATTTCGTGACAGCCCGATATCTTTTAATCTTTCGTCATTCATAGCCATTAATATTCGCCGTGTTTTCACTCTTAACCGCCATTCTTTCCATTTACGGTAAGGCAGAATAAAGATTAACCGCCATAATGACTTGCTAATTGTGCGTTGTGAGCAATTTGCCTGATGTTCCATTTTTCCCCCTTACCTGATGACTTGACACTATGATGCGAGGGAATGCTGTTTTAATACAGGCTCAGGAAATACATTTTTCTAACATACAGATTGTGTAATATGGCATCTGAATGGTATTTTTCACCTCAATCTGTACTGATTCTGTCTGTAATCCTGCCTGAGAGACGATACTTATGACGCGTTACCAATACCTCGCTTCCCTGCTGCAACAGCGCATAGAGCAAGGTTTGTACCAAAGCGGCGAACGCCTGCCGTCCGTTAGGGCGCTCAGTTCGGAACATGGCGTGAGTATCAGCACCGTGCAGCAGGCTTATCATCTGCTGGAAGCGCGCCAGCTTATTATGCCGCAGCCGCGTTCCGGGTATTTTGTGGCGCCGCGTAAGGCCACGCCGCCGATGCCGGAGCTGACCCGTCCCGCTCAACGCCCGGTTGAGATCACCCAGTGGGAATCAGTGCGGGAGCTGTTTAACAATGGCCCGGAGAAGAACAGGTTCAACTTCGGTAGCGGCACACCGGATGTGAGTCAGTCAACGGTGAAACCGCTATGGAAAGCGCTGAACCGACTGTGCCAGCATCAGGATGAACGGGTGCTGAACTATGACAACATGTATGGCGTGCCCGAATTGCGTGAGCAGGTGGCGCGTCTGACGGTGGACAGCGGCTGTCAGCTTACGGTGGATGATATCGTGATTACCACCGGCTGTCAGGAAGCGCTGTTCGTCGCGGTGCGGGCGGTTTGTCAGCCTGAGGATATTATTGCCGTTGAATCGCCCGCGTTTCCCGGCACCATGCAGATTCTCCGCGGATTAGGGATTAAAGCGATTGAAATTCCGACCTGTGCCGCTACCGGTATCAGTCTTGATGCGCTGGGTCTGGCGTTGGAACAGTGGCCCATCAAGGCGGTGTTGCTGGTGCCTAGCTGCAATAATCCGCTGGGGTTTACGATGCCCAACGAGTATAAGAAAGCGTTAATCACGCTGGCGCAGCGTTTCGATCTCGCCATCATTGAGGACGATGCCTATGGCGAGCTGAGTTATGAATATCCCCGCCCCAGAACCATTAAATCGTTCGATGAAGATGGACGGGTATTGCTGTGCAGCTCTTTTTCCAAAAACCTTGCTCCGGGCTTGCGCGTCGGCTGGATCGCGCCGGGGCGCTATCTGGAGCGGGTCATCCACACCAAGTACATCGGCACGGGTTACACGGTTGCACATACGCAACTAGCGGTGGCGGATTTTATCCGGAAAGGCCACTATCAACCCCATCTGCGGCGGATGCGGATGCAATATAAATGTAATCTTGATGTCTTTACCTGTTGGGTTCGCCACTATTTCCCCTGTGGGATCTGCGTCAGCCGTCCGCAGGGCGGGTTCCTGATGTGGATTGAGTTACCGGAGTCGTTTGACTCTCTTCGGCTTAACCGTGAAGTGCGCAAGTCTGGTATTCAGATTGCCGCCGGTTCATTATTTTCTGCTTCCGGGAAATACCGTAACTGCCTGAGGCTCAATTACGCGTTGCCGTTCACTGACGAAACAGGAAATGGGCTGCGTATTCTGGGTGAAACGGTCAGTCAGATAATGTCCGACCATTAATCGCGGTTTCAGGGAGGAGCCGATACGGTTAAGCGTAAAACCCGTATCGGCTTATTTGGTATGCAGAGCAGCAAGTGGCGACACGCCCTGGTCAGCGAAACGCCGACGCCGGTACTCTACTTACCGGCATTCCCTTTGACGATAGCGCGTTCCCTGTTTTGCGAAGCCCCGCCGCGGAATATTCCCCTCTTGTGCAACGTGCATCGTTTATTGCGTGCTTCTTCCCAAATAGCCGTCCCAGTCTTTCCACACCGGCTGTAATCCGGCCTGAATAATGACCTGTGCCACCTCTTCCGGCCTGCGAGCGTCATGCGGTGAAAACTGTTCCAGTTCGGGGTGATCATCGGCATAGCCCCCTGGTTGGGTTTTGGAAAAAGCGCTGACGTTATTAATCGCAATGGGAATAGCATGATCGCGGAAAAAAGGCGATTCGCGGGTGGATAGCGACAGCTCAATATCCGGCGACAGCAGGCGAAAAGCGCAAATCACCTGCATTAGCTGCGTTTCATCCATTATCGACGCAGGCTCAACGCCGCCAGCACAAGGGCGTAGCCGGGGGAACGAGATGGAGTAACGGCTCTTCCAGTACGTCTGCTGCATATGCAGCAAATGCTCCGCCACCATATAACAGTCGGTTCGCCAACTGTCTGACAGGCCGATCAAGGCCCCAAGACCAATCTTATCGATCCCCGCGCGACCAAGCCGGTCCGGGGTCGCCAGCCGCCAGTGAAAGTCCTGCTTTTGCCCCCGCAGGTGATGTTGTTGATAGGTTGCCGGATGATAGGTTTCCTGATACACCATCACACCATCCAGTCCCAACGTTTTCAGTTCCGCGTATTCCTCCTGTGCCAGCGGCTGAACTTCGATCATCAGTGAGCTGAAGTGCGGACGAATCAGCGGGAAAACGCGGCGGAAATAGTCCATTCCCACTTTTCGCTGATGTTCGCCTGTTACCAGCAACAGGTGATCGAACCCCAACGCCTTGATCGCCGCGCATTCGCGTAGGATCTCATCCTCATCCAGCGTTTTGCGCTTAATGTGGTTACTCATGGAGAAACCGCAGTAAGTACAGTCATTGGAACACAGGTTGGAAAGATATAAGGGAACGTAGAAACTTACCGTGTTGCCGAAGCGCTGACGGGTAAGCTGTTGCGCCCGCTGCGCCAGCGGTTCCAGATAAGGCGCGGCGGCAGGGGAGATTAACGCCATAAAGTCTTCCCGGTTCAGCCGGGCGGCACCGAGCGCACACTCAACATCACCTGAGGTTTTACTGTTGATCCTTAATGTGAGGTCGTCCCAGTCGAGCTGTTCCCAGGCGGTTTGAAAGTCGTTCCCCATCAGGCCGCTCCTTCTGTCTGCCGGTGCAGAAAGCCGGTCAAGGGGCTGGTGGCGCTGGCGGTATACTGTTTATTTCCCAACCCGGCCTGATTAGCCAGCGTCCCGGCCTCAACCGCAATCCTGAAGGCCTGCGCCATAGTTACCGGATCACGGGCAACGGCAATGGCGGTATTGACCAGCACGGCGTCAGCCCCCATCTCCAGCGCTTCTACCGCGTGGCTGGGAGCGCCGATCCCCGCATCGACGACGACGGGAACGCGGGCTTGCTCGATAATGATTCGCAGGAAATCACGGGTTTGCAGTCCCTGATTGGAACCAATCGGCGCGCCCAACGGCATGACGGCCGCGCATCCCGCCTCTTCCAGCCGTTTGCACAATACTGGGTCAGCGCCACAATAGGGCAGGACGACGAATCCCTCTTTTACTAACCGTTCGGCGGCGTTTAGCGTTTCAATCGCATCGGGGAGCAGGTATTTCATGTCAGGATGAATTTCCAGTTTCACCCAATGAGTGCCTAACGCTTCACGCGCCAGCCGGGCGGCAAAGACTGCTTCATCGGCGGTTTTGGCGCCAGACGTATTGGGCAGCAGCCTGACGCCAAGCTGGCGCAGCGGGGCAAGAATGGCATCGTTACCGCCTTTCAGATCAACGCGTTTCATCGCCATAGTGACCAGTTGTGAGCCGGAGGCGTGCAACGCCGCCAGCATGATTTCAGAGGTGGCGAATTTTCCGGTGCCGGTGAGCAGCCGGGATGTAAAGGTTGTATCGGCAATGTGCAGCATGTCATCCTCCCGCTATTGCCTGAAAAAGCAAAATATCATCACCGTCCTGAACCTGATGCTGAAGCCAGGCGTCACGCGGGATAATGGTTTGATTGATGGCCAGTGCAGTGCCAGGCTGCAGACGATTTATCTGCATCAGCAGGGCTTGTACTGTTATCGTATCTGCCAGCTCAATAGTCTGGTCGTTGAGAGTAACCTTCATGCGCCCGCCCCGCATACCGCACAATGAGCCGATCGGGCGAGTTGCAGGGTGTTCCAGCTTTGCTGTTTTCCATCAAACAGACGCAGCTTGCCACTCAGGGGAGAAGGTAGCCCGGCCAGCAGCTTGATCGCCTCCAGCGCCTGAAGTGTGCCGATCACGCCGACAACCGGACCGAGCACGCCTGCCGTTCGGCAGTTGCGATGTGGCTCTGTCGCATCGGGATACAGGCAGGCATAGCAGCCCTGACTATAGGGTGGCGTCAGCACCAGCAGTTGCCCGCTAAAGCCGACGGCGCTGCCGCTGATCAAAGGTTTGCCCGCGTGGATGCAGGCGGCGTTTACCGCATGGCGGGTTTGCATATTGTCGCTGCAATCCAGCACCACGTCGGCACGGTTTACCGCCTGATGTAAGGTTTTTCCGTTGAGCCGCTCCGTCAGGGCAATAGCCTCCACATGCGGGTTTAGCGCCTGTAGCTGCCGTTGCGCCAGCACCGCCTTGGGTTTATCAATGTCCCCTGTGCGGTAAAGGATCTGCCGCTGTAGGTTGGTTATGTGCAACGTGTCGTCGTCCGCCAGCAGCAGCGTGCCTACGCCGGCTGCGGCCAGATAGAGTGAGGCGGGCGCGCCCAGCCCGCCCAGCCCCACCAACAAAACGCTGGCGGATTTGAGGCGTTCCTGACCTTCTGGGCTGATGTCCTCCAGCAGAAGCTGACGGCTGTAGCGCAGAAATTCCTGATCGCTTAACACATTACACCTCCCGCCCTTCGATCATGGAAAGCAATCCCGCAGTGGCCTGGCGCCAGTCGGTGGCGTGGGTGATGGCGCTGACCACCGCAATACTGCCCACCCCGGTGGCTAACACCGCCGGAACCCGATCCATGCTGATACCGCCGATGGCGACGGTAGGGAAACGATCCGCAAGCGTGGCAATGTGCCGCGTGAGTTCGGCAATCCCTTGCGGCGCGGAAGGCATGGCTTTAGTTTGAGTGGGAAAGATATGCCCTAATGCGATGTAAGAGGGATGTATGGCAATCGCACGAGCCAGTTCACGGTCATCGTGGGTGGATACGCCAAGACGTAGCCCGGCCTGCCGAATAGCGGCGAGATCGGCGGTGTCCAGATCCTCCTGACCGAGATGAACGCCATAGGCCTGATGCTTCACGGCTAATGACCAGTAGTCATTGATAAACAGCCGCGCCTGATAATGGCGGCCCAGAGCGATAGCCCGGATAATATCTTTTTCAACCTGTTCATCAGGCAGATCTTTAATGCGCAGTTGGATCGTTTTGACGCCGACGCCGAGCAGACGGTCAATCCACTCCACGCTGTCTACTACGGGATAGAGTCCGAGCCGATGCGCAGTGGGGGCAAAAGGCTCGGTTACCTGGGGCGAGGTCATTTATTCTCCTCCGTTTGCAGACTGGCGGCGCTGTGGTACAACTCGCCGCCGCGTGAGCGAAACGCCTCTGACATTTGCGCCATGCCCACTTCGATGGGTTTCGTTTCGGCTTCCTGTTTTGCCGCATAGTCACGCACTTCCTGCGAAATTTTCATTGAGCAGAATTTCGGCCCGCACATGGAACAGAAATGGGCCACTTTACCGGACTCCTGCGGCAGCGTTTCATCGTGGTAGGCACGAGCCGTTTGTGGATCGAGCGCCAGATTAAACTGATCTTCCCAGCGGAATTCGAAGCGCGCTTTTGACATGGCGTTATCGCGGATCTGCGCGCCGGGGTGGCCTTTCGCCAGATCGGCAGCGTGGGCGGCGATTTTGTAGGTGATCAGACCTTGCTTGACGTCCTCTTTATTGGGCAGGCCGAGGTGCTCTTTGGGGGTGACGTAGCAGAGCATGGCGCAGCCGAACCAGCCAATCATCGCCGCACCGATACCGGAGGTAAAGTGATCGTAACCGGGGGCGATGTCGGTGGTCAGCGGGCCAAGCGTATAGAATGGCGCTTCGTGGCAGTGTTCCAGCTCTTCGGTCATATTGCGGCGGATCATCTGCATCGGCACATGTCCGGGACCTTCAATCATCACCTGTACGTCGTATTCCCAGGCAATTTTGGTCAGCTCACCCAGCGTATGCAACTCGGCAAACTGCGCTTCATCGTTGGCGTCCTGAATGGAACCAGGACGTAAGCCGTCGCCTAACGACAGGGCAACGTCATAGGCGGCGCAGATTTCGCAGATTTCGCGGAAATGCTGGTACAGGAAGCTCTCCTGGTGATGCGACAGGCACCACTTCGCCATAATAGAACCGCCACGCGACACAATGCCGGTCAGCCGTTTGGCGGTCATGGGAACGTAACGCAGTAGTACGCCAGCGTGGATGGTGAAATAGTCGACGCCTTGTTCAGCCTGTTCCAGCAGCGTGTCGCGGAACATTTCCCAGTTCAGGTTTTCCGCCACGCCGTTAACTTTTTCCAGCGCCTGATAGATGGGCACCGTGCCAATCGGCACCGGGCTGTTTCGCAGGATCCACTCACGAGTTTCATGGATATAACGCCCGGTTGAGAGGTCCATCACGGTATCCGCCCCCCAGCGGGTGGACCACACCAGCTTTTCCACTTCTTCTTCAATAGAGGAGGTGACGGCGGAGTTACCGATATTAGCATTCACCTTCACCAGGAAGTTGCGGCCGATAATCATCGGTTCGGATTCGGGGTGATTGATGTTGGACGGGATGATGGCGCGCCCGGCGGCCACTTCCTGACGTACAAACTCCGGGGTGATGTTTTCCGGCAAATGCGCGCCAAATCCCTCACCGGGATGCTGTTGGCGTAATACCTCGCCACGGATACGCTCTCGCCCCATGTTTTCACGAATGGCGATAAATTCCATTTCCGGCGTGACGATGCCC
Source organism: Brenneria alni (assembly GCF_003666245.1). GTDB lineage: Bacteria > Pseudomonadota > Gammaproteobacteria > Enterobacterales > Enterobacteriaceae > Brenneria > Brenneria alni. Next base: position 34,577 of record NZ_MJLZ01000003.1, read on the forward strand.
TGACGGGCGTAATGCAGTTGGGTGACGCATTTCCCTGCTTTGGCACGACGAGGGCGGGGGAGATGTTCGAAACGAAGGTGGTCAAGGCCAGCATCCGCCAGACGCTGCTGCGTGAAGTCCGAACTGACTGCGGACAGGGCTTCCGTGTCGTTTCGTTCGGCGATCCAGCCCGCCCGCAGCCTGTCTAACCCGACGTGTACGTCCGGGCGTGCAGCCGGATCGCCGTATGGACCAGCGGTGTCATAAACCGGGATAGCTTCATTGGCGACATACAGAGGGTTATCTTTCTCGCCGCCGATTAACGTCGGACTAAGCTGGATTTCACGCATGGGGACGCGGATATCTTCACGCGAACCGGTGAGATAAATACGCCGGGAATTCGGGAACGCCGTACCCTGAAGCGTATCAATAAATTGTTGGGCGGCGGCCCGTTGCTCACGACGGCTGGACTTTTGCGGTTTTGGTGATGATTTTTCTGTAGACATAGCAAGTTCCTGTATGGCGTAAAGGGAAAATTGCTTGTCTGGAGCTCGGAGGGAGTAATAACGGATTTTAATGCCACAGAGCGATAAACGTATAGACAAAGTCTATGGTTCAGCCAGGCATATTACTCTTGTTCCCTTCGCAGGTATTAACCCGATCAGGTTCCGCGGATCCCGAATTAACGGTCTCAGCCTGTGCATTTTCTTTCTCATCAATAAATCAGAAAATAGAAACGCGCTAGGCACTCCGACAAGATAGCCCCAGTATTAGCAGGCTAATTACAACGATGACACTTTATGACGATGGTGCAGGCATGTCAAAGCAGGAAAGGGGTATCCGTGAAGGCAAATCGGTTGCTGAACGGTAACAATATGACTTTGCTGATAATAAAAAAGAGATTACTTATCAAAAATTAGCCGGATTACCTGATCTTCCAGCGAGAAACGTTCCGCCAGGTTTTCGCCCACGCTGGAAAGCGCCTGTTGGAATTCAATGCAGTTGTCATGATCGATAGTGGCCGCTAAGTAGCCGTCGTACGCCGCCATAATCTGCTGTGTGTTGTTTTTTAATGCCTGATCGAGCTGGCTGAAAAAAGCCTGCTTCTGTTCACTTAGGAGGGCTGATTCCCGCAACACGCGTTCGTACACGTGGAAATGGCCGATCGATAGGTAGTCAACCAGTTTTTGGCAAAAGCCATTCAATGCTTCTTCATCCAATAAAGAGTGCGTTTCCTTATTGGGCTTGATGCCAACCAGATGGTAGTAGGCAATCAGGAGTTGCTTACGCGCTTGTAGCCACTGGTCGATTAACGCATTATTGCCACCGACGAGTTCAGTCAGGCTTTGTAACTGGTTTAGCATTATTGACTCCGTAAATGGTAAAAATAACCGGTAATTATAAAAGTTATCTCATCACCCTGAATGGTAACATGCCAGTGAAGTGATAGAGGGGCAATAGAAAGATATGGAACGAACGCTAAAAGGTAACGAAACAGGATGGTGGGTCGTTAGTTACGCAAATCAAATATGGCTTCCGCAGGGTGAATTACCACAGGGAACGGCGGCAAATTGGTCGTTGCAGGGTGAGGTTGCCCGCCGAATCGGCGAATGGCAAGGACAATCAGTCTGGCTGGTTTGTCAGAATCGGGAAAGCGGTATGACATCTGTCCGCCAGCTCATCGATCAGGAAGCCGGTCTTTTTCAAATGGCGGGACGGGGCGTGCAACTGGCGGAGTTTTACCGCGCCCACCGATTGTGCGGTTACTGCGGCCATGAAATGGTACGAAGTAAAACCGAACTGGCCTGCCTGTGCCACCACTGTAAGGAGCGTTATTATCCCCAGATCGCGCCCTGTATTATCGTCGCGATCCGACGAGGTGATGAAATCCTGCTGGCACAGCACAATCGCCACCGCGGAAATATGTATACGGTACTGGCGGGGTTTGTTGAAGTGGGCGAAACACTGGAACAGACGGTAGCCCGTGAGGTGATGGAAGAAAGCTGTATTCAGATTAATAATCTGCGTTATATCAGTTCTCAGCCCTGGCCTTTTCCGCACTCGCTGATGATGGCCTTTATGGCAGACTATGCGGGGGGCGAGGTTAAGCACGATCCGGCAGAGCTACGCCACGCTGGCTGGTTCCGCTATGACCAGCTTCCTATTTTACCGCCGCCTGGCACGGTGGCCCGCCGTTTGATTGAGGATACGGTTGTGCTTTGCCGCGCTTATCATGAGAACGGTAACCATCATGTTACAATTGACCGCGATAACCGTATGAATCGGGATGACGACTAAAGGAAAACAGCATGACTGATCTGAAAAACGATCGCTATTTACGGGCTTTATTACGCCAGCCTGTTGATGTGACGCCAGTGTGGATGATGCGTCAGGCAGGGCGCTATTTGCCTGAATACAGGGCAACCCGCGCTCAGGCGGGCGATTTTATGTCGCTGTGTAAAAACGCGGAATTGGCCTGTGAAGTAACGTTACAACCGTTGCGGCGCTACGATCTTGATGCGGCGATCCTGTTTTCAGATATCCTGACTATTCCTGATGCGATGGGACTGGGGTTGTACTTTGAAACGGGTGAAGGCCCGTGTTTTCAGTCTCCGGTTACCTGCCATGCCGACGTTGTGAAATTACCGATTCCCGATCCGGAGCAGGAACTGGGCTATGTCATGAACGCGGTACGCACTATCCGCAAAAGTCTTGCTGGCGCAGTACCGCTGATTGGATTTTCCGGCAGTCCCTGGACGCTGGCGACATACATGGTTGAAGGTGGAAGCAGCAAGGCATTCACCATCATTAAAAAGATGATGTTTGCGCAACCGAAAACGCTGCACTTGCTATTGGATAAGCTGGCAGACAGCGTCATCCTCTACCTGAACGCGCAGATCCGCGCTGGCGCTCAGGCGGTCATGATATTTGATACCTGGGGCGGCGTGCTGAGTGGCCGCGATTATCGCGAGTTTTCCCTGCATTACCTGCACAAAATCGTTAATGGTCTACAGCGCGAGAGCGAAAGCCGCCGCGTGCCTGTCACCTTGTTCACTAAAGGCGGGGGGCAGTGGCTTGAAGCGATGGCGGAAACCGGCTGTGATGCGCTGGGACTCGACTGGACGACCGACATTGCTGATGCCCGCCGCCGCGTCGGCGACAAAGTCGCGTTGCAGGGCAATATGGACCCTTCCATGTTATATGCTCAACCTGCGCGTATTGAGCAGGAAGTTGGAACGATTCTGGCGGGATTCGGCCACGGCCACGGTCATGTGTTCAATCTGGGGCACGGCATTCATCAGGATGTGCCGCCCGAACATGCTGGCGTCTTTGTTGAGGCGGTGCATAAGTTATCTCGTGTATACCATCAATAGGGGGCGTGTGATTGATACCCAACTGTTGCGTACCGAACAACTAACGCACGCGGCGGAAATTATTCGCTATGACGATCTTCCGTTTGACCAGCCGGCGTTGATTGCTGGCGCCGACGTAGGGTTTGAACAGGACGGAACGGTGACCCGTGCGGCCATTGCGGTGCTGCGATACCCGTCGCTGGAATTGGTCGAATACAAAATTGCCCGTGTCGGCACAACAATGCCGTACATTCCCGGCTTTCTGTCCTTTCGCGAATGCCCAGGCTTAATGGCCGCCTGGACACTGCTGGAGCAAAAACCGGATCTACTCTTTGTTGACGGACACGGCATTTCACATCCGCGTCGGCTTGGCGTGGCCAGCCATTTCGGTCTATTGGCGAATGTGCCGACGATTGGCGTGGCAAAAAGCCGCTTATGTGGGCATTTCGAGCTATTATCGAACGAGGTGGGCAGCCAGCAGCCGCTGCTGGATAAAAGCGAACAGATTGGCTGGGTATGGCGCAGCAAGGCGCGTTGCAACCCCCTGTTTGTGGCGACCGGTCACCGTGTTAGTCTGGATAGCGCTTTGCTGTGGGTGAAACGTTGTATGCGTGGCTACCGCCTGCCGGAACCCACTCGCTGGGCTGATGCGGTGGCGTCCGATCGGCCCGCGTTTCAGCGCTGGCAGCAACAAATTTTGTGAGCGATCTCGTCAAAACTTTTAGGAATTCAGGCATAGGGCGCGGTGGTAATTTCAGGTACACTGCCGTCCATTGCCTCTAATGAGCATAAAAATGTTACGTAACCCAATTCATTTGCGTTTGGAAAAGCTCGGAAGCTGGCAACATGTCACATTTATGGCATGCCTTTGCGAACGCATGTATCCTAATTACCATGAATTTTGTCAGCAAACCGGGTTTGGTGAGGCTATGGTTTACCGCCGCATTCTCGATCTGGTTTGGGAAACGTTGGTGGTTAAAGATGCCAAAGTTAATTTTGATAGCCAATTGGAAAAATTAGAAGAGGCGATTCCGGCATCTGATGACTATGATATTTATGGTGTCTACCCGGCAATTGATGCTTGCATCGCCTTGGGTGAGCTGGTTCATTCCCGGTTAAGTGGTGAAACGCTGGAACATGCGATCGCCATCAGCGAGACGTCGATCCGCACGGTGGCCATGCTGGAAATGACGCAGGCCGGTAAAGAAATGACCGATGACGAATTGAAAGTGCTGCCTGCAATTGAAGACGAGTGGGATATCCAATGGGAGATTTTCCGCCTGCTGGCTGCCTGCGAAGAGCGTGATATCGAACTGATAAAGGGGCTCCGCGCCGATCTGCGTGAAGCTGCCAGCAGCAACATTGGTGTAAATTTAAGCCAATAACACGATAAAACGTGATTTAACGCCTGAAATGGTATGTCTTAATACTTCACATTCGCACCCTGTCTGGTCTACATTTGGGGGGCGTAATAAAAGTGGCTGTCGGTGCGTGTATGCAGGAGAGTGCTTTCATGGCATATCCGTCGCACTCGATCTTAGCAAGCGATAAACACACTGTAAGGATAACTTATGAATAAGACTCAACTGATTGATGTAATTGCAGACAAAGCTGATCTTTCCAAAGTACAGGCGAAAGCAGCACTGGAATCAACTCTGGCGGCAATTACTGAGTCTCTGAAAGAAGGTGATGCAGTACAATTAGTTGGTTTTGGCACGTTTAAAGTAAATCATCGTAACGAGCGCACTGGCCGCAACCCGCAAACTGGTAAAGAAATCAAAATTGCTGCCGCCAACGTGCCAGCGTTTGTATCTGGCAAGGCTCTGAAAGACGCTGTTAAATAAGCCATGCCGGTTAAGCATTTAAGCAGGGGGGCGATTTCGCCCCTTTTGCTTTTATTACGCCGGTTCAGCATCGGCGCCGCGATATTGTTGACTGTCGCCTGTAGTAGCCATACTCCGCCCCCGTCAGTCTTTGCCAGCGGCTATATTTCCGATCGTGGCGTGGTTCGTCTATGGCGTAAAGATGACTCTCAGCACAATATCATCAGGCTTATCGTGGTTTATAACCCGCTTCAGGGCGATGATACGGTAGTATCCCGCTATCTGTATCAGCAGGGTAACTTACGTGAAATAAAGAGATCCCTGGAAACGCAGAAAGATGATATTGAGATACGTTTTACGGAAAAAGGAACAGTCAGCTTTATGCAACGTCAGTTGGCAGAGCGACGGGAGTCCATCTCCGATGAAGATCTCACGCTCTATCAGTGGGATGCCAAACGCTTACTGGAGCTCAGTGAGGTGCTTCAGGCCGGTAAGGTCATTTTGAAACAAGGAACATGGCAGAACGGACAAGTGGTCACTTGTGCCGGGCAATGGGTACGCCCCTACTTCGACAGTCTCTCAATGGGATGGATAGTTCAACGTCGACAACAGTTAATCGGCACGCTGAGTATTGCGTGGCTGGAGGCGCCAGAGGGCACGCAGTTGCTGCTGGCCGATCAGGGGAGCTTCTGCCGATGGGAGATGGAGGCAGAGAGTCTGTAATAGAATGCCATCTTGAACACCCGCCAATAATGCATCGGTTAAATCATAAAATAAAAACGCGAAGCGTAAAAAACCCGGATTGCTCCGGGCTTCTCAGTTTGTCAGGCCTGTTCCCGCTCAATGGCGCGATAGCCGATATCTTTACGGCAGAAACACCCCTGCCAATGGATTCCGCTCGCCAGTTCATATGCGCGTTTCTGCGCATCGGCTACTGTGTCTCCTAATGCTGTTACGCATAATACGCGCCCGCCGTTGGTGACGACGTTTGCGCCATCCAGTTTTGTGCCAGCATGAAAGACTTTACCATCTTCAGAATCTTGCGGCGGTAAGCCAGAAATTACTTCTCCATTATGATAGTCGCCTGGATATCCGCCCGCCGCCAGCACCACGCCCAATGAAGGGCGCTCATCCCAGGCGGAGTCTTTTTCATCGAGCTTGCCGTCGCAGGCGGCGAGGCATAGCTCAACCAGATCGGAACGCAAACGCAGCATGATGGGTTGTGTTTCCGGGTCACCAAAACGGCAGTTAAATTCAATCACTTTCGGTTGACCATCGGCGGAAATCATTAGTCCGGCATACAGGAAACCCGTATAGATATTTCCTTCAGCCGCCATGCCGCTCACCGTTGGCCAGATGACCTGATCCATCACACGCTGGTGAATTTCATCTGTCACCACCGGCGCAGGGGAATAAGCGCCCATACCGCCGGTATTCGGGCCGGTGTCTTTGTCACCAACCCGTTTATGATCCTGGCTGGTTGCCATCGGCAGCACATGTTCGCCGTCAACCATCACAATAAAGCTGGCTTCTTCGCCATCAAGGAATTCCTCGATCACAATGCGATGCCCTGCGTCACCAAACGCATTACCTGCCAGCATATCCTGAATAGCGTTTTCGGCTTCTTCCAGCGTCATGGCAACGATAACACCTTTACCTGCCGCCAGACCGTCAGCCTTAATCACGATCGGCGCACCTTTACTACGAACATAGGCCAGCGCAGGCTCGACTTCGGTAAAATTCTGGTATTCCGCAGTTGGGATGCGGTGACGGGCGAGGAAATCCTTGGTGAAGGCTTTAGAACCTTCCAATTGTGCGGCGGCCTGCGTTGGGCCAAAGATATTCAGGCCAGCGGTGCGGAACGCATCGACCACGCCAATGACCAGGGGGGCTTCAGGACCCACGATGGTTAAGCCAATCTGATTCTGCTGCGCAAAATTGACCAGCGCGGGAATGTCGGTGGCAGCGATATCGACATTGCTCAATCCCGGCTCCAACGCCGTGCCAGCATTTCCCGGCGCGACATAAACGATATCCGTCAGCGGTGATTGAGCGGCTTTCCAGGCCAGCGCATGTTCGCGTCCGCCGTTGCCAATGATTAAAATGTTCATATTAGTCAGATCCTGAATTAATGGCGGAAATGGCGCATATCGGTAAAGATCATCGCAATGCCGTGTTCGTTGGCGGCGGCAATGACTTCATCGTCACGGATAGAACCACCCGGCTGGATGACACAGGTGATGCCCACGGCGGCAGCGGCATCAATGCCGTCACGGAATGGGAAGAAAGCGTCGGAAGCCATAGCGGAACCTCTCACTTCCAGCCCTTCATCACTGGCCTTGATACCCGCAATCTTGGCGGAATAAACCCGGCTCATCTGGCCCGCGCCTATACCAATTGTCATGTTGTCACGGGCATAGACAATCGCGTTGGATTTGACGAATTTGGCGACTTTCCAGCAGAAGAGCGCATCGCGCAATTCCTGTTCGCTGGGTTGACGCCTGGTCACCACACGCAGTTGAGAGGCGTTGACCATACCCAGATCGCGATCCTGTACCAGCAGACCGCCATTCACACGTTTGAAATCCAGGCCTGGCAGACGCTGTTGCCATTCTCCGCAGATTAATACGCGAATGTTCTGTTTGGCTGCGGTAACTTTCAGTGCGGCTTCGCTGGCTGATGGAGCAATAATTACCTCAACAAATTGGCGACTGATGATGGCCTGTGCTGTTTGTTCGTCTAACTCACGGTTAAAGGCAATAATGCCGCCAAAAGCAGAGGTAGGATCAGTTTTGTAGGCCCGTTCATAGGCATCAAGAATCGAACTACCGATAGCCACGCCGCATGGGTTGGCATGTTTGACGATCACGCAGGCGGCTTCGGTGAATTCCTTGACGCACTCCAACGCCGCATCCGTGTCGGCGATATTATTGTAGGATAGGGCTTTGCCCTGCAATTGTTGAGATGTTGCAACAGAAGCTTCCGTCACATTCTCTTCTATATAGAAGGCAGCCTGCTGGTGGCTGTTTTCACCGTAGCGCATGTCTTGCTTCTTGATGTAATTCAGATTCAGCGTGCGTGGAAAATGGCCTGACGGTTTATCTGTCTCACCATGATAGGCCGGAACCAATGCGCCGAAATAGTTGGCGATCATGCTGTCGTAAGCCGCAGTGTGTTCGAATGCTTTGATAGCCAGATCAAAACGGGTTTTATAAGTCAGGGAGCCGTCGTTGGCGTCAATTTCATTAATGATGGTGTGGTAATCACTGTTTTTGACCACGATAGCGACATCTTTATGGTTCTTGGCGGCGGAACGAACCATGGTTGGGCCACCGATATCAATATTTTCGACGGCATCTTCCAGCGTACAATTTTCGCGGGCCACAGTCTGGGCAAAGGGATAAAGATTGACGATCACCATATCAATCGGTTTGATGTCATGTTGCGCCATGATAGCGTCATCCTGACCGCGACGTCCCAGAATGCCGCCATGAACTTTCGGGTGCAGGGTTTTAACTCGTCCATCCATCATTTCCGGGAAATCCGTGTAGTCAGAGACTTCTGTGACCGGCAGACCTGCATCGGCCAGCAGGCGCGCTGTACCCCCGGTGGAAAGAAGCTCAACCCCACGTTGAGACAAGGCTTGAGCAAAGTCGACAATGCCTGCTTTGTCGGAAACGCTGAGTAGAGCACGGCGAATAGGACGAGGTTGTTGCATGATGATGGTATCCCTTGGATTTGGGTAGTCAGTAAAGAACAGTACGTGAATATCGTCTTTTTCTTCCTATAAAACAGCGATTACAAGATAAAGAAAAATATTCAGTTAACGTCCACAGCAAGAGGGCGTATTTTTCGCGGAAGAATTGTAGCGAAAACGTTTGCGTGATGCTCGTCTAATTTCAGTTGGAACCTTATCTGTGGATAACTTTGTGTGAAAAAGGGTATAAGCTGGTGTTTTGCTGTGTATTGCAGCAAACGATGATTTTTATGCAAAATACCTATTGCGGCCTGCGCAGAAGTCCCTATAATGCGCCACCACTGACCCGGCAACGGCGCTTGCGCGGTTGTGATGGCAGCAGGAAGTCAGGCATTAATCACTTGACTTCACAGCGGAAATGCATAGACTATGCGGCCCGCGCCACAGCGTAATGTGGCACTGCTCTTTAACAATTTAATCAGACAATCTGTGTGGGCACTCACAAGACGGTATCGGCAAGCGATATAAAAAGTCTTGAAGAGTGACTGACAGTAAATTCATTACGAATAAACAGTTGATAATTCTTTGAGCACAGCTATTAAGTTAGCGAATCAAACAAATCTTAAATTGAAGAGTTTGATCATGGCTCAGATTGAACGCTGGCGGCAGGCCTAACACATGCAAGTCGGGCGGTAGCACAGGGGAGCTTGCTTCCTGGGTGACGAGCGGCGGACGGGTGAGTAAAGTCTGGGAAACTGCCTGATGGAGGGGGATAACTACTGGAAACGGTAGCTAATACCGCATAATGTCTTCGGACCAAAGTGGGGGACCTTAGGGCCTCACGCCATCGGATGTGCCCAGATGGGATTAGCTGGTAGGTGGGGTAAAGGCTCACCTAGGCGACGATCCCTAGCTGGTCTGAGAGGATGACCAGCCACACTGGAACTGAGACACGGTCCAGACTCCTACGGGAGGCAGCAGTGGGGAATATTGCACAATGGGGGAAACCCTGATGCAGCCATGCCGCGTGTGTGAAGAAGGCCTTAGGGTTGTAAAGCACTTTCAGCGGGGAGGAAGGCAATGAGCTTAATAAGCTTGTTGATTGACGTTACCCGCAGAAGAAGCACCGGCTAACTCCGTGCCAGCAGCCGCGGTAATACGGAGGGTGCAAGCGTTAATCGGAATGACTGGGCGTAAAGGGCACGCAGGCGGTTTGTTAAGTCAGATGTGAAATCCCCGGGCTTAACCTGGGAACTGCATTTGAAACTGGCAAGCTGGAGTCTTGTAGAGGGGGGTAGAATTCCAGGTGTAGCGGTGAAATGCGTAGAGATCTGGAGGAATACCGGTGGCGAAGGCGGCCCCCTGGACAAAGACTGACGCTGAGGTGCGAAAGCGTGGGGAGCAAACAGGATTAGATACCCTGGTAGTCCACGCTGTAAACGATGTCGACTTGAAGGTTGTGGCCTTGAGCCGTGGCTTTCGGAGCAAACGCGTTAAGTCGACCGCCTGGGGAGTACGGCCGCAAGGTTAAAACTCAAATGAATTGACGGGGGCCCGCACAAGCGGTGGAGCATGTGGTTTAATTCGATGCAACGCGAAGAACCTTACCTACTCTTGACATCCTCAGAAGAGACTGGAGACAGTTTTGTGCCTTCGGGAACTGAGAGACAGGTGCTGCATGGCTGTCGTCAGCTCGTGTTGTGAAATGTTGGGTTAAGTCCCGCAACGAGCGCAACCCTTATCCTTTGTTGCCAGCACGTAATGGTGGGAACTCAAAGGAGACTGCCGGTGATAAACCGGAGGAAGGTGGGGATGACGTCAAGTCATCATGGCCCTTACGAGTAGGGCTACACACGTGCTACAATGGCGCATACAAAGAGAAGCGAGCCTGCGAGGGTGAGCGGACCTCATAAAGTGCGTCGTAGTCCGGATTGGAGTCTGCAACTCGACTCCATGAAGTCGGAATCGCTAGTAATCGTGGATCAGAATGCCACGGTGAATACGTTCCCGGGCCTTGTACACACCGCCCGTCACACCATGGGAGTGGGTTGCAAAAGAAGTAGGTAGCTTAACCTCAGGGGGGGCGCTTACCACTTTGTGATTCATGACTGGGGTGAAGTCGTAACAAGGTAACCGTAGGGGAACCTGCGGTTGGATCACCTCCTTAGTAAAAGCCTGATACAGGCTGTGCAGTGTCCACAACAGATTGTCTGATGAAAATAACGAGCAGAAATACCTTATAGGCTTGTAGCTCAGGTGGTTAGAGCGCACCCCTGATAAGGGTGAGGTCGGTGGTTCAAGTCCACTCAGGCCTACCAAATTCTCTCCCATGCTGCGTTGTGAAATGCCTCGCATACTGCGGTATGCTTCGCCATTGCACGCCTTACCTGGAAAAGAATTAACTCTCTCACGAGTGGTACTGAAGGTATCTGTAAGTCATGGGGCTATAGCTCAGCTGGGAGAGCGCCTGCTTTGCACGCAGGAGGTCTGCGGTTCGATCCCGCATAGCTCCACCATTAAAAAAGACTTCAGAGTGTATTGGCGACAGTATGCTGCGAAGTATTTTGCTCTTTAACAATCTGGAACAAGCTGAAAATTGAAACGATACGGCTGAACATTATCTGCGAGGGTAGTGGTTTAGTTGTATCAGAGTCTCTCAAATAATCGCAGCGCGAAGTGAACATCGATGTTGTAGCGTGAGCGAGAAAGCATCCGGCAAGGCGTACCGCGCACAGCCACCGCAGTGGACTGAATGTCCATGAGGATGGCGAGCACGGAACAACGCAGCAGGGTGGTTTCGCAGCCACGCCAATAAAGAAACACCTTCGGGTTGTGAGGTTAAGCGACTAAGCGTACACGGTGGATGCCTAGGCAGTCAGAGGCGATGAAGGGCGTGCTAATCTGCGAAAAGCGTCGGCAAGGTGATATGAACCGTAATACCCGACGATACCCGAATGGGGAAACCCAGTGTGTTTCGACACACTATCGCAACATGAATACATAGTGTTGCGAGGCGAACCGGGGGAACTGAAACATCTCAGTACCCCGAGGAAAAGAAATCAACCGAGATTCCCCCAGTAGCGGCGAGCGAACGGGGAGTAGCCCAGAGTGTGAATCAGTTTGTGTGTCAGTGGAAGCGTCTGGAAAGTCGCACGACAGAGGGTGATAGTCCCGTACACGAAGACGCAGAGGCTGTGAGCTCGAAGAGTAGGGCGGGACACGAGATATCCTGTCTGAAGATGGGGGGACCATCCTCCAAGGCTAAATACTCCTGACTGACCGATAGTGAACCAGTACCGTGAGGGAAAGGCGAAAAGAACCCCGGCGAGGGGAGTGAAAGAGAACCTGAAACCGTGTACGTACAAGCAGTGGGAGCCCCACCACCAAAGCGTTTGCTGTAACGTGTTGACGGAGCGAAGCGACGTCAAACCGAATAAAACAGCAGTGCAGATATCGCAGGGCGCTTTGCACATCGTGCAAAGACAGGCGAGTTCGCGCAGCGAAAGCGAATGTTTTGGGGTGGGGTGACTGCGTACCTTTTGTATAATGGGTCAGCGACTTATATTCTGTAGCAAGGTTAACCGCATAGGGGAGCCGTAGGGAAACCGAGTCTTAACTGGGCGTCAAGTTGCAGGGTATAGACCCGAAACCCGGTGATCTAGCCATGGGCAGGTTGAAGGTTGGGTAACACTAACTGGAGGACCGAACCGACTAATGTTGAAAAATTAGCGGATGACTTGTGGCTGGGGGTGAAAGGCCAATCAAACCGGGAGATAGCTGGTTCTCCCCGAAAGCTATTTAGGTAGCGCCTCGTGAATTCATCTACGGGGGTAGAGCACTGTTTCGACTAGGGGGTCATCCCGACTTACCAACTCGATGCAAACTGCGAATACCGTAGAATGTTATCACGGGAGACACACGGCGGGTGCTAACGTCCGTCGTGAAGAGGGAAACAACCCAGACCGCCAGCTAAGGTCCCAAAGTCATGGTTAAGTGGGAAACGATGTGGGAAGGCCCAGACAGCCAGGATGTTGGCTTAGAAGCAGCCATCATTTAAAGAAAGCGTAATAGCTCACTGGTCGAGTCGGCCTGCGCGGAAGATGTAACGGGGCTAAACCATGCACCGAAGCTGCGGCAGCGAACGTATCACTTAAAACGCTTAACGTGACGGCGAAGCTGGCACGTTCAAGCCACACTAAACGTTGAGTCGGGCTGAGTGCCGACAGACGGCAAGGCGTTTTAAGGATACGTTCGTTGGGTAGGGGAGCGTTCTGTAAGCCGTTGAAGGTGGCCTGTGAGGGTTGCTGGAGGTATCAGAAGTGCGAATGCTGACATAAGTAACGATAATGCGGGTGAAAAACCCGCACGCCGGAAGACCAAGGTTTCCTGTCCAACGTTAATCGGGGCAGGGTGAGTCGACCCCTAAGGCGAGGCCGAAAGGCGTAGTCGATGGGAAACGGGTTAATATTCCCGTACTGGTTGTTACTGCGAAGGGGGGACGGAGAAAGCTAGGTTGGCCGGGCGACGGTCGTCCCGGTTTAAGCGTGAAGGTGGATGACTTTGGAAAATCCGGGTCATTGTTAACACTGAGGCGTGATGACGAGGCTCTACGGAGCTGAAGTAACCGATGCTACGCTTCCAGGAAAAGCCTCTAAGCACCAGGTAACAATCAATCGTACCCCAAACCGACACAGGTGGTCAGGTAGAGAATACTCAGGCGCTTGAGAGAACTCGGGTGAAGGAACTAGGCAAAATGGTGCCGTAACTTCGGGAGAAGGCACGCTGGGGTTGGTGAAGTCCCTTGCGGATGGAGCTGGACCCAGTCGCAGATACCAGCTGGCTGCAACTGTTTAATAAAAACACAGCACTGTGCAAACACGAAAGTGGACGTATACGGTGTGACGCCTGCCCGGTGCCGGAAGGTTAATTGATGGGGTTAAGCGCAAGCTGAAGCTCTTGATCGAAGCCCCGGTAAACGGCGGCCGTAACTATAACGGTCCTAAGGTAGCGAAATTCCTTGTCGGGTAAGTTCCGACCTGCACGAATGGCGTAATGATGGCCAGGCTGTCTCCACCCGAGACTCAGTGAAATTGAACTCGCTGTGAAGATGCAGTGTACCCGCGGCAAGACGGAAAGACCCCGTGAACCTTTACTATAGCTTGACACTGAACCTTGAGCCTTGATGTGTAGGATAGGTGGGAGGCATTGAAGCGTGGACGCCAGTCTGCGTGGAGCCGACCTTGAAATACCACCCTTTAATGTTTGATGTTCTAACGTGGGCCCCTGAGCGGGGTTGCGGACAGTGTCTGGTGGGTAGTTTGACTGGGGCGGTCTCCTCCCAAAGAGTAACGGAGGAGCACGAAGGTTAGCTAATCCTGGTCGGACATCAGGAGGTTAGTGCAAAGGCATAAGCTAGCTTGACTGCGAGAGTGACGGCTCGAGCAGGTGCGAAAGCAGGTCTTAGTGATCCGGTGGTTCTGCATGGAAGGGCCATCGCTCAACGGATAAAAGGTACTCCGGGGATAACAGGCTGATACCGCCCAAGAGTTCATATCGACGGCGGTGTTTGGCACCTCGATGTCGGCTCATCACATCCTGGGGCTGAAGTAGGTCCCAAGGGTATGGCTGTTCGCCATTTAAAGTGGTACGCGAGCTGGGTTTAGAACGTCGTGAGACAGTTCGGTCCCTATCTGCCGTGGGCGTTGGAAGATTGAGAGGGGTTGCTCCTAGTACGAGAGGACCGGAGTGAACGCACCGCTGGTGTACGGGTTGTGATGCCAATTGCATTGCCCGGTAGCTAAGTGCGGAAGAGATAACCGCTGAAAGCATCTAAGCGGGAAACTTGCCTCGAGATGAGTCTTCCCTGGGACAGAGTAGAGTCCCCTGAAGGGCCGTTGAAGACGACGACGTAGATAGGCTGGGTGTGTAAGCGTAGCGATACGTTGAGCTGACCAGTACTAATGACCCGAGAGGCTTAACCTTACAACACCGAAGGTGTTTTATTGAGACAAAATCGACGGTAACGATTTTGAGGAGTGCGGAGCGCTGGTCCCGAAGGGGAGGGTATCAGGATGATACGAATAGACTCAGAAGATATTCAGCTTGTTTTGAGATTGGTTCCGGTGGTTGCGCAAAAGAAAAGCGTAACGGTCGGGATGAAACAGATTTGCCTGGCGGCGATAGCGCGGTGGTCCCACCTGACCCCATGCCGAACTCAGCAGTGAAACGCCGTAGCGCCGATGGTAGTGTGGGGTCTCCCCATGTGAGAGTAGGGAACTGCCAGGCATCAAACGAAGTAGAAAGCCTCAGTCGCAAGACTGGGGCTTTTTGCATTCTGGTGAGGTGCTGCGATAGAGAAATATTAGCCAGACATTGAGGTGCCGTTCGTTGTAAAAGATAAAACCACGCTAATCAAATGGCGGCATTAACGATTTGTTCTACCGCCTTGGTAAACAGTTCCATTCCCTGCTCAATATCTTTAGGGTCAATGACCAGAGAAGGCACGAAACGAATCACATCCGGCCCCGCCATCAATATCATTACACCGTGTTCTGCCGCTGCGGCCAAAAAGTCGCGTGCCCGGCCATGCCATTGTGGATTAAGCTCTGCTCCCAGCAATAACCCCATACCACGGATCTGCTCAAAGATACCATACTGCTGGTTAATCTTTTCTAATGCTCTGACAAGCTGGTCGTGACGATCCTTTACGCCTGATAGCACTTCAGGTGTATTGATGGTATCCAGCGCCGCCTCCGCTACTGCACAGGCCAGTGGATTGCCACCATAAGTCGTGCCGTGTACGCCAACTGTCATTACTGAGGCAATCTCTTCCGTGGTGAGCATGGCGCTGATAGGGAATCCGCCACCTAATGCTTTGGCCGTTGTGAGAATGTCTGGCGTAATGCCGTAATGCATATAAGTAAACAGCTTGCCCGTACGACCCATCCCGCACTGTACTTCATCAAATACCAGCAGAGCTTTATACTGGTCGCACAGTTCACGTACGCCTTGTAGGAACTCCGGTGTTGCTGGCGTAATACCACCCTCTCCCTGAACGGGCTCCAGCACTACTGCGCAGGTATGGTCATCCATCACGGCTTTGACTGCCGCCAGGTCATTAAAAGGAACGTGTACGATATCGGCAGGTTTTGGCCCGAAACCATCAGCATATTTAGCCTGACCACCAACAGACACGGTAAACAGAGTACGTCCATGAAACGCGTTATAAAATGCAATGATTTTAGTTTTATATGGACTGTAACGTTTGATTGCGTAGTGGCGTGCCAGTTTGAAAGCCGCTTCGTTTGCCTCTGCACCTGAGTTAACAAAAAATACCCGGTCGGCAAAAGTTGCATTAATCAGTTTGCTGGCCAACCGCAACGCTGGCTCATTGGTAAAAATATTGCTGGTATGCCACAGCTTTTCTCCCTGCTGCTGTAAAGCGGCTACCAGAGCAGGATGACAATGGCCAAGTGCTGTAACCGCTATTCCACCAGAGAAATCAATGTATTCTCGTCCCTGTTGATCCCACACCCGGCTTCCTTTACCTCTTACCGGTACAAACTGTGCTGGTGCGTAAACCGGCAAAATAACTTTGTCGTGAGTTTCCCGAGTAACTGTTTTTTTATCTGTCGCCATTAGCTGCCATGCTCCGATACTAGCCACTTTAAAATGAAAATATAGTCAATAAATATGCATAAAAAATCAATTTAAGACAATGCTAAATGAGCCGGAAAGAAAAATAATTTTCTATCTGACTATATTTTAAGAAAATTATCTAAAAGCTGGTGTCCTTGCTGGCTGAGAATACTTTCCGGATGAAACTGAACACCTTCTAAGGGCAAGTACCGATGCCGAATACCCATGATTTCGTCACGTTCGCCGTTGCATTCACTCCAGGCCGTTACTTCAAAGCAGTCGGGGAGAGAAGCGGATTCAATCACCAGTGAATGATAGCGCGTCACTGTCAGCGGTTGGGTCAATCCGGTAAAGACACCTATATTGCTGTGCTGTATCACCGACGTTTTGCCGTGCATCACCTGTCGCGCCCGGACAATACGGGCGCCAAATGCTTGTCCTATTGCCTGATGCCCAAGACAAACGCCAAGAATTGGCAACCTGCCGGCAAAGTGGCGGATGGCCACCAGCGAAATGCCCGCTTCATCCGGCGTGCAGGGCCCAGGCGAGATAACTAACTGTGCTGGTGACAGCCGTTCAATATCTTCCAGTTCTAGTTCATCATTACGCTTCACCAGTACTTCAGCACCTAACTCACAAAAATACTGATACAGGTTGTAGGTAAAGGAGTCGTAGTTATCGATCAGTAACAACATGTATCACCCAATATTTTAATCTCCACTTTCACTGGCGATGAAAAACGCGCCTGTTATACCTTTACGCTCAACTATAACGGCACCGAGCTTCGCTACGCACCGTCGTGAATCACATAGTAAAGGTATGGCTGGTATCTTTAAACAGGACAACGCCATCTTCCGGCTGTAGATTTTCATCAGCAGGAAAATGAGCAGGCTGGTGCAATCATTATTGTATTGCACGATATGACGCTGGTAATATTTTTCGAGCCTCACCTGCAACTGGCTCAGTACTGTGCTGAACATCAGATAAATCAACGCAGTTTCAACATAAAGAATCAGTTGTTCGTAGGTGACAGACACAATGCGCAGCGCGGATAAAAACATTTCCAGAAACGTAATGACGGCCGCAAGTGATGTGTCTTTAATCAAAGAAATGAACGTATTGGATGACAGCAAGCCTGGCGGTTAAAGAACGCTACCGATGTTATGAGTCAGTAAGAATTAAAAACAGAAACTAGGGAATTGGCGGAAATTAACGGGATCACGTTGGTATTGGCAAGCCTTGCGTGGCGGTGGCTGGAGCAATAACGAGAAACATTTTATCAGGGTTTAGTCGAAAAAATCAAAATGAGAAAAAAAGTGGATTTGGATGTTTGTTCGTTTAGTTCGATAAATCCACTTATCCGCAATCTTCCGTTTAAACTATGTTTAAATCCTAGTCGCCAACATCTTTAGCGATGTGCACAACTTGCCCAATCACCTCAAAGTTATGCAATTCGTCGCGCCGTATTTCCATCGGGGGATAAGCTGTATTATCGCTGATAAGTAACAATGCCCCATTAGGTTGCGTCTGAATTCTCTTTACCCACAGCATATCTTCTTGGCGAATCACATACATGTTGCCGTCTACAGGCTTTTTACGCGCGGTATTTATAAGCAGTGTATTGTTATTACCAATTGTGGGTTCCATAGAATCGCCTTTGGCCCAGACAATTACTAAGTCTCTTTCGTTAAAACCTCTATAACTCAACCACTTACGCCTAAATGCCAAATATCTACATGGGGAAAGCCCTGTATCGTTAAGTGAACCGTACCCGGCTGAAACTTGCACTCTGTAACCCGGAACTAACGCGAACTCATCAAGAAATTGAAATTCAGCATTATTATCTTCAGGTTTTGGTTTATCAATAGTTGATGAAAGATCATCTACAGGGACAAAATATTCCAAGCCTGGTCCTTGAACCCCTTCTCTCTTCCTGCATTCCCATCCATCACGTTTCGCTTTTTTGTGAACACCTTGAATGGACTTAGGCATTCCAGGGATGGCGGCTATCTCTTTTGGTGACATCCACCGGTTTATCATAAATCACCTTTACTTAAACTTGGTTTATGAAAAAACAAATCAATTAAAATCAAAGGGTAAGAAAAAAATTTCTAATTTTTACATAAACTGGTTGATATTTTATGGTTTATTAATAAACTTAACGCTAAGACTAAGTAAAAACGGTTAGCGTTTTGGTTGATCGTAAAGCATAGAACGAAATAGAGGTTATGTGAATGATTAAAAATGATTGGCATCAGGCTGATGTGAGCGCAGCCCTAAAAAAGAGAGGGACTACGCTTGCGGCTTTATCACGTAAGTCAGGATTAAGCTCCTCTACACTGCGCAATGCTCTGGTACGACCATATCCCAAAGGGGAAAAAATCATTGCCGAAGCCATAGGTGTAAGCCCTTCAGATATTTGGCCAAGCCGTTACGATATTTATTGAGGGATTGAGCATGTCTAAACAATGGATATCAGCTTATCAATGTCTTGGATTGTCTGGCGTCCCAGGGACTATTCAAGGTATTCACAAGATGGCTAAACGCCAAGGGTGGGAGTCGAGGAAAAGAGAGGGCGTTCAAGGAAAAGCGATTGAGTATTCTTTAGTCGATTTACCTTCTGTAGCACAGATTCAACATCTAAAGCGGTTAGGCAAAGTTTTAGTTTCTGGAAAAACATATGAAATAAAACCTAGAAACGATTCAGACAATTATTGCCGCGAAGTCCTTTGGCATCGTTGGGAATCCGCTACTGAAAAGCAACGGCTGGCGGCGCAGAAAAAAACCGAAGCGGTGATTACTGTCTCTGCGCTGGTTGAGAAGGGTGTTGATGTTGTATCAGCGTTCGATGCTGTTGCCGAAACACATGATGCATCAGTTGCTTCCGTGCGTCGCTGGTACTACACCGCGCGTAAGTTTGCGCGTGAAGACTGGGTTGCGTCGCTATTGGGGCAATATGGCCATAACATCGAAACCCGCCGTAAGAAAGAAGCAGATTGTGATCCGAAGGCGTGGGATTTCTTTCTTGCTGATTACCTGCGCCCGGAACGTCCGGCCCTCAGAACCGTCTATGCCCGTTTAGCCGAAGCTGCTGAGTCAAACGGATGGACTATTCCAAGCCTGTCATCTATACGCCGCAAGCTGGAACGCGATATTCCGGTTGAACAGCGGGTGCTGTTGCGTGAAGGCGAACATGCGGCCATGCGTCTATTTCCTTGTCAGGAACGTACCGTTGCCGATATCGCTGCAATGGAATGGGTTAACGGCGATGGTTATCAGCATAACGTGTTTGTGCGCTGGTTCAATGGAGAAATTTTGCGACCAAAAACATGGATTTGGCAAGACATTCGTACCCGCAAGATATTGGCCTGGCGTACCGACGTCAGCGAAAACAGCGATTCGATCCGTCTGTCTCTCTCAGACATGATTGAGCGCTACGGTATTCCGCGCAAGCTGACAATCGATAACACGATGGCGGCGGCAAACAAATGGACAACGGGCGGCGTTCCTAACCGCTACCGCTTCAAAGTTAAAGAGGATGACCCGAAAGGGATTATTCCTTTGCTCGGTATCGAGTTGCATTGGACTAGCGTGATGTTTGGGCGCGGCCATGGCCAGGCGAAACCGGTTGAACGTGCGTTCTCTCACGGTGGCCTGGGCGAAGCGGTTGATAAGCATCCTTTACTGGCGGGGGCGCATACTGGGCCAAATCCGATAGATAAGCCGGATAATTATGGTGACCGGGTGGTCGATGCCGATGTTTTCTTGAAAGCGCTGGCCGAGGGGATCGCATTCTGGAACCGTCGCCCGAACCGTAATACCGAGATCTGCCGGGGCATGATGTCGTTTGATGACGCATTTGAAGAAAGCTATCAACAAGCGACTATCCGCAAAGCCACGCCGGAACAGCGCCGTTTGCTGCTGTTGCCTGCCGAAGCGGTACGCATCAGTGAATCCGGTACGTTTGTCATGGAAGCGGGCGGCAAGGTTCAGGCGCGTAAAAACCGTTACTTTAACGAGCGTTTACTGGGCCTTAAACCTAATAAAGTCGTGGTGCGTTTCGACCCGCAAAACCTGCATCAAAGCGTTCTTTGCTACACGCTAGACGGCCGCTTTATTTGTGAAGCGGCCTGTATTGAGAAAACCGGCTTTGGGGATACCCAGGCGGCGCGTGAGCATAAACGTAACCGTACCCAATTCGTTAAACGTACCAAAGAAGCCGCACAAGCTGCGAGACGCATGTCGGCGCTGGAAGCGGCCGAGCTTATGCCAGATACCGTTCCACCGGCCCCGCCTGAATCGCGGGTGGTGGAAATCCTGCGCCCTGCCGGTAATACCATGCAGCGCCATTTAGTTGAGGAAGAGATCGACGAAGAATCAGAAGAAGCCTTTGGCAATGCTGTAAGCCAGTTATACACCGATTTTCAAAAGAACCATATTTAACGGAGAAGCAGAATGACTAACGTAATTGATTTAGACCAACAGCAAGAAACTATTAATACCGTTCGCGCAGCGGTACGTAATGCCGTTGATAATTCCGATATTAATTATGCCGCCGTCGCGCGTGAAATCGGGGTTTCAAATAGCCAGCTTTCACAATTTGTTAATGATGCCTACCGTGGGGATAATCATTCTCTCGCTAATAAGCTGACTGTATGGCTTGATAACCGCTCGCGCCGCACAAATGAAATGCCAATCGCGCCGGACTTTATTGCTACACGCACGGTTAAACAAATCTGGAATGCGTTGCAATACGCGCAGCTTGCGCAGTGCATCACCGTTATTTACGGCAATTCAGGCGTGGGTAAAACGCGCGCCCTGCAACAGTTCGCTACTGAACGTCCCAACGTCTGGCTGATTACCGTTTCCCCATCACGCTCCAGTCTTAGCGAATGCCTGTATGAGCTGGCGTTAGAATTGGGGATCGGCGATGCGCCGCGCCGTTCCGGTCAGTTGGGCCGCGCCATTCGCCGTAAACTGCGCGGAACCAATGGCATAGTGATTGTTGATGAAGCCGATCACCTCGATTATTCCGTGCTGGAGGAATTGCGTATTTTGCAGGAAGAAACTGGCGTTGGTCTGGCGTTGGTTGGGAACCATCAGGTTTACGGGAAATTAACCGGTGGTAATAGCCGCAATATGGATTTTGCCCGCTTATTTAGCCGTATCGCTAAAAAGGTTTCCATTCTGAAAACCAAAAAGGCCGATGTAGACGCTATTTCCGATGCATGGGGTTTAAATAAAAACGCAGAGCGTGAATTAATTCATGCGTTATCAGAGAAACCCGGCGCATTAAGAACGATATCTCATACCCTGCGCCTGGCCGCGATGTTCGCGCATGGTAAAAACGAGCCGTTATCCGAATGTCATATTCGTGCCGCTATTAAAGATTTAGAGGGGCTTTCATCATGATTAACGCGACGAAATTGGTTAATACGCTCGGCTGGCTGCAACGCCGCAATATTGAAATCAAGCATGTCAATGTCAGCCGTTCGCGGCCCATCGTTGAAGTGTTTGCGCCAGACGCCGACCTGATGCGCAAGGCGCACCATTATCATGTGGTTTCGGCGGCGACGATCCAGGACTGCATTATCTATTGGAGATAAACAACGTGTTAATTGCCTATGCCTGGGCAAGCGGTGTTATTGAGTTTGGGAAGAACGTACCTGATTACGCAACATTAATTTTAGCGGGGGAACCCAATAAATTACGTCAAGCAGTAAATAGCCACGCCAGAAAGTTAAATAGCGGTGTGTTATTGGTTCCAGGGATGGCTGAATCCGATAACAGGCATTCGGCCTATAGCGAACTGTACTTTTTCTCTAAACAAGTGAAACAAACTTATAAATGCAATGGGGGTTAGGATGGCTAATAAACAAGTGCAAGTTATGAAATTGAATATGATTATCACCTCCACACCGGAAGGTATGGCCACAAGTATCGATATTGAGGGTGATTCAGTATTTCATGATTTTATCCACAAATATAAGGAACTGCTGGAAGGATTTCATACTCATGCAGTCGATATTTGTGTTGATCATGCCAATACACAGAATCTAATCGAAATCCCGATTAATCAAAAGCCACGGTATTGGAACTGAGGTCGATATGAATAAGGACAGGAAAAAGAAATTATCTGATTTATTTCAGAAGATAGAAAAGATTAAAGGCGACTTAGAAGATATCTGCGCCGCCGAACAAGCCGATGTTGATGCTTTCATGGCTGATATCAGTGACGGCGTTCTTGATATAGAAGAGTCGTTTGATGCATTGGAACGTGCTTGTGACAACTTAAACGAGGTTATTTTATTTAACTGAGGTTAATTATGAATAAAAGATTGGAAAACTCACCGCTGCCGTGGCGTATTCGTCTGCCTAAAGGCGCGTATGGTTGGGATATCGTCAGCGATTCAATGACGGTATGTATGATGTCAAATCACCCGTCTCATCAAAAGAGGGCAGAGGCGGACGCCAGGCGTATTATCGCCTGCGTCAATGCTTGCGACGGAATTAGTACCGAAAATCTAATTGATAACGTTCCATTAAAGCAGGGTCTTTCTGGACTGAACCAACGCATTCGGGATGCTGAAAAACAAAGGGACGACGCATTACAGCGTGTTGCTCAGTTAGAACAGGTTCTGGATGGTTTACCTCAAGATGCCATCGCTGGCGGATGGACTGCTAAGGGCATCAGTGAGTATGCAAAGAATCTTGAAGAGAAACTTGCCAATCAGCAGGCCAACGTAAATAAAAATGGCGGTGAAAAATGAATAAAGAAACTATACCAGCAGGCTACCGCATGAATTCCCTTGGCCATCTGGTGCCGGAGGAATTAATCAAGCCTATCGATAAGCTGCGCGATGATGTTGTGCTGAATATCGTTAATAAGGCGAAGGAACAGCGCCAGGCAATGGTTGAATTCAAGATTGAGTCGATGGCTAAAATCGCCGACTTTGTTGATCTGTCTGCCAGTGAGTACGGTGTAGAGTACGGCGGGGCCAAAGGGAACGTGCTGTTGAGCAGTTTTGACGGCCGTTATCAAGTACGTCGAGCCGTTGGCGATCATCGCGTCTTTGATGAGCGAATCCAGGCGGCAAAAAAGATTCTGGATGATTTGGTTATTCGCTGGGGAGCCGATGCCGATCCTAAAATAAAAGCGATCATCAACCATGCTTTCCGCGTGAACAAACAAGGTCGGATTGATGTTAATCAGGTGCTTAGCTTGCGCCAGATTGATATCGACGATCCAGAATGGCAATCCGCTATGTCTGCTATCGCTGACTCTATCCAGGTGTCCGGCACCAGCCAGTACCTGCGCATTTATGAGCGCAAACAGGATGGTCAGTATCAGCAAATCAGCCTCGATATTGCGAAGGTGTGACGATGAACGCAAAAGAGTTTAACCGGGAATATGCTGTCGGTTCGCGCTTTATCTATCTGACCGGCACGGCTGAAACCGGCGGGAAAGTAGTTAGAACCAAAGATGTTGCTCGGGATTTAGAGAAGTCCGGGGCAGTTGTGGAAATTAGTCTGGCACCGTTTTTTGTGAAATTGTCTTCACTGAAACCGGCAGATTAATTAACTAAATACTTTCATTCTGATTTATATGGCGTAAACCCTTCGGTATCGGCTTACGCCAAAATCAATGTATTACGAGGTGAAATATGGATAAGCCGCAATTAATCAGGCTGATTCACGTCGCAAAAGGAACGCTGAAAATTGACGATGAAACTTACCGGGCGTTGTTAGCCAATATTGCCAATGGTAAAACCAGTTGCAGCGAAATGAACCACAAGGAATTAGAAAGTGTTTATTCCGCGTTGCGTGAAAAAGGGTTTAAACGCAGTTTTAAAAAGACGCCAGCGAAAGTTAAAACGGCTGAAATAGCGAAAATCCGCGCCATATGGATCACCATGCACCGGCACGGCTTTGTTAAAAATGGCGATGATACGGCGCTTAATGCTTATGTAAAACGTATGACAGCATCGCTAAATAACGGCCACGGTGTTGATGAATTGGGTTGGCTGAATCCATCGTTAGCTACACGCGTTCTCGAATCAATCAAGCAATGGCATATACGGTTGATGCTTAAATCCATGCTTCTTGATCGGTTAGGTTTTGTTATTAATCCGAGTAACGGTAAAGCATCGCGGGACTACAGCGTTATTGTGAATTTGTATGAGGCTCGCCGATGAAAATTGCACGTTGTCCGGTTTGCCATTCCGACCTGCATCTTGACGCCATCCTGGAAGACGATGCAGCGCGGGAGTTGCTTACCGTATTAACGAAATTACCCGGCGGTGCAGCTAAGGCTATGGTGGCTTATATCGGTCTGTTCCGCCCGGAGAAGTCGAACTTGTCTAACTCTCGCGCCGTGAAGCTGGTTAATGAAGTGCTGGAACAACACCAGCCCGGCCGCGTACTGACCCACGCATTGAGCGAAACCGTCGAACGGATCCGGGCCAAGCGCAACAACGGGGACAGAAAACCGCTCAGCAATCACAGTTATTTACGTGAGGTCTATCGCACGTCAGAACAATTGTTTGCCCAGAGCAGCAATGTCGCGGCGCGGGAGAAGGACGCGAACAGCCGGGTCACAGACCAGGAAAAAAGCCGGGATGATTACTTATCGCATATGCATAGCCTTGGCCAGGATGTTGCGAAACTGCCTGGCGGAATCGAGTGGCTGGAACGTAACGGAGGCGCTAAAAATGGCGGATAATCTGGATATGTTTGATGATAAACAAGATGATAGTATCCTCGATCATCTTGATGAAGATGACAGTGAACGCTCCCGTTTCCCGGCGCTGCTGGCCGAACTGAATGCGTTGCTGCGTCAGGAACTGAAACGGCTGGGTTGTGACCCGCGATACTCGCTGGAACTTGTGGTTGCCATTAGCAAGCAGATCGGCGGTATGCAAGTCTATTTTCCGCGCGGGCAGGTGCTTGAATTCCTGGTTAGGGATATGAAAATCTGGCGGGATTTTGACGGCCACAATGTGCCGGAACTGGTTGAACGCTACCAAGTGACTTACAAAACGGTGTATAAAGCTATCAAACGGATGCGTCGGCTTGAAGTAAAAAAACATCAATTTGATTTAAATCTGGGAGAATAACGACGATGGCAGGGAATATTTTAATAGATGCGGTTA
Source organism: Brenneria alni (assembly GCF_003666245.1). Lineage (GTDB taxonomy): Bacteria > Pseudomonadota > Gammaproteobacteria > Enterobacterales > Enterobacteriaceae > Brenneria > Brenneria alni. Next base: position 60,219 of record NZ_MJLZ01000003.1, read on the forward strand.
TCTATGTTTGTGTTTTTTGGATATTTTTCGATGCGACCAATAACAAAATTGGTGGGTATAAGACAGCGTTGGGGAACTATACGGGCGTATCACCATTCGTATGGGCCATAGGTGCTTTGTTCATTATTCCTTTCTTTGTCTATTTGGTCAGAAGAAACAAACTGATTCAGTATGCGAAGGAAAACCCTGTGGATACTGATAAAAGTAAATATGGTATTTTACTGTTTATTGTCCTCGCCGCCTTAGTGGCTTTTTCATATAAAGATTTCTTGTTTCAATAGAGCATCTCATTTCCAATGAAGCCGGTTAATCCGGCTTTTTTTATGCCTGCCGCACTATGAACACTACTGATTTTTTTATCCAGAGAGTGTCTCAGAGGTGCAACAGTGAGCCAATTCCTTCCCTCTCCCACCTTCACCCACGCCGTTACTTTTGTGCTCGGCAAAGAAGGCGGTTATGTCAATGACCCTAACGACAAAGGCGGCGAAACCAAATTCGGCGTTTCCGACCTGCGCGACGGTGTGGCCGACGGTATGACGGACATTGACGGCGATAAAAAGCCCGACGTCCGTATTAAAGGTTTAACCCTCGAACAAGCCAGCCAGATTTATTACCGCGACTACTGGTATCCGGCGTACTGCAATGAATGGCCGGATGGCATTTCGCTGCTCGTCTTTGATTCCGCTGTACAGCATGGCGTTAAAAAGGCGCTGCAACTATTGCAGGACGCGGCAGGGGTAACAGCGGACGGCATCGTTGGGAAAGCTACTCGCGCGGCCGTCGCCAGTGCCGATCCGGAATGGTTGCTTACCCGTTATCTGTTACGCCGTGCGCGTTATTACGCGGACATCATCAAGTCGAATTCATCCCAGGGTAAATACCTCAACGGCTGGTACAACCGCCTCGATAGCGTCACCAATGCCGCTTGGGAGGTTGTCGGCGGCTCTGCGTCGGTAGCGAGAGCCTAATCATGGGTAAGGGCTGGGAGTCGTCTATGCGCCGTGGCCGTCGTGATCGCCTCACCCGCGAGGTGCTTCACCGCATGGCCAACGGCCCGAAGCCAGAACCAACGGATTACCGGGGCTGTGACGGAACACATGCCAGTTATTACATGAAGGGTTGGAACTCTGTAGACCTGCGCGACATTGTCTTTCAATGCCAGCGTTACAAGGAAATACAACGTGAACGTGAGCAAAATATTCAATAGCAAATGGTTCTGGGCCATTTGTTCAGCATTAGTTATCGCCGTCGCAGTGAGCGGCATCCTGTTTTTTGGCCTGGTGGGTGGAGTGATAACCACCTGTTGTGTCGTCGGCGGCGAAATCCTTTTCTATCACCGCGACCACCCGGCGTTTTTGCCTGATAAAGAGCCATATCGATTCATGTATCAAATCGCCCTGGGTGCCATCGGTTGCTGTGCATTCTGCGCCGCCTGGCTTTTGTGTCTTGCTTATGTCGGTGTTGAATACGGCTCCTTATTTTTCCTGGTCGCTGGCTTTACTCCGCTGGTTTTACACAGAACGGCAACCGCCTGGGGAGTTCCATGGATCCGATAACCATTTCATCTATCGCCGGTGTGTTGCTGAAAGCTGGCCCGTCCGTTCTGCGCACCGTCGGCGGCTGGTTCGGCAGCGATGCGGCTAAAACAGCCGATTCGGTTGCCGGTATCGTTGAGAGCGTTAACAGCGCAGTCAATCCACAAGACCAACAGCGCGTGTTAGAAAACGCGCTGGCGACGCTTCCCCCGGAGCAACTTGTTCAGCTTGAGTCCCTGAAAGTTCAGTTGCAGCAAATTCAGCTCGAACGGGAAAAGGCCACGCTGGCAGACCAGCAGGCTGCGCAGCACGAACAGCAGGAAACCATCAGGAACGGGGATAACGCGACGGATGAGTATGTGCGCCAGACACGCCCCAAAATGGCCAGGCTCTCGCTGTATAGCTCTATTGGCTATGTGCTGATGATGAGCATCGGCCAGCAGATTGCCGCCATTGTCACGGCCACCGGGCATGTAATGACAATGCCCGCACCGGACTGGGATATCGCGCTGATGCTGTGTACCCCGGCCCTGGGATATCTGGGATTCAGAACGCTTGACGGTTTTGCCCGTTATAGCAAATCCAGCAAACACAAGGTGCCGCTGAGCAATGGATGATTTTGATCGCGCCAGTTCGCTGGAAATTGATGAACGGGAACGGGTGTTAAATGCCCATTTAAACCGTATTAAAGAAGCCCCGATTGAATACGGCTTTTGTAATGACTGTGGAGATGACATTCCCGCCCAACGTCTGGCCGCGCACCCCGATGCCGTTTGCTGTGTGACGTGTCAGGAAATCAGAGAATTGCGGGAGGCTCAGCGTGGACTGGCAAGTCATTAAAGAGTATTGGGGCATCATTTGGGCGCTGGTGATGACCGGGGTAAACCTGGTCATGATTCTTTTGGCAAAGACTTATGTGAAGCGTGAGGAAGTTGACACGCTGAAATCGCGGGTAACAGCAATGGAAACCGTTATTGCATCAATGCCGAATCAAAAAGAGCTTCATGCGCTTCAGTTGGAAATGAGCAACTTGCGGGGTGATTTGAAAGCACTGGCCCCAAAGTTGGCACAGGTTCAACGGATTAGCGATTTGTTACTGGAAAATGAGTTAAAGGATAAGTGAGGCCATGGCCATGCGTGAAATTCTGGATAGCGATCAGCGGTTAGTTATCTTGCGCTCACTGCTTGATGCGGGCGATAGCGCCAACGAATCAGTATTGCAAACCTGTTTGCTGGCCTACGGCCACCGCGTTTCCCGCGATCAGGTTCGTACGCATTTGAACTGGTTATCTGAGCAGGGACTTATCGATCTCGACGACGTGGTCGGGTGCTTTGTCGCGGCGATAACCGGACGCGGTGACGATGTTGCGCGGGGGCTGGCCGTGGTGCCGGGCATCAAAAAACCACGGGCGCGGGGGTAATGATGGCGACTGTTAAACCGTATACCACTGCCACCCGTCGCTATATTCATCAGCTTGCGGCGGTCATGGTTTGTCTCGAAATTGAGCGGGAAGTTATTGCGGGAGCCATTGAAAAGGCCACCGGAAAGCCGTATGACAAGAGCGCCCCGGACAGCTTCAGCAATACGTTTCTTTCCAAAAATGCTGAATATGACAGAGCATGGAAAGCCCTAAGCCGTGCCATCGCTAAAGAGCGTAAGCAACAGCTTATGATGGCGAGGAGCAAAAATGGCCGATGAACGCCCGACCCGTGGCCGTCCTTCAAAGATTGATTTGTTGCCGACTGCTATCCGCGATGCTTTGCATCAGATGCTGCGCGACAAGCAGTACACCCAGGAACAGATCCGTGAGGCCATCAACGAACTGATTGACGAGCACAACCTACCGGACGATATGCAGCTTAGCCGCACCGGACTGAACCGCTACGCCAGCCGGATGGAGTCTGTTGGCTCTAAAATTCGCGCTTCCCGTGAAATGGCTGAGATATGGGCGGCAAAGCTGGGTTCCGCGCCGACGTCTGATGTCGGCAAGCTGCTAATGGAATTTGTGAAAACCCTGGCGTTTGAAACGTCCATGGCGCTGGCTGAGAAAGACAAAGCCGTTGAGCCGAAAGCGCTGGGGCAACTGGCGTTGGTTGCCCAACGTATCGAGTCCGCGCAGATGGTCAGCCACAAGCGCGAAAAAGAGATCCGCCAGGCGTTCGCGGAAGAAGCGGCGGAACAGGCTGAACAAATTACAAAACAGGCTGGACTGTCTGCGGAAACCGCCGCTGATATCCGTCGCCAGATTCTTGGAATTGTCTGATGACTACAACGCTCCCCGTCAATGCGATGGCCAACGACGCCATTACTAGTGCATCGGCGGCTGCCATTCTCGCAGGTGAGTTTGATGAGGATCAAGTGCTCCTGCCTTATCAGCGCCGCTGGATTGCAGATCAGGCTCAAATCAAAATCGGAGAAAAGTCACGCCGTACCGGATTAACCTGGGCTGAAGCCGCTGATGCGGCATTAAATGGCTCAATGTCACGAACTGCGGGCGGTTGCGATACCTTCTATGTTGGCACGACGAAGGATATGGCCCGTGAGTTTATTGATGCTTGTGCGATGTGGGCTAAAGCCTACAACCTTGCAGCGGATGATGTTGGCGAGGAAGTTCTGGCTGATGAAGACAAAGACATTCTGGTTTACGTCATCAATTTTGCCAGCGGTTTCAAAATTAAGGCGCTGTCGTCCAATCCTTCAAACTTGCGCGGTATGCAGGGCAACGTCGTTATCGATGAGGCAGCGTTTCAGGGGGATCTGGCTGCATTACTGAAAGCGGCATTGGCGCTGACAATGTGGGGGAGTAAAGTTCGCATCATCTCTACCCATAACGGCATTGAACACCTGTTTAACATCCTGATTACAGAATGTCGGGCAGGTAAGCGCCGTTACTCAGTTCATCGCATTGATATCGAGCTGGCCATCCGCGAGGGGCTTTATAAGCGTATCTGTCAGGTCACTCACCAAATCTGGTCACAGGAAGCAGAGGCTGAGTGGCTGGCAAACTTGTTGAGTGATACCGCGACAAAGGAAGATGCTCGCGAAGAATACTATTGCGAGCCGAAGAACGGCGGCGGCACCTATTTACCGCGTTCCATCCGGGAGCGTGCAGCGCGTGGTGCTGGCCCCGTACTGCGCTTTACTGGTACGGCGGAATACAACGCACTACACGAATCACTCCGCGCACTGGATATGCAGGAGTGGTTAGAGCAAACCGTATTGCCTGTACTCAATCAGTTACCCGTCACCCTGCGCCACGCGCTGGGTGAAGACTTTGCCCGCAGTGGCCATCTGACCGTATTCGCGCCCATTACCGTCAACGAGGACACCACGCGCACGGTGCCGTTCCTGGTCGAATTAGCCAACGTTCCGTACAAGCAGCAGGAACAGGCGCTTTACTTCATCTGTGACCGTCTGCCGCGCCGCGATGGCATCAAGCTCGATGGCCGGGGCAATGGTAACTATCTGGCGGAGCAAGCCGCCGAACGGTACGGCAATGAAGTCGAAGTGGTGATGCCATCCGTCGCCCACTATCGGGAGAACATGCCGCGCTTCAAAGCCGCATTTGAAGACGATGAACTGGTGGTGCCAAAGCATGAGGACGTCATTAACGACCTGGGCCAGATTGTCGTGTTGCGCGGCGTACCGGGCATTGACGACAAAGAGAACAAAGGGAGCGATGGCCATAAACGTCATGGCGACAGCGCCTATGCCATCTTTCTGGCATTTCTGGCCAGCAAAGAAGATTGCCGCCGCTACGAGCTGCATCGCTTAAATAAACCCGAACGGCCGGACGAGCGAGAAGAACGCCGCCAGATGCGGATCACCCGTGGGCTGAAGAATCAACGAGGGCTGTTGTAATGTTAAATAAAGTCACCGGAGCAATCCGTAAGTTGCTCCACCCCGACACCGGGGAACCGGTTCAGGTCAGCAAAGAGGCATTGCAGCAAGAGCAGACCCGCGCCCGTTCTACGGGCATTCGTCGGGCAAATGCCGGTATCAGCGTCGCCAGTACCCTTACCCCTCGCCGTCTGGCCGGGGTGTTGCGTAATGCCGCTGATGGTAGTCCGCTAGACTACTTTATCCTGGCCGAAGAGATGGAAGAGCGTGATCTCCATTATTCCAGCGTTCTGCGTACCCGTAAGTTGACCGTCGCCGGGATCGTCCCGACGGTAGAAGCTGCATCCGATGATGAAAACGACATCAAACTGGCGGATGCGGTGCGCGTCATGATGGAACGGCCGCAAATCCCCGAGCTGTTGTTTGACCTGCTTGATGGTCTGGGAAAAGGTATCGCCGTCGCGGAAATATTGTGGGACACGTCAACGATTCCCTGGATGCCGCGCGACTACTCATGGGTTGATCCGCGCTTCCTCAAAATGGACGCCGACACGTTGCGCAAGGTGCATGTGTTAACCGAAGCGGAACCGTTTAACGGCGAACCGCTGGCCGCTTACAAGTACATCATTCACCAACCCCGTCTGAAATCCGGCTTGCCGTTGCGTAACGGCCTGGCGCGGCTGGTCGCTGTCATGTACATGCTGAAATCATTTACCGTGCGGGACTGGTGGGCGTTCGGCGAAAAGTTTGGTCTGCCCATCGTCATCGGCAAATATGGGCCGAATGCCAGCCCGCAAGATATCAAGACCCTGATTGATGCGATTGCGTCCCTTGCGAGCGATGCCGGTTGTGCCATCCCGCAATCAATGCTGATTGATATGAAAGAAACCGCCAGCCGCCAGGGCGGCGGCGATCTTTTCGAAGGTATGGCGGAATGGTGCGACGCACAGACCAGTAAAGCGGTGCTTGGCCAGACTATGACCACGGACGACGGCAGCAGCCAGAGCCAGGCGAACGTACATAACCAGGTGCGCATGGACATTGCAAAATGGGATGCGCGGCAGCTTGAGAACACGCTGAATGAGTTCCTGATCCGCCCGTTCGTCATGCTCAACTACGGCGGGCAGGAAAACTATCCGCGCGTTTGTTTACGCATCAATGAACCTGAAGACCTGAAGGCGCTGGTCGAGTCGCTGATCCCGTTGATTGACCGGGGCATGAAAGTGCAGATGTCCGAACTGCGCGACAAGTTCGGCCTGGCCGAGCCGGAGGAAGGCGCGGAAATCCTGCTGCCGGTTAATGCTCAATCGGGTAGCTATGCCATGTTGCCCGCGATGAACCGGGAGCAAATCGCGCTCAATCGCACATCGCCCCAGGACGATATCGACCAGCTAACAGCCGATGCTATCAGCGACTGGCAGCGCGTCGGTACGGCGTTTACCAATCCTGTGTTAGCGCTGGCCAATGAAGTGGATAGCTATGAATCGTTTTTGGCCCGGTTGCCGGAGCTGCAAGACAGCCTGGACGCCGGTGAATTTGTTGATCAACTGGCGCGGCTGTGTTTTCAAGCGCGCGGATTGGGGGATGTTAGTGATGAATGACGTAATCAAGCCCACATCAAAAGGCAAGAATGATGGTGAAGTTGATTATCTCACTTCCGATGACGCCCGCTTTTTAGTCATGCGCGGCGACTACTCGGAAGCAGATATTATCCATGCGGCCGTTAATCAAAATGTTATCGACACGGAATATGCCAAAAACTGGGCTGGTGCCAGCTATTACCAGACCTGGTACAAGGTAAGCCCTATCGGCGGGCAGGATGGTTATTCCGGCTGGCACCACCCGATAGATAACCCATGTCGCGGCGCTTATTTCGCATCTGTTCTGTGCTGGGATTGAGGGGAATAATCATGTTGAATTCGACTAAAGAGCGTATGGCCACGTTAGCAAATGACCCTAATCATTTGCGGCGCTTAATGGTTCTGTGGCCTGAGAATCATATGATTCATCAGTTAGCAAAGGCGCACCTGGAAGCGCTGGAAAAGCTGATGCCATTTACACCGGCAAGGGGGCCGAAAATCCCTGCAATGGCTCCTAGCGTCGTTCTATCAGTGAGGGAAACCACCGATGATTAGTTCCATCACCAAAGACCAATGGGCAGAGATTGCCGACGCGCTTCAGGGCTATTTCTGTCACGTTGAATTCAAATATCAGGATACGGTAATTTCTGTTGCGCGAGAGCGTTCCGGTGAAAGCCGTACAGTCTTATCCATTTATTTTGACGGCATAATTCGCGTCGGCTGGGGTTTAGAAAAAAGCGATAGTTACAACCCTATGACCAAACTTTTCTGGTGCGAGAAGAAGAAACGCTATTATTCACCAAAGCGTGTTGCAGAGATTGAAAAGCGATTCGGTAAACGGAGCGCTAAGAAAAACTTCCCATCACTGCATGAATCTATGTCTTACCGGGTTCCATACTTTTCCAGTTCTGCCAGCCTTATCCGGCAGTTCAAAAAAGTCGATGGGCTGAGTTGGATTAGCGAGACGATAAAGGATACCGCCGATGCGAACTAAATATGTACGCCGTGAGCGGCTTGATTTCCATCGGCCTGAATACTGGCCGGTGAAACATCATACGTATTTTGCTCAAGTCCATGGCTATTATTACGGTAGGAAGCATGTCTGATAAAATTCCCGACATCATCCCCAAAGAATCCCTTGCCTGGTTCAAAGCCAAAAAGCTGAAGCCAGGCTTTGACTATCGTGACGTCTGGCTCGAAGAGCATAGCGCCGCTTTCACCGTCGCAAAGATGACTAACCTTGATTTGCTTAACGACGTGAAGGAACTGCTGACCCAGGCACTCGAAGAGGGACAGACCTTCAGAGAGTTCCAGAAAGCATTAGAGCCGCGCCTTGTGAAGCGCGGTTGGTGGGGTGTGGTCGAGATGGTTGACCCGTTGACAGGTGAAAACAAAACTGTACAGGTTGGCAACGACCAACGGCTGCGTGCCATCTACGACACCAATATGCGAACCGCCCGCGCCGCTGGCCAGTGGCAACGCATTGAGCGAACCAAACGCGCCATGCCGTATCTGTTGTATACGTTGGGGCCGTCGCGCGAGCATCGTGTTGATCATCTGAAATGGGCAAATACCTGTTTACCTGTCGAACATCCGTTCTGGCTAACGCATTCTTGCCCGAACGGTTGGGGATGTAAATGCAGCCTGCGCCAGGTCAGTAAGTACGAGTATGACGAAATGGTGAAGAACGGCGTCACGGCCACGGAACCTGTGTATGAAGACGGCCAGCCGACAGGCCAGGTCACGCGGACTAAAGTACCGCTGAAGACCGAGGCACCGCCGGTCAAAAATGTGAAGTGGCTGAACAAGCGCACGGGTGAGGAAGAGCTAATTCCCGAAGGCATTGATCCGGGCTGGAACTATAATCCCGGCATCAATCGCCAGGCCGCGCTTGAGCGCCAGCTCAATGCCAAACAACAGGCAGACCAATAACCTTATCTTTTAGTCTTCATAAAACCGCCGTGGTGACGTTGTCGCCGTCTGTGATACGATGACGCATGGAAATTTTGTTAAACGTTTCTGTGCGTTTTTAAACATGGTTTAAACGTGGTTCCCCATCTAAGTTAGAGTGAAGCCGGTTAATCCGGCTTTTTCTTTGCCTCCCGCACACTGTCCGTCAGTATTCCTGATTACGGACGACCCAATGAATCCCCAGCTTGAACTGTTGGCCTTGTGCTTTGAATTGCCAACGTTGGATGACGACAAACTCCCGGAATGGCTCCCCGTCATTCCCGCTGGTCAATTCACCGGCCGTGATGGCCGTTCGTGGGTGAACAGCAACCCCGCTAATGTGATCGATGCGTCTTTCATCTATCCGAAATTACCGATAGATACCGAGCACTCCACTGAACTGAAAGGCCCAAAGGGTGATAAAGCCCCGGCAGTTGGCTGGATTGACACACTGCGCTTGCGTGATGACGGTTCTATTGATGCTCGCATCGAATGGAATAACGATGGCGCAGACCTTATTCGTGGCAAGAATTACCGGTATTACAGCCCCGCCTTTTTCTTTACCGCCGACGGCCAGGTGACTCGCCTGTCCAGCGTCGGACTAACCAACAAACCCAACCTGGATTTACCAGCCCTTAACTCGGAGAACCCCGATATGACCATCCCTGTCCAGCTTGTGACAGTGCTTGGACTGTCTGCCACCGCGTCAGTTGATGACGCTGTGAAGGCCATCCAGCAAATCAAAAACAGTGAACAGGTGGCGCTGAACCGTGCCGAAAATCCTGATTTGACAAAGTTCATTCCCGTAGAGACGCATCAACTTGCGTTGAACCGGGCAACGGAAGCCGAAGGCAAGCTGAAAGCACAGGCTGATAAGGAAGCCGAAGCCCTGGTGGATTTGGCAATCAAGGAAGGGAAAGTGGCCCCGGCCAACAAAGAAATGTATCTGGCGACGTGCCGCAGCGAAGAAGGCCGCAAGCAGTTTACCGAGTTCGTCAAAGTTGCGCCGGTGATTGCCAGTGGCGACCAGGCCAAAAAACCGAAGCCGGGAAAAACCAATCAGGAACTGACCGACGTGGAGCTGGCGACCTGCCGCGCCATGGGCATCAGCAAAGAAAACTTCCTGGCTGCAAAAGCTAAACAAGAGGAACAGCAATAATGGCGACCCCATCCGCAGAAGTTTTACACGCGCTCACGACTTCTCTGAGCGCGGCATTTACCGCCGGGCTGGCAGGCGTCAAGCCGCAATACCTGCGTATTGCTACCGAAGTACCGAGCAGTTCGGCATCAAACACCTATGGCTGGCTGTCCGATTTGCCGGGGATCAAGGAGTGGGTTGCTGAACGTCAGCTTGCCGTGTTGAGCCAGCAGGGTTACACCATTTCCAACAAGACCTGGGAAAGCTCCATCCGCGTCAAGCGGGAAAACATTGAAGATGATCAGATTGGGCAATGGAGCGTAATTGCCCAGGCATTCGGCCGACAGGTTGGTGAGTTCCCGGATACGTTGTCATTCCCGTTGCTGGTCGCCGGTTTCAATACAGAGTGTTTTGATGGCCAGTATTTCTTTGACACTGACCACCCCATGGCGGGCGGGACTTACAGCAATATCGTGGGTGATATTGCTACGGATACCGGCGAGCCGTGGTTCCTGATTGATGAAACGCAGGTGTTGAAACCTATCCTGTACCAAAATCGCCGCCCGTTTAAATTCGTTTCGTTGGATGATTTCGGTAACGAACATACGTTCCTGAATAACGAATTCCTGTACGGCGTTGATGGTCGCTGTAACGTTGGATTTGGTTTCTGGCAGACCGCTGTCGGCTCCCGTGCGCCACTGACGGTGGCGAACTACGAAAAGGCCGTGGAAATTCTGGAGGGTATGCAACGTACCGATGGCAGCCCATTGGGGATCAAACCGACCACGCTGGTTGTAGGCCGTAAAAACCGTGCGGCTGCGAAACGGGTTATTGATGCGCAACTGGTCGATGGCGGGGATTCCAACATCTATTACAAAGACGTGGAAATCGTAAACAGCCCGTTCATCGTCACCCCGGCATAACCTGTTAACCCGGTTTACAGCGGGATTAAACCCGCTGTAACGCCCCTTTAAAGAGGATGGAAAATGAGTGGAGCGAAAAACAAGGCAGCGAGCCAGCAAAAGGCTACGGATAGCACTGTCCAGGTTACAGCGCCGGAAGTGGCATCGCTTACTGAAAGCAACGGTGACGGACATGAATCAACGGTCATTCAGTCAGGGTTCGACGTGGTGCCGGGTGAGGAGTCCATCGGCCCCGGCTCCGATGTAGAAGCGCTGCTGGTACAAGCCGTATCAAAGAACGGCTTCTATCGTTGCGGGCGCTTCTGGCCGTTCGATGGCGTGCATGTGTTCGTCAGTGATGACCCGGACGGCGACAACGCCGAAAGTGAGGCTGATGACGGTACGCCGATTCAGCCTTTTATTAGCGCGGCTACTGCCGAACGGCTGAAAGCTGAACCGCAACTGCGTGTGACCGTGATCCAGACCGTCACGGATGAAATCCAGGGGGAATGATGAGTTACGCCACCCGTGAGGATTTATTGGTCGCCGACGGTTCTTATGTCTGGAACGTGGCGATCAACAGGGAAACCAATGAACTGGATGAAGCCGCGATTGCTCAGGCGCTGGAAGACACCGACGAGGAAATCAATTCGTTGCTGTCGCGCCGGTACAAACTGCCGCTTGAAACCACGGTTCCCCGCATTCTGAACCGGGTGGCGGTATCCATCGCGTTCTACTGGCTGGCTGACCGCGACAACGTGGCCACCGAGCTGGTGCGCAAGCGCTATGAAGATGCCATCAAGACGTTGAAGGAAATCGCCAGCGGTCAGCGCGATATCGGCCTGCCGACGCTGGAACAACCTACCGAGGGGGAAAGCGGCAAGGTGTTCATGACCGGCGAAAACCCGCGTTTATTCACCCGTAACAACCTCAAAGGCGTTCTGTAATGGGGATACAGGTCGAAGTGATGGGCGCTGAGAAGCTCGCGCAGATCCGCCAGGCAATGGAGAAGTTGGCCGATAGCAGCCTCCGCGCCGAACTGCTGGAAAGCATCGGGGCCATTGCTGAGTCACAGACCCGCCGCCGCATTACCGATGAGAAAGAATCGCCCGGCGGTACAGCCTGGCAAGACTGGTCGGAAGGCTATGCCAAGACCCGCCACGGCAATCAGAGCCTGTTGCAAGGCAATGGTGATTTGCTGGATAGCGTGATCTCCATAGTTGACCGCAACCAGGTGCGCGTCGGCTCCCCGTTGAGATACGCGGGCGTTCATCAGGACGGGTACAGTGGCAGCGTGGCGATTGGTGCGCATCAGCGCCTGATTAAGCAAGCGTTCGGTCGGGTACTCAAACACCCGGTATGGCAAAGCGTGAAAGCGCATAGCCGCATGATGAACATCCCCCAGCGAGAATGGCTGGGCCTGTCAAACAGCAATAGCGAAGAGTTGTTGCACGCCGTTCGCGACTTTTGGAAAGAGGTATTGCCGTGAGTGAACGCCCTAGCCTGGTAACACTTGGCAGCACGATATCCGCCGCTGAACGGATTGTTACCTGGCTGCAACCGGTTTTGCAAGGGACAGCGCCCGACCAGGTGCCGTTGGTTGAGCGCCATATCGGTCAGTTCAACACCCCAGACGAGGTTAAGCGTCATCTGTCCGATAAAAATGGCTGTATCCGCATCGCAGCCCTGCGCGTCCGCGACATCCAGCATCAAGCGGGTGGCGTGGTTGGGACGGTTACCTGGTGCGCCTATGTCATGGCAACCGACTATTGGGGCTATGGCCGAGATCTACGCGCTGAAGTGATGGTGGCGCGGTTGGCTAAACGTATTGCCAACCCGCTGGCAGCCAAAGAGATGGGCGCGGAGCGCAAGGCCGACACGTTATCAGCGGACAACATCTACAGCGGTTCCCTGGATAACCTGGGGCTGACGATGTGGGCGGTGATGTGGAGCCAGGAATTCAAACTCGATGAAGAAACGGATATCAGCGAATTGCCTGATTTCCTCAGACTGGGGATGACAGCCACGCCACGCGGCGGCGTCCCTGTAATTGAAGCCGTGATCCCCGTAAGAGGACAGGAAAACAATGAAGACCAAACACCTTAAGCCCAAGGGCGGCGTCGGCGTCAAGGTACGCAAGCCGGACGGCACCTACTTAAAAGACGACGGCGAAGATTTACCGCTGTCATCCTACTGGTTGCGTCGTATCGCTGAAGGCGACCTTGAAGTCACTGACGTCGTTACCGTCACGGCCACCAAATCAACTAAAGCGGAGAAATAACCATGGCGTTAGGCTCTATTCCGAATGATATCCGGGTGCCGCTGGTCTATATCGAAATCGATAATTCCATGGCGCTCGACAGCGCCCCGGCACAGCAACACAAGATTCTGGTGATCGGCCAACAACTGGCGTCCGGTAGCGCCGCGCCGTTGACGCAAAACCGCATTACCAGCGACAGCACGGCCGATAATTTGTATGGGCGCGGCTCCATGCTGGCGGAAATGCTGAAGACATTGCGCAAAGGCAATAGCTATACCGAAACCTGGGCGCTGGGTATTGAAGACCTTGCGGCCGGTAACGCGGCCAGCGCTGAAATTGTGGTGACTGGCCCGGCTACCGCCGCTGGTACGCTGGCGCTGTTGGTATGTGGCGTAACGGTGCAAGTTGGCGTCAGCGCGGCGGATACCGCCGAAACGGTGGCTGCGTCAATTGTGTCGGCTGTCAATGCCGTGGTTACATTGCCGGTTACGGCCGCCGTGAAAGCTGATGCGGCCGGTACGGTGGTGCTCACGGCTAACTGGAAAGGCCAGACGACCAACGACCTGGACGTGCGCGTCAATTACTACGTGGGCGAGCAGACCCCGGCCGGGCTGAGCGTAACGCCGACGGCGTTCACTGGCGGCACCGGCACCCCGGATATGTCATCGGTGGTGGCGGCGCTGGGCGATGAATGGTTTAACCATATCGTTTGCCCGTTTAACGATGTGGCCAGCCTGAACACCCTGCGCGATGAATTGCTGAACCGCTGGGGGCCGATGCGCATGATTGAAGCCATCGCCTATACCGCCGTTCGCGGCACCCATGCCGCCACCGGCACCTGGGGCGGCAACCGCAATAATTTTCTGATTACCGCAATGGGAACCAATCAGGCTCCGCAACCGGCTTATCTGTGGGCCGCTGCTTACGCGGGGATCGCCGCGTATTACCTGGCGATTGACCCGGCGCGGCCGCTTCAAACATTGGCATTGCCTGGCATCCTGGCCCCGGCTAAAGAAGTCCGCTGGGATATGACAGAGCGCAACCTGCTGCTGTTTGACGGGGTGGCAACGCACTACGTCGATGCGTCCGGCAATGTGTGCATTGAGCGTGAAATCACGACGTACCGCGTGAACAGCTTTGGCGATGCCGATACGTCTTATCTGGATATCACGTCCCCGGCAACACTGGGCCATATTCGTTACGTCATTAAGAACCGGTTCACTAACCGCTATCCCCGTCACAAGCTGGCGGATGATGATGTGCTCGACGTTTTGGAACCCGGCCAGCCGGTCATGACGCCCAAGCTGTGTACGCAGGAACTGATTGATATCTTTCTTACGGAGCTGGAGCCTGCCGGGTTAGTCGAGGATTTTGACGACTACAAAGAGACGTTGTCCGTAGTGCGTGATACCGCAGACCGCAACCGGCTGAACTTCATCATTCACCCGAACATTATTAACCAGTTGCGTGTCCTGGCTGGTCTGATTCAGTACAAGCTCTAAGGGGGCAGCATGATTTTAGGCGAAGCAGCCATTCGCGTGAATGGCCGTGAAATCAAAACTAAAGGGACGTCCACGCTGAACCCTGGCGGCTATGCCCGCACGGCGCACAACGGCGCGGGTAAAACGTGGGGCATGTCCCGTAAGCGGGTTAATCCGTCTGTGCAGCTTACTATCGCGGCCGCTGAAGATATGGACGTTATCGAGATCAGCGGTTGGGAAGAAGTCACGGTGATGTTCGAAGGCGACAATGGGCTGAGCTATATGATGACCGGCGCGGCGGCGGAAAACCCCAGCGAGTTGTCCGAGTCTGACGGGCAAATCTCAGTCACATTCATCGGCGCCAAGTGCGTGAAGGTGTAAGCATGGCAAAGATGACGGTAACGCTGATTCATGGCCTGGTCACGGGCAAAGGCACGGCAGATGAAGCCAGGCATATGGTTGTTGAACTGCGCGAACTGGACACCAAGGATGTGATTGACTCCCAGCTTGCCAGTGAGCGCGTGGTTATCGGAGAGAACGGCAAAGCGCATGCCTATTGCTCTGAAGTCATGATGGGGCTGGAAATGTTGCGCCGGCAGATTGCATCTGTCGGGGATATCCCCGGCCCGCTCAGTCTCAAGCAGCTTTACCAGCTTCACCCCAAAGACCTCGATCTGCTGACGGAACGCGCCAGCGACATGGATGATTTGCTGACGGGGGTAAGCAACCGGGGGCGAGCTGATGCCGATGGCGGCGGCGCTGACTAATCTTCTCGTCAATCTCTCATCACGTTTTAGTGTGTCATACCTGGAACAGTTGCCGTTGCGGCAACTGTTCCGCATCACCGAACAACTGAGGAAGCCGTATGGCCAAGCGCCTCGACACTGAAATCATCATCAACCTGGCGGGAAACCTTACCGCCAAAGCCCGCCAGTACGGTGCCAATATGTCTGAGTTCGCCCGCCGCAATGAGCGGGCAATGTCCGTTGTTAAGGCGACCAGCGCGGCGGCTGGGCGCGGGTTGGACATGTTAGGAAACCGCTATACCGGTCTGATTGCAGGATTCGCGGGCGGTGCTATGTTGCGTGAGTTTTCCAAAACTGACAGGACACTAACTGAGCTGGGAGTCGCCGCAGGAAAGACACGTAAAGAGATGCGACAGATATATTCTGATGCTCAGGATTCTGCTATCAAATTCCGTGTAGATGACTCGGAGGTTGTTAAAGCTCTTGCTAACGCTAATAAAATTACCGGTTCGCTAGATTTTGGTGTCAAAAATCAGGACATGATGGCTGCTTCTATTTCTGCATCTGGTTCAGATGGTGAGTCTATAGGTGGACTGTTTGCAACGTTTGAGAAGTTCAAGACGAAAACCGATCAAGAAAACCTTCAGGCAATGGATTTTTTGAATCAATTGGGTAAAGAAGGTGGGTTTGAACTGAAGGATTTTGCTGAAAAAGGAACCAAGGTGTTTTCTGCATATGCGGCAACAGGTAGGGAAGGTGCGGTTGCACTTAAAGAAATGGGAGTAGTGTTTGAAGCCGCAATGGATGCAGTCGGAGATAAGGATCTTGCTACTACAGCGGCATTTAACCTGCTTACTGACATTCGCAATCCGAAAATAGCCAAGATTCTGACGGCAAGCGGGGTAAAATTACGCGATAAATCAGGAAATTTGTTACCCATCAACGACATCGTAAAAGATATTGCACAACGCTCAGGTAGTGATGGTTCGAAACGCCAAGATGAAAGGCTTTCAAAAGCGGGTTTTACTGATTATTCCCGGTTAATCATTTCCGGTGTTTCGACGGGGAAAGGTGCTGAGAATTTTGCCAGGTATAACGCTGTTGTCGCGGATGGTTCGGGCATCATGTCAGATGCCGCTTATGTTGCGCAGGACTTTACATCAGCAATGACCAGTTTGAATGGCACATGGGGAAAATTCACAGATAGTAATCTGGCAAAGCCCGTGCAAGAACTGGCCGACGCGCTTAATTCAGTAGACCAGGAAACAGTACAGAACTGGCTGGAGATCGGCAAGAACGTGGCCTTGGCAACGGGCGGGTTGCTGGTTGCACGTAAGGCATTCCAAATCGGTAAAGGCGCATATGACTTCTTACGGCCGGGGAAAAAAGGCATTCCAGCCGGAGTGGCCGACGTATTTGGATCCGGTGTTATGCCTGTCTATGTCACCAATATGGGCGCGGGCGGCATGGGGAATGGCGGGCCCGTCCCAGACTTACCAGGTAGTAACAAAAGCAAGTACGACAAGGGCGGCGTACTCGGCATGGCCATCAATACCGCATCGGAAATCACATCCCTGGTGCCGTTCCCAAAGAATGATGAAGAACGTGCCGCACTCATCCAGCGGGCGCAGGATAACAGCAACCGCAAAACAATGTGGGATGACATTAAGAAATGGCTGACCGCACCGCCCGCGCCGCCGTCATCCCCGCAATGGGATGCATTGCACCCCAACATGATGGGAACCTACCCCTACATTCCTCAGCAGCTTCAACAGCTACAGGGAGAAATCGAGGTCACGGTTAAAGATGACCGGGTACAGGTCAGCAAGGTAAAAATCAATACGCCAGGCGTAACCATGAGTGCGCAAACCGGCATCAGTAACGTGGAGCAAGACTAATGGCCACGACTAAATGGGAAGACCTGCGCGATGCGTCATTTCGGAACGTCCCCTTTTACTTTGTTGACGTCGAAGGCACTGGCGGCCGCCGCGCCATTCCCCACGCTTACCCAAAAAAAGAAGTCGGCTGGACGGAAGACCATGGCGCGGTACTGACCCAGCAGCAGATTAACGCCATCTTGCTTGGCAATGACTATCAAACCCAGCTTTACCGCCTGTTGGCCGCATTGAATACGGCCGGGCCGGGTGAGCTGGTGCATCCTTGGTTTGGGGCGCAGCAAGTGCAAATCGGCAAGGTCACGCACAAACTCAGTACAGAACAAGGCGGCATTGCTTATGTGTCGTTTGAAGTATTCGAAGCGGGTGAACAGCTTTTCCCCACGCAGACCGAAGACACCACGGCCACCGCGCTGAGTGCGGCCGACAGCGTCAAAGAAGCCTTGGCCAATGGCGATTACTTTGCCGCGCTAGATGGCGTCGGCAACATGGTGGATACGCTACTGGATGACCTGGACGGCTTTGTTACTAATCTGCCTTCCATCCCTGATGCGGTAAATGAGTGGATGGACAGGCTAAACCGATTTAAAGACCAGGCGGGCATTATCGCCGCCGCGCCCGGCGAGTTGATCCGCGACGTCACCGGCCTTATCAGCGACATAAAAGACCTGGTCACAGAACCGCCCTGGGCGCTGAGCGTTTATGACCAGTTACGCGATAAATGGGACGGTGACCGCGCCGCCCAGGCGGCGACCAAATCCCTGGCGGATAACATCGTGGTCAACGTTGAAACCGGATTTGCCAGCAGCGTTACCCGGTCATCGACAATTGAAATTTCCGATGCCATGCAAACGAATATCGATGAGTTTCAACGCTTGGTGATTGTGTCTTCCCTTGTCGCCCAAGCTGAAACCGTGGCCAGCATGACATTTGCAACCAGCCAGGACGCAGAAAGAACCGGTGATGTACTGGCGGAACGGCTGGGTGAGCAAGCGATAGATGCGGTGGAATCCGGCCAGCGTGAGCTGTGGCGTAGCCTGCGCGATTTGCGTTTTGCTGTGGTTAACGACGTGCGCATTCGTAGCGTCCAGCTCCCTGAGCTAAGGCGCATATCGACGACGCAGACGACGCCAGTAATGCTGTTGGCCTGGCGTGAAACGGGCGATGCCGAGCGGAGCGATGCCCTTGTGACGCGTAACCGTATGCGCCATCCGTCGTTTATCCTGCCATCACAGGTGATTGAGGTAGTTGATAGTGAGTGAAGAATTAACCCTGAACGTTGACGGTAAAATCTGGGGCGGCTGGACGGAAATGACGATTAACCGCTCGCTTGAAAGCATCGCCGGTGAGTTCGACCTTACTATCACTGCCCGCTGGTCTGCCGCCGCGCCGCGCTCCATCAAGCCGGGGATGGTGTGTTATGTATCTATCGGTAGTGATCGCGTGATGACCGGATACATCGACGACTTTATCCCCAGCTATGACGCCGAGAATGTTTCATTGCGCGTGCTGGGACGAGACAAAACGGGTGATCTGGTCGATAGCTCGGTGGTCGATAAATCAGGCCAGTGGCGCGGTCAGACGCTGGAACAACTGGCGTCGACCATCTGCAAACCCTACGGTATCGCCGTTATCAACGAAACCGATACCGGCGAAGCCTTCAGCAGCATCACGTTGGAACAAGGAGAAACCGGGTTCGAACTACTTGATCGTCTGGCAAAGCAACGCGGCGTATTGATGACGTCCGATGCCTGGGGTCGGCTGGTTATCACCCGCGCATCAACAACTCGCGCCGGTGTTTCCCTGGTACTGGGTGATAACATCCTGGCGGCGCGTGGTCGCTTTAGCTGGCGTGAACGGGCCAGCCAATACATCGTCAAAGGATCCGCTGCTGCCGGTGGCGCAACATGGGACGATCAGCCCGTCAAAGTGGTCGGCGGCCGCCAGGTCATTGTCACCGACTCAGAGATAACCCGCTATCGTCCCAAAATCCTAGTGAATGAAGATAACCTCACTGTCGGCGGTGCCAGCTCCCGTGGCGAGTGGTACAAAACCCGGATGTTGGGTGAAGCCAATACTACCGAAATCACCGTGGCGGGCTGGCGGGAGAACGGCGCAACCGGCGCGTTGTGGCAGCCAAACCGATTAATCCCAGTCAAAGACGTTATTCAACAAATGGACGTGACCTGGCTGATTAAAACCGTCTCGTTTATGGAAAGCGATAGCGGCCGTCTGACCGTGCTAACGCTGGTTCCACCTGAGTCGATGGATATGCCATCGCAAAAGGCCAAGAAGAAAGGGAAAAAAGCAAGCGTGGGGGTAACATGGGACTGAAAGAAGGCAATTTCTCCCGCTCTATCAGCGCGATCGGCCGACGTCTGCGCCTGATGGTTGACCGCGCCGTGGTGCGCATTGTGACTGATAGCCTGGGGCGGCAAAACCTACAGGTTCAGAGCCTGGCCGACGAGACGAATGACAACGTCGAACGCTTCCAAAATTACGGGATGTCGTCCGTGCCGCCCGCCGGTTCTGAAGCGGTTGTGGTGGCGATTGGCGGGAGACGTTCCGGCCTGGTGGCCATCGCCGTCGAGGATAAAACCTGCCGCCCGAAAGGACTAGATCCTGGCGACGTTTGCGTGTATCACGGTGAGGGCCACACCATTACCCTCAAGCAAGACGGCGTCATAGAGATAAGGGGGAAAAAGGTTAATCTGATTGGCGCGGAGTCCTGTGACATTGTGAGTCCACTCATTAATGTCACCGGCGCGACAACGTTCAGTGAAGATATTCAGGTCGCGGGGAAAAGTTTCCTCGACCACATTCACAAGGATGGCGACGGTGCGAACACAACGAAACCGTTATGACCATCAGAGTAAATTGGCACCTGCCCGCTGGCGGCGATATTGAAATAGAACACAATGGCCTTTCGTCTGACGAGGGCCTTGTTTCTTTAGTGCTGATTTGCTTATTCACCGATGCCCGCGCGTCCGACAGCGACGAAATCCCCGACGGTACGGATGACCGGCGCGGCTGGCCTGGCGATTCCTTTAGTGATTTTCCCTGGGGTTCCAAGCTGTGGCTAATTGAGCGTGAAAAGCTCACAGAAGCCGTGCGGCTGCGTGCGGAAAACTACGCCATCATTTCAATGCAACCCTTGATCAGCTACGGCTACGCCCGTACCGCGACGGTTATTGCCACAATTCCGCGCATGAACTGGCTGGCGCTGAGTATTGTGCTGACCCGACCTGATAAATCCTCGCTGACGGTAGAAATAAATAAACGCTGGGAGGCGATATCAAATGGCGTATAACGTCCCGACCACTCGCCAACTCATCCGCACCGGCATTCAAGACTTAGAGATTGAATTAAATCAGCAGTTGCCGATCGTCGGTGTTGAACGCGCATTAAATACGGCATTCAGTGGCGCATTGCGTGATTTATATGACCATCAAACGTGGATTAAAAATCAAATTATTCCGTCTGATAAATCAGATGACGACACTATTGTCGATACCGCCCGAAATGAAGGCGTTATTCGTAAAGCGGCAGCGTATGCATCCGGGCCAGTAATATTCACCGGTACTAACCCTTTGCCGCTTGATACGGAAATGCAAACGGATGACGGCGTTGTTTATTACGTTACGGCGACTGACGACCCGGCGAACGGCCAGGTACGCGTAATCGTCCAGGCCGAAGACGTCGGCACCGGCGGCAACCTGGCCAGCGGCGAAGTATTGACACTGATATCGCCAGTGCCGGGGGTAAATAGCGAAGGCTCGGTGGCGTCCGAGGGCGTGAGCGGCGGCGCGGATATTGAAACCATCAACGAACTACTTACCCGTCTGTTATATCGCAAGCGCAATCCGCCGCTAGGCGGCGCACTGCATGATTACGTTATCTGGGCGACGGAGACGGCAGGCGTTAGCCGTGCCTGGGCGTTTGATAGTTGGCACGGATTGAGTACGGTTGGCCTCGCATGGGTTTATGACCAGCGCACCGATATCATCCCAACAGAGACGGACAGAGCCACGATGTTCGCCTATCTGTACCGGCATCAGAATCCGGCGACGGGCGACTGGGTGGGCAAGCCTGGTGGGATAGAGGTCTGGCCGATACCGCTGACGTTAAAGCCCGTCGATATGGAAATTCGTATCGTGCCGGATACGGAAGCCACACGAACGGCAACGCAAAGCAATCTGACGGCGTTGTTCCGATCTGTTTCGCCAGGCGACACATTGCTGCTGTCTTCCATTCGTACCGCCATCGGCTCGGCTACGGGCGTGACGGACTACGAGCTAGACCTTACGACGAATCAGAACAGTGAGAACTATGAACTGATTACGATGGGGGCGATCACATGGCGCATAGTGTAGACGAATGGCATGACGTCCTTCAGCAATTGATGCCGCGCGGTAAAGCCTGGCCACGCGATCAAACGGCCGCTTTAACGTCACTTTTAAAGGGGTTTAGCGCCCGTTTACACGCGGCTGAAGCCAATGCCGACTTGCTGATTAACGAGATGCGGCCGGAAACGACAGAATTAATGCTGGAAGAATGGGAAGACTATTTAGGCTTGCCGGAATGTAATGCCATTCCTGATGGCTTTGAACGCCGCCGTGATGTTGTGGTTGAAAAATATCATCGTAAGGGTGGATTAGCGCCCTGGCAGATTGAACAGGCAGTTAAAGATGCATTGGGATTCACCATCCAGGTAACGGAAATATTACCGCATCACTGCCTGCGCAATATTATGTATCCCATTTATTCACGCAAATATCGATTCATTATGCAAGTCACGGTAACAGATATGCCGATGATTCGATTTAAAACCATCAGTAATGTGTTGACGCCGTTAATTAGTTATCAGGCTCAAATTTTGGAATGTTTTTTAAGACGCTATCGCCTGGGTGGTCACGATTATGATTTTCAGTACGAGGTTTAATTATGTATCACTTGGATAATGATTCCAGCGTTGTCGATATGCCCCAAACGGCCCCGGTACTATTTACCGAGCGCCGTTGGTTTACCGAAGGCGGTGACGGTATTCAGCCGTCTTACCCCGGCGCTGACTGGTTTAATATTATTCAAGCTGAAATGATGAATGTTTTAGCGTTGGCAAATATTACCCCGGATAAAAATCAGCATGACCAGTTTGCCCAGGCTATTCGGTTTTTTTCGTCTGATTATATGCTCCCCCCCGGCATTCCGTTGCCGTGGCCGTCAGATACCTTGCCATCCATGATGCCCCAGCGATTTGCATTTATGGTCGGCCAGTCATTTAGCGCTACCGCGTATCCGAGATTAGCGGAGACGTACCCTGATTTAATTATCCCAGACATGCGGGCATTAACAATTAAAGGGAAGCCTGGATCAGGGCGTACCGTATTGAGCTATGAAGCGGATGGAGTAATTAGCCACGCGCATGGCATTGAGATTGATAATACTGATTTAGGCACAAAAACCACGACGGAAAACGGGGAACACTCCCATGCATTCGGTGTTCAATATTGGAGTATGTCTATTGATGATACCCAGGTTCGAACAGTGACTACGGGTGACAACTTTTCAACTAATTCCGCTGGCTCTCATGCTCACAACATCGTTTTAGGGGCGCATAAACACACAGCCACTATTCTGGCGACAGGTAATACAGAAAATACGGTGAAAAATAGGGCTTTTAATTATATTACGAGGTTATATTGATGTCAGAGTTTACATTATCCGGTGATCCACGGGCGATATGGATTTATCACTATGACCATAGCGGTGTTTATACCGGTAAAAGTTTTTATCAAGTCCCAGCATGGACAGGATTGCCCGCTAATTCAACGCATATCCCCTGCGATGGCGATGGCGATGAGGATATCACCGGAGTATTTAACGGTACGTCATGGGATTACGTTGATGATAATCGCGGTACGCAATACTGGAATTCGCGTGGCCGTGGATTTGTTATTTCTAATATTCAGGAATCATTACCGGGCTGGGCTATTTTAAAGCCCCCGCCCGCTACTGATGAAGGCTATGTGCTGTTGTTCACCGAGGGTGAATGGACGCAAATTGAAGATAAAACCGGCCAGGCGTATTACGACAGCAACGGCAATAAAAATATCGTCACAGATGCTTATTTCACTATTCCTGAAGGCTATACGTTCGTTGCACCGCCGGATGCTAAGCCCACGTTCGTCACGCAATGGGACGGCAACGAATGGGTTTATGTGAAAGACTTGCGCGGTCAGGTTGCCTATTCCACAGAAACAAAAGAGGCGCTGGTTATTTCTGAACTGGGGCCACTGCCCGCCGATTATACGCTATTAGTCCCTGGGCAATTTGATGAATGGGACGGCAGCGCATGGGTAAAAAATGAAGAAAGCGAACACGCCTATTACGTTGATCTTGCTGAACGTCAAAAGGCCAGACTATTAACGGCCGCCACGGAACAAATATCTATTCTGACGTATGCAGTTAATAACGGAATCGCCTCAGAAAGCGAAACAACCGCATTACCATTGTGGGAGACGTACCGCGTCGAATTAAACCGCGTTGACACGTCTACCGCCCCTAATATCACTTGGCCAGAAAAACCTTAAGGAGTCGCTATTATGTGGCATTTAGACAATCAAAGCGGCGTTCCCGAAATGCCAGAGCCGAAACCTCGTCAAAGCAATAGCCCGCGCTGGTTCGGTGAAAGTGAGATGGAAGGTGGTATCAGTTGGCCAGGTGCGGACTGGTTTAATATTATTCAGGCTGAGTTGTTGGAAGTTCTGAAAGTGGCTGGAATTTCTCCAGACAAAACATCATTTGATCAAATTAGCAAAGCTATATCAATTATTGGGTTGAATACATCTGGGCGCATTGCTAGGAGAGCATCAGGCGCATCAGTTGGCTTGTTTCCTCGGCTAATGAAAAAACTCACTGAGTTTCGTCATGGCGTTCCAAATACTCAAAACACATTTCGAATCTATGGATTTGGATCGTCAGTCGGTGTAGGAGCTACGTTACCAAACCCCTCCGCCAATGCCCCTGTGATGAAATTTACTGAGCTTTTAAGAGCAGCACTAGATCCTGGATCTATTTATCCGATTCAGGCAGATAATTATTCAGTAAATGGGTCAACCATTAACCAGTTTAATGCCGCATGGCAAACCGCAACTAGCGATGGAATATATCCAGAACTGGCCGTTTTTGTGTACGGAATGAATGATTTTCCCACGGCCAACTACAACGCCGGGCAGACTTTTGGAGTAAATGGTTTTTCGCAGCGTCTGCGGAATGCTATCAGAACTGTGCAATCAGCTGGCGGAGATGTTGTTCTCGTTACCACACCCCATCCTTATATTGCAAATTACAGCTGGAGTATGCCCACCAGTGTTGGGCAAAGTTGGCCATCTGCGGTGGCCGCGCCTGTATCTGATAATGATTTGATTCCGCCGGTTTCAGGCTCAGTTGCTTCATTCAGTTGGAATGGTATCAATATTCAAGCGGCGGTTCGTTTCTTGCGTGGAAATGATGTTATTCGTAAAATTGCAACCGAGATGGGGTGCGTGCTGATTGATGCGGAAAGGTACTGGTTTGATGGTGTAGCGAAATATGGCGAGTCTGAACTATTTGATGAAGGCCAGGTAGTGCATCCCAACCTTCTTGGGCATCAAACATCATTCTGGGCAGCGTTCGAAGATTTCTGTGACAACATAAAAGAAAATGGCTGGGCCGCGCCCGATGCGTCTCATCCTACGCTATTATCTGTCGGGGGAAGCGCATTATATCCGAACCCAACAGAAGCAGATATCTCACTGATGGCTACAGGCGACAAAAATTACGCATTCTCTGAATATGACCGGTTTGCAAGACCTTTGCGCATCGTTACACAAGACGGAGATATCCAAAAATATTGGTATACAAGTCAAAATCCGACAACAGGCCAGCCCGGGTATTCCGTATCAACAACCGAAAAAATTCGACGAAGTGGTTTGGTAAATTCAGGGGAGTATGTCGATTTTGTGGTGCCCCAAAATTCTGCCGCCGAAATCCTTATTGAGGTATTCTCATCTCAACTGGACACTCGGACACAAACAACAAAACTTCTGGCAACCAATCATAATGGAAATCTTACTTTTTCAGTGATAGGGGAAAACACATCTGGGAACCTCTTTACCACCACGGCGCACAGCAATCTTGATAGTCCTAAAGATGCATATTTGAGGGTAACATTCACTCTTTCTAACACTGTATGGAAAGCTGTACTAATTACCATCTAAATCTTTGCGCCATGGGAAATGGGAAAATACTAACTTTCCCATTTTTTATGATATTTTTTTTCTTTTTTCGTGACGCGCTACAACCGACAACTAATGAACTTCCCAACTTATCAATGGATAAAGCCTGTATCTCGACGGTAATAGTGCCAGATATTCGGATCGCTAGTGGGCTTTGATGTATGGAAATGCGGGGGAGAAAGGAGCCCTCACACGTAAATTTAGTTTATCCCGGTGGGAGAGAAATTAATGCGTATGGAAAAGATGCTTCTGAGCGTTATTACAAATGCAAAGATCGTGGTCATGAGTGGATATGGGAACCAGGGACGTAAGGGATGGGGTGGGTTTAGTTGGGTTGGAAATAAATCAGATGCACAAACATTAAGGTCGCTCATGCGGCCTTTTTTGTTTTTGTGCTTTCGGTGTCGTTCAGCGCTCTATGTATAAACATCTGTATAAATATTAACAAAAAACGCCTGCCATTTCTGACAAGCGCCTTTTAAAAACAATCGGTTATGAATTTTGATTAATTCATGCCGTATTTTTTCAATTTCTTACGCAGGGTGCCGCGGTTGATGCCCATCATCAGAGCGGCGCGGGTTTGGTTGCCGCGGGTGTATTGCATCACCATGTCCAACAAGGGTTGTTCAACTTCAGCCAATACCAGTTCATACAGGTCATTAACGTCCTGACCATTCAGTTGGGCAAAATAGTTCTTCAGTGCCTGTTTAACCGAGTCGCGCAGGGGTTTTTGGGTTACCTGTGCCTGAGAGTTTACGGTGGAAACGGTCAGTACGTCAGAATTCACGCGTTGTTCGAACATAGTTCTGTCAGCTCTTTTTCTGTTTACGCAAGATTTTCAAAGTATGCCTCCAACACCTCCAGCTGCTCGCTGGCATCCTCAATGGCGTTGAATGTGCGCCTAAACTGGTCGTTTGGGGCGTGCTCCCGGAGATACCAGGATACGTGCTTTCGAGCTATACGAAATCCCTTGCCTGGACCATAAAAGTCGTGCAATTCCCGTATATGCTTGATCAACAAGTGCTTAACCTCTGCCAGTGACAGTGGTGCAAGCAACTCCCCGGTGTCCAGATAATGCTGGATTTCCCGAAAGATCCAGGGTCTTCCCTGAGCGGCTCGTCCTATCATCAGAGCATCTGCCCCGGTGTAATCAAGAACCGCTCTGGCTTTATGCGGGGAAGTCACGTCGCCATTCGCAATAACGGGAATGGAAACGGCCTGCTTAACTGCCCGAATGCTGTCGTATTCCGCCGAACCGTTGAACAGGCACGCACGTGTGCGTCCGTGAACGGTCAGGGCCTGAATCCCACAGTTTTCAGCCAATTTGGCAATCTCTACACAGTTACGGTGCTCTGGCGCCCAGCCGGTACGGATCTTCAGTGTTACCGGTACGTCTACCGCTTTCACTACCGCTGAGAGGATTCGTTTTACCAAATCCGGATACTGCAACAATGCAGATCCTGCCATCTTGCGGTTCACCTTCTTCGCCGGACAACCCATATTGATGTCAATGATCTGTGCGCCGAAATGAGCATTCATTTTAGCTGCGGCAGCCATTTCCTCTGGATCACAACCGGCAATCTGCACCGCTCTGATCCCAGGTTCATCACTATGTACCATGCGCAAACGTGACTTGTCCGAACGCCAGACTTCCGGGTTGGAAATAAGCATTTCGGACACAGTCATTCCAGCGCCCATCGCATGACAGAGTGCTCTGAACGGGCGGTCGCTGATACCCGCCATCGGTGCGGCTATCAGGCGATTGGTAAGCTGAAATTGTCCAATATGCATAGACAAAGAGTGACCATACTGTGCCTGTAAGGGCGCGTATATTACGCATTTTTTACGTGATATGAAAGGACAAACTTTGACCAATCAGTCGCGGGCGATCAAAGAAAACAGGTTTCATCATGATGAATGAAAATATTGTCTATATTTAACAATAAGTTTTGGCTATTTATGTATTGTTTTTGTTCAGGAAAATATTCCAGTTTCATCGTAATTTATCTGTAATCTGCCGTGATTTAAGCAGGAGTTACATCGATATCCAATATTCACAGGGGATTGCGTTGTCAAAAAACAAGGAACAGGGATAAATTTTTGCACCATAACGTTGCAAAATACGTGCTCCCAGCGTGAATCGGTTGGGAGCCGCAGGGAAAGTAACAGTACTAATTAATAATAACGCGGCCATTTAAAGGCTGAACAGGACGATTGTTTGCGTGATGAATGGCCGCCGTGAATCTGGCGATCTGAGCTGCCGAAATTGTAGCTGGCTTATCCAACACCAGCCACCGTACGCCTTCAGAGCATGGTGGTGTAGTGAGTGAACCGCTAAAACGGTAGTATTTATGCCGGTAGGTTGCAGGTATCAACGCATCGATATTCAGGGGGGTGTTCAATAAGACCGGTTTATCGAGGGTTAACGGCATCTGTTGCCAGGCTTTTTCCAGCTCCTGGTTGGTTTCACCTTGTTCGAACATCAACGCCACTACCGTTATCGCACCTTGTTGGTCGTTGTAGACAAAATGTGCTTCTAACGGAAATATTTTGCCATCGATCTCGTTCTCACTGGGGGCATGGAAATGGAACTGCTGGAGGGTGAAATTATCGTTATCTATCACCAGTGTGTTGCCAGCGCTGACGTCCACCTGGATGGTGTGGCCATTGTTGATGATATGCTGGGGGCCAACCTGATAAGACAGTTGTAATTCGTCGTGAATGGTTTTCAACGCGCCGTGAATATCAATGGGTGATTGGTTCTTACCAGTATCACACAGGGAAAAATCGGGAGAGAGTTGTCCCCAGTGCGAAGGCGCCTCCTGTCCTTCATAGCTCCAGTGAGCATGTTCGGAGGCAGACAGTGAAAAACAGGCGGTAAAAGCAAGGAAGGAGATCAGTTTATACTTCATTGGATAATCCATTTAAAACAATGTGATGACTAAGAGCCTATCCATTAGGACTATTTCACTTGCCATTTTGGCCCTGGGCAGTGCTCGAAATCCTCTCGTACTACGTGTACGCTCCGGTTTCTGCGCGCTGTCCGTGTCCAAACTGGCTGCGCCAATAACGTCTACTGGGATAGACTCTAATTCAAACCGTTTAAATAACGGATGATAGTCTGACGAGTCATCGAGAATACACCTTGTTTTTATATGGTTAAACCGTTGAAAAATGCGCCCGGCGTTCTTCAACGGTGCAATGAGTGAACAGAAGGTTACTTACG
Organism: Brenneria alni; assembly: GCF_003666245.1. Lineage (GTDB taxonomy): Bacteria > Pseudomonadota > Gammaproteobacteria > Enterobacterales > Enterobacteriaceae > Brenneria > Brenneria alni. Next base: position 89,049 of record NZ_MJLZ01000003.1, read on the forward strand.
TATGCCGGTAATCCGGCACCATTCTTCTTTTTCCGCCACTGGATCAAGCTGAAATTTGTCCTGATAGGCCTCCGAGACACTGGCTGCCTGCGTTGCCAGTACGCCGGATAAGCCAAGATGACCGGCGGTTTTTGGCAAATCACTGATTAGCGGGGCCAGTTCACGCAACGGGCCTGCCAGGATATTGGCAACCACCACATCGGCGTAGAGGCCGGCAGGCTGATCTTTCGGCAGATAGAGTGCCAGACGCTCGGAAACGCCGTTTCTCTGGGCGTTATCGCGGCTGGCCTGAATAGCCTGTGGGTCGATGTCGATACCGATAGCGCGGGCGGCTCCCAGCTTGAGCGCGGCGATGGCTAAGATGCCGGAGCCGCAGCCGAAGTCGATGATGGTTTTGCCCTGTAGATCCAGCCCGTCTAACCATTGCAGGCAGAGCGCGGTAGTGGGGTGGGTTCCGGTGCCAAAGGCCAGACCGGGATCGAGCATGACGTTCACCGCCGTCGGATCGGGGATGTCACGCCAGCTTGGGCAGATCCATAACCGTTCGCCAAAGCGCATCGGGTGGAAGTTATCCATCCACTCGCGCTCCCAGTCTTTATCTTCCAATTGTTCGATTTTATGTTTAAATCCGGCGCCCAGCAGCGGTTCTTGCTCCAAAGTCGCGATGACATCCGCCATCTCGGTTTCCGCGTCATATAAACCGATAACATCAGTATCGCCCCACAGGCGGGTTTCGCCGGGTAGCGGCTCGAACACCGGCGTATCATGTGTATCCTGAAACGTAACGGATACCGCGCCGCTGGTTACCAGTGCGTCACCCAGTTGTTCGGCATTGCTGCCTGAGGTATTTATTTTCAGTTGAATCCACGGCATAGCAGTCTCTATTACATTTAAAGTGAAGTGGGGGCGGCAACCGGTTCAGGTACGCTGTGTCCGAAGCGGTTGCCGATAATAAACGCCAGCAGGCTTAACGTCAGCGCGGGTACGATAGGGTGAAAACCCGCCAGATGAAGATTAAAGCTGGCCAGTGCCGTATAACAACCTGCTCCGCTGAACATGGCGCTTAACGCGCCTGCCGCATTGGCGCGTTCCCAGTAAAGACCAAGAACCAGCGGCCACAGGAATACGGCTTCCAACCCGCCGAAAGCCAGCAGGTTTAGCCAGATAATCATCTCTGGCGGACGCCAGGATGCTAGCAGCACCAATAAGCCCAATAGCAGGGTGGTCAGGCTGGAAAGGCGCTTGATGCGCCGTTCATTGCGTATTTGCTGCGGGCGCACACTGAGATAAAGATCTTTTATTATTGTGGCCGAGGCTTGGAGCAGATGCGCGTTAATGTTCGACATGATAGCCGCCATTGGCGCGGCGAGAAAGATACCTGCCGCCAGTGGGGGCAGAACGGCAACCATCAGTGCGGGCAGCACCTGATCCGGAATGGTCAGATCGGGCATAACCGCCCGGCCCAGGGCGCCTGCCAGATGCATACCCAGCATTAGAATGCCGATCACGATAGTACCGATAATAATGCCGCGGTGCAGCGCCTTGCTGTCACGATAGGAGATACAGCGCACGGCGGTATTGGGCAGGCCGATAACCCCGAAGCAGACCAGCACCCAGAACGACGCCATAAAGGGCATCGACAGGATTTGATTGCTGCCCTGCGGGGTGACCAGCGCCGGATCGATCTGTTGCAACTTATCCACTGCGCTGTGCAAACCGCCCGCCGCATGGATAACACCCACCAACAGAATCACCGTGCCTAACAGCATCACAATGCCTTGCATGGCATCATTCAATACGCTGGCGCGGAAGCCGCCAAAAGCGGTATACAGCGCGATAGTGACGCCAAAAATCAGCAGGCCGATATCGTAGGGAATGTTGGCTGCCGTCTCCAGCAGACGTGCGCCGCCAATAAATTGCACCGCCATAGCGCCAATGAAGGCGACGAGCAGGCTAATGCTGGCGAACCATACCAGCAATCGGCTGCCGTAGCGGGCGTACAGCATATCGTTGAGCGTAATCGCATTGTAACGTCTGGCCAGAATGGCGAATTTTTTTCCCAGGATACCCAATGATAACAACATGGTGGGCAACTGAATCATGGAGAGCAATACCCAACCCAGGCCGTACTTATAAGCGGCGCCGGGGCCGCCGATAAAGGAGCTGGCGCTCACATAGGTGCCGATAAGGGTCATCGCCAGCACGAAGCCGCCCATTGAGCGCCCGCCGAGGAAATACTCGTTGAGAAAATTACCCGCCTGCCGACGACGGTAAGCGTATACCGATAATCCAAAAACCAATAGCAGGTAGCCCAGCAGCGGCATAAGCACTTCATTTTGCATCGTCATTCTCCAGTGAGATATCGTGGAAAACGACGCGAACCATCAACCAGCACAAGAGGGTAAAGATGAGTGGCAGCAGCAGACAGGCCATTTCAAACCAATGAGGAAGGCCGGTAATCCCCTGAGTGCTGTCAGGCAGGTAAGCCGCCAGAGTCCAGGCTATCAGGTAAGCCAGCGTCAGGCCCATCGCCCAGCGGGCTTCCCGGTGAGCCTGAAGAAAACGCGTATCCATTTTTTTCCCCGCAGTAAGCTATTACGAAACTGGAAATTTTACGGTCTGCATTGAAAGAAAACAAAAAGGCCGGTTTTCACCGACCTTTTACACGCATGACGACAGAAACCAGGGACGTATTTACTGTAAACCGAGTTTCTTCTCCAGATAGTGGATATTGGTTCCACCTTTCTGGAAATTTTCATCGTTCATGATCTTCATCTGTAGATCGACATTGGTTTTGATGCCGTCGATGATCAGTTCCGCCAGCGCATTTTTCATCCGCGAAATCGCCACCTCACGGGTTTCTCCGTAGGTGATCAACTTGCCGATCATGGAATCATAATACGGCGGCACGGTATACCCGGCGTAGATATGCGATTCCCAGCGCACGCCAAAACCGCCCGGCGCATGGAAACGGGTGATTTTACCGGGGCTTGGCAGGAAGGTGTTCGGGTCTTCGGCGTTGATACGGCATTCTACCGCATGGCCTCTGATGATGATGTCTTCCTGCTTGATGGACAACGGCTGACCTGCGGCGATACGCAATTGCTCTTTGATCAAATCCACGCCGGTAATCATTTCGGTCACCGGGTGTTCCACCTGAATACGGGTATTCATTTCAATAAAATAGAACTCGCCGTTTTCATACAGGAACTCGAACGTACCCGCACCACGGTAGTTGATATCGATACAGGCTTTCGCACAGCGATCGCCGATAAAACGACGCAGTTCGTCGGTGATGCCCGGCGCTGGCGCTTCTTCCACCACTTTCTGATGACGGCGCTGCATGGAGCAGTCACGTTCAGCCAGATAAATCGCGTTACCCTGACCGTCAGCCAGTACCTGAATTTCCACGTGACGTGGGTTTTCCAGATATTTTTCCATATAGACCATGTCGTTATTAAAAGCCGCTTTGGCTTCCGCACGGGTCATATTGATGGACTGTTCCAGCTCTTTATCGCTGCGCACCACACGCATACCGCGACCGCCGCCGCCGCCAGAAGCTTTGATGATCACCGGGTAACCGATGCGTTTGGCAAAAGCGCGGTTCTTATCCATATCGCCGTCCAGCGGGCCGTCAGAACCCGGTACACAAGGTACGCCGGCTTTTTTCATAGCATTGATGGCGGATACTTTATCGCCCATCAGGCGAATGGTGTCGGCACGCGGGCCAATGAAAACAAAGCCGGAACGTTCGACCTGCTCGGCAAAGTCGGCGTTTTCCGACAGAAAGCCATAGCCCGGATGAATAGCGGCGGAACCGGTAATTTCCGCAGCTGAAATGATCGCCGGGATATTCAGATAGCTTTTGGTGGACGGCGCCGGGCCGATACACACGGTTTCATCCGCCAGCAATACGTGTTTCAGATCGCGATCCGCACTGGAGTGAACGGCAACGGTTTTGATGCCCAACTCTTTACAGGCACGCAAAATACGCAGCGCGATCTCTCCGCGGTTAGCGATAACGATTTTATCTAGCATGGTAAGCCTCGTTATTCGATGACAACCAGTGGCTCGTCAAATTCAACCGGTTGACCGTTGTCGAGCAGAATCGCTTTGACTACACCGGCTTTGTCGGCTTCGATTTGGTTCATCATTTTCATGGCTTCGACGATGCACAGCGTATCGCCAACATTGACCTGCTGGCCCACTTCAACAAAGGCTTTTGCATCGGGGCTTGGGGTACGGTAGAAGGTGCCAACCATTGGAGAGCGCACGATGTGACCACTAATCGCGGCAGGGGCAGCCGTGGTTTCCGCAACCGCTGGGGCCGGTGCGACAGCGGCAGCCAGAGCCGGTTGCTGTTGCATCATCGGCGCATAGGCCTGTTGCATCATCGGATAGCTTGGTGCTGCCGGGGCACGACTGATACGTACTGATTCTTCCCCTTCAGAAATTTCCAGTTCGGCGATGCCGGACTCTTCAACCAGTTCGATCAGTTTTTTGATTTTACGAATATCCATGGATGTGGTTCCGTACTCTTTTGTTTAATTGGAAGTTGACAGGCGTTTTACCGCCGTCTGTAAAGCATAGTTATACCCATCTGCCCCGAGGCCGCAAATCACGCCTACCGCGACATCAGACAGGTAGGAGTGATGGCGAAAAGACTCACGTGTATGCACGTTGGACAAATGAATTTCGATAAACGGGATGGCAACCGCCAGCAGAGCGTCACGCAGTGCGACGCTGGTATGGGTGAATGCAGCCGGATTAATCAAAATAAAATCCGTGTTTCCCCCGGCCTGATGGATTCTGTCGATCAGAACATGTTCCGCGTTGGATTGCAGATGAGAAAATCGCACATCCAGCGCCTGCGCCTGGGTTGCCAGATTGCTGACAATCTCCGCCAGCGTCGTATTGCCATATTTATCCGGCTCACGGGTGCCCAGCAGATTCAGGTTAGGACCATTCAAAAGCAAAATGTGAAACTTTTCGGCCATTGTGCTGCTATCTCCCGCGATTCGCCCAGATTACAAAAACGGTGTCGCACAAAATAGCGCGAAGACATTCGTTTGTCACCTTTCGCGACGCAAATTGTCCGGTGCCGAGAAACAAAGCCGTGCATTATAACCATTTCGTCGCAATTAGCAGCTAAATACTGGTCTTATCTGCGGAGATATTCAACCCGTGCCCTGCAAGGCGCGCTGCTTGTCTGCCAATGGTCGCCACGGTGGATGAGCGCTTAACGCCACCACTGGCGAAATTTTTTATAACGCAGCAATAACAGTATTAAGGCAGCCAACGCATATAAAATGGGTTGGGGTGAGAGTGTTTTGACTGACCAAAGATAGTGGATTGGAACAAGAATGGCGACCAGATAGACGAAGTTATGTAGCTTTTGCCACCGGGATCCCAACTTGCGCATCACAATTTGAGGGGATGTCAGCGCCAGCGCCAACAAAATCAGCCAGCTTATCATTCCCAGTGTTAAATACGGGCGGGAGATCAGCTCTTCTCCCAGTAGTCCCAGATGATTCAGTCCCAGCTCCAGCAGCGAGTAACTCACCAGATGTAAGGTAGCCCAGGTGAAACACCATAGCCCGATCATTCGTCGGCAGCGGATAAGAAGTGGTTGTTTACCGTAGCGCGCCAGTGGTGTAACCAGCAGCGTAGCGAGTAACCATTTCAGCGCAGTTCGTCCGGTAAAATGCTGGATGTCTTTTGCCGGATCGGCACTCAGCCACCCTTGGTCGATGGCCAGTATCAACCACAGCAGCGGTAAAAAAGCCGCCAGATGGATAATGACTTTCAGCCATTTTATGTGTTGCATCGTCAGCCGCATTCAGACGTTATCCTATGAATCAGAAACGTATTTTCCGGTATCAATTAAAAGTTTTCCCGTAAGTTCAGCCCCCGATACAGCGAGGCAACCTGGTCGGCATAACCGTTGAACAGCAGGGTTGGCTGCCGTTGTACATCCAGAATACCGCCCGCGCCAATCACCCTTTCTGTCGCCTGTGACCAGCGAGGATGATCCACATGCGGATTGACGTTGGCGTAAAAGCCATATTCATCGGGAGCCGCCAGATTCCAGGTGGATGGTGGACGGTCGCGGGTGAAGCGAATATGCACGATGGATTTGATGTTTTTAAAGCCGTATTTCCACGGGGTAATCAATCTGACTGGCGCGCCGTTCTGTGGCGGCAGCGTTTTGCCATAGACACCGACGGTCATCAGCGCAAGCGGGTGCATCGCCTCATCCAGCCGTAAGCCTTCGACATAAGGGTAGCTGAGGCCGCCGCCCATAAAGCGGTCTTTCTGTCCCGGCATTTGTTCGGGATCGTAGAGTGTCTGGAAGGCGATATAGCGGGCGTTGCTGGTGGGTTCGGCAAACTTAATCAGCTTCGCCAGCTCAAAACCGACCCAGGGTACTACCATCGACCAGGCCTCAACGCAGCGAAAGCGGTAAATTCGCTCTTCCAGCGGGAAGCGATTAAGCAGGTCATCGATGTCGAGCGTAATGGGTTTGGCAACCTCGCCATCGATCTGGATTTTCCAGCCTTCGGTTTTCAACCCGCCAGCATTGGCGGCCGGGTCGGCTTTGTCCATCCCAAACTCATAGAAATTGTTATAGCCCGTGACCTTATCTTCCGGCGTGAGTGGCAAATCCGGCTTCCAACTGGCTGGCTGAGTAAATGATAACGGTTTGCCCGGCGGGGCTTTGGGGCGATCGTTACCTTTAAACCAGGCGAGCAAATCCGCCTGCGCAGATAATGGCAACGACAATGCCGCAGTGGTGATACCCAGTGCTTTTAACACGCGCCGCCGCTGGAAGAATACGCTTTCCGGCGTGATATCAGCCTCGGTCAGCTTGCGATTTTTATGCATGGTGTACTCTCTCCTGCCTGTATTATTACTTTGCGTTATCACTTATTTATAGATGAATTAAGGCGGTAGACGTTGGGCTAAGGTGAAAATAATTCTTTGCAGGGTGTTACGCTCAGGGGGAAAGGGCCACCCGATAAGGGTGGCCTGAATGCGGAAAACGGATTATTTGATCTTCACCAACGTCCGGCCTGTTACCCTGTTTTCCATCAGTTCGGCGGCGGCGGCGGGTACGTCTTGCAACGTGATTTCATGCGTCACCTGCTGATAGAACGCAGACGGCAGTATTTCCGCCAGCCGTTGCCAGGCCAACTCGCGGCGCGGCGGTGGCGTCATAACGGAGTCAACGCCCTGCAAGCGAACATTGCGCAGGATAAAAGGCATGACCGTTGTCGCAAGCGCAATGCCGCCAGCCAGGCCACAGGCTGCAACGGTTGCGTTGTAATCCATCTGCGCCAATAACGTCGCCAGCACGTTATCGCCGACGGTGTCGATCGCACCGGCCCAACGTTGTTTCTCCAATGGGCGGGCATCACCGCTAAACTCACTGCGTTCAAGCACCTGTTTAGCGCCCAGCTTTTGCAGATAGCCGATGTTGCTGGCCCGACCGCTTACGGCGGTGACCTGATAGCCCAGTGCGGAAAGCAGGGCTACCGCTGTACTGCCCACCCCGCCGCTGGCGCCGGTCACCACTATGTCTCCACTTGCGGGCGTTACGCCGCCGTCTTCCAGCGCCATCACGCATAACATTGCCGTAAAGCCGGCGGTGCCGATCACCATGGCCTGGCGGACATCCAACTTAGGCGGCAAGGCTACCAGCCAGTCGCTTTTCACTCTGGCTTGCTCGGCCAGACCACCCCAGTGATTTTCGCCTACACCCCATCCGGTAAGAATAACGGATTGACCTGGCTGAAAACGGTCGCTGTCACTGTGGCGTACCGTTCCGGCGAAGTCGATACCGGGAACCATTGGAAACTGGCGAATAATTTTACCTTTGCCGGTGATGGCCAACGCATCCTTATAGTTGATGCTGGACCAAGCGACGTCTACCATCACATCTCCGGCGGGGAGTTGATCCATATCGAGTTCACGGATCTGTGGCTGGATGAGTCCATTTAGTTGTTCGAGAACTAGAGCCTGCATGTATGCTCTCCTGTGGCAGGATAAAAATATTTAGCGACTATATTTGTTACAGGTAGTATGCAAACTGATAAAAAACAACAAACCCGCTGAAACAACGTTATATCCGGAATAGGATGCAGGGATGGGATTTACGAACAGATTCTCTATGCTCATGACACTGTTGACGGCATTCGCTGTTTTCTTAATGCTTTCCAGCAGCATTTTCAGTCTCTTCTATTATAGCCAGCAGAAAATGACGCAACAGTTAAGAGAGATGGCGGTCAGCATTGATCAGGCGCTTTTGGTGCAATCACCTGGGAATATCAAATTCTGGTTACCGGCGATGATGAAAACTGTTGGCGTCGTCGCACTGGAGATTCGGAACGTGGACTCGACGCTGTATTCGCTGCGGCTGCCTGAGGCTGATGATCATCACGTCTACGCGTACCGTAATACCCAGCTCCCGCTTATGCATCATTTGGGTATGGTGATTGAAGTGACCTACATCGATCCCCTGTTTGGTATGCCGCGCTTTCTTATATTTACGCTGTCGGTGTTATTGTCCATCTGCCTGATGGTGCTGTATTTGTCCATTCGCTGGTTACACCGTCAAACGGCAGGAGAGGAACAGCTTGAAGCGCGGGCCATACGCATTCTGAATGGAGAGCGTGAGTCCGTCATGCATGGTTCTGTACGAGAGTGGCCGGTGAATGCCAGCAGCGCCATCGATCAACTGCTGGCTGATCTGGTTGAAGCCCGTGAGGAGCGCAGCCGGGTAGATACCCTGATCCGTGCTTTTGCCGCGCAGGATGCGGAAACCGGGCTGAACAATCGCTTGTTCTTTGATAATCAACTGACCACGCAACTGGAAGATATTGAAAACGTAGGCACTCACGGCATTGTGATGATGATTCGCCTGCCTGATTTCGAAACTTTGCAGGAAACGCATGGCTATGGCGGAGCGATTCAGGAATACAGTTTTACGCTGGTGAATTTGCTGTCGACGTTTGTGATGCGCTACCCGTCAGCACTATTGGCACGCTATTTTAATAGTGATTTTGCCGTGTTGTTGCCGCATTGCACCTTAAAGGAAGCGGATAACATTGCGGCGCAGTTAGTGAAAGCCATTGATATTCTGCCCGTCACGCCGCTGCTCGATCGAGAGGATATTCTGCATATCGGAATTTGCGCCTATCGCAGCGGGCAAAGTTCAGAACAGGTGATGGAAAGCGTGGAGGATGCGACGCGTAATGCCGTACTGCAGGGCGGCAATGGCTGGTGTGTTTTTGACCGGCAGGTGCCGGACAAAGGTCGCGGCAGTGTGAAATGGCGCACGTTGCTGGAGCAAACGCTCGCCCGCGGTGGGCCGAGACTGTATCAGAAACCGGCGGTTACCAGGGATGATGTGGTGCATCACCGTGAAATGATGAGTCGTATTTATGATGGTACGCAAGAGTTGCTGGCGGCGGAGTATATGCCGCTGGTGCAGCAGCTTGGTCTGACAGCCAGCTATGACCGCCAACTGGTTTCCCGGATTATAGCATTAACGGTTAGCTGGCCTGGTGAAACACTGGCTATGCCGGTTAGCGTGGACTCACTTTTGCAAAAGACATTTCTTTGCTGGTTGCAGGAAACGCTGCTGCAATGTCCGAAAAAGCAACGAGAATGCATTTTATTTGAACTTGCGGAGGCCGATGTCTGTCAATATATCGGTCGTTTGCGTCCGGCACTGAACCTTATATTAAGTTTTGGGTGTCGTCTGGCGGTCGCTCAGGCGGGATTAACGCTGGTCAGCACCACCTACATTAAGTCATTACAGGTGGAAATCATCAAACTTCATCCCGGTCTGGTGCGCAGCCTTGAACGACGCCCGGAGAATCAGCTGTTTGTGCAGAGCCTGACGGAAGCCTGTAAGGGAACGCAAACCAAAGTTTTTGCCGCCGGTGTTCGCACCAAAGAAGAATGGCGGACGCTATTGGATAAGGGCGTTTATGGCGGTCAGGGCGATTTTTTTGCCACTTCGGTTCCAGTGAATGATGAGCTGAAAAAATATTCACCGCACTATCGTGTTTAGTGTAAAAGTCCCGGTCAAATTGACGTAGAATGAGTCGGCGACCGGTTTGGTTAGTGTGCGCTTACATTAGCGGTAATCGGATTAAATGTCAGGTTTTATGTCCTGTGCTAGTACTATTCTGTTGGGCAGAAAGTGATAATCTGCCCCGCTGTTTGGAGAAAAGGAGTTTCACGCTGTATTCCTTTTTAAAGCCGATGTGTACGACACAGACTTTTTTCACCGAAGCAGAACGTTTTCGTGCCTTGTCGCTGTTTCGTGTGGTTGGTAAAGTAGGCGAATTTATTTTTCGCCCCCAGCTTGCAGGATTATCCTTTCGTTATGTTTAAGAAATTTCGTGGCATGTTTTCCAATGACTTGTCCATCGACCTGGGTACCGCCAATACCCTGATTTATGTTAAAGGGCAGGGCATCGTACTGAATGAACCCTCTGTGGTGGCTATTCGTCAGGATCGTGCTGGTTCTCCGAAAAGCGTAGCTGCTGTAGGCCATGACGCTAAACAAATGCTGGGCCGTACGCCTGGTAATATTGCTGCAATCCGCCCGATGAAGGATGGCGTGATTGCTGATTTCTTTGTGACTGAAAAAATGTTGCAGCACTTTATCAAACAGGTGCACAGCAATAGCTTTATGCGCCCAAGCCCACGCGTGCTGGTGTGTGTGCCTGTCGGGGCGACGCAGGTGGAACGCCGTGCTATTCGTGAGTCGGCGCAGGGCGCCGGGGCGCGCGAAGTGTTCCTGATTGAAGAGCCGATGGCGGCAGCGATTGGCGCGGGTCTGCCGGTTTCAGAAGCGACCGGTTCAATGGTGGTGGATATCGGCGGTGGTACAACCGAAGTCGCGGTGATTTCACTGAACGGCGTAGTGTATTCCTCTTCTGTGCGTATCGGTGGCGACCGCTTTGATGAAGCGATCATCAACTATGTTCGTCGTAACTATGGCTCACTGATCGGTGAAGCGACGGCGGAACGTATTAAGCATGAGATCGGTTCGGCATATCCGGGTGATGAAGTGCTTGAAATTGAAGTTCGTGGTCGTAACCTTGCTGAAGGCGTACCGCGCGGCTTTAACCTGAATTCCAATGAGATTCTGGAAGCATTACAGGAACCGTTGACCGGCATTGTCAGCGCGGTGATGGTGGCGCTGGAGCAATGTCCGCCGGAACTGGCTTCCGATATTTCCGAGCGTGGCATGGTGTTGACCGGTGGTGGCGCGCTGTTGCGCAATTTAGATCGCCTGCTGATGGAAGAAACGGGCATTCCGGTCGTGGTGGCTGAAGATCCGTTAACCTGCGTGGCTCGTGGCGGCGGTAAAGCGTTGGAGATGATCGACATGCACGGCGGCGATTTGTTCAGCGAAGAATAATCCGGCCAGGAAAAGGGGGCGCCGTATGGATGAATGCGTGTATTTTTCATCCCGCTCGGCAGCCCCCTTTTTTAATTGGCAGGCCGTCGCTGTGCGACGTTGAAAATCGCTCCAGGCGATTTTTTACTCGTCTCATCCGTGAGACTCGCCTTCCAGGCCGTCGCTGTGCGACGTTGAAAATCGCTCCAGGCGATTTTTTATCTTGCTGTCGAGGAATACGCAATTTTATGAAGCCGATTTTTAGCAGGGGGCCTTCCCTGCAACTACGACTTTTCCTTGCTGTCGTTACCGCGATTTTTATGATTATTGCCGACAGTCGGCTTGGTGCGTTCGTTAAAATCAGAACGTACATGGATACCGCCGTCAGCCCCTTCTATTTTCTGGCAAATGGCCCGCGTCAGGTGCTGGATAACATGTCTGAATCTTTGGCGACTCGTAATCAACTGGGGCTGGAAAATACCGCGTTGCGTCAGGAATTGCTAATGAAAAACAGCGAGTTATTGCTACTGGGGCAACTCAAACAAGAGAATGCCCGGTTACGTGAACTGCTGGGTTCTCCGCTGCGTCAGGATGAGCAAAAAATGGTTACTCAGGTGATTTCTGCAGGAACCGATCCCTATAGCGACCAGGTTGTCATCGATAAAGGGCGAGTAAACGGCGTGTATGAGGGCCAGCCGGTCATCAGTGACAAAGGCGTGGTCGGTCAGGTGGTTGCGGTTGGGCAGATTACCAGCCGGGTTTTGCTGATTTGTGATGTTTCCCATGCGCTGCCTATTCAGGTTTTGCGCAATGATATCCGTGTGATTGCCGCCGGTAATGGCTGTACAGACGATCTGCAACTGGAACACTTACCCAATAACACGGACATTCGCGTCGGTGATGTGTTGGTGACGTCTGGACTGGGGGGCCGCTTCCCGGAAGGCTATCCTGTGGCGGTGGTGTCATCGGTAACAATCGATACTCAACGGGCATATACTGTGATTCAGGCTCGTCCTACGGCTGGCTTGCAGCGTTTGCGCTATCTGTTACTGCTGTGGGGGGGGGACAGAAATTCAAGCACCGCTTTACCACCGGCGGAAGTTCACCGTGTCGCCAATGAGCGGCTGATGCAGATGATGCCACAGGTATTACCGCCTCCTGATGAGATGGGGCCGCCGCCTGCTGCCGATCCTGCTATGTCGCCGGGAGTGCGCCAATGAATCGCTACCGCAGACATGGTAACTGGGTTATCTGGCTCTCTTTTTTGATCGCAATGGTATTGCAGATTATGCCGTGGCCGGAGCAGATTTATGTTTATCGTCCCTCCTGGCTGACGTTGTTTCTTATTTATTGGGTCATGGCGTTACCGCACCGGGTTAACGTGGGAACGGGATTCGTGCTGGGCATGATTATGGATCTGATTTTAGGATCTACATTAGGTGTACGGGCGCTGGCCATGAGTCTTGTCGCTTATCTGGTGGCGTTTAAATTTCAGCTCTTCCGTAATATGGCGCTATGGCAACAGGCATTGATTGTGATACTGCTTTCGCTGTTGATGGATTTGGTTGTGTTCTGGGCGGAGTTTCTGGTGATTAATGTCTCTTTCCGCCCGGAAACATTCTGGAATAGCGTGGTCGACGGCGTACTTTGGCCGTGGCTGTTCCTGCTGATGCGTAAAATACGCCGTCAGTTCACCGTGCAATAGGGCCGCTCATGACTCAACTTTATCTGGCGTCTTCTTCCCCCCGTCGCCGGGAACTGCTCGTGCTGCTCGATATGCCTTTTGCACCTCTTAGTGTGGCGGTGGAAGAGCGGCGTTTGCCAAATGAAACGGCTGAAAGCTATGTGCGTCGTCTGGCGCATGGGAAAGCGTCTGCGGGCGTATTGGTTGCGCCGTCAGATTTGCCGGTGCTGGGCGCAGATACTATTGTGGTATTAAACGGACAAGTGCTGGAAAAACCACGTGACGAAGCTCATGCTGCGCAGATGCTGACACAACTCTCCGGGCAACAACATCAGGTGATGACTGCGGTGGCGTTGGCCGACAGACACGATATGTTAAGCAGTCTGGTCGTGACCGATGTCGTATTCCGCACACTTTCCCGTCAGGACATTGATAACTATATCGCCAGTGGGGAGCCGATGGATAAAGCCGGATCCTACGGTATTCAGGGCAAGGGCGGGTGTTTTGTTAAGTCGATCAAGGGAAGTTACCATGCCGTGGTAGGATTACCGTTGGTGGAAACCCATGAGTTATTCAGTAATTTTGCTGCGCTGCGGATTGCAAGAGGAAAACATGACTGCTGAGTTACTGGTAAACGTCACACCTTCAGAGACGCGGGTTGCTTATATTGATGGCGGTATTTTGCAGGAAATCCATATTGAGCGTGAATCCAGGCGCGGCATTGTCGGCAATATCTATAAAGGCCGGGTGAGCCGGGTATTACCGGGTATGCAGGCAGCGTTTGTGGATATCGGGCTGGATAAAGCGGCGTTCCTACATGCCTCCGATATTATGCCGCATACGGAATGTGTTGCCGGTGATGAACAGAAAAACTTCCATGTGCGCGATATTGCTGAACTGGTACGTCAGGGACAAGATCTGATGGTGCAGGTGGTTAAAGATCCGCTGGGCACCAAAGGCGCTCGCCTGACGACGGATATCACGCTGCCATCGCGGTATCTGGTGTTTATGCCGGGGGCGTCTCATGTTGGCGTTTCACAGCGAATCGAAAGTGAAGCCGAGCGCGAGCGTTTAAAGAAAACGGTTGCAGACTATTGTGATGAGCAAGGCGGGTTCATTATTCGTACCGCCGCGGAAGGGATCGGCGAGGAAGAGCTTTCTCAGGACGCCGCTTTTCTAAAGCGCTTGTGGGGTAAGGTCATGGAGCGTAAAAAACGTAACCAGACCAAATATCAGATCTATGGCGAAGTCGCTTTGGCGCAGCGGATCCTGCGTGATTTCGCCGGGGAGGCGCTGGATCGCATCCGTGTGGATTCCCGGCTGACCTATGACTCGCTGCTGGAGTTTACCGCAGAATATATCCCGGAAATGGCCAATAAACTGGAGCATTATGCTGGTACACAACCCATCTTTGATTTGTTTGATGTGGAAAATGAAATTCAGCGGGCGCTGGAAAGAAAAGTTGGCTTAAAATCAGGTGGTTATCTGATTATCGATCAGACAGAAGCCATGACCACCATTGATATCAATACCGGGGCATTCGTCGGCCACCGTAATCTGGACGAAACCATTTTTAATACCAACATCGAAGCGACCCAGGCGGTGGCCCGGCAGCTTCGTTTACGTAATCTAGGCGGCATTATCATCATTGATTTTATCGATATGAACAACGAAGATCACCGCCGCCGCGTACTGCACTCTCTGGAGCAGGCGTTAAGTAAAGATCGGGTAAAAACCAGTATTAATGGCTTCTCTCAACTAGGATTAGTAGAGATGACGCGTAAGCGAACCCGTGAGAGTATAGAGCACGTATTATGTAATGAGTGCCCAACGTGCCACGGGCGCGGTACGGTGAAAACGGTTGAAAGCGTCTGTTATGAGATTATGCGTGAGATTGTGCGCGTTCATCATGCTTATGATAGCGATCGCTTCCTGGTCTATGCATCGCCGACGGTGGGTGAAGCGCTGAAAAGCGAAGAGTCACATGCACTGGCTGAGGTAGAGATTTTCGTTGGCAAGCAGGTCATGGTACAAATTGAACCATTGTATAGCCAGGAGCAGTTTGACGTTGTAATGATGTAAGATTCACGCCAACCGTGAACGCGTCTTTGCCGGGCGCTCAGGGTTGGAGACAGCATGACTCCGATAACCACAACCCCTGTGAAAGCGGCTTTCGCTCGTCGGTCAGCGACGAAAACAAGGAGAAATACGTGAGGCGACTGCCCGGAATATTATTAGCAACGGGCGCCACTCTTATTGTGATTGTTGCGCTGTTAGTCAGCGGTTTAAGATTGGTGCTGCCACAGCTCGATCACTTCCGGCCACAACTGGTGGCATGGGCACAGTCTGTCGCTGGGGTTCCACTGGAAATCGGATCGCTGAAAGGACGCTGGGAATCTTTCGGCCCCACGCTGGAAATTGAAAATTTTCAGACTTCCCTGCCGGAGTCGGACTGGCGGGTTGAGCGTATTACACTGGCGCTGGATGTCTGGCAATCCTTGCTGCATGGGCGCTGGCAGTTCCGCGATCTCACCTTCTATCAGCTACAGCTTGATATCAATGCAACGCTTGCCGGAAAGCGCCAGGATGGCGAGCTCATCGTATCCGGAAAGCTGAACGATCTCTTTCTGCGTCAGTTTGATCATTTTGATCTGCGCGACAGCCATATCTCTTTTCTCACGCCATCGGGCGCACGTGCGGAATTCAGCGTACCACAACTGACCTGGCTGAATTCTGACAAACGCCACCGCGCCGAAGGGCTTATCAGCCTGTCGAGCTTTAACGGTCAGCATGGCGTGGTGCAGATGAGAATGGATTTGGACGACGATCAGGGGTTACTCAACAACGGGATGCTTTACCTACAGGCCGACAATATTGATATGAAGCCCTGGTTCAGCCGCTGGATGAAGAATAACACCGGATTGGAAAGTGCGGATTTCAGTCTGGCCGCCTGGCTTAATGTGCGTAAGGGCGATATTCAGAGTGGGGATGTGTTTCTTAATCAGGGAACCGCCACCTGGGGCGAGGCTGAGAATACCCATCGCCTGAACGTTGACGATATGGTTTTGCATGTTAGCCGTGAGAAAAATGGCTGGCAGCTTACCGTGCCTGCGCTGAACCTGACAACCGATGGCGTTGCCTGGCCGAAAGGCCAGTTTTCTGCGCTTTGGCTACCGAAGAATGAACCTATGCTGGGGCCAGACCGCCAGGAAGAATTACGCATTCGCGCCAGCAATCTGGATCTGGCGCGTATTGATGCGCTGCTGCCGCTCTTGTCTGCCACGACGCCGGCATTAAAAGAACGCTGGGCGTCGCTGCAACCACAAGGCAGGCTCAGTATGCTTGCGGTGGATATTCCCCTGCAACAGCCGGAGAAAAGCCGTTTTCAGGCCGAATGGCATGATGTGAGCTGGCAGGCGTGGCAATGTTTGCCGGGCGTGGATCATTTTTCCGGCTCGGTAATGGGCAGTGTCGAACGCGGGCAGTTGGATGTGGGGCTGACGAACAGCACGCTGCCGAACAACGGGACGTTTCGGGCGCCGCTGGAAATCACCCAGGCCAGCGGCGTCTTTAACTGGCGTTATAACAGTCAGGGATGGGAACTGTGGAGCGATGGGCTGGATGTTCAGGCTAAATCATTGTGGATAAACGGAGATTTTCATTATCAGCAACCCGAAAAAGGCGATCCCAGACTGGATATTCTGGCGGGCCTGCGTTTGACGGATGCCGCTGATGCCTGGCGCTATTATCCTGAACCCTTTATGGGGCAGGAACTGGTGGATTATCTGAGCGGCGCGCTTAAAGGCGGACAGGCTGATAATGGCACGTTGATATTTGCCGGCGATCCGCAGCATTTTCCCTACACACACAATGAAGGACAGTTTGAAGTCTGGGTGCCGGTAAAAAATTCCACCTTTCAGTTCCAGCCAGGTTGGCCTGCGTTAACGCAGTTGGATATCAATCTTAATTTTGTCAATAACGGCTTATGGATGTTGGCGCCGCAGATCTGGCTGGGAGAAGTAGAAGGCAAGAATATCAGTGCGGTCATTCCTGATTACCAGCAAGAACAATTACTGATCGATGGTGAGTTAAGCGGGCCGGGTCAGGAAGTGGGTAACTACATCAATCAAACGCCGCTGAAGTCTTCGCTGGGGGCTGCGCTTGAGGAATTACAGATCGATGGGCCGGTGAAGGGCGGTCTGCATCTGAATATCCCGCTGGCGGGAGGCGAGGTACAGGCCAGCGGCGATATCGTGTTGAATAACAACAGCCTTTACCTTAAGCCGTTATCAACCACGATAAAAAATCTTAGCGGTAAATTCCGCTACGATAACGGTAATCTGCGCAGTGAAACCCTACAGGCTACCTGGTTGGATCAGCCAATGACGGTGGCTTTTACCACGCAAGAGCAGGATAAAGCCTTTCAGGTTAATGTCGGGCTTCAGGGCGCATGGCAACCGTCCCGTTTACCGGGGGTGCCAACGTCGGTAAGACAAGAGATATCAGGCAGCGCAGATTGGAAAAGCACGGTATCAGTGACTCTGCCTTATCAGGGCGTTACAACGTATAGCGTAGATATACTGGCGGATTTAAATAAAGTAAGTAGTCACTTACCTAGCCCGCTGAATAAACCTGCCGGAGAAAATTTACCGTTACAGGTGAAGGTCAAAGGGGATCTGAATGGCTTCACGATGCAGGGTAATCTGGGTAAGGATAATCGGTTTAACAGCCAGTGGTCACTGAAAGGCGATACGGTAACGCTGGCGCGCGCCAGCTTGCGCAAAGGGGCTGACACATTGCCGCCTTTGCCGCCGTCATCCTCTCTGGTTATCGATCTTCCTCCGCTGGATGGCGAACGCTGGCTTGGCTTGCTGCCGTCCGCACGGTCATCGCTGAATAATGAAGCTGTTCGCCGCATCCGCTTCCCGAAAGCCGTTACCTTGCGTACGCCTGAGCTTCAACTGCTGGGGCAGCAATGGCACGACCTGTCGATTATCAGTAAGAATACCTTGAGCGGTAATGAGGTTCAGGCGCGGGGGCGTGAGATTGACGCAACGCTTGATATACCGAACCGCGGTATGTGGCGCAGTGATATTCGCTATCTTTACTACAATCCTCAGTGGAAAGGTAATGAAGCGACCAACCCTGTGGCGCTGGCTGAGAAAAAATCGCCATTGAACGACTCAAACATGAGTTTTGAGGATTGGCCTGCATTGCAGATAAATTGTCGGCAGTGCTGGTTTGCCGGGCAGAATGTTGGTCATATTCAGGGGACGTTGCAGCCTGAAAAAGAGAAACTGACCTTACGTGATGGCGTCATTGATACAGGTAAGGCCCGAATGACCGTGAATGGCAGTTGGCAGGAAAACGCAGAAGGTGTCCGTACAGCTCTGAAGGGGCGCTTACTGGGCGATAGTCTGGTGCAGAATGCCGATTGGTTTGGTATCGATACGCCGCTACATGCCGGGTCTTTTGATGTCGATTACGATCTTTATTGGCGTGGTACGCCCTGGGCGCCGGATATTGCCAGCCTGAGCGGCATACTTCATGCACGGATAGGTAAAGGCGAAATTGCGGATGCGGGGACAGGTCAGGCTGGGCAATTGCTGCGTTTGGTCAGCTTCGATGCCTTGCTGCGTAAGCTCAAGTTTGATTTTAGTGATACCTTTGGCAGCGGTTTCTACTTTGACTCTATTCGCAGCACGGCATGGATCAAAGACGGTGTTCTGCATACCGACGATATGCTGGTTGATGGGTTGGAAGCGGATATTGCCATGAAGGGTAGTGTTGATCTGGTGCGACGGCAGATCAATATGGAAGCGGTGGTTGCACCGGAGATCTCTGCCACCGTGGGGGTGGCGACCGCGTTTGTTATCAATCCGGTGGTGGGGGCCGCAGTGTTTGCGGCCAGCAAGGCGCTGGCGCCGTTGTGGAATAAAATTTCGCTGATCCGCTACCAAATTTCCGGTAGCCTTGATCAACCGAAGATTCAGGAAGTGCTGCGTGAACCGAGTAAAAAAGGTGAGTAGCGTCATAACTGGTTGGCACGGTTCGTTCGCCCGATTTCATCTAATAAAGAGTGAAAAATATGAGTCTGTCTTTTGTCAGTGAGCAATTACTCACCGCAAACAAATTGAATCTTCAAGATCTGTCCTCTGTGCTGGGGCTGTTAAATGAACGTCGTCTGGACTACGCCGACCTTTATTTTCAGTCCAGCTATCATGAGACCTGGGTGCTGGAAGACCGCATTATTAAGGACGGCTCCTACAATATCGACCAGGGTGTGGGGATCCGGGCCATTAATGGTGAAAAAACCGGGTTTGCCTATGCCGACCAGATCACACTGAATGCTCTGCACCAGAGTGCTCAGGCAGCGCGCAGTATTGTGCGTGAGCAGGGCGCAGGTTCAGCCCATACGCTGGGTGAAATTTCCCATCGTGCGCTTTATCCTCAGTTTAATCCGCTGGATAGCCTGACCCGTGAAGACAAAATAGCCCTGCTACAGCGTGCGGATACGGTAGCCCGTGCCGCCGATGCCAGAGTGCAGGAAGTCACCGTCAGCCTGACCGGGGTGTACGAGTTAGTGCTGGTGGCGGCTACTGACGGTACGCTGGCGGCGGATGTCCGACCGCTGGTTCGCTTGTCTATCAGCGTACTGGTCGAAGCGGAGGGTAAGCGCGAACGTGGCGCAAGTGGCGGTGGGTCGCGCAGTGGCTATGACTATTTCTGGGAAGTGACGGACGGCGAAGCGCGTGTCGAAGCCTGGGCGAAGGAGGCGGTGCGCATGGCGTTGGTTAATCTGTCGGCGGTTGCAGCCCCGGCAGGTTCCATGCCGGTTGTGTTGGGTGCTGGCTGGCCGGGCGTACTGCTGCATGAAGCGGTTGGTCACGGTCTGGAAGGCGATTTTAACCGTCGTGGCACCTCGGTATTCAGCGGTCAGATGGGTAATCTGGTGGCGTCTGAGCTTTGCACCGTTGTTGACGACGGCACGTTGGATGGCCGTCGTGGCTCACTGGCGATGGATGACGAAGGCGTGCCGGGACAGTATAACGTGCTGATCGAGAACGGGATCCTGAAAGGTTATATGCAGGATAAACTCAATGCGCGCCTGATGGGGGTCGCCCCAACCGGTAATGGCCGCCGTGAATCTTACGCCCATTTACCGATGCCGCGTATGACCAATACCTACATGCTGGCCGGAAAATCAACGCCGGATGAGATTATCGCCAGCGTGGAATATGGCCTGTATGCGCCGAATTTTGGCGGCGGTCAGGTGGATATCACCTCCGGCAAGTTCGTATTTTCCACCTCGGAAGCCTATTTGATTGAAAAAGGCCGGATAACAACCCCAGTGAAAGGGGCCACGCTGATTGGTTCTGGTATTGAAGCCATGCAGCAGATTTCAATGGTAGGAAACGATTTGGAACTGGATAAGGGCGTAGGCGTCTGCGGTAAAGAAGGGCAGAGCCTGCCCGTGGGAGTGGGCCAGCCGACGCTGAAACTGGATAACCTTACCGTGGGCGGCACGGCGTAAGCGATTACTGAACGGAACATGACGGAGTTAAAAAAGCGGCCATTTAGAGCCGCCTCGTTACCGGTTTATACGCTGGCTTCCGCCAGTTCGCGCAAATACTGAAAAATCTGACGGGTGGATTTGGGCGGTTTATTGGCCGCTTTTTCTTTCTGAGCATTACGTACCAGTGAGCGTAGCTGCTGGCGATCGGCATCAGGATAGAGTGCCAGAATGTCGGGGATGGCGTCATCACCCTCAGCCACCAGGCGGTCGCGCAATAATTCCAGCTTGTGGAAAAGCACCACCTGCTGATTATGCCGGTTCTTCAGCTTATCCAATGCGGCCTGAATTGGCTCTGGATCGCGCGCACGCAGCATTTTGCCGATTAACTGCAACTGGCGGCGACGGCCTTCTTTCTTGATGCGCTGCGCCAATTCAACCGCGGCACGCAGATCGTCATCCAGCGGGATCTTTTCCAACGCATTTTTACCCAGCTCAACCAGTTCAGCGCCCAGGTCTTTCAGCGCTTCGGCATCACGTTTAATCTCGCTTTTACTGACCCAGATAATTTCATCATCATCGTCTTCATTATTGTCCGGGACTTCATCGAGCCAGTCTTCGGTTTTTTTGTTCATGATTGGATCCTTAAAAAATTTCCAGGAGCGCTTTTAACAACGCGAAGCGTTGGCCCGTTTTAAAAAGAGGCTGATCCTAACAGGTTTGGGCTTTGTGCGAAATTATCTAAAGATCCTGTTAGACTCAAAGGCATTATGCTACACCTTTTTAACCCTTCTGTTTTCAAGTTGCAGGTGTGCAGGCTTTCTCACTTATTATGGCAGAACGATGACAATAATCACTCAGGTTGTACAACAGCGTAAAGCGCTGGAACAGGCGGTTGCACAGGCGCTGGAGCTGGCGCGTGCGGGTTCTGATGCGGCGGAAGTCGCTGTGTCAAAAACGACGGGGATTGGTGTTAGCACCCGTTATGGTGAAGTTGAAAACGTTGAATTCAACAGCGATGGCGCGCTTGGGATTACGGTGTATCACCAGCAGCGCAAAGGCAGCGCATCGTCAACCGATCTTAGCCCGGACGCTATTGCCCGTACCGTACAGGCCGCGTTGGATATCGCCCGCTACACGTCTGCCGATCCGTTTGCCGGCCCGGCGGATAAAGATCTGCTGGCGTTTGACGCACCGGATCTGGATCTGTTCCATCCGTCAGAACTGGATGCGGAGCGCGGTATTGAACTGGCGGCCCGGGCCGAGCAGGCCGCGCTGAAAGCCGATAAGCGCATCACCAATACCGAAGGCGGCAGCTTTAACAGCCATTATGGCATCAAGGTTTTTGGCAATAGCCACGGTATGTTACAGAGCTATTGCTCCAGCCGTCACTCCATGTCCAGTTGTGTGATCGCGGAAGTCAACGGCGATATGGAGCGTGACTATGCCTATACCATCGGTCGATCGCTGGATGAATTACGTTCCCCGGAATGGGTCGGAGAAGAGTGCGCACGCCGTACGTTGTCTCGTTTGTCGCCGCGCAAGCTGCCGACTATGCAGGCGCCCGTCCTGTTTTCCGCCGAAGTGGCAACCGGGCTGTTCGGTCATCTGGTCAGTGCGATCAGCGGCAGCAGTGTGTACCGTAAATCAACCTTCCTGCTGGATAAGCTGGGGCAGCAAATCCTGCCAGCGTGGCTGACGATTGAGGAATTGCCGCATCTGCGCAAAGGGCTGGCTTCAACGCCGTTTGATAATGAAGGCGTGCGCACCGACCGGCGGGAAATTGTCAAAGACGGCGTGTTGCAAACCTGGCTGCTAACCAGCTACTCCGCCCGTAAACTGGGGATGAAAAGCACGGGCCATGCTGGCGGTATTCATAACTGGCGCATTGCCGGGCAGGGGCAGGGCTTTGACGACTTGCTGAAACAGATGGGTAAAGGGCTGCTGGTGACTGAACTGATGGGGCAGGGCGTGAGCGGCGTGACGGGGGATTATTCCCGTGGAGCATCAGGCTTTTGGGTCGAAAACGGTGAAATTCAGTATCCGGTTAGTGAGATTACCATTGCGGGTAACCTGAAAGAGATGCTGCGCAATATCGTGACGGTAGGAAATGACATTGAAACACGGAGTAATATTCAGTGTGGTTCGGTTTTATTGCCAGAGATGAAAATTGCGGGAGAGTGATCGGCACGCGAACATTGGCATAAAGCGGGAGAGCGTTTACTCTTCGTCAAATCCGGCTTCAAATAGCTCAATAACGGCGGCCAGCGCCTGACCTTCATCCAGGCCGGTCGCCTCCACTTCTATGAAACGGCCTTTGGCCGAGTCGAGCATCAGCATGGCGATCACGCTGCTGGCTTCTGCCTCGGTGCCGCCGTCATTACGCAGTATCACCTCGGCGTCGAAACTTTGCACCAGTTCAAACAGTTTCATGGCGGGCCGGGCGTGCATTCCCAGCTTATTTTTGATTTCAACGGTTTGTCTTACCGTCATGATGGTTTACGTTTTTCCAGCGTGCGGTGGCGGGACTGCACGTTTTTGCCGCGTGAACGGAAGTAATCAGCCAGTTGTTCTGCGATATAAACGGATCGATGCTTGCCGCCGGTACAGCCAATGGCTACGGTCAGGTAGCTGCGGTTATTGGTTTCCAACATGGGTAACCACAGCTCCAGATAGCTGCGGGTCTGGTAGATAAAATTATGGACTTCGGTATGCCTATCGAGGAAGGCCGCCACCGGCTTGTCCAGGCCCGTCATCGGGCGTAGTTTCGGATCCCAATGGGGGTTGGGCAGGAAACGCACATCAAACACATAGTCGGCATCGATGGGGATACCGTGCTTGTAGCCGAAAGATTCAAATACCATCGTCAGCTCGCGCTCCCTTTTGCCAAGCAGCCGGGTACGCAGCATTTCCGCCAGTTCATGTACTGACATTTCAGAGGTGTCGATGATCAGATCGGCCCGTGATCGTAGCGGCTCCAGCAGATCGTTTTCTTCATCAATAGCGCTTTCCAGCGACAGATTCTTGCTGGACAGCGGGTGCAGACGGCGGGTATCACTGTAACGGCGGATCAGCGTATTGCGATCGGCATCCAGAAACAGCAACTGAGGCGAGAAACTTTGCGGTAGTTGCGCCATGGCGTGCTCAAATATTTCCGGTGATTCCGGCATATTGCGCACGTCAATACTGACTGCGGCGGAGATATCGCGTTCAGCCAGCGTGTTGGCCAGTTCCGGTAGCAGAACCACCGGGAGGTTATCTACGCAGTAGAACCCCATATCTTCCAGCGCACGCAGGGCGACGGATTTCCCTGAGCCTGAACGACCACTGACGATCATCAGCACCATCTGACGACTCCCCCCTGGCAGTGTGATGACGAACCCGCACTGCCATTTTTTTGGTAATGATTGTTTTCACAATTAATGGTTCGAACAAGACTATTACCCATCATGCCGCCAGTTATCATACGCATCACCACCTGATTTAACCGGCTTCCGTCATAATCTGGTACAGCTCTTCATCGCTTTGTGCGCTGCGCAGACGCCGGCAAACGGTTTTATCGGCCAATCGTTTGGCGACAAGCGATAGGGTATGTAAATGGGTTTTACATTGTTCTGCCGGAACCAGCAAGGCAAAAAGTAAATCAACGGCTTGGTTATCAATAGCATCGAACGCGATAGGCTGTTCTAACTGGATAAATACCCCAATTGCGCCCAGCGCGTTATCATCCTCAAGTTTACCATGAGGGATGGCAATGCCATTACCGATGCCGGTACTGCCCATTCGTTCCCGCGTGAGAATGGCGTCAAAGATAATCTGTGAAGGCAGATTAAGCTGTTTGGCTGCCAACTCGCTGATAATTTCCAATGCCCGTTTTTTACTTTGGCAATGGACGGCGCTTCGGGTGCACTCGGGACGTAATACGGTACTGAGTTGCAAAACAGGATCGTTGTTCATTTTATGTTCACTTAACGACACTTTTCATTTCTGGTGAGCCCGGCCCATAAAATAGAGGGGCCGGGTCTGTTCCCTGCCCAAATGGCAGGGAGAAAAATCAGTGCTGCTTAAGCTTATCCTTATGCTTATTGAGCTGTCGGGCCAGTTTATCGATCAACAAATCAATAGCGGCGTACATATCTTCCGCTTCGGATGTGGCATGCAGCTCTCCGCCATTAACATGGATCGTGGCATCGGCGATTTTTTGTACTTTCTCCACTTTAAGTACCACATTGACTTGATTAATGCGGTCAAAATATTGCTCTAATTTAGCAAACTTTGTGTGCACGAAATCGCGCAAAGGTTCCGTAAGTTCGATGTGGTGTCCGGTAATGTTGAGCTGCATAGTGTCTTCCTTCTCAGTTGAGATCAAACCAGTTGTTTACGCTGATTTGATGGTGGGATAGATAAAGACTCTCGGTATTTCGCCACGGTACGCCGCGCTACAATGATGCCCTGTTCAGAGAGCAATGTGGTCAGCTTGCTGTCGCTTAACGGTTTGGCGGGGTTTTCCGCAGCGATTAACTTTTTAACCAGTGCCCGGATAGCTGTTGACGAGGCTTCCCCCCCGCTGTCGGTATTCACGTGGCTGGAGAAGAAATATTTTAGCTCAAAAATGCCGCGTGGACTGTGCAGAAATTTTTGCGTGGTTACACGGGAAATCGTGGATTCATGCATATCCACCACCTGGGCAATATCCGCCAATACCATCGGCTTCATGAATTCTTCACCCTGATCAAAGAAATCCTGCTGCTGTTCGACAATACAGCGTGTGACTTTGAGGAGGGTATCATTACGGCTTTCCAGGCTTTTTATTAACCAACGGGCTTCCTGTAAATGGCTGCGGATAAACTGGCCGTCGCTGTCGCTGCGCACGCTGTTGCCCAGCGCAGCATATTGCTGATTAATCTGTAACCGGGGAACGCTGTCGGTATTTAATTCCACCACCCACTGCCCCTGAATCTTACGTACCAGAACATCGGGAATGACATATTCTGACTCGCCGGTATTAATTGACTGCCCTGGCCGGGGATCGAGCGACTGAATCAGCGCTAGCGCCTCTTTCAATACCTCTTCTTTCAAATGGGTGGAGCGAATCAGGCTACGGAAATCATGATTTGCCAGCAGGTCGAGATAGTCGCTGACAATCAGCCGCGCTTCCGCAAGACGGGGGGTATCGTTGGCAAACTGAGAAAGCTGAACCAGCAGACAATCGCGCAGATCGCGGGCGGCAACGCCAACGGGATCAAAGCGCTGTACCCGCTTAAGCACCGCTTCCACTTCATCCAGCGTGACGTTTTCATCGCCAATGCTGTCGAGAATGTCTTCCAGCGGCACGGTGAGATAGCCGGTGTTGTCCACGGCATCAACGATGGATGTGGCTATTGCTGCATCGGTATCGGAAAACGGCGTCAACTCAACCTGCCACATCAGGTAATCCTGAAGGGTTTGGGTGGTTTCACCCTGGTAGATCGGTAACTCCTCATCACGATAATCGGTGCCGGTGCCTGAGGGGGTGCCTGCGGAATAAATTTCGTCCCAGGTTGCATCAAGCGGTAGCTCTTCCGGCATATCCTTTTGTTCGAGTGCTTCACCGGTATCCAGTGAATCACTGTCGATTGTTTCAAATGACTCTATTTCTTCGTGGTTGTCCGTTTGCTCAAGTAACGGATTGCTTTCCAGCGCCAGTTGGATCTCTTGTTGCAGTTCAAGCGTGGACAGTTGCAGCAGGCGGATTGCCTGCTGTAGCTGTGGAGTCATGGCCAATTGCTGACTAAGCCTGAGTTGCAAACCTTGCTTCATGTAGCGCTAACTTCCTTATAAATCGTTCAATGAAAAACCCTACCCTATCAGAGTCGGAAGCCTTCGCCCAGATAGACGCGTTTTACCTGTTCATCGGCCAGTATCTCTGTGGGTGAACCGTGAGCGATGAGCTGCCCCTGACTGACGATATAGGCACGCTCACAGACATCCAGCGTTTCACGGACGTTATGATCGGTAATCAACACGCCCAGCCCGCTATCACGCAGATGTTCGATTATTTTTTTGATATCAATCACCGAAATGGGATCGACACCGGCAAAAGGTTCATCCAGCAGGATGAATTTAGGATTCGCCGCCAATGCGCGGGCAATTTCCACCCGGCGTCTCTCCCCACCGGAGAGCGATTGTCCCAGACTATCGCGCAAATGAATAATATGGAATTCTTCCATCAGTTCGTTAGCGCGGTCTTCTTGCTGCTCCGGGGTCAGATCCTTACGGATCTGCAACACCGCCATCAGATTGTCATACACGGTTAACCGGCGAAAGATCGAGGCTTCCTGCGGCAAATAGCCGATACCCCTAAGTGCGCGATCGTGAAGAGGAAGCAGGCTGATGTCTTCCTCATCAATTATGATCCGCCCTTCATCAAGCGGGACAATCCCCACAACCATATAAAAAGTGGTGGTTTTCCCGGCGCCGTTAGGCCCCAAAAGGCCGACAATTTCACCTGAATTGACGGTCAGGCTGACATTTTCCACGACCTTACGGCCTTTATACGCTTTAGCCAGATTTTCTGCGATTAATGTTGCCATAAGTTATTCAGTGACTCGTGGTTGCGGTTGTTGAGCAGGGGAGGGTTGCCCCTTGCTCTCTTTCTGCTGAAGTTGCGAGGGGACTAAGACCGTGGTAACACGTTTGCCTTTGTCGCTGAACGCTTCCATCTGCTGCTGTTTCACCAGATAGGTGATACGGTCGCCTTTTATATTGCTGTCCATCTGTTCCAGATAGGCATTACCGGTCAGCACCAAAAAGTCATTGGCCAATTCGTAACGGATTTTTTGGGCATGGCCTTTCATTGGCTTGCCGTTGTCCTGCATTTGGTAAAACGTGACCGGGTTGCCGTAGCCTTCGATCACTTCGCTGCCTTGTTCACCCTGCGGACGCGTCACGACCACCTTATCAGCTTTAACCTCAATGGTTCCCTGCTTTACCACCACGTTTCCGGTGAAAGTCACCGTGTTGCCTTGCATATCAAGGGATTGCTGGGCTGAATCGATGTGAATGGGCTGGTTGCTGTCCCCTGTTACGGCTAAGGCCGGAACGCTAACGGCTAACAGCGAACTGGCGAGCAGGGCATGACGCATCGGGTTATTTGTTTTGAATTTCATAAGAGGTTTTTACCTTTTCGATCAACTCGGCTGTTTTTTCACGCAGATTACCACGCATTTTCATCCCGTTAGAGGTAAAGCTGGCGCCATACAGGGTGACTTCATCGTCGGAGGTGACGTCCTGCGTAACCAGATTTACCTGGGCATTGTCCGTTTTTATCCGCTCCAACTGCGAGTCATTGGTCAGACTGTTGACCTCGACATGACCGTACAGATAGAGCATTTTGTCTTTGGTCAGCTTGGCGCGATCGGCGCGAACTGACCAGGTGGCCGAACCTTGTTCATTAAACAATGTGGCGACGGGCTTGGTGAACCAACTAAGCTGTTCGTCATTGAAATACTCCGCTGCGTCTGAATCCAGCCGGTAACTCAGTTTCCCGGCGGGGCTGTAAACCTGCGTGGTGGTTTTTTCACTGGTGTAAATAGGCACCGCATTACTCTGGTTATCTGACGCTGGCGCATCGTCATGATCGGCTAAATTCCAGCCGATCATGACGAGCGCCAACAGTGCCAGCAAGGCTGTCAACCAACGCCTGGTTTTACTCATATCGACAACCCTTTGGCATGTTCCAGCTTATTCTGTGAGAGCAGAATTAAATCGCAAAGTTCACGTACTGCGCCCCGCCCACCCGCGATACGTGTTACATAGTCCGCCCGTGGCAACAGCAACGGGTGTGCATCAGCAACCGCAACGCTCAAGCCCACCCGCGCCATAACCGGCCAGTCGATCAGATCATCACCGATATAGGCCACCTGGCCGGCGGTCACCGACAGTTTATCCAACAGGTCGTTGAAGGCTAAAAGCTTGTCCGATTGACCCTGATAAAGATGAGCGATCCCCAATGTTTTACAACGATCAACCAGCATATTGGCCGAGCGACCGGTAATAATGGCGACCTCAATACCGGACGTCAGCATACAGCGGATGCCGTAGCCATCCCGCACGTTAAACGTTTTCAGTTCCTCGCCCTGATTACCCATGTAAATCAGGCCATCAGACAGTACGCCATCAACGTCACAGATTAACAGGCGAACGTTACGGGCTTTATCCAGTATCTGTTGCTCGACAGGCCCGTAACAGGTATCGGTTTGCGCCCTGGTTTCACTCATTCACGTTTATCCTTGGTTCTCTTACCCTACCGTATTTGGCGACGGGTG
The DNA here is from genome assembly GCF_003666245.1 of Brenneria alni. Taxonomy (GTDB): domain Bacteria; phylum Pseudomonadota; class Gammaproteobacteria; order Enterobacterales; family Enterobacteriaceae; genus Brenneria; species Brenneria alni. Next base: position 117,971 of record NZ_MJLZ01000003.1, read on the forward strand.
CGGTATTTGTTACACCGCAATGATTGATCACACTACGCCGGCGCGCAGCATATCGTGCATGTGAACGATGCCGATCAGTCGATCATTCTCCGCGACCAGCAACGATGTAATATGGCGTGACTGCATCAGGTTCAGGGCATCTACCGCCAGCGTTTGTGGTGTGACGCGGATGCCGCCTGCGGTCATCACATCAGCAATGCGGGCGCTGTTCAAGTCAATCTTCATGTCGAAAATCCGGCGCAGGTCGCCATCGGTGAAGATACCCTGGATTTTCATGTCTGCGTCGCAGATTACCGTCATCCCTAAATTTTTGCGCGTAATTTCCAATAGCGCGTCACGCAGGGAGGCATCATGGGAGACGTGTGGGATCTCATCGCCCGAATGCATGATATCGCTGACGCGCAGCAGAAGTTTGCGACCCAGCGCGCCACCGGGGTGGGATAAGGCAAAATCTTCAGCGGTGAAGCCACGTGCCTGTAATAACGCGACAGCCAGCGCATCACCCATGACCAGTGTCGCCGTGGTGCTGCTGGTCGGCGCCAGCCCAAGCGGGCAGGCTTCCTGCGGGACATGAACACACAGGTGAATATCGGCGGCTTTTCCCATCGTGCTCTCGGGGTTGCCTGTCATACAAATCAGGAAAACGTTCAGACGTTTGAGCACCGGGATCAGCGATAGAATCTCATGAGATTCGCCAGAGTTGGAAATGGCGATCACGATATCGTGCGGCGTGACCATGCCCAGATCGCCGTGGCTTGCTTCTCCGGGGTGAACAAAGAACGCTGGTGTACCGGTACTGGCAAAGGTGGCGGCCATTTTACAACCGATATGACCGGATTTCCCCATTCCCATCACCACGACTTTCCCCCGACAGTGGAATATTTTTTCACACGCCTGGGTGAAATTATCGTCAATGTACCGGTCGAGCTGCGACAGTCCGTCACGTTCAATGTTCAGTACCTGCTTGCCAGCCTGCTGGAAATCAAAACCGGGTTGTAGTTTAAAATGTGACATACCTGGATAGTCCTGCTTATTTTGATGTTCTGATTAATGGTTTGGACGTTCTGGTTAAGAAAACAACAACAACACCGAAAGATAGGCAATAAAAGCGCATAACAAAAGTGCGCCAGCGCCTTGCCCGATGCGGCGTTTGCTGCCGAGACAAAACGCAGTCAACAGTGCGCTGGCCCCCAGCATGACCCAATAATCGCGTTGGAATGCGAGTGGGTTGAGTGCGCCCGGAGATAGCAGTGCCGGCACGCCCAGAACGATCACGATATTAAAAATATTTGAGCCAATGAGATTGCCCAGCGCAATATCATCTTCTTTTTTCAGTGTGCCAACAATCGCGGTTGCCAGTTCTGGCAGGCTGGTGCCAATTGCCAGAACAGTCAAGCCGATGGTCAGTTCGCTGAGATTAAAATGGCGGGCTATCACGGTGGCATTGTCGATCACCATGCGGGCGGCCATAGGTAAAATAATCAAGCCGAGGATGAGCCATAGAATGGCCACCATCTGGTTGCCGTCTTCCTGCGGCAATTCGGCCAGTTGCTCTTGGGCCAGGCTATCGACGCCCTCGTGCTGCGCCTGTCGTGTCATTCTGAGCACCAGCAGCATAAACAGCCCGGCGGCGATCAGCAGTATCACGCCGTCAGCGCGGCTCAGATAACTATCGTGCAGTAAAAAGCCGCACAACACGGTGACCAGAAGCATGGGCGGGAATTCCCGGCGTAACAGTTTGGAATGAACCGTCAAAGGGCGAATCAGCGCAGCACTGCCGAGGATTAACAGAATATTCGCAATATTGGAGCCAAGAACGTTCCCGACCGCCATATCGATCTGATTGTTGAACGCGGCTGTAACAGAGACAATCAGTTCGGGCAGGGAAGTACCGACACCTACGATAGTGATGCCGATAATCAGCGGCGGTATAGCCAAAAAACGTGCGAGAACCGCTGCGCCATAGACCAGTCGATCGGCGCCATAGACCAGTAGTACTAAACCAACAATCAAGAGTACTGTCGCAAAAAGCATTCAGCTTCCTTTATTCAGGTATAATCATCGATTAATCAACTGGTCGTTCTGGATGAGTTTTGAACGAAAAAGGCGTTTTCATTATTAGCGCTAATTCTGACTGCGTGAGGCGGAAAAGTAAAACCTGTGGCGATTTTGTTCCGCTTCTTTGGACAAGAACATAGCGTAATTTTTTGTAAAACTCGCATTTTGCATGGGGTAGCCGTTAGGCTTTATACATGAGTTCGCATTACAGCTATTCGTTAAAAACAGACGATCATATGCAACACGCTGATCGGTAAGGAATATAAGATAATGGGCCATAACGTTACCAATCTGGTTGAAATTCGCGGCCTGAGCTTTAGTCGCGGGAAACGACAGATTTTTACAGATATCACGCTGAAAGTCCCCAAAGGTAAAATCACCGCGATTATGGGGCCTTCAGGTATTGGTAAAACCACGCTGCTGCGTTTGATAGGCGGCCAGTTGCAGCCTGATAGTGGCGAAATCTGGTTTGATGGCGATAATATTCCAAGTCTTTCACGTGCTGATCTGTATGACGCCCGCAAGAAAATGAGCATGTTGTTTCAATCCGGTGCGTTATTTACCGACTTGAATGTGTTTGATAATGTCGCCTGGCCGCTGCGTGAGCACAGCCGTTTGCCGGAGCCGCTGTTACACAGCACGGTTATGATGAAGCTGGAAGCCGTGGGGTTGCGCGGGGCCGCAGAACTCATGCCCGCAGAACTTTCCGGGGGCATGGCGCGGCGTGCGGCGCTGGCGCGGGCGATTGCGCTTGATCCGCAACTGATTATGTTTGATGAACCCTTTGTCGGGCAGGATCCGATAACTATGGGAACGCTGGTGAAACTGATTGATGAACTGAATCACGCATTGGGGGTCACTTGTATTGTTGTTTCCCATGATGTGCCGGAAGTAATGAGTATTGCCGATTATGCTTACATTGTTGCCGAACAGCATGTGGTGGCTGAAGGAACGGCGGCTCAATTGCAAACCAACGGCGACTCCCGCGTACGCCAGTTTCTGGATGGTATTGCCGATGGGCCAGTCCCTTTCCGTTTCCCGGCGGGTGATTATAAAACCGCGCTGTTAGGTTCAGCAGGGAGTTAACTAATTCATGTTATTACAGGCATTGGCGTCGTTCGGACGTCAGGGAATTTCTACCTGTGCTTCTTTTGGCCGTGCCGGACTGATGCTGTTTAATGCGTTAGTGGGCAAGCCTGAATTCAGGAAACAGTGGCCGCTACTGCTGAAACAGCTTTACAGCCTGGGAGTGCAGTCGCTGTTGATTATTATGGTGTCCGGCCTGTTTATCGGTATGGTTCTGGGGTTGCAGGGTTATCTGGTACTGACGACCTATAGCGCCGAAGCCAGCCTGGGGATGATGGTTGCCCTGTCGCTGCTGCGTGAACTCGGTCCGGTGGTAACGGCATTGTTGTTTGCCGGTCGCGCAGGGTCGGCTTTGACAGCGGAGATCGGTCTGATGAAGGCCACCGAGCAACTATCCAGCATGGAAATGATGGCGGTCGATCCGCTGCGGCGCGTGGTGGCCCCGCGTTTTTGGGCCGGGTTAATCAGTATGCCGCTGTTGGCGATCATCTTTGTCGCTGTTGGTATCTGGGGCGGGTCGTTGGTCGGCGTTGACTGGAAAGGCATAGACAGCGGGTTTTTCTGGTCGGCCATGCAGGGCGCCGTTGAGTGGCGGCAGGATCTGCTGAACTGTGTGATTAAAAGTATCGTGTTCGCCATTACCGTGACCTGGATTGCACTCTTTAATGGTTATGATGCGATCCCTACTTCAGAAGGGATCAGCCGTGCGACGACCCGTACCGTGGTGCATTCATCATTAGCGGTATTGGGGTTGGATTTTGTGCTGACAGCACTGATGTTTGGGAACTGAGTCGATGCAAACGAAGAAAAATGAAATCTGGGTTGGCGCATTTATGCTGATTGCGCTGTGCGCCATTATCTTTTTGTGTCTGAAAGTGGCCGATATCAAGTCAATCGGTAATGAGCCAACGTATCGTTTGTACGCGACGTTTGACAATATTGGCGGACTTAAGACCCGTTCGCCGATCAGAATCGGCGGCGTGGTGATTGGCAGGGTGGCGGATATTTCGCTGGATGAGAAAACCTACCTTCCTCGCGTGGCGATAGATATTCAGCAGCGTTACGACCATATTCCAGATACCAGTTCGCTGGCAATCCGTACGTCCGGTCTGTTGGGTGAACAGTATCTGGCACTGAATGTCGGTTTTGAAGACGAAGAGATGGGGACCTCAATATTGAAAGACGGCGGCGTCATTCAGGACACCAAGTCAGCCATGGTGCTGGAAGATCTCATCGGCCAATTCTTATATAAGAGCGGCAGCAATAGCGAGGATAATGCCGGTCAGGGGAGTGCTGCACCGGCAACGGATCCTACGGTAACACCGGAGCCGCAGAGCCAACCTGTTACTTCACATCCATAAGAGGATAGCTGTATGTTTAAACGTTTACTGATGGTGGCTTTGCTGGTGGTTGCACCTTTGGCCAGCGCCGCGGATCAAACCAACCCATATCGTTTGATGAGTGAAGCGGCGGAGAAAACCTTTAGCCGCTTGAAAACTGAGCAGCCACGGATCAGACAAAACCCGGATTATCTGCGTAGCGTCGTGCGTGAAGAGCTTCTGCCATATGTACAGGTCAGGTATGCCGGGGCGTTGGTGCTTGGCCGTTATTATAAAGATGCGACTCCCGCCCAGCGTGATGCTTATTTCAAAGCATTTGAAGCCTATCTGGAACAGGCATATGGTCAGGCTTTGGCGTTATATCACGGGCAAACCTATCAGATAGCACCCGACCAGCCGTTGGGGAATGCCGATATTATTGCTATTCGCGTGACGATTATCGATAACGGTGGTCGTCCGCCGGTTCGGCTTGATTTTCAGTGGCGTAAAAATAGTCAATCCGGCAACTGGCAGGCTTATGACATGATTGCGGAAGGCGTAAGTATGATTACCACCAAGCAGAATGAATGGGCGGCGACATTGCGTCAGAAAGGCGTTGACGGCCTGACCCAGCAGTTAGACGCCGCCGCAAAACAGCCTATTACGTTGGATAAGCAAAACTAATCTGGGTAAGAAAAATGGTTAATGCACTGAACTGGCAGTCGCAGCAATCGACATTGGTTTTATCGGGCGCGTTGGATCGTGAAACGTTGCTGCCACTCTGGCAGCAACGCGGCATGTTACTGGCAGATAAAACATCGCTGGATGTGTCTGGGCTAACCCGTGTTGATTCTGCCGGCCTGGCTTTGCTGATTCACTTCTATCACCAGCAGTCGCAGAAAGGCGTCGAACTGGGCATTACCGGGGCAGGCGATCGGTTAAAAACGCTGATAGCATTGTATAACCTGAATGAAATCATCCCGGTGTCTCAGGCAGAATAGTTTGCATTTGAACGATCCCCCGTTTGCCTCAGGCTTAGGGGGATTTCTTTGTTTAAGATAGCGCCTTATTCATCTAAGATACCACCCTGTTTATCATTCCCCCTGGCATAGAAATCGAGAGCAATGGAAAATAATGAAATTAAAGATGTGCTGATGAAAGAATTGGCACTGGAGGAAGCCCATGTATCCGGCGATGGCAGCCACTTTCAGGTTATTGTTGTGGGTGAGTTGTTCGCCGGAATGAGTCGGGTGAAGAAACAGCAGGCCGTTTATGCGCCTTTGGCGGAGTATATCGCGGATAACCGTATTCACGCCCTGTCGATCAAAGCCTATACGCCGGAAGAATGGCAGCGAGACCGCAAGCTTAACGGTTTTTAAGCCAGCGGTTATGTGACGTCGCAATATTGAATTTGAAACATTGAGAAACAGCAACTATGGATAAATTTCGTGTGCAGGGGCCAACCCGGCTCACTGGTGAAGTCACTATTTCCGGGGCCAAAAATGCTGCTCTGCCCATCCTGTTTGCTGCCTTGCTCGCTGAAGAGCCGGTAGAGATCCAGAATGTGCCGAAGCTGCGGGACATTGATACAACAATGAAATTACTCGGCCAACTGGGGGCGCGTGTCGAACGTAATGGTTCGGTACATGTTGACGCCAGTGCGGTGAACGTGTTTTGTGCGCCTTACGATTTGGTGAAAACCATGCGTGCTTCCATTTGGGCGCTGGGGCCGCTGGTGGCGCGTTTTGGGCAAGGTCAGGTTTCATTACCGGGTGGATGCGCCATCGGTGCGCGCCCGGTTGATTTGCATATCAACGGCCTTGAACAGTTGGGGGCGGAAATCACGCTGGAAGAAGGCTATGTTAAAGCCTCCGTGAATGGTCGTCTGAAAGGTGCGCACATCGTCATGGATAAGGTCAGCGTGGGGGCCACGGTGACGATCATGAGTGCAGCGACGCTGGCTGAAGGGACTACCATCATTGAAAACGCCGCCCGTGAGCCGGAAATTGTCGATACGGCAAACTTCCTGAATACGCTGGGTGCGAAAATCAGCGGCGCGGGTAGTGATAAAATCACCATTGAAGGCGTCGCGCGCTTGGGGGGCGGGGTATACTGTGTCCTGCCAGACCGTATAGAAACCGGAACGTTTCTTGTCGCGGCTGCGATTTCCGGCGGCAAAGTGGTTTGTCGTCATACCCGCCCAGAAACGCTGGATGCGGTGCTGGCGAAGCTGCGTGAAGCGGGTGCGGATATAGAAACCGGCGAGGATTGGATAAGCCTTGATATGCACGGTCAGCGCCCGAAAGCGGTCACTCTCCGTACCGCGCCGCATCCCGGCTTCCCGACAGACATGCAGGCGCAGTTCAGCTTACTGAACCTGGTGGCGGAAGGGACGGGGGTTATCACCGAAACGATTTTTGAAAACCGTTTTATGCACGTACCGGAGCTGATCCGCATGGGGGCGCAGGCAGAAATCGAAAGTAATACGGTGATTTGTCACGGGGTGGAAAAGTTGTCCGGCGCGCAGGTGATGGCGACGGACTTGCGCGCATCGGCCAGTCTGGTGCTGGCTGGCTGTATTGCCGACGGCGTGACGGTCGTTGATCGTATCTATCATATTGACCGTGGTTACGAGCGTATTGAAGAAAAGCTACGTGCGCTGGGCGCCAATATCGAACGTGTGAAAGAAAGCGAATAATCAATGCACACCGGGTGGGTTGACTACCCGGCTTCGATTTATTCTCGCAGCGCTATCTGGCGATATCAGTTAACCGGAAACTCCTGAATAGTCATATTCAACGTTATCGATTTTTTATCGCGTTCGATGGTGATGGGGATCATGGTTCCCGGACGCAATTCCGCCACCTGATCCATGGTTTCGATAACGGAGCGGGTAGGCTTGTTGTCGACGCTCAACAGAATATCATCAATCTGAATACCGGCTTTATCCGCAGGCCCTCCTGGGTCGACCGTTTTGACCAGAATTCCGCTTAATCTTCCCTGCTCAATACCTTTGCTGTCTATATTTTCCATTTGTATACCGTTGATACCGATATAACCACGGATTACACGGCCATCACGGATGAGCTTGCCCATCACTTTGGTTGCCAGTGCGACGGGGATGGCGAAGCTGATGCCCTCCGGTGTTTCTCCGTCGCTGCTTTTATCAAAAGACAAGGTATTAATGCCGACCAACTCGCCCAGCGTATTAACCAAAGCGCCACCTGAGTTGCCCCGGTTAATGGATGCATCGGTTTGCAGGAGGTTTTGACGACCATTCTGGCGGTTATCCTGCCCAGCGGCACTAAGCCCGACACGGCCCGTGGCACTGATAATTCCCTGCGTGATGGTTTGTCCCAGATTATAAGGGTTGCCGATGGCCATCACTACATCACCGATACGAGCGGTTCGATCCGGGTTAATCGGAATAACGGGTAAATTGATACCGTCGATCCGCAGTACGGCCAGGTCGGTCAGACTATCTGAACCAACGACCATTGCCTCATAGAGCCGTCCATCCTGAAGTGCAACCAATATCTGTTGTGCGTTATTAATGACGTGCCTGTTGGTCAGAATATAACCTTTGTCATTCATAATAACGCCAGAGCCGAGGGTTCGGATGTTGAGTTCATTTTGCTGCGCTGGATTAGGAACACGGTTATAGACATTTACTACTGCGGGAGCCGCACGGCGAACGCCCTGATAGTAACTTAACGGCGCATCGTCGGAGGCTTTATCATTACTCTCATTGTTGTTAAACAATGGCGTATTTGAGCGCAGTATGGGAAGTGCCACCAGCAGAAGGCCAGCAACGATCACCCCAAGCAGCGCAGAACGAAATAACTTAACAAACATGAGCGTGTTTTACTGTAAAAAAGGAATATGGTAGTGAGAATATCATGAGATGAATGGACACCGCATAGTGCAGTGCCCGATTTTTTATGGCGAACGTCCTGTTCGCCACCCTCCGGGCCGTCGCAAGCGACGTTAAAAAACGCTCCCGACGTTTTTTTATGGCGAACGTCCTGTTCGCCACCCTCCGGGCCGTCATGAGGCGGTGTTTTTTAAAGGTGGAGCACCGCTTTCGGCATTTAACGCAACAGCAGATAAATCGTTTCGTCGCCACGGACAATGTTTAGCGCCAGAACGGAAGGTTTCGTTTCCAGAATCTTACGCAACTGGGTAATGTTTTCTACCCGCTCACGATTCACGCCGATGATGATATCCCCTTTCTGCAACCCAATCTGAGCCGCCGGTGAATCTTTGGCGACGTTATCAATTTGTATGCCTTTACTGCCGTCTTTCAACTGGCCGTTGGTCAGGGATGCGCCTTGTAGCGCAGGGGTCAGGGTTTCCGCGCTGGTGGTAGAGGTGGCGCTGTTATCCAGGACGACGGAGACTTCCTGTTGCTTGCCTTCACGCAGTAAGCCGATTTTCACGGTTTTACCGGGAGCGGTTGTGCCTATCTTAGCCCGCAACTCGGCAAAACTGCTGATAGGTTTTCCGTCCAGTGAGGTGAGGACATCACCTGCCTTGATACCCGCTTTTGCTGCGGCGGATTTCGGCAGCACTTCACTGACGAATGCGCCGCGCTGGGCATCAACCTTGAAGGCTTTCGCCATCTCGGACGTCATCTCACTGCCTTTAATGCCCAGGACACCGCGTTTCACCTCACCAAACTCGACCAATTGCTGGGCCAGGTTTTGCGCCATATTGCTGGGAATGGCAAAGCCGATACCGATATTTCCGCCCCCTGGGGCCAGGATAGCGGTATTAATGCCGATCAGTTCACCATTAAGGTTTACTAATGCGCCCCCGGAGTTTCCACGGTTGATCGAGGCATCTGTCTGAATGAAATTTTCCAGCCCTTCGAGATTCAGCCCGCTGCGACCCAGCGCCGAGATAATACCGGATGTTGCTGTTTGCCCCAGTCCAAAGGGATTACCCACGGCAACGGCAAAATCGCCGACGCGCAACTGATCAGAGTCCGCCATTTTAATTTCAACCAGATTTTTGGCATCGATCAACTGGAGCAAAGCAATATCGCTCTGTTCGTCACGGCCAATCAATTTTGCCTCGTATTCGCGCCCGTCGTTCAGTTGTACGCGAATTTTATCTGCATTATTAATGACGTGATTATTGGTTAGGACATAACTTTTTGCGGCGCTGATGATGACGCCAGACCCTAACCCTTCAAAGGGGCGGGAGCTTTGTTTATCTGTTGGAAAGTTGGGGCCGAAAAAGAACTTAAATTCTTCGGGTACGCGCTGGCGCTGTACCTGTGTGCCCTCGATATGCACGCTGACTACCGCGGGTAAGACTTTTTCCAGCATCGGCGCCAGACTGGGAAGCTGCTGCCCCTGAACTACCGCAGGCAACGCGGCATTAGCCGCCGGAAACGATAACAGGGTTAAGCTTATGCTCATCGCCAGTGCACTAAATAATAAAGATTTTTTCTTCATTGTTGATTAACTCTCTCACGACCTGCGGATGAATAAAATGATGATATATAAACTTAAACACATGGTGAAGAGTCAGACTGGCAATCAGTGTGTAAAGTTCACTGGTGTTTCGTCAGTAGATTGTAACTATAGCTTACGCAGCCGACTTTTATGGGAAGGAACAACACGGAAAACGTGAGGCCGGATTATGCCTCACGCAATAAGCAGTATTTATTTGCGGATCGGTTTCTCGCCACGCAGCAGGCCGGATGCGCCATCAGAGTAGTCTCGCGGCGGCATATCAACCGGAGCCTGATCGTTATCCGATTCGGCTTCCGTTAAGCGGTATTTAAACGGATTATCCTGACCGGGAACATCGGGCAGTAAGCTACTGGAGCTTTTTGCCATATGCTGGTAAAGCTGACGGTAATCACTCGCCATGTTGTCCAGTAACTCCGCGCTACGGGCAAAGTGCCCGACCAGCTCATGACGATACTCGTCCAGTTCTGCTTTGCTTTTCTCCAGTTCTTGCTGTAATACCTGTTGTTGCCGCAGTTTACGATTGCCAAAACGCATGGCGACAGCACCAATGATAATACCGACGACTAAACCAATCAGCGCATACTCCCAGGTCATAATGACTCCTATTTTGACTTCGTTGTTCCGTAGAGTTTTTCACTTAATAATAGTCACTATAACCGCTAACCTTGTCTTAGTGGAATCCTGAAGCGTGATGACTTCGGGGCATGTTGACTCATATCTGGCATCAAGGTAGTTAACTGCTACGATTACGGCTCATATCGACGACAACGCGCAGCAAAACACCATTAAATTTTTTCTCAGGGATTGCGATCATTATGCAGCAAACAACACCGTTGGCGCTTTACCAACAAGCATTGTCAGCCGGGGATTATCAAGCTGACGACGTACAGCATCAAACCGTGACGCGGTTAGAAACTATCCATCAGGCATTATACGAGCGCACGGCGCATTCCACCGATGTTTCGGCAGGGAGGTTGGGGAAGTGGCGATCGTGGCTGGGGTTAAGTAATAAAAGTATATCGGTTCCCGTTCAGGGTCTATACATGTGGGGCGGTGTGGGACGCGGCAAAACCTGGCTGATGGATCTGTTTTTCCACAGTCTGCCAACTGAACGAAAATTACGGCTGCACTTTCATCGTTTTATGCTGCGGGTGCATGAGGAACTGAACCAGCTACAGGGGCAGGAAAACCCATTGGAAAAGGTCGCCGATGGGTTTAAAGCCGAAACGGATGTGCTGTGTTTTGATGAATTTTTTGTCGCTGACATTACGGATGCCATGCTGTTGGCCGAGCTGCTGCGTGCGCTGTTTTCCCGTGGAATTACGCTGGTGGCGACGTCTAACATTTCGCCGGACGAACTATATCGTAACGGCCTACAGCGGGCGCGTTTTCTACCCGCGATTGAACTGATTAAGCAGCATTGTGACGTGTGCAATGTCGATGCAGGTATTGATTATCGTTTACGCACACTGACGCAGGCTCATCTTTATCTGACCCCGCTTAACGCACAGACTGAAGCGGCGATGCGGCAGATGTTTACCCGTTTGTCGGGGCAGCAATGGGCGACGCCGGGGCCGATCCTTGAGATAAATCACCACCCATTGCCAACGCTCGGTGCGAGTGAAGGCGTGCTTGCCATCGATTTTTCTACGCTGTGTACGCAAGCGCGCAGTCAGAATGATTACATTGCACTTTCCCGTCTTTACCACAGCGTGTTGCTACACAATGTTACGGTCATGGGAAGCGCAGAGGAGAACACCGCCCGTCGTTTTCTGGCGTTGATCGATGAGTTTTACGAGCGCCGGATTAAACTGATTATCTCTGCGCAAGTACCTATGCTTGAGATTTATCAGGGAGAGCACCTGAAGTTTGAATACCAGCGTTGTTTATCACGTCTACAGGAGATGCAGAGCGAGGAGTATTTACTCCAGCCGCATTTAGTGTAAAAAATAGCGGCTTTTCTGGCCTGGCTAAGAAAAAAGGTCGATCTTTAGTAGCGACTTCTCTATAATCCTGCGACCCCACGTTACAACAAAGTTTTTTTCCCAAAAACTTTATAGTGCCGGCAATGGCTATTCGAAGGGGTAGGTTTGCTGGACTTGATGGTCGTGTGAGCCTCAACTGTTTTTGAGCGTTTGGGTGTTCACCTGCGTGTAACTAATTATTGGGTAAGCTTTTAATGAAAACTTTTACAGCTAAACCAGAAACCGTAAAACGCGACTGGTACGTTGTTGACGCGAGCGGTAAGACCTTAGGTCGCCTCGCAACTGAACTGGCTAGTCGTCTACGCGGCAAGCATAAAGCGGAATACACTCCGCACGTTGATACGGGTGATTACATCATCGTTCTGAACGCCGACAAAGTTGCCGTAACCGGTAACAAGCGTTCTGACAAGATTTATTACCATCACACCGGCCACATCGGTGGTATCAAACAAGCGACCTTTGAAGAGATGATTGCCCGCCGTCCTGAGCGCGTGATTGAAATCGCGGTTAAAGGAATGCTGCCGAAGGGCCCGCTGGGTCGTGCCATGTTCCGTAAGCTGAAAGTTTACGCGGGCACCGAGCACAATCACGCGGCACAGCAACCGCAAGTTCTGGACATTTAATCGGGATTATAGGCAATGGCTGAAAATCAATACTACGGCACTGGTCGCCGCAAAAGCTCCGCCGCTCGCGTATTTATCAAACCGGGCAGTGGCAATATCGTTATCAACCAGCGTAGTCTGGAACAGTACTTCGGTCGTGAAACTGCCCGCATGGTAGTTCGTCAGCCGCTGGAACTGGTCGACATGGTTGGTAAATTCGATCTGTACATCACTGTTAAGGGTGGTGGTATCTCCGGTCAGGCTGGTGCGATCCGTCACGGTATTACCCGTGCGCTGATGGAGTATGATGAGTCCCTGCGTGGCGAACTGCGTAAAGCAGGCTTCGTTACCCGTGACGCTCGTCAGGTTGAACGTAAGAAAGTCGGTCTGCGTAAAGCACGTCGTCGTCCTCAGTTCTCCAAGCGTTAATTTCCTTGCTGCTTTGCAGCGGAATCAATGCGGAAAACCCGGTGCTCGTCACCGGGTTTTTTATGGCGGGCTATCCTGTCCGCCACCTTACGGGCCGTCATGGTATGCCGTTGAAAGACGCTCCAGCCCGCTATCCTTCGGATCGTCGATTTACGACGTTAAAAATTTTCCCCGGAAATTTTTTCTGTCCAAAAGACTATTTTTGTTGAAATAATAATCTTTATTTTCTGGATGTTAACGATGAAATTGCGCGTACATCCCCACAAAACGAACAAAATCTGATAAACTATTTGCCAATTTTATGCCTGTTTTCCAGCAAGTCGCTTTTCCCGATATCGGGTGACAAAAACGCAGAATATGGGTTCGCAGGATAATAGCAGATCGGTTATTCGCCGTATTTTCTCGATAAACTTGGAGGTTTTCATGGCTGTCGCTGCCAACAAACGTTCGGTAATGACGCTGTTTTCTGGTCCGTCCGACATTTTTAGCCATCAGGTCCGCATTGTACTGGCGGAAAAAGGTGTGAGTGTCGAGATTGAGCAGGTGGACATGGATAATCTGCCGCAGGATCTTATTGATCTCAATCCTTATGGTTCAGTTCCGACGCTAGTTGACAGGGAACTGACGCTCTATGAATCTCGTATTATCATGGAGTATCTGGATGAACGTTTTCCTCATCCGCCACTTATGCCTGTGTATCCGGTGGCGCGTGGTAATAGTCGTCTGATGATGCACCGTATTGAAAACGACTGGTACTCTCTGCTAAAGAGAATCATGCAGGGCAGTGCTCAGGAAGCGGATAGCGCTCGTAAACAACTGCGTGAAGAGCTGTTGGCGATTGCCCCCGTCTTCAACGAAGCGCCCTACTTTATGAGCGAAGAGTTCAGCCTGGTAGATTGTTATCTGGCCCCTCTGTTATGGCGTTTGCCGCAGTTAGGGATTGAATTAAGCGGTTCTGGTGCGAAAGAATTGAAAGGCTACATGACACGCGTATTTGAGCGTGACGCGTTCCTGGCTTCCCTGACGGAAACCGAACGTGAAATGCGTTTGCAAACCAGAGGTTAAACAACATGGCGTTGTCTCAACTGTCTCCGCGTCGTCCGTATTTATTACGGGCCTTTTATGACTGGTTACTGGATAACCAATTGACGCCTCATCTGGTGGTCGATATCACTCTGCCGGATGTCATGGTGCCGATGGAGTTTGCCCGCGACGGGCAGATTGTGCTGAATATCGCCCCCCGTGCTGTTGGTGGCCTTGAGTTAGCTGATGACAGCGTTCGTTTTAACGCCCGCTTTGGCGGCGTACCACGCCAGGTTTATGTTCCTATGGCGGCAGTGTTGGCTATTTACGCCCGTGAAAATGGTGCTGGCACGATGTTTGAGCCGGAACCTGCTTATGAGTCAGCGCGGGAATTTGAAGATTTTCAGGATGAAAATGTCACATCCAACACGGTGATGTCGATTGTCGATAATAATCCGCCAGTCGTGACGGATGAAGACGCTAATCCTGATGACGATCCGCCGCAGCCTCCCAAGGGGGGAAGACCCTCATTACGGGTCGTTAAATAAATTATCACACTTGTATGAGGGCACAATTTATTGTGCCTTGAGGTTGCTGACAAAGTCGCTTGTAAGCCTGAGATACACGGGCCTAGCGTACCGAGGGGCGCTCCGGCGGCTTACGCCGCTTCGACCCCTCAGCGCGCTCTCCCTAATAAGGAACTTTGTCAATGGTCTGAAGGCACAATCTATTGTGCCTTTTTTATAGGCGTGATGAGAGGCTATACGCGGGCTTCGGTGCAATGGGATGAATACGGAGGGGGCATCAAGCGCTTTCTTTGAGGTAATAACCGGGCCTCTGATGCCCGGTTGTGGGTAGGGTATGTCGTTAAGCGATTAACTAAATACCATACCGCCATCGATCAATAAGGACTGTCCCGTCATGTAGTCGGAATCGGGACCTGCCAGATAAGATACGCAAGCAGCAACGTCTTCCGGTTCTGAGAGGCGTCCCAGCGTGATGCGTTTTGCAAATTCGGCGGTGCCGTAGCCCGGCGCTTTGCCCGCTGTTTCGGAAATTTTACGGTCAATCTCTTCCCACATCGGCGTTTTTACAATTCCAGGGCAGTAACCGTTTACTGTAATACCCAGCGGGGCTAAGTCGCGAGCGGCAGTCTGTGTCAGGCCGCGAACGGCAAATTTGCTCGAGCTGTAGACCGCAAGTTCAGGGTTACCCACATGGCCGGCCTGAGAACAGGCGTTAATGATCTTACCGCCGTGGTTAAGGGATTTAAAAGCCTTGACGGCGGCCTGGATCCCCCAGATAACGCCTTTAACATTGATGTTGTACACCCGGTCAACAATTTCCGGGGTAATGTCTTCAATGAGCGTAGTGGGGGCAATCCCGGCGTTACTGACGATGACGTTGAAGTCGCCGAATTTTTGCTGGGTTTCTGTGACTGCGGCAAAAACAGCGTCCCGATCTGAAACGTCAGCCTGAATCGCAATAGCCTGACCACCAGACTGCCCGATTTCCTCCGCCACGCTACGGGCGGTATCCGCATTGTAGTCGACTGCGGCGATGGCAAAGCCGTCTTTTGCCAATCTAAGCGCAATAGCGCGGCCAATCCCCTGACCTGCGCCAGTAACAAGCGCTACTTTAACTGTCATGTTATCTCCTAATGTTAAATTACTACTAATATCAACGTGCAAGCACGTATCAATACTAGACGCTAAGAGAAATTGTGCCAGGCAGAAGGGGGACATTAGCCGAGATTATCAGGAGCGAACGATATGCCTGGACCGAAACGGCGGTCCAGGCGGAGGGGATTAGACTTCCAGGAAGTCGACAATGCCTTCGGCGGCTTTGCGGCCTTCGGCAATGGCGGTAACCACCAGGTCCGAGCCGCGCACGGCATCACCACCGGCAAAGATTTTCGGGTTGCTGGTCTGAAACGCATTGTTACTGTTTTCAGGGGCGATGATGCGACCCTGGCTATCCAGTTCAACGCCGTGTTCCGCCAGCCACGCCATCTTATGCGGACGGAAACCGAACGCCATAATCACTGCATCCGCTTCCAGCACGTGCTCTGAACCTTCAACAATCTCAGGACGACGGCGACCGTTGGCATCGGGCGCGCCCAACTCTGTGCGTGCCATTCTTACGCCGCAGACTTTGCCAGCGCCATTGATTTCAATGCTCAGAGGTTGCAGGTTGAATTTGAATTCTACCCCTTCCTCACGCGCATTTTTCACTTCGCGTTTAGAACCCGGCATGTTTTCTTCATCACGGCGATAGGCACAGGTAACGTGCGTAGCACCCTGACGAACCGAGGTACGCATACAGTCCATCGCGGTATCGCCACCACCCAGCACCACAACCCGCTTACCTTGCATAGTGATGTAAGGTTCTTCGTGTGATGCTTCGAAGCCCATCAGTTGCTTGGTGTTGGCGATCAGGAACGGAAGGGCGTCATAGACGCCTGGCGCGTCTTCGTTTTCCAGCCCGCCACGCATGGATTGATAGGTTCCCACACCGAGGAATACGGAGTCATATTCATCCAGCAGTTCTTTCATCTGGATGTCTTTACCCACTTCGGTATTCAGACGGAATTCGATACCCATGCCGCTGAAGATTTCGCGGCGTTTAATCATGACTTCTTTTTCCAGCTTGAAAGCCGGGATGCCGAAAGTCAGCAAGCCGCCAATCTCAGGATGACGATCAAACACCACTGCCTGTACGCCATTACGCGCCAGTACGTCAGCACAGGCCAGCCCGGCTGGTCCGGCGCCGATAATCGCCACGCGTTTACCGGTTGGCATAACGCTGGACATATCCGGCTTCCAGCCCATTTCCAGCGCTTTATCATTGATATAGCGTTCAATATTACCAATGGTGACGGCGCCAAATTCGTCATTCAGCGTACAAGACCCTTCACATAGGCGATCCTGTGGGCAAACTCGGCCACATACCTCCGGCAGACTGTTGGTCTGGTGGGATAGCTCTGCCGCTTCGATGATGCGGCCTTCATTCGCCAGCTTCAGCCAGTTGGGGATGTAGTTATGAACCGGGCATTTCCATTCGCAGTATGGATTACCACAAGACAGGCAACGATCGGCCTGTGCCTTGGACTGACTTTCTGAGAACGGCTCGTAAATCTCAACAAATTCAATTTTACGAATTTTCAGCGGCTTTTTGGGCGGATCAACGCGCTGTAAGTCGATAAACTGATAAACATTCTGACTCATGATGACCTCTTACTGCGCCTGAACCCGCAGCTCGGCTGCGGAACGACTACGGTGACCCAACAATGCCTTCACATCACTTGACTTTGGTTTCACCAGAGCGAATTTGAATGCCCATGCCTGCCAGTTGGCGAGGATCTCCTCGCCACGCTGCGAACCGGTATGTTGTACATGCTCGGTAATCAGACCGCGCAAATGTTCTTCATGAATAGCCAGTTGTTCTACATCCAGCACTTCTACCAGCTCAGGGTTAACGCGTTTGCGAAATTCGCCATCTTCGTCCAGAACGTAAGCGAAACCACCCGTCATCCCCGCGCCAAAGTTGACGCCGGTGCGACCCAGTACACAAACGATACCGCCTGTCATATATTCACAGCCGTTATCACCGATGCCTTCTACCACGGTGATGGCGCCGGAGTTACGCACGGCGAAACGTTCGCCTGCGCGGCCTGCTGCAAATAGCTTGCCGCCGGTGGCGCCATACAGGCAGGTGTTGCCAATGATGCTGGCCTCATGGCTGCGGAACGCGGAACCTACTGGAGGACGAATGGAAATGCTGCCGCCAGCCATGCCTTTACCGACATAGTCATTGGCATCGCCGGTCAGCGCCAGTTCGACGCCGCCCGCATTCCAGACGCCAAAGCTCTGCCCGGCAGTACCGGAGAAGTAGGCTTTAATCGGATCGCTCGCCAGCCCCTGATCGCCATACTGTGCAGCAATCGCGCCAGATAGGGTGGCGCCGACGGAGCGGTCAGTGTTGCGGATATCAAAGTAGAGCGCTTTACTCTGCTTCGCCTCCACATAAGGCTGCGCCTGCGCCAGAAGTTCTCTGTTCAGCAGCCCTTTATCAAACGATGGGTTGCTTTCTGTGCAGTACAACGCTTTGCCCGGATGAGGTTGCGCCGTATGCAGCAGCGGCGACAGATCCAGTTTGTTTTGCTTGGCGGTGAAACCATCCAGCTCAATCAGCAGGTCGGTGCGGCCAATCAAATCCACCAGTCGGGTAACACCCAGTTCCGCCATCAGCATACGGGTTTCGTGCGCGATAAACTGGAAATAATTGGTCACGCGTTCCGGCAGGCCGTGATAGTGATCGCGGCGCAGCTTTTCATCCTGGGTGGCGACCCCGGTGGCACAGTTATTCAGGTGACAGATACGCAGGTATTTGCAGCCTAGCGCCACCATCGGGCCAGTACCGAAACCGAAACTTTCCGCACCCAGAATCGCCGCCTTGATGATGTCCAGCCCGGTTTTCAGGCCGCCATCCACCTGTAAGCGGATTTTGTGGCGCAGACCGTTGGCCACCAGCGCCTGCTGGGTTTCCACCAGGCCCAATTCCCACGGACAGCCCGCGTATTTCACCGATGTCAGCGGGCTGGCGCCCGTGCCGCCATCGTAACCGGCAATGGTGATCAGGTCAGCATAGGCTTTCGCCACACCGGTAGCGATGGTGCCGACACCAGGCTCGGAAACCAGTTTGACCGAGATCATGGCTTTCGGGTTAATTTGTTTCAGATCGAAAATCAACTGCGCCAGATCTTCGATTGAATAAATATCATGGTGCGGCGGCGGCGAAATTAATGTTACGCCCGGTACTGAGTAACGCAGTCTGGCAATATAAGGCGTAACTTTATCGCCGGGTAGCTGCCCCCCTTCTCCGGGCTTGGCGCCCTGCGCCACTTTGATCTGAATGACGTCAGCGTTGACCAGATAGGCTGGCGTTACGCCGAAGCGGCCAGAGGCCACCTGTTTGATCCGGGAAACCTTGTTGGTGCCGTAACGCGCCGGATCTTCCCCGCCTTCGCCGGAGTTTGAGAAACCACCCAGGCTGTTCATGGCTTCAGCCAGTGATTCATGCGCTTCAGGGCTGAGTGCGCCAATTGACATCGCCGCGGTATCAAAGCGCTTGAACATCTCTGTTACCGGCTCGACATCGTCGATAGAAATGGCGCTGCCTTCCTGCGGCTTCAATGCCAGCAGATCGCGTAAGGTCGCTGCCGGACGGTTATTGACCAGTTTGGCATATTGCTGGTAATCGCTGTATTCGCCGCTTTTAACCGCAGTCTGCAAGGTGGTGACCACATCAGGGTTGTAGGCGTGGTATTCGCCGCCGTGGACGAATTTCAGCAGCCCGCCTTGATCCAGCGTTTTACGTTTCAGCCAGGCGCGTTTGGAGAGGTTCAGCAAATCCTGTTCGAAATCGCTGAAACTGGCCCCGCCGATACGGCTGACTACACCCAGGAAGCACTGTGAAGCAACATCTTTATGCAGACCGACAGCTTCAAATAGTTTGGCGCAGCGATAAGAGGCGACGGTGGATATGCCCATTTTGGACATGATCTTATACAGCCCCTTGTTGATGCCGTTACGGTAGTTCAGCATCACCGTGCGATAGGGTTTTTCAATGGTGTGGTTGTCTACCATCCGCGCCAGTGTTTCGTAGGCGAGGTAAGGGTAAATCGCCGTGGCGCCGAAGCCGAGCAGCACCGCAAAGTGGTGCGGATCGCGTGCACTGGCGGTTTCAACAATGAGGTTGGCATCGCAACGCAGGCTTTTCTCAACCAGACGGCGTTGAATCGCGCCAACGGCCATCGGTGCCGGCACCGGCAGGCGTTTCGCGGAGATCTCACGGTCGGAAAGCACCAGCAGCACTGCACCATCACGAACTTTATGTTCAGCTTCATCGCACAGTTTGTCGATGGTCTGTTGCAGCGTTTGCTGTTGCGGTTCGAATGTCAGATCCAGAATATCGGCGCGGTAGTGTTGCTGATCTTGCGAGATCAACTGCTTGAAATCGGAATACAGCAGAATGGGAGACTTAAAGCTCAGGCGGTGGGCCTGGCCTTCCGCTTCACAGAAGACGTTCATTTCCCGGCCGATGCAGGTTGCCAGCGACATAACATGTGCTTCACGCAGTGGATCGATGGGCGGGTTGGTCACCTGGGCGAACTGTTGCCGGAAATAGTCATAAATAATGCGCGGACGACTGGAAAGTACGGCAAATGGGGTGTCGTCGCCCATCGAGCCAGTCGCTTCCTGACCGTTCTCGCCCAGCACGCGGATGATCTGGTCCAGTTCTTCACTGCTGTAACCAAACTGCTTCTGATAGGTTTCCAGCAACGCGTCGTCAAGTTCGCGGCTACCGACCTGATCGTCCGGCAGATCCTCAAACGGCACCAGACGTTGGACGTTTTTCTCCATCCATTCTTTGTAAGGATGACGGCTTTTTAAATCGTCGTCGGTTTCGGCTGAATGCAGAATGCGTCCACGACGGGTATCGATAACCATCAGTTCGCCCGGGCCAACCCGGCCTTTCTCAACCACTTCATCCGGCTGATAATCCCAGATGCCCACTTCGGAGGCACAGGTAATCAGTTTATCTTTGGTGATGACATAGCGTGCCGGACGCAAGCCGTTACGGTCCAGATTACAGGCGGCGTAGCGTCCGTCGGACATCACGATACCAGCCGGGCCATCCCACGGTTCCATGTGCATAGAGTTAAAGTCAAAGAAGGCGCGCAACTCTGGATCCATATCCGGATTGTTCTGCCAGGCTGGCGGCACCAGCAGACGCATGGCGCGGATGATGTCCATCCCGCCGCTGAGGAACAGCTCCAGCATGTTATCCAGTGAGCTGGAGTCGGAGCCGGTTTCGTTGACGAACGGCGCGGCATCCTGTAAGTCCGGGATCAGCGGGGTTTTGAATTTATAAGCACGGGCGCGTGCCCATTGGCGGTTACCGGCAATGGTGTTGATCTCACCGTTGTGCGCCAGATAGCGGAATGGTTGCGCCAGTGGCCAGCGCGGTACGGTGTTGGTCGAAAAACGCTGGTGGAACAGGCAGATCGCCGATTCCAGCCGCAGATCGGCCAGATCGAGATAAAAGCGCGGCAGATCCGCAGGCATACACAAGCCTTTATAGATCGTCACCAGATTGGAGAAACTGCAAACGTAGAACTCTTTATCTTCAATACGTTTTTCGATACGGCGGCGCGCCATGAACAAACGGCGCTCCATATCGCTCTGTAGCCAGCCGGCCGGGGCGTTGACAAAGATTTGCTCAATACGCGGCAAAGACGACAGTGCGATTTCACCCAATACGTCAGGATTGGTCGGCACTTCGCGCCAGCCAAGCACGGAAAGCGTTTCGTTTTGCAGTTCTTCTTCCACAATCCGGCGGGTGGCGCGGGCCAGATCTTCATCCTGATTGAGAAACATCATGCCGACGGAATAATTTTTGGCTAACCGCCAGCCGCGCTCTTCCGCCACCAGACGGAAAAAACGATCGGGTTTTTGAAGCAATAAGCCACAGCCGTCGCCGGTCTTGCCGTCAGCAAGGATTGCGCCACGGTGTTGCATACGGGCAAGCGCATGAATCGCGGTACGCACTACCTTGTGGCTCGGCTCACCTTCTATATGGGCGATTAATCCAAAACCACAGTTGTCTCTCTCTTGAGATGCATCGTACAACATAATAGTGAACCTCCCCGGGCTCTGTGTGACTCTCACAACCTACTGCGAGAAAGCACCTTGGCGTTGAGCTGCGTATACCTGCCGCTCTCTTCTTCGGCCTCTCGTGACGGTCTCACAAGTGGTAAATGACTTGTTTTTAGAGGGAGTCTTCTTTACTGCATAAATATGACGAGTCGAGGACTCATCAGGAAAGCTTCCAGCGGATCCCCAAATTAGCGAGAAAGCCTGTTCAGGTCAAATACCAGTGCAAACAGTGTTAGTAAGGGATAATTTTTAGTTATACCTATGAATGTTAATGATTTTTTTAGATAAAATACGTTACTGCCGCATTATTGGTTATGTTGGAACTGTGAGCTGTATCACTATGCATATATCATAATATCTCTGCTACATGCTGCAATATTTGTGCCTTTTGGAATTTTATACTGCTTTTGTTATTTTTTTTGATTTATGCCACTGTTTTTCATTTGTTCGTCATCTTTTAATGTCAAGTAGGCGGATAAGAAAAATTAATTAGCGGGAATGTGACTTTATTTGCACTAAAAGCGAATAATAATTCATTTTAACTGAAGATAGGGGATTGATCGGCGTCATCACGGCACAGAGACTGACAGAGTAGGCTGCTCTTCCTCAAGAGGGCTGGTAAGAATATGCAATTACAAAAATTAATCAATATGTTTGGTGGAAATCTTCAACGCCGGTATGGGGAAAAGGTACACAAACTCACGCTGCATGGTGGTTTTAGCTGCCCAAACCGGGACGGAACGCTGGGGCGGGGAGGCTGCACTTTCTGTAATGTTGCCTCGTTTGCTGATGAGCAGATGCAGCAGCGCAGTATTATTCAACAGTTGGCCGCGCAGGCCGGGAAGATAAACCGGGCAAACCGTTATCTGGCCTATTTTCAGGCCTATACCAGCACCTACGCCGAAGTTAAGGTGTTGGAAAATATGTATCAGGCGGCGCTGGCTCAGGCGGATATGGTTGGGCTGTGTGTCGGCACCCGACCGGATTGTGTGCCGGATGCGGTGCTGGATTTGCTGTCCGGTTATCATGAGCAGGGCTATGAGGTGTGGCTGGAGCTGGGCCTCCAGAGTGCGTGTGACAAAACGCTGCGCCGGATTAACCGCGGCCACGATTTCGCCTGTTACCAGCAGACGGTCCGGCGCGCCCGCGAACGTGGTCTGAAGGTCTGCTGTCACCTGATCGTTGGCCTGCCGGGCGAGGATGCGCAGTGTTGTTTATCCACGCTCGACCAGGTGATCGATACCGGCGTGGAAGGCATTAAGCTCCATCCGCTGCACATCGTGGAGGGCAGCATTATGGCGAAAGCCTGGCGAGCTGGCAGATTACCCGCTCTGTCGCTGGAAGAGTATGTATCGACCGCCGGCGAGATGATTCGCCGCACGCCGCCGAAGATTGTCTATCACCGCATTTCCGCCAGTGCCCGCCGCCCGACATTGCTGGCTCCGCTATGGTGTGAGAATCGCTGGACCGGCATGGTAGAGTTGGATCGTTATCTACAGATTCATGGCGTTCAGGGGTCGGCATTGGGCACGCCTTATCTATACCGTGTTATTTAGCGTCTATCCCATCGGGGCTATTTTACTGGTCATTTTACGATATGATCCGGTGGTTCGTGACCTAAGGAAACCGCTATGAAGCAAATCCGCCTGTTAGCTCAGTATTATGTTGATTTAATGGTAAAACTGGGACTTGTCCGTTTTTCACTACTGCTGGCTTCGGTACTGGTGCTGCTGGCGATGGTCGTGCAGATGGCCGTCACCCTGCTGCTCAGAGGGGAAGTGGAAAATATTGATGTCGTTCGTTCCATCTTTTTCGGCTTGTTGATTACCCCGTGGGCAGTTTATTTTCTTTCCGTGGTCGTGGAACAACTTGAAGAGTCGCGTCAGCGGCTGTCAAAGCTGGTGGCGAAACTGGAAGAGATGCGTCACCGGGATCTTGAGTTGAACCAGCAGCTCCAGGAAAACATTACCCAGCTTAATCAGGAAATTGCCGACCGTATCAAATCAGAAGAAGCGCGTCTGCGGGTGGTGAGTAAGCTGAAAGAGGAAATGACCCGCCGTGAACAGGCGCAGATTGAGCTGGAGCAACAGTCAGCGTTGCTACGATCTTTTCTCGATGCCTCCCCTGATCTGGTTTATTACCGTAATGAAGAAAAAGAGTTTTCTGGTTGTAACCGTGCGATGGAATTGCTGGTGGGCAAAAGCCAGAAGCAACTCATCGGCCTGACGCCGCAGGACGTTTATCCGCCGGACATTGCTGATAAAGTGATGGAAACCGACGAGAAAGTGTTCCGCCATAACGTGTCGCTCACGTATGAACAGTGGCTGGTGTATCCCGATGGTCGCAAAGCCTGTTTTGAACTACGAAAAGTCCCATTTTACGATCGAATGGGCAAACGTCACGGGCTAATGGGTTTTGGCCGCGATATAACGGAGCGTAAGCGTTACCAGGACGCGTTAGAGAATGCCAGCAGGGAGAAGACCACTTTTATCTCAACGATCAGCCACGAGCTGCGTACGCCGCTTAATGGCATTGTCGGATTAAGCCGTATTTTGCTGGATACCCAGCTCGATGCAGAACAGCAGAAATATTTAAAAACGATTCATGTCAGTGCTATCACGCTGGGCAACATTTTCAATGACGTGATTGAAATGGACAAGCAGGAACGTCGGAAGGTGCAGTTGGATAACCAGCCGATAGATTTCACCGGATTTCTGATCGATCTGGAGAATTTGGGCGGGTTGCTGGCTCAACCTAAAGGACTGAAGCTGATTATGGAACCGCACCCGCCTTTGCCGCAGAAAATTATTACCGATGGCACTCGCCTGCGGCAGATCCTGTGGAACCTGCTCAGTAACGCCGTGAAATTCACTCCGCAAGGAAAAATTGTGGTGCGGGTGTGGCATGATCAAGGTGACCGCCTGCGCATTGAGGTCGAGGACTCCGGCATGGGGATCCCGGCGGATGAATTGGAAAAAATCTTTGCCATGTACTATCAGGTGACGGATCAGCATGGCGGGAAGCCTGCGACCGGGACGGGTATCGGTCTGTCGGTTTCAAAACGTCTGGCCCAAAACATGGGGGGCGACATCCATGTTACGAGTCTTCAGGGGAAAGGTTCTTGCTTCACCCTGACTGTTACGGCGCCAGGTGTTGAAGAGGGCATCAGTAATCAGGATGCCGATGATGAAATGCCGCTACCGGCGCTGCATGTGTTGCTGGTGGAGGACATTGAACTGAATGTGGTGGTGGCGCGCTCGGTGCTGGAAAAATTGGGCAGCAGTGTGGAAGTGGCAATGACCGGGCAGGACGCGCTGGATATGTTCGATCCCGATGAGTTTGATCTGGTTTTGCTGGATATTCAATTGCCGGATATGTCCGGGTTGGATGTAGCCCGCCGTATACGCAAACGTTATGCCAGCCGCAGCCTGCCGCCTCTGGTTGCGTTAACGGCCAACGTACTGAAAGATAAAAAAGAGTATCTGGATGCCGGTATGGATGACGTGCTGAGTAAACCGCTGTCAGTGCCTGCGCTGACCACCGTCATCCAACAATATTGGGATCATCAAATAGCATGTGCAGATGCACCTGTTACTGGCAAAAGTGGCGAAATGGTTAACCAGACACTGTTGGACATTGCAATGCTGGAACAGTATTTGGATCTGGTTGGACCAAAATTAATTTACCAAAGCCTGGATATGTTCGAGCAAATGATGCCGGGATATCTGGCTATTCTTGATTCCAACATGACGGCGCGCGACCAGAAAGGAATTACCGAAGAGGGGCACAAGATTAAAGGCGCGGCGGGATCGGTTGGTCTTCGTCATCTGCAACAGGTTGCCCAACAGATACAGACGCCAACGTTACCGGCCTGGTGGGATAACGTACAGGAATGGATTGATGAGCTTAAGCATGACTGGCGTCATGACGTTCAGGTTCTGCGGGATTGGGTTGCGGCGTTTGAGAAAAGCGAGTCACAGGGATGTGGGGAGTAAAAAAAATTACCCCGACCGAAGCCGGGGTGCGCGAATTATTGCGCCAACACCAGGGAAAACGGGCACCTGCGTTTAGATATCAGGGTTCGTGAACTCGCAAGTGCGGATATTTAAATCTTAGCTAATTTACATCTTTATCAAGCAACAAAATAGCAAATGCAGAAACGTTAGTTACAAGAATCATTAAAATGTGTGATGTAGATTAGTGTTTGTCAATTAAAAAATCAATTAGTTGATGTAATGAAATGAGGGAAAAGATCATGAAAAGAGTCGGTATCGTCCTTAGCGGGTGTGGTGTTTATGATGGTTCAGAGATTCACGAAGCAGTATTGACGCTGCTTGCGCTTGATCGAGCAGGGGCCAAAGCGGTTTGCTTTGCGCCAGATAAGTTGCAATTACAGGTAGTTAATCACCTGACGGGTGACGTAACCAATGAAAATCGCAACGTTTTAGTTGAATCCGCACGGATTGCCAGAGGGAAAATTCGGCCGCT
Source organism: Brenneria alni (assembly GCF_003666245.1). Taxonomy (GTDB): domain Bacteria; phylum Pseudomonadota; class Gammaproteobacteria; order Enterobacterales; family Enterobacteriaceae; genus Brenneria; species Brenneria alni. The sequence goes on from NZ_MJLZ01000003.1 coordinate 144,165, forward strand.
TTCTGAAGCGGATGCGCAACAACTTGATGCGTTAATTGTACCCGGCGGTTTCGGTTCAGCTAAAAATTTAAGCGACTTCGCCACCCAGGGTTCGGCATGTCAGGTTGATGAATCTTTGAAATTACTCACACAGGAAATTTATAAGCAAAACAAACCAATTGGTTTTATTTGCATCAGCCCTGCCCTGTTGCCAACGTTATTGGGAGAGCCAGTCAGAATTACCATCGGTAATGATATTGATACTGCTGAAATTGTTGAAGAAATGGGTGGTATTCACGTGGTTTGCCCGGTTGATGATATCGTGGTGGATGCTGAACATAAAATTGTCACCACGCCCGCTTACATGCTAGCTAACTCGATTAGTGAAGCGGCAAAGGGAATTGATAAACTGGTGCAGCGCGTGTTGGATTTTATTGAATGAGATTGAGCCGCCGCAACGGTCTGCTGATGCGTTTTAAACGCCTGGTTATTCGGTGCCTGCTGGTGGTAGTGGGATTCTGGCTGGCAGGCATACTGCTGTTTTCTTTTCTGCCTGTTCCATTTTCCGCCGTGATGGTTGACCGTCAGATCAGCGCGTGGCTGCGCGGCGATTTTGCATATGTTGCGTATTCGGACTGGGTTTCTATGGATGAGATAGCTCCGGCGATGGCGCTGGCGGTGATCGCCGCCGAAGATCAGAAATTCCCTCAGCACTGGGGTTTTGATATTGACGCCATTAACTCAGCGCTGAAACATAACGAACGTAATACGCAGCGGGTCCGAGGAGCCTCTACGCTCTCTCAGCAAACGGTGAAAAATTTGTTCTTGTGGGATGGTCGTAGCTGGCTGCGAAAAGGTCTCGAAGCCGGGATAACCGCAGGCGTTGAACTGGTATGGACTAAACGGCGGATCCTGACGGTATATCTCAATATCGCTGAGTTCGGTCCCGGTATTTTTGGCGTAGAGGCAGCCGCAAGGCGCTATTTCAACAAGCCTGCCGGCAGGCTTACCGCAAGCGAAGCGGCTTTGCTGGCGGCGGTGTTGCCAAACCCTATCCGTTTTCGCGTGAGTGCGCCGTCCGGGTATGTGATCCAACGCCAGCAATGGATTTTACGCCAGATGCGCCAGATAGGCGGCGAAGCCTTTTTGCGTTCAAATGGATTAAACTGAACGAATAATCACGCAGCCAATTATTATCAAAGCATAAGTTATTAGGATGAACCCTCGCGAAAGCGAGGGCGGTTGTGGTCAGGCCTTATTGCAGATAGGTAAAAGCAGTGGTGACGTGCTTCACTCCGCTGACCTTACTGGCAAGTTCAGCGGCTGACGCTCCTTCACGCTGGGTAACCAGACCTAACAGGAAGACTTCACCATTTTCAGTGGTGACTTTCACGTTTGAAGATTTAACCGTGTCGCTCGCCAGGATCTGCGAACGAACTTTGGTTGTGATCCAGGTATCCATTGACGCAGTTCCCAGTGAAACTGGTGTACCCTGGCGTATTTCATTATAGACTTCGGCTGCGCCTTCCACGCCAAGTGCAATTTGCTTTGCTCGGTTTGCGAGTTCTGTATTGGGCGCTTGCCCCGTCAGCAAGACTTTGCCCTGATAGGCGGTAGCAACAATGCGGGCGTCTTTTTTCAATTGCGCATCTTTACTGATTGCATTGGTCACGCGTATTTCCAGCGTGCCGTCGTCAACCTGTGTTCCCACCGTGCGGGGATCGGTGGCGCTTTTGGTGGCAACCGCGGCACTTCCGACAACTACCGCGCCAACGCAACCTTGTAGTAAGAGGGCGATAGACAGCACGGCAAATGCAGAACTTATCCTCATGTAGTGCTCCTTAATCGTTCTGGTGTGGAAAAAGTGAATTATCAATTAAATCGCACAGGCAGTTAACCGTCAGCATGTGCATTTCCTGAATACGGGCGCAACGGTGTGAAGGAATGCGGATTTCCACATCCTGTGGACCAAGCAACCCGGCCAATTCGCCGCCATCGTAACCGGTCAGGGCGATAATTGTCATGTCTCTGGTTACTGCCGCTTCCACTGCTTTTACAATGTCACGGCTATTTCCGCGGGTAGATATTGCCAGTAATACGTCGCCGGTTTGTCCCAGCGCACGAACTTGTTTGGCGTAGATTTCTTCGTGCAGTCGATCGTTGGCGATCGCAGTTAAGACCACATTATCAGCATTAAGTGCAATTGCCGGTAAGCTAGGGCGTTCAGCTTCAAAACGATTGATCATGCTGGCAGCAAAATGCTGGGAGTTGGCAGCCGACGTTCCATTACCGCAGCACAGAATTTTATTGCCGTTCAGCAGACACTGCACCAGTGCCATTGCGGCACGTGAGATTGCATCTGGTAAGGCTTCCGCAGCAGCAATCTGCGTTTGAATACTCTCAGTAAAACAAACTTTTATTCTATCCAGCACGTTGAGTTAACCTACTTTAATTAAAGTCCATGAAAAACGAGTCATCTCTGCGCGTTAAAGGCGTTAGGGATCCAGGCAAACTGGTTTCCCGTAATGGCCAGCACGTCGAAACGGCAGTCAACCGTATCAAAACTGGCTCCCCGTTGCGCCAGCCAGACGGCGGCGGCATGGAGCAACCGCTGTTGTTTCTGTCGGGTAATACTGGCAGCCGCACCGCCAAAGTCGGCATTTCGCCGATAGCGGACTTCCACAAAGACCCAGGTTTGCCGATCGCGCATAACTAAATCCAGTTCCCCACCGCGCAACGTTACATTGGCTGCGGTGAAGGTCAAGCCAGCGCGTTCAAGATAGCGCCGGGCCTGCTGTTCGTAATCTGCGCCCGTTGTTCGCCGGTTCAGGATGCTGGCACCAACTGTCCCTGACGATATTGCAGCCAGGTCATTTGCCGGCTAATCACACAATCGGAAGTTGCGCTCAGTATGCCCGTTGCTCCGGCGACCTGATGGCCGGGAATCTGGCGCATTTCGGCAAAGTGGCTGGACAGGGTCCAGGCATCCATTCCCATGGCATAAAGGCGTACCAATGAGTAATCATTTTTGAACTGGTTGATCACCTGTTGCATCAGCGCCGGATTTTCACCGGCTAACAGCGGAATCTCGCTGAACTGTAATCCTTCCATTTCGAGACGGAAGTCAGGGCCGCTACCCGCTTGAAAACTACGGGAACTGGCATACAGCGCAGGACGTGATCGCGATGTGGTACGCATATCGATCATGGGTTTGATTAGCGCCAGTTCATCGGGTGTGGCGATAATATAAACGGCATCAATATTACCGCTTATGGATGAACTGACTACGGGTTCCACCTGAGCCGGGATAGTTAAGCCGCCCACGGTTGTTTCGGTTTGTGTTTGCGGCGGCGTCATATTGACAGGCTGACCACTCAGGCTGAGGCCTGCCCCACTGTTAATAGCTTGTTTTAGCTCAAAAGCGCTGCCAAAGCGTTGCTGCAACAGGTTGCCTCCACCTTGCTGGTTCCAGGCTTGCGCAAAGGCGTTGACGACGCGATCGCCCAGGTTTCCGCGTGGCACCAACAATAATGGCTGCTGTTTACCCTGTTGGTGCATAAATTTTGCGGCATCTCTGGCTTCATCTTCCGGCGATAAGGCGAAGTAGCAGATATTAGGGCTGTTCTGCGCATGTTCAGGCTGATTGAGCGCCAGAATATTCAACGAAGACAGGCTTCCTGCTAATTGTTCCACTTCATTTTTCAATAGCGGCCCGACGACGAGGGAAGCGCCATCCTGTTGTGCCTGAGTTAATACATTCGATAAAGGTTGTGATGAGGTGTCATACACTTTTACCGGTAAAGCGCTGGAAACTGGGGGCTGAACTGCCGTGGGGGGAGTGTCAACGGCATTAACGTCGGCGCTGTATTCCGCGTGGTCCTGACCATCCTGGCCGTTTTGTTCATCTTGCCCATTCTGATCATCGGCAGTCCCGGTATTTTGATCCTGGAGGCTCTCTTGCTGGGTGTCGCTGGCAGGCTGGGTTACCAGTGACGTTCCCGCCATCGCCGCCTGACCGTTTTTCGCCGCGTTGAACCCTTGTTGGATAGCATTGGCAAACACCTGGGCCTGACCGTTTAATGGCAGCAGCAGCGCGATACTGCTGACCTGTGACTGCTGGAAATCGACCACCTGTGTTAACTGTGTTGGTAGTGTTTTGGAGGCCGGATGACGCGGGTAACGGGTTTGCCAGTCCTGGACCGCCGTTTTCAACCGATCGGGAGACTGACGGTTGTTCTGATAGGTGTTAAGCAGATCAATCCACCCCTGAAGAACGTTTTCGTTGGCATTAATCAGTAATGATGCTGATTCCTGCGGTGTCATCTGCACCAGCGTTTGCCAGGTTTGATCAAGATTCTGTTGGTGAGCGCTATTTTGCAGTAAAGGTTCCTGAGCGACATAGGCACGCAGTAGTGTCAGGGATGGGCGTCCCTGACTCGCCTGAATATATGCCCCATAGTAGCGAAGTTGCTGATGAGGGGAGAGCGTGCTGACGTCCAGTTGGCTCAATGCCGTATTCGCGGCATCCATATTGTTTTGCGCAACCGACAGTTCAGCGCCCAGCAATTGCTGTTCTTGTTGCTGTACCGCACTTAAATTGGGTGGTAATGCGCTGAATTGCTGGCTTGCCTGCGGTGTTTTGCCTTCCTGCAATAAGGCACGAATAGCGAGTAATTGCCAGTCAGCCTTGTTATTATCGCCGCTTTGCTGCATCTGTTGCAGATAATAAGCGGATGCGGCATCAGCCCTGCCTTGAACCTCAGGCGGCGGGCTCTGCGGCGCCCGACTTGGACAGCCTGCAAGAAACAGCGCCGCTAACAAAACAGGGATAATGCGCCCTGCCTGACTACGGACGAAATGAAAGGGAAGCATACTGTATCCAGTGATTTTTTTAGAGATGCTCAATATTAAATCGGCAACCCGGATGAAACAATGAATCAAGACCAACAAGCAGATATTTCTGCATCGACCCTTTACATCGTCCCTACGCCGATTGGCAATCTGGGCGATATTACCCAGCGTGCCTTGGCCGTGTTGCAGTGCGTCGATTTGATTGCCGCAGAGGATACCCGCCATACCGGCCTGTTGTTACAACATTTTGCCATTAATGCGCGGCTGTTCGCATTACATGACCACAATGAACAACAAAAAGCAGACTCGTTATTGGCGAAGTTGCAGGCGGGGCAAAGTATTGCTCTGGTTTCTGACGCAGGCACTCCCTTGATTAATGATCCCGGTTATCATCTGGTGCGCCGCTGCCGCGAAGCGGGGATTCGGGTGGTTCCGTTACCTGGCGCCTGTGCGGCGATTACCGCGCTTTCAGCCGCCGGGCTGGCTTCCGATCGTTTTTGCTATGAAGGTTTCCTGCCGGCAAAAACCAAGGCGCGTACGGATACGCTGCGCGAGTTACTGGAAGAGCCGCGCACCTTGATTTTTTATGAATCGACACACCGGTTATTGGATAGTTTGCAGGACATGATCGATGTACTGGGGCCGCAGCGTTATGTGGTACTGGCGCGTGAAATCACCAAAACCTGGGAATCCATTCACGGCGCGCCGGTAGGCGAATTGTTGGATTGGGTGAAGGAAGATGAAAATCGTCGTAAAGGTGAAATGGTACTGATTGTGGAAGGGCATAAAGTGGATGTTGAAGCCTTGCCGGCAGAGGCACTGCGCACGTTGTCCCTGTTACAAAAAGAGCTGCCGTTGAAGAAGGCCTCCGCATTGGCCGCAGAAATCCACGGCGTTAAGAAGAATGCGCTGTATAAGTATGCTCTCGACCGGCAGGAAGGATGACAGGTAAAGTAAAACACTATACAATCCGCGCCGGAGTTGACCAGACAGTCGCCGCTTCGCTGCCGTCCCTTTCGGGGGAGACAGGCGGAGGGGAGGAAAGTCCGGGCTCCATAGGGCAGGGTGCCAGGTAACGCCTGGGAGGCGCAAGCCTACGACAAGTGCAACAGAGAGCAAACCGCCGATGGCCTGCGCGAGTGGGATCAGGTAAGGGTGAAAGGGTGCGGTAAGAGCGCACCGCACGGCTGGCAACAGTGCGTGGCAGGGTAAACTCCACCCGGAGCAAGGCCAAATAGGGGTTCACATGGTACGGCCCGTACTGAACCCGGGTAGGCTGCTTGAGCCAGTGAGCGATTGCTGGCCTAGATGAATGACTGTCCACGACAGAACCCGGCTTAACGGTCGACTCCAACTCTATTTATAAAAATTCCGCTCCGGCGGGTTTCCTTCATTTTTATACGGCCAACATGTGTTTCACCATGCATGTTGGCCGTTTTTTTATGCGTAGCTATTCTTTTCAAATTTCTTGATGATCTTCATCACCGATATCCGACTTTTTCTAATGCGTAAATGGCGTACAGTAATTGCATAACGTGCTGCTGCACAATGCTCACATTTTGTTAAGGATACGGCTATGAACAACGCTTCCCGTATGCCCGCACTGTTTCTCGGTCATGGCAGTCCGATGAACGTGTTGGAAAACAACCCTTATACCCAGGCATGGCGGACGCTGGGGGAAACATTACCGCGCCCGAAAGCCATTGTGGCGGTTTCCGCTCACTGGTACACCCGCGGCACAGCGGTGACGGCAATGGAAAGCCCCCGGACGATCCATGATTTCGGCGGTTTTCCACAGGCATTGTTTGATACCCGCTATCCTGCGCCCGGTTCGCCTGAGTTGGCTGAAAAAATTCAACAGCTTCTGGCTCCAATTCCGGTAGCGGCGGATCGCAGCGAATGGGGACTGGATCACGGCGCCTGGGGGGTACTGATAAAAATGTATCCACAGGCCGATATCCCCGTCGTACAGCTTAGTGTAAACGGGGCACAGCCTGCGGAGTATCATTACCGACTGGGGCGTAAACTGGCTGGATTGCGTGATGAAGGCATCATGATTGTTGCCAGCGGCAACGTGGTGCATAACCTGCGTATGGTTAAATGGGACGGGGAAGCAGAACCCTATCCCTGGGCTATTTCGTTCAATCAGTTTGTGCGAGATAACCTGAAATATCAGGGAGACAATCATCCCCTGATAAACTTTATGCAGCATGAGGGCGCGGCATTATCCAACCCAATGCCCGATCACTATCTGCCGCTGCTTTACGTGTTGGGAAGCTGGGATGGTAAGGAAGCCATCAGTATTCCGGTGGATGGAATTGAAATGGGTTCACTGAGTATGCTGTCGGTACAGGTGGGATAAACTATTTTGTTAAGGCACGGTATAAAAACCGTGCCTCAGACCATTGACAAAGCTCATTATTAGGGAGAGCGTGCTTAGGGGGCGTAGCGGCGTAAGCCGCCGGAGCGCCCCTCGGTACGGTAGGCCCGTGTATCTCAGGCTTACCGGCTACTTTGTCAGCAACATCGTATAAAAACCGTGCCTTTTTTCAGGTTATACCCGCTAGTCCAGAATGATATGCGGGTAAAAACGCGACAGATCCTGTGTAATCAGTGCACGATCTTCGCGCATACCGATGCCGCATGGTTGATCGTTTACCAGCCAACTGCCGATCAGCGTATAACTGTCGCCAAATTTGGGTAAGGGATGATATTGCTGGATGATCATGCCTTCTTCACCATACGGCCCACCCACAGCGGCAATCTCCTTGCCGTTTTCCACGATTTGAATATTGGCGCCTTCGCGTGAAAACAATGGCTTGATGACGTAATTCTCCAGCGCGGGGTGCTCATCTTCCGTGAAATAGGCGGGCAACAGATTCGGGTGGTTCGGGAACATTTCCCACAGCATTGGCAGCAACGCTTTATTGGAGATAATGCTTTTCCAGGCCGGTTCCAGCCAGCGCACACCTGCATCTTCAAGTTTGGTGGAGAATATCTCGCGCAGCATGAATTCCCAGGGATACAGCTTGAACAGGTTACTGATGATCTGGTTTTCCAGATCGGTAAACTGGCCTTTCTCGCCCAGACCAATTTCTTCCATATAAAGAAACTCACTCGGCAGGCCGGCTTCCAGTGCGCAATCCTGTAAGTATTGCACCGTACCGCGATCTTCTTCGGTATCCTGACAGCAGGCAAAATGCAGCAGGCCGAAGCCGTGATTCAGTTTGAGATCGTCAAAACGGTCGATCAGCTTTTCCTGAATGCTATTGTACTGATCGGCGGTTTGCGGCAGTTGCCCGGCTTTGATTTGATCTTCCAGCCACAGCCATTGGAAAAATGCCGCTTCGTAGAGCGATGTCGGCGTATCGGCATTATTTTCCAGCAGTTTGGCCGGCGTCTTGCCGTCATAAGCCAGATCGAGGCGAGAATAGAGCGAAGGTTGATTGGTACGCCATGAGGTTCTGACAAACTCCCATGTGTGCTTGGGAATGCGGAATTTCGCCAGTAACGATTCACTGTTGACGACTTTTTCCACCACCTGTAAACACATTTGGTGCAACTCTGCGGTGGTGTCCTCCAGCTCTTCAATCTGGGCGAGCGTAAACTGATAATAGGCCTCTTCACACCAGTAAGGCTCATCATACATAGTGTGAAAACGGAATCCGAATTCAGAGGCTTTCTCACGCCAGTCAGGACGTTCTTTAATGTCAATCCGCTTCATCAAATACGCCTCAGCCACCCATTGAGCGGGAAGTGCCGGAACTGGCGCTGCTGCGTTGCATACTGGTTTGTTTGGCGACGGTCTCACCAAATCCGCCGCGGGTAACGGTTGTGGTGGTAGCCGGTTTCGGCGCTAGCGCCGTTTTCGGTACGTTAATGGTACGACCTGTGGTGGCATTGCCGTAATTTTTACCGGTTGCATCCACAAATTTGCCGTTGGCCGGACTGGTTGGCGACTTAGAGGTAAACAGCGGCTGTTGCGCAAAACCTGAACCGCCCATCATCCGGCCCATCATGTAGCCGGCCATCAGCGGCATCCAGAAGCTGCCGCTCTGCTGGGATTCAGCGGCCGCGCCTACCCCGGCCTGCGCGGGCGCTGGAGCCTGGGTACATTGCGCTTCACCAAACTCGGCCACACAGTCTGCGCGGGTTGCATATTTAGGTGCGGTTTTTTCGGCTTCTTTCAGTGCGTTATTGTAAGCCGTTGTACATTGTTCGCTCATGGATGGATTGGCGCGTGAACAGTCATCGGCATTCTGATAAAGAGAAACGGTTTCATCAGCCTGCTCACAGCCAGCTAATATAAATACGGTACTGACCGCTAATGCGATGGGAGCCAGTCGGTACGTTCGCCATCCCTTCCGGAATGTTTCCTGATTGATATTTTTGGTACGTTTCATCGTGTTAATCCCAGAAAAAAGGCATCAGGCCCAATTATTAACAATGCGCTTAAGAATAGGGGAAGGTTGTTTGAATTTAAAGCACCAATGGTAGTAACCGGGCGACTCTTTACGTTGCTATACATTCAGTTGTGCAGTGTTTCGCTTTATCCGGCTGGCGGAGACAAAAAATCGCCGGGCGTGATTTTAAACGTGGCTGGCGGCGGCCCATAAGAGGGGCGGGATAGTCCGCTATAAAAAAAGGGAACAGCGTGTTCCCTTTCAGACTGCTGACAAAGTCCGATATTAGGGACAGCGTACCGATGGTGCCGTAGCGGCGTAAGCCGCCGGAGCGCCCCTCGGTGCGATAAGCCCGGGTATCTCGATCTCACCACTATGGGTTTGTCATCAAACTCAAAAGGGAACAGCGTGTTCCCTTTGAGCCGATATGATTACTGCTGCGGTACTGCGGATGCCGTTGTGGTGTCGACGAACGGCGTACCGCTGTTGTCGTCAGTGACTGGCGGCGTGGTCGAAACCGGCTGACCTAACGCGGCATTCAGCGCTTGCAGATCGTTTTCATTCAACGTACCCAGAGCGGATTTAATGTTCAGTTGATTAATCAGGTAATCATAACGGGCGCTGGAAAGCTGCTGCTTGGCGTTATACAGCGTGGTGGTGGCGTCCAGCACGTCAACAATAGTGCGGGTTCCTACCTGATAACCGGCTTCCATCGCATCCAGGGAGCTTTGCGCGGAGACTACAGCCTGTTTATAAGCGCTGATGCTGCTGATAGAGGCGGAAATATTGTTAAAAGAAGAGCGCACGGTTTGGATGACGGAGCGGTGGGCGCTTTCCAGCAACTCGCTGGCGCTGACGAAACTGTGTTGAGCCTGTTTCACCTGTGAACTGGTTGCTCCGCCGCTATACAGCGGTAAGTTAAAACTGATGCCCACCTGGTTCTGGCCTACGTCACGGTCAATATACGAACTGCCGCGCGCATTAGAGCCTGAATAGCTGGTATCACTCACGCTGGAGGATGCGGTCAAATCCAACGTAGGCATATGACCGGTTTGTGCGTAGCGGATTTGTTCACGCGCCAGATCCTGGCTCAGACGGGCGGACAGCAGATTCAGGTTGCGGTTTTCCGCCTCTTTCAGCAGATTGTTAACGCCCCCTGGTTTCTGGGTTGAAAACCGTTCGATATTCAGACCCGCCAGCTGCGGATAGAAATTACCGCTGACCTGACGCAGAACTTCTAGTGCGTTTTCCAGCGTATTGCGCGCCAAAACTTCATTCGCCAAGACGCTGTCATATTGCGCACGGGCGTTTTGGACGTCGGTTATCGCCACCAGGCCGACGTTAAAGCGCTGGCTGGTTTGATCCAACTGGCGGTAAATAGCCTGTTTCTGGGCGTTGATATAAGACAGCGAATCAATGGCGCGCAGGACATTGAAATACGCGGTCGCGGTATCCAGGATAAGCGTCTGTTGAGCGCTCTGATACGTGACATCTTCAATGCCGGCTTGTTTTTCCTGCAATGTCAGGGCACGCCATTTAGACATATCAAACAGCGTCTGGGTTAACTGCAATGACGCGCTTTTTTCGTCATTGTTAATGCCATTGTTATCCCGGAAACCGTCGGTATAGGTATAATCTGCGCCTAAACCCAATTGTGGCAACAGCGGGCTTCGGGCTTCGTTGATTTTTTCAAACGCCGCATCGCGGGTTGCTGCGGAGCTGCGTAAATCAGGATTGGTCGTTTTGGCTTGCTGATAAACCTGTAACAGATTTTCTGCCTGGCCTATGGCACTAAAACCACCCAGACTCAGACCGATAAGAAGAGGGAGCAATTTCTTCATTTGCATTCCTTGTTGTGCAGCAATGTCGCTATTGTAGCGCTGTCGATAGACGAATAGTCGCCGATTCTATCAGAATCTGCCAATAGGATAAGGTAGCTGAATGTGCCATCTTGCCCTGAAACCGACCCGATCAGGCAAGTTTCCGTCCTATTCGGGCCTGAGGTGAAGGGCCTTCATATTACAGATCGCACTTGCCGTATTAAAACCGTCTGCGGTAATAATGCCTGCTGAGACGGATTCTGTATTTATGTGAATCTACCACAAACAACAGCGAGTATGATGACTGGGATTTTCACCATACAATGATGAATTCCAATGGTACTCGTTACAGGAGCGTAGTCATGGTGTCTTCAGTACCCAGTCCGGTTACTTTCAATAAAGACGATGTAGAAATTATTGCACGTGAAAAATTATACAATGGTTTTTTTTCACTGGTACGCTACCGTTTTCGCCATCGCCTGTTTAATGGTGAAATGAGCGGTGAAGTCAGCCGCGAGATTTTTGAACGCGGGCATGCGGTTGTTCTGCTACCTTACGATCCCGTGCGCGATGAGGTAGTGCTGGTTGAACAGATACGGATTGCCGCTTATGACACCAGCGTATCCCCCTGGCTGTTTGAACTGGTGGCTGGCATGATTGAACCGGGAGAAAGTCTGGAAGAGGTTGCCCGGCGGGAAGCCCAGGAAGAAGCGGGTTTGGTTGTCGGTCGATGCCAACAAATAGTCAACTATCTTGCCAGCCCAGGTGGCACCAGCGAACGTCTGGCTGTTATGGTAGGGGAAGTGGATACCCGGACTGCGGCTGGTATTCATGGGCTGGCGGAAGAAAATGAAGATATCCGGGTGCATGTTGTCAGCCGTGAACAGAGTTATCAGTGGGTTGAGGAAGGGATTATCGATAACGCAGCTTCTGTCATTGCCTTGCAATGGTTGGCGTTGCACCATAAAAAACTGAGAAACGCGTGGGTGGATTGAACTTATGAAGCGTTATACCCCGGATTTCCCGGCAATGATGAGGCTATGCGAAACCAATTTCATGCAATTACGGCGTTTGCTGCCCCGTATCGACGAAGTCGGCGAAACTGCGGTTTATCACGTTAATCATGCTGTTTATCGCTTAACCATTCTTGAATCAACCCGTTACACCTCACTGGTGGAAATTCAGCAAACTGCGCCAGCAGTAAGCTACTGGAGTCTGCCAATGATGACGGTCAGGCTATATCATGACGCGCTGGTTGCGGAAGTGTGTGCCAGTCAGCAGATCTTCCGCTTCAAGGCACGTTATGATTACCCGAATAATAAGTTACATCAACGTGACGAAAAGCATCAAATTAATCAGTTTCTTGCTGATTGGCTAAAATATTGTTTGGCGTATGGTTCGATGTCGATTCCGGTTTTTGATATCCAATAGCTTTCACGGTTGTAGTAAACCAACGCAGCTGCGACTTGAAAGATAACGGGTATAGACAGATTTAAGTAACCAAGGACACCATCATTTGGAAAGCCTGTTGACACTTCCTGTGGCGAGTGGGGCCAGAATCAGGATTTTACAAATAACAGATACCCACCTTTTTGCCGGTGAGCATGAAACATTGCTTGGTATTAATACATACCGAAGTTTTCACGCGGTGCTGGATGCCATACAGGCCCAGCAATATGCGTTTGATTTAATCGTCGCGACAGGCGATTTGGCGCAGGATCATTCTCTGGAAGCCTATCGTCATTTCTCTCGTGGGATCCGTCAGTTGGATGCGCCCTGCGTATGGTTGCCGGGTAATCATGATTTTCAGCCCGCGATGGTCGATGCCCTGGCTGAAGCGGAAGTCGCCCCCTCTAAACATGTACTGCTGGGCGATAACTGGCAGATTATTCTGCTGGATAGCCAGGTGTTTGGCGTGCCGCATGGCGAACTGAGTGATTATCAGCTCGAATGGCTCGAGCGAAGTCTGCAAAGCCAGCCGGAGCGCTTTACCCTGCTATTACTGCATCATCACCCCCATCCTTCCGGTTGCACCTGGCTTGATCAACACAGTTTGCGTAACGCCCATAATCTGGCTGCTGTGCTGGCCCGTTATCCACGGGTGAATACTATTCTGTGCGGACATATTCATCAGGAGTTGGATCTTGGCTGGCATGGCCGCCGTCTGCTGGCAACGCCATCTACCTGCGTTCAGTTTAAACCCCATTGCACGAATTTCACCATTGACAATGTGGCGCCTGGCTGGCGTTATCTGGACTTGATGCCGGATGGTCAGTTGGAAACCGAGGTGTTTCGTCTGTCGGGGAGTGAATTCTTGCCTGATATGGATTCGGATGGTTACTGATGCCGACCTTACTCTACCTTCATGGCTTCAACAGCACGCCCCATTCAGCGAAAGCGACGGCGCTGAAAACCTGGCTGGCAAGCCGGCATCCTGAAATTGAGATACTGACGCCACAGCTTCCTCCTTATCCAACTGAGGCTGCCGAGATGATGGAGTCGCTGGTAATGGCGCGGGCCGGTAGGCCGCTGGGGATTGTTGGCTCTTCTCTCGGTGGTTATTATGCCACCTGGCTATCCCAGTGTTTTACCCTGCCCGCGGTGGTGGTGAATCCAGCCGTGAGGCCATTTGAGCTGTTGCTTGACTACCTGGGGGAATATCAGAACCCCTACACCGGCGAACAATATGTGCTAGAGTCACGGCATGTTTTCGATCTGAAGATAATGCAGGTTGATCCGCTGAAATCGCCAGATTTGCTGTGGTTATTGATTCAGACCGGGGATGAAGTTTTGGATTATCGCCAGGCGGTTGCTTATTACACGGCCTGTCGCCAAACAGTAGAATCAGGGGGCAATCACGCCTTTGTCGGATTTGAGCGCTTTTTTTCACCCATAGTGAATTTTTTGGGGCTTACGACAGACTGATCAACAGGATGCCAACAGCGATAGTAGCGACAGGGCAAAAATGAACGTAGCCTGTCATTCGCTGGTGAATAACACACCATCGGTACAGTTCACCACTTATTCCTTTAAAACAACGAATTAACTCAAACCATGACTCAATCAAGTTATAACGCTGATGCGATAGAAGTACTCAGCGGACTGGAACCGGTGCGCCGTCGCCCAGGAATGTACACCGATACCACGCGCCCTAATCATTTGGGGCAAGAGGTGATAGACAACAGCGTCGATGAGGCATTAGCAGGGCATGCACGCCGTGTCGATGTGATTTTGCACGCCGATCAGTCGCTGGAAGTGATTGATGATGGGCGTGGGATGCCGGTGGATATTCACCCTGAAGAGGGGGTGCCGGCGGTTGAACTGATCCTGTGCCGGTTACATGCCGGGGGTAAATTCTCCAATAAGAATTATCAATTCTCAGGCGGTCTGCACGGCGTGGGGATCTCGGTGGTCAACGCGCTGTCTTCACGTGTGGAAGTGACGGTACGGCGTGATGGTCAGGTGTACGATATGGCGTTCGAGAATGGCGACAAAGTACAGGATCTCACCGTAACCGGCACCTGCGGTCGCCGTAATACCGGTACTCGCGTGCATTTCTGGCCGGATGAAAAATTTTTCGACAGCCCGCGTTTTTCTGTTTCACGCCTGACGCACTTACTGAAAGCCAAAGCCGTATTGTGTCCCGGCGTCGAGATTGTTTTTAAAGATAAGCTCAATAATACCGAGCAACGCTGGTGTTATCAGGATGGATTGAAAGATTATCTGTGTGAAGCGGTGAATGGATTGATCACCCTGCCGGAAAAACCGTTTCTCGGCTCGATTGTCGGTGATACGGAAGCCGTTGACTGGGCGCTGTTGTGGCTGCCGGAAGGGGGAGAGTTGCTGACCGAAAGCTATGTTAACCTGATCCCCACCCCGATGGGCGGCACTCACGTTAACGGCTTACGTCAGGGCTTGCTGGACGCCATGCGTGAGTTCTGTGAGTTCCGCAATATTCTGCCGCGCGGCGTGAAATTGAGCGCCGATGATATCTGGGAACGTTGCGCTTATGTGTTGTCGGTCAAGATGCAGGAGCCGCAGTTTGCCGGACAAACCAAAGAACGTCTTTCTTCACGTCAGTGTGCGGCGTTTGTTTCCGGTGTGGTTAAGGATGCTTTCAGCCTGTGGCTGAACCAGAATATTCAGATGGCGGAACAACTGGCTGAACTGGCGATCGCCAGCGCCCAGCGCCGGATGCGCGCCGCCAAGAAGGTGGTACGTAAAAAACTGACCAGCGGCCCGGCGCTGCCCGGCAAGCTGGCGGATTGTACCTCGCAGGATCTGAATCTCACCGAGCTGTTTCTGGTGGAAGGGGACTCCGCAGGCGGCTCTGCGAAACAGGCGCGGGAGCGTGAATTTCAGGCGATTATGCCGCTTAAGGGTAAGATCCTGAATACCTGGGAAGTCTCTTCCGATGAGGTATTAGCCTCACAGGAGGTTCATGATATTTCGGTGGCGATCGGCATTGATCCTGATAGCGACGATTTAAGTCAGCTTCGTTACGGCAAGATCTGTATTCTGGCGGATGCGGACTCCGATGGTTTACACATCGCCACGCTGCTGTGCGCCCTGTTCGTACGCCATTTCCGCTCGCTGGTAAAAGGTGGCCATGTGTATGTGGCCATGCCGCCGCTGTACCGTATCGACCTTGGCAAAGAAGTCTATTACGCCCTCGATGAAGAGGAAAAAGCGGGCGTGCTGGAACAGCTCAAGCGGAAAAAAGGCAAACCCAACGTGCAGCGTTTTAAAGGCCTGGGTGAAATGAACCCGTTGCAATTACGTGAAACCACGCTTGATCCGAATACCCGCCGCCTGGTGCAGTTAACCATTAATGACGACGACATCGATCAGACGATGGCGATGATGGATATGCTGTTGGCGAAAAAACGTTCGGAAGATCGCCGTAACTGGCTGCAAGAGAAGGGCGACCGGGCGGAGATCGAAGTATAACGTATGTGTTTTCCGGTTTCAGGTAGGGGAAATCACGCTACTGCACGCCGCCATGAGTTAACTTCTCTTATAGCGGCGCACTTCTGTCAGGGGAAAATAGCGTCCAGGTGCTGCTGGTAGTGGATGGTATATGCGGGTACATCCGGCTGCTTCATCACATCATTACAGATAAACGTCGGCAACGGGGCTAACCCGATGAATTGATTGGCTTTATGAAACGGAAGATACACACCGTCCACGCCCACGCCGTGGAAGAATTGTTCCGGGTCTTCAAAGGCTTCCAGCGGCGCGTTCCAGGTCAACGACAGCATATATTTTTTGCCTTGCAACAGTCCGCCAGAACCGTATTTTTTGCTGGCGTCCGCCCTGGTTCGACCATCATCTGCATACAGTAAGCCATGCCCTGCGGTAAAAACTTCATCAATATATTTTTTCAGGATCCAGGGGGCGCCCATCCACCAGCCAGGCATCTGGTAAATGATGGTATCGGCCCAAAGGTAATTCTGCACTTCCTGTTCTATATTATAACCGTGATCGACAACGGTAACGCGTACGTCATAGTTTTTATTACGTAAGAAATGGGTTGCGATATCGGTAAGCGTATTGTTGAGCTGGCCTTTAGAGTGGCCGAATGATTTGCCCGCATTGATCAGTAAAATATTTCGCATGATAGGTGTTCCAGATTCGTGATTACATAGCGTGTTGACGTAGTTTAGGCGCTTTGGCGGAAGAGAGGAATATACGTATTGGCACAACACAGTTGGCTGAAACGCAATAATACGATGGCGGGATAAATGCCGTTTGAGGGGCTTTGGGGTGTTTAGCCTAATAACAGGCGGAACACATGGGTTCCGCCTGTTGTTCTGTTAATCAGAAATCAACATTAACGCCAAGCTGGAAGGTGCGGCCTGGCGCTACGGCTAACGCCTGTTCGTATCGATCCTGCGCCGTAGCCGTTTCAATATTACGGCTGCTCAGGTAATCCCAGTATTTACGATCGGTGATGTTGTAGACACCGCCGCTCAGTTTCACATTGGGCAGTACGCGCCAGTATGCAGTGAGGTCAATCAAGCCATAACCGGGAACGCGCATATATTCGACCGTCGAATCCGTAATGGCCGTACCGGTATTGTTATAGCTCTGCCTGTTTGTATCCTCTGCTTGTCTGCCTTTCTGGAAGGTAGAGGTTAACGCCGCGCCGTAACGCTGGTCTGGATCATCATAGGCAATACCCACTACGGCTTTCATCGGTGCCACGCTGTCCAGGTCGATGTATTTGTCGCCCAAATAGCTGGATTTGGCCGCGCCTTTGGTGTAACCGAATGCCAGCGTGGTGCTCAGGCCGTCAACAGAGGGGAACCAGGTGCCAAAGTTGATCTTGGTACTGATTTCACCTCCGTAGATATAGGCTTTGTCGCGGTTTTCCGCTTGAAAGGTCGTATTGATATTGCTGGGGACATTGACAAATTTGTCAGGATTGCCAGCGCGGGTATATCGGGTGTTGGCAATAAAGTTTTTATAGGTGTTGTAAAACAACGAGGTGCGGAACGTCACGCCTTCCGTTGCTTCACCTTTCAGGCCCCATTCAAAATTATTGCTGGTTTCGGTGTCAAGATCGCTGTTGCCGATAAAGGCATACTGGAACGGCCCCGCATAGTTGGCGTCCAGACTCCAGGAGCCGTAAAGCTGGCTGGCGTCCGGGAACTGGGCACCGCGCTTATATTGCAGATAGGTGGTCAGCTTCGGCGTGATGTCATAGAGGAAACTCAGGGAAGGTAGTACCTGAGTGTCGCTGTTGGCTTTGCTGTAGAGGTTGTTGACGTCAGAGGTGTCAATAACGCTGCTGTCAACGCTCAGACTGTTCAAATCCACCGGTTTTGTGCGTTGATGCACCACGCGTGCGGCGGGAACCACGGCGAAATTGTGCCCGGCCA
This sequence comes from Brenneria alni, assembly GCF_003666245.1. GTDB lineage: Bacteria > Pseudomonadota > Gammaproteobacteria > Enterobacterales > Enterobacteriaceae > Brenneria > Brenneria alni. The sequence goes on from NZ_MJLZ01000003.1 coordinate 162,102, forward strand.
GATCCCAGGTGATGGTGTCCTGTATGAAACCGCCGACGGTATAGCTCTCGCTGTTCGCCTCCGGTTGCATGATGTTATTGGCGCTGGTCTGGATAGGATCTTGTCTGAACGGACGATCGGTTTTGGATTCGCTGGCGTTGAAGCCCCAACTGAATTCATGCCGATCCCAGGCTTTTACCATACGGGTTTCCAGTCCATAGGTTTTGACATTATAGTCAGAATAAACCCGATAACTGTCGTGAGAGGAAAACACCTCTTGAGCCGTTGGCAGCAAGGTATTGTCGTGTGATTCACTGTTCTGGAAGAAAATGCGGCTATCGACAAGATCGACCAGGGTGTTGTTAACCGGTGTCCAGCGATCTTTCAGGCTGATGTTCCAGCGGCGGGTCTGGCTGCTTTGCTGCGCGGTGCCGTCAATGGTGTTGTTGACCGGATCGTTGCCCCAGTAATCATAATGGGTATGGTTGGTTTTATGATAGTAATCCACCGTGCCGGTGAACTGGTGTTGGTCATTCGGTTGCCAGATGGCGGAAGCCATGATGGCGTTCGAATGCCAGTTGACCGGATACGCATCGATAGTTCCGCTGTTGTTTTCGGTTTCCTGCCCGTCACGGCGGCTGATCACTATAATTCCGCGCAATTCGGCATCACCACCTGCGGCGGTGATGCCGTTATGCCAACCATGGTTGGCAGAGTCGTAATCACTCTGGAAGCCAAAGTATGAATGTTTGCTGGCCGACAGATAGTCATCGGCTGATTTAGGCAGGAAAGATACCGCACCGCCAAGCGCATTATTTGCGCGCTCGGCAGAGGTGACGCCAGACTCAATATTAACCCGTCCGTACATATAAGGGTCGATGTAGTCTCTTCCCATCCCAAACGTATTGAATCCTGCACGGCTGGCGTAACTGCGCCCGGTGGCATTGGGCAGGCTGATGCCGTCAACATCGATGGCCACACGGTTACTTTCTATCCCGCGGATATTGTAGCCGGTATAACCACTGCGATCGAAGCCGCTTTTACCTGCAGTCGAACCGCCGCTGGCGCCGGTCGCGCTAATCAATGGCTGGTAGCGCATAATGGTGCCAAAATCATTACCGCCGTTTTTCTGCATGTCGTCAGCCGTCAGCGTGACGGAAGAACCCGCTTTTTTCTCGATTTCAGGCGCATAAACGGTCATTACGTCGCCTGTCGGTTCTGACTCGTGGGCCGGATTAGTCTGCGAGGCGGTTTGACTGTTGGCGGCAGCGCTGTTCAACGCTGTACCCGCCACTATCCCGGTGAGGATGATTTTTTTGAGATTCTTATTTATTAACATAGTGATACTCTGTTGATAGGCGGCTGTCCGGCCAGCGACCAAAGGCATGGTCACGCTGGCAATAGACTTCAGCAGGAATGAAGTCTGTGTTTAATAACAACACGAAATTATCGTAATGATAATTGTTATCAAAACATTAAAAGTTATCATTCTCTTTTTCAATTGTGATTTTATTAAGAACTCTTAATAAAAATGTCATGCCGCCGTCATTCCTGCTTATTAAGCCAAGCAGCCTTTAGCTGTCGCGGGTCTCTGTTCTCTGTGACAGAGCATGGCCGGATAAGGTACTATTCCCGCCAAACAGACCGCCGTCGGAAAGAGCAATAATCGCGTTGCGATGTGAGGAAATGAGATAAATGAGCGAGATAACGCATGACGGCGCAGAAAGCCTTGCGCTGCACACGTTTACTGAAAATGCTTACCTGAACTACTCCATGTACGTCATTATGGACAGGGCATTACCGTTTATCGGTGATGGTCTGAAGCCGGTACAGCGCCGCATTGTTTATGCCATGTCGGAGCTGGGCCTGAATTCCAGCGCCAAATTTAAAAAATCCGCCCGTACCGTTGGCGACGTGTTAGGTAAATATCACCCGCACGGCGACGGCGCCTGTTACGAAGCTATGGTGTTAATGGCGCAGCCATTCTCCTATCGCTACCCGCTGGTGGACGGGCAGGGGAACTGGGGCGCGCCGGACGATCCGAAATCATTCGCGGCAATGCGCTATACCGAATCCCGGTTGTCCAAATATGCTGAAATTCTACTTAATGAATTGGGGCAGGGGACGGTTGACTATGTGCCGAACTTTGACGGTACGATGCAGGAGCCGAAAATGCTGCCTGCCCGTCTGCCGAATATTCTGCTTAACGGCACTACCGGGATCGCCGTCGGTATGGCAACCGACATTCCGCCGCATAACGTGCGTGAAGTTGCCGCGGCGGCGGTGGCGCTGATTGATAAACCTGACTCTTCACTGGAAGATTTGTTACAGCACGTTCAGGGGCCCGATTTCCCGACAGAAGCGGAAATCATTACCCCGCGTGATGAAGTGCGTAAAATTTACCAGAACGGGCGTGGTTCGGTGCGTATGCGCGCCATCTGGAAGAAGGAGGATGGCGATGTGGTGATCACCGCGCTGCCTCATCAGGTTTCGGGGGCCAAAGTGCTGGAGCAGATAGCCAGCCAGATGCGCGCCAAAAAATTACCGATGATCGAAGATCTGCGCGATGAATCCGACCATGAAAATCCCACCCGTTTAGTGCTGGTGCCACGCTCTAACCGTATCGATCTGGATCAGGTAATGAACCATCTGTTCGCCACCACCGATCTGGAAAAAAGCTATCGCATCAATATGAATATGATCGGTCTGGATGGCCGCCCGGCGGTTAAAGGGCTGGTGGAAATTCTGACTGAATGGCTGGTATTCCGTCGTGATACGGTGCGCCGCCGGTTGAATTACCGACTGGAAAAGGTGCTTAAGCGCCTGCATATTCTGGAAGGGTTGCTGGTTGCGTTCCTGAATATTGATGAGGTGATCCACATCATCCGCACGGAAGACGAGCCTAAGCCGGTATTGATGCGCCAGTTCAGCCTGAGCGAAACGCAGGCCGAAGCGATTCTGGAACTGAAATTACGTCATTTGGCCAAACTGGAAGAGATGAAAATCCGTGGCGAGCAGGATGAGCTGGCTAAAGAGCGCGATCAACTACAGGCGTTACTGGCATCCGAACGCAAGCTGAGTAATTTGCTGAAAAAAGAAATTCAGGCCGATGCGCAGACCCACGGTGATGATCGTCGTTCACCGCTGAAAGAGCGTGGTGAAGCGAAGGCCATGAGCGAACATGACTTCGTGCCTTCTGAACCTGTCACTATCGTGTTGTCGGAGATGGGCTGGGTACGCAGCGCCAAAGGACATGATATTGATCCCGCCGGGCTGAGTTATAAAGCGGGCGATAGCTTCCGTTCCGCCGCCCGCGGTAAAACCAACCAGCCGGTGGTGTTTATCGATTCGACTGGCCGCAGCTATGCGCTCGATCCGTTAACGCTGCCATCAGCGCGCGGCCAGGGTGAGCCGTTGACCGGCAAACTGACGCCGCCGCCGGGGGCGACCATTGAGCAGGTACTGATGGCCGCAGACGATCAACCGCTGCTGATGGCTTCTGATGCCGGTTATGGGTTTGTCTGCACCTTTAACGATCTGGTGGCGCGTAACCGTGCAGGGAAAGCGATTATCACCCTGCCGGACAATGCCAGGGTACTGCCGCCGCTGGAGATCAACGGTGATGACAATATGTTGTTGGCGATCACCGCCGCAGGCCGGATGCTGCTGTTCCCGGTTTCTGACTTACCGCAACTGTCGAAGGGGAAAGGCAATAAAATCGTGTCTATTTCGTCAGCGGATTTCGCCAGCGGCAAGGATCGCCTAAGCTGGCTGCTGCTGTTGCCGCCGCAGGCATCGGTGACGCTATACTTTGGTAAACGCAAGCTGGCCCTGCGTGCGAACGAGCTACAGAAATATTACTCTGAACGTGGCCGGAAAGGCACATTGCTGCGTGGTTTGCAACGTATTGACCGCATTGATGTCGATGCGCCTAAACAGGCTGGCGACGGCAGTAGCGAAGAGTAAATAATCAACGCCGGGAAAACGCGACAATATGATGTTGCGCTTTCCCCGCTCTGTCTTGATCCTTTCTCGTTTCACCTAATGAACAGATCGCCAGCCTTCCGCACAATGCAGCGGGAAAACCGACTATTTTATAAAAGGAATCACCGTGTGTTTTATAGCGAAGCCGCTATACTAGCGGCGGCTGTTGGCTAATGAGGTTGTTATGTTATTCATTCTTCGTTTTATTGTGGTGATTGTATTTTCGCTTCTGATCTGTATTTTTGGCTCTATCTACTGTCTTTTCAGCCCTAAAAATCCACATCATGTCTCGACATTCGGTCGTCTTTTCGGTCGCCTGTCGGTGGTTTTCGGTTTAAAAGTAGAAATGCGGATACCGGAAGAGGCGGCGCATTATGGTAACTGTATCTATATCGCAAACCACCAGAATAATTACGATATGGTCACAGCATCAAATGCAGTTCAACCAGGCACGGTTACCGTGGGTAAGAAAAGCCTGCTGTGGATCCCTTTCTTCGGCCCGCTGTATTGGCTGACCGGTAATCTGCTGATTGACCGCGAAAACCGCACCAAAGCGCATGGCACCATTGCTCAGGTGGTTAAGCATATCAAAGAGAAAAATATCTCCATCTGGATGTTCCCGGAAGGAACACGCAGCCGCGGACGTGGGCTGCTGCCGTTTAAAACCGGGGCATTTCATGCCGCCATTAGTGCGGAAGTGCCGATCGTGCCGATTTGCGTTTCCACCACTAGTAATAAAATAAAACTGAATCGCTGGAATAATGGCTATGTCATCGTGGAAATGTTGCCACCGATCGATACCCGTTCCTACACTAAAGAGCAGGTACGTGAACTGGCCGCGCACTGTCATGACATTATGGTGGCCAAACTGGCGCAGTTAGACGCAGAAGTCGCAGAACGCGAGGCGGCAGAAAAAAATAAGCCAGCCGGCAACCTTTGATCCGCGATGAAACCCGGCAATATCGCTGTTGAGGGTAGTTTGATTATTGATCGTGGTTTTGAACGTTCGGGTCAGGAATTTATATCTTGCGTACCCTCGTTCGGAAGCTGAATTTTGCATACGGTTTAACAGATTTACGGAGCAACTATGTCACTCAGCCGGCGTCAGTTTATACAGGCATCGGGTTTTGCGTTGTGGGCGGGGAGTCAGCCTTTGTCGGCGCGAGTCAGTGGAGCGGCAACCCCATTACCGATCCCCCCATTGCTGGAGTCGCGCCGGGGTCAACCTCTGTTTCTGACCATGCAACGTGCCCATTGGGCTTTCACCGGCGATCGTAAGGCGTCAGTCTGGGGCATAAACGGACGATATCTGGGGCCGACTGTGCGGGTGTTTGATGGGGATGACGTTAAGCTGATTTACAGTAATCGGCTCAATGAACCGGTATCCATGACGATCAGCGGATTACAGGTTTCCGGTTCGCTGATGGGAGGGGCTGCCCGTATTATATCGCCGGGTATGGACTGGTCGCCTGTATTGCCGATCCGGCAGCCATCAACCTCCTGTTGGTATCATGCAAACACGCCAAACCGTATGGCTCCTCATATTTACAACGGGCTGGCGGGTCTCTGGCTGGTGGAAGACAGCACCAGTAAATCATTACCGCTTCCCAATCATTATGGCGTGGATGACTTTCCGCTGATTATTCAGGATAAGCGGCTGGATAACTTTGGCGTGCCGATTTATAACCCACCTGGCAGTGGCGGTTTTGTCGGCGATACGCTGCTGGTTAATGGCGTGCAGAATCCCTATGTTGAGGTGTCCCGTGGCTGGGTACGATTGCGGCTAGTTAATGCATCGAATGCCCGCCGTTATGTTATGCGGTTGAGTGACGGACGACCGATTCACGTTATCGCCAGCGATCAGGGGCTACTGCCTGCCCCGATGGCGACGAATCAACTTTCTCTGGCGCCTGGCGAACGGCGGGAAATCCTGATTGATATGTCGCAAGGGGAAGAGGTTACGCTTACCGCGGGTGAGTCAGCCGGCATTATGGATCGTCTGCGCGGGCTGTTTGAACCGTCCAGCATTTTAATTTCGACGCAGATACTAACGCTTAAGCCGACGGGGTTATTACCCCTGGTGACCGATAATCTGCCGATGCGCCTGCTGGCGGATAATATTATCGAAGGCAGTATCAGCCGCACGCGTGAGTTTCGTCTGGGTGACAACCTGCCGGGCATCAATGGCGCAATATGGGATATGACCCGCGCCGATGTCCAGACCCAACTTGGCCGCTGTGAGCGTTGGCTTATTCATGCGGATACGCCTCAGTCATTCCATATTCAGGGGGTGAAGTTTTTGTTGCGTAGTATTAACGGCGGGGCGGTACCGATAGAGGATAGCGGCTGGAAGGATACGGTTTGGGTTGATAGCGATGTCGAACTGCTGGTTTATTTCACCCAACCATCATCACTGGCTTTTCCCTTCCTCTACTACAGCCAGACGCTGGAAATGGCCGATCACGGCTCAACCGGGCAACTTATTGTTCAGCAGCCTCCGGTCTGATGGTTAACCAGTCCGCTGCGGACTAGCGTCAGGAAAATATTGGCGCAGTGTATCCCAGTCCGGCGCGCCAGCCGCACCCTGGAGGGATACTACGCAGGCTGCTACCTGATTTGCCAGGTTGACGGCATCATCCAGCGGCCAGTTCGATGATAAGCCAGCCAGTAGACCACCACTGTGCGCGTCGCCTGCACCAATAGTATCCACGACCTTCACCGGGTAGGCCGCGATCGCTGTCGGCTTACCATCAGGAGGGCAAATCCAGGCCCCTTCCTTATCCAGCCGACAAATCAACGTTAAACCGCTGCATTGCGCATAACGCATGGCTTGTGAAACCACATCGCCGTCTCCGCAGAGCTGTTTTGTCTCATCGCGGTTTAAGGTCAGGATAGAGTTGCTGCCAGACAGCGCCGTAATAAAGTCCGATGGGATAAACGGTAAGCGTGGGCCTAAATCAATCAGCTTTTGCTGTGTCTGCTCCAGCGTCCATTCGCGCAATGCTTGTCCGCCTGTACCGAACAATTCATAGCCATTCAGGTACAGCAGCGCATTTTCTGGCAGCGTCAGCCGTTGCAGCATTTCCCGGCTACAGTGTGCCTCACACCCGGTCATGCCGATGAATGTCCGCTCGCCATCAGGCTCCGTCATCGCCAGGCACCAGCCGTTATCCATTTCCGTATTACGCAACAAGACCGGCAGGCTCATTTCCGTCATAGCGGTTTCGACAGCCTTTCCCCACGGCCCGTTACCGACCGGCATACCGTTGATTATCGGAACGTTGAGACGGTATAGGACACGGGCCACGTTGAACGCGCAGCCGCCAATCTGCTGGCCGAGATCTTTGCCCTCGATATCTTCACCTCTGAGCGGCAGGCGGGGAAGTGCTATCAGCATATCGCCGCAGGCACCGCCGACCACGACGACAGGGCGTTGAGGAGTAAATGTTGTCATCGCGCTTTCTCTTGCGGTTTAACCAGCAGGTACAACCAGTAGGCGATCAGGCTGATACCGAATGAGATAAACAGCCCTAAACTGGAGTCGGCGAAAATGCCCACCGCCAGCGGTCCGTCAATAAAGCCGGTTTTTGTCACCATCAGACCGGCGATGGCGCCCAGCAGCCAGCAAAAGAGCGGTACCCAGCGTACGCCAAGATTTCTGCCGTTTAAGCCAAACACCAGCTCGTCGCTGTAGCCGTTATGACGGCGAAGCAGGATGTAATCAAGGATAAACACCGCAGACCAGGGGCCGAGAAACAAACCGCAAAAAATCAGGAAGGAGATAAAGGGGGTAAGGAAATCATCGGAAATAAACAGTATATAGATAGCGATACCCACGACCAGTACGGCATCAAATGCCACTGCAACCGACTGGCGCACCTTAACGCCGATGGTCAGCAGGTTAAGGCTGGCAGAATAGAGGCTTAATACGGCAATTGTCACGATGCCCGCCGTGGCGGTCAACAGGTAAGGCACGGACATCCAGGCTGGCAATATCGTGCCGATCAGCGCAATCGGGTTGGCGGAACTGGAGAGGTCGGGCAATTGGGATGACAGCAAAATACCGGCCAGCATCAGCAGTATCAACGGTAACGCCGAGCCGCCGACTACAGCCGCGAACACGCTGCGACGGCTAGACGACGGATTCTGATAGCGACTGTAATCCGCGCCAGCGATAGTCCAGCCTACGCCGGTGCCGGCAGCAATCACCGAAACGGCGGGCAGGAATCCCGTTAACCAGTCGCCGGACGGCAGTGACAGCACCGTATGCCAGGGGGTGTTGAACAGAATATAAATCACCACCACCAGCGTCATGGTGCCGAAAATCCGGGTGATCCAGCTTTGCAGCAGGATCAGCGTATTCTGCCCCAGAATGCTGACGGCAATTGTCAGTCCGCCAAAAAGCAGCAGGCAAACGGCGGTCAGTCCATGACTGCTGTTGAGCCCCGTTGCTTCAAACAGAGCAGACAGCGTAAGTGTGCCGGTAATGAGGTTAACGGCCTCCCAGCCCATCAGCGTGAACCAACTGAATGCCGTGGGCGCAATATTACCTTTAAAGCCGAAAATAGTGCGCGATAGCGTCAGTGTGGTGGTGCGGCCGATTTGGCCAGCAAATGAGGTAAAGCCTACCAGTGTGAAACTGGCTATACCAAGAATAGCGGCAAGCATTGATTGAATAAAAGAGAGGCCGAACGAAACGACAATCGCGCCGTAGACAATACCGAGGATGCCAATATTAGCCGCACACCAGATCCAAAATAATTCCAGAGGTCGACCTGTCCGTTCGGCCTCTGGTACTCGTTCAATACCGGTATTTTCGACTTTCCATGTTTTATTTTGTGGTTGTACTTCTTCGTTTTGCCGTGCTTCACCCATGTTGGCATGTTCCTTTTTCATACCTGCCTGCAACGTATCATAAAGCTTAGTCGGTACCAGCGGATCCGACAGCGTACGGGCTTATTAGACTAGTCCAATATAGTAAAGATATGGTGAATGCGTTAGTTTGATATGTATCTATTATTAGAGCCGAAAAGAATGTTTTCGATTCAACCAAAATACTGGCGAACCTGTTTCTATGGTCATCATTCTGATGGCGCCACCTTTCGTCGCCTACATAGGCAACCAAGGATGGTGTCGCCAGAGTTTTTTTGTTGGTCGTTTAGTGACCCTGGTGTTGGCAAATCTTACGCCAGTTTATGAAAAGCAAACTAAATTCGCAAGGCCAATTCGAGGCCTTTATGATACCAATCTAAGGCCAGGCGGATTCTGTTCTACACCTTAATCTGGCTCAACATTTGTGTTTAACAATTGGGTATGCTGAAAGCAGGATAACGCAATAAAAAGGCTACGATATGCAGGAGTTACTTCTTTGGGTGAGGGCCGGGCTGACTGAACCGTCTTCAGCGCCTCGTTATATGCAGCTTGCGTCGCTGCTTGAGTCGGAAATTGAACGGCGAAAAGCATTATCTGGCCAATTTTTACCTGCTGAAAGATTGATTGCTCAACAAATTGGATTGTCTCGTGTAACGGTTTCCCGTGCGATGGCCTTATTGGAAGAAAAAGGTTTAATCGTGCGTAAGCAAGGTGTTGGTACCAGAGTGAGCCAGCGTTTAAATTACTCGCTGGATGACGATGAATCGGGTTTTACCTCATTGGTTCTGCAACAGGGTGGGATTGCTGGCAATCTTTGGCTGGAAAGGTGCAGGAAAAACCTCCCGGCCGCGATCGCCAAAGAAATGTCTTTACCGCAAGATACCCTGGCGACGAACCTGCGGCGTGTTCGGTTAATTAATGAGAAACCGGTATCGCTGGAAACGACATGGATCCCGCTGGCGCTATTACCAGAGCCGGAACAACTGGAACATTCGCTTTATCAATACTGGGCCGCCAGAAATATTTATCCGGATAAAAAACGCTATCGGCTAAAGGCGGTGGCATCACCGACCGATGTTGCCGGGTATCTGGAAGTGCCGGTAGGGTCGTCATTACTGTTATGCCGTCAGCATACGTATAACGCACAGGGCGATCTGCTGGAATACTGTGAAATCTATTGCCGCAGTGATGTATATGAGTTTCAGGTGACGGGCGGCATTTCGTGAATGAAATATCGCCGGTAAAAAAACAGCCTGACCGGCGAAGAGGAAGGCGGTATCAGTTGTTCCTCAGGGTGTCTGGATCGGAGCCAAGACGCTTGCCGCAGTCCAGTTTAGCTATTTCGCTTAACTCATCTTTATCCAGACGAAAATCAAACACGTTGAAATTTTCTCTGATGCGTGAAGACGTAACGGATTTCGGGATGACCACCAATCCGTTATCAAGATGCCAGCGGATCACGATTTGCGCAGGGGTTTTATCATATTTGGTCGCCAGTTTACGGATAATAGGCTGATCGAATACTCCCTCGCCGCCATGTGCCAGCGGGCTCCAGGACTCGGTCTGAATACGATGGGTTGCATTCCAGGTGTGAAGCGGGCGCTGTTGGAAAAGGGGATGAAGCTCAATCTGATTGATAACCGGCAACACGCCGGTTTCATCTTTCAGCCGTTGTATGTGATGGGTGTGAAAATTACTGACGCCAATGCTTTTTACCAGCCCCTGTTGCTGCAATTTAATCAACCCTCGCCAGGCATCCACATAAATATCTTGTTGTGGTTGTGGCCAGTGAATCAGATAAAGATCCACGTAGCGCAGTTGCAGCTTTCTCAGGCTTTCTTCCAATGCTTTCTGTGGGTTTTTCTGGTCGCTGTTCCAGAGCTTAGTAGTGATAAATAATTCTTCACGTGGAATTTCAGCTAATTGTAATGCCTGACCGACACCCTTTTCATTTTTATAAATGGCGGCGGTATCAATAGCGCGATACCCCGTTTTGAGTGCTTCGGTTACGGCAGCCACTGTTTCTTCATTACTTGCCTGCCAGACGCCAAGTCCCAACTGGGGTATGATATTGCCGTCAGCCAGCTTAAGTTTGGGTTGCGTCATATCACTCTCCTTTTTCGACCGTTAATCAATGTGTAACGGAGATAGGTAGCCCATTAATGTCGTGGCCGATGCGATATCGGTTTCCTCTACAATATTGGGTATATGACGTAATTCTAGTCGACAACTGATGCTATTGTTTAGCGGGCTAAGGAATATTCTTTATAACAGTTACAGATTGGTATGGGGATCGATCAGGCTGTGGAGTGTTTTTTACGCCATACCATCACAGCCATGCCGATTAACCCACTGACCAGCAGAATGATGGGCAGCAGAATCAGCGCAGTCATCACCTGATCTTCATAGCGTTTAATCAGTGGAATGTGGCTCATGGTGTAGCCAAGTGTGATGATGCCGCCGACCCAGAGGAAACCACTAAGCCAATTGAATATCTGAAAACGTGTATTATTTAGTCCGGAAATACCCGCGATAGTGGGTAACAGAGTACGGATGAATGCCAAAAAACGGCCAATCAGCAGTGCGACCAGGCCGTGATGGCGAAATAAGTGATAAGCCCGTTGATGATAGTGGGCGGGTAACTGCAACAGCCAGCCTTTTACCAACCGGCTATCACCCAGCCAGCGGCCCTGAAGATAGCTGAACCAGCATCCGAGGCTTGCGGCCACGGTCAGCAGCAGCATGGTGGGAATAAAATTCATGACGCCTTTGGCAATCATGGCTCCCGTCAGCAATAACAGGCTATCGCCGGGAAGAAAAGAGGCTGGCAGTAAACCATTTTCCAGAAACAGGGTTGTAAATAAAATACCGTAAATCACCCAAATTACATGGGGATCGGCCAGCGCGCTGAAATCCTGCTGCCATAGCGCCTGAATAATTTCATGAACCATGCTCATATTACTTCCTGCCAGATGACTGAAGCCCCAAGGAAAACGGAACAAAATAAATACCCACGCATAGGGTGCTTAGTGCGTTGATATCCGCGCAGGCCTATATGCTTATTTCAGTTAAGGTAAAGCGGTTTTAGTAAGAGTTTATCGCTTTCTATGATACACGCTTTACCTTTCCCGATGCAGTTAAATCAAGGGATAGGGGGCTGTAATGGTCACACTTCCTGAATTCTGTTAAATCCGGTAGCCAAATCGTCAATTAAATCATCACAGTCTTCAAGTCCAATATGTAACCGAATCAGGGTGCCGCTGAAGTCAACGCCGGCAACCGGTCGGATCGTTGCCAAATCATCCGGCTGATTGGCCAGAATCAGCGATTCAAAGCCGCCCCATGAATACGCCATACTGAAGTGTTCAAAGTTATCCAGATAATGGGCCAACTGCTTGCTGTTCAGCCTCTCTTTCAATACAAATGAAAACAAGCCATTACAACCCTTAAAATCACGGACATAGAATTCGTGACCTTTGCATTCAGGCAGGGCCGGATGATTAACCACGGCAACTTCGGGGCGCTCCGATAGCCATCTTGCGATGCGAATACTGCTTTCCTGATGCTGTTTAAGTCTGATCCCCAGGGTACGCAGGCCGCGGCTGGCGACATAGGCGGTATCGGCATCAACCATTTGCCCCATCAGATAGGAATGCTCGCGTAGCTGAACCCAGCAGCGTTCATTTGCGACGGCTGTACCCAGCATGGCATCAGAATGGCCCACAATGTACTTTGTGCCGGACTGCACAGAGATATCGATGTCAAACTCCAGCGCTTTGAACAGAACACCCGCCGCCCAGGTATTATCCATAATGATAACGATTTCCGGATTGATACGGCGAACGGCCTGCACAATCGCCGGGATATCCTGAACTTCCATGGTGATGGAACCGGGAGATTCAAGGAACACCACTTTGGTGTTTTCCTGTATGAGTTCGCTGATGCCTGCACCGATCAACGGATCAAAATAGGTAGTGCCGACATTCAACTTACGGAGAACCGTGTTACAGAAACTCTGAGTAGGTTCATAGACCGAGCCGGTGACCAGCACATGATCCCCTGCCGCCACAAAAGAAAGGATGGCGTTGGAAATCGCCGCCGCGCCACAGGGATATAATGCACAGCCAGCGCCGCCTTCCAGTTCGGTCATGGCTTCCTGCAAAGAGAAATGTGTCAATGTGCCACGACGACCATAGAACAACGCGCCTTTAGCCCGGTTAACGGCAGCGTGTTTTTTATCCTGAACGGTATCGAATACCAGCGAGGAGGCTCGTTGGATGACTGGGTTTACCGATCCCTGCGTGAATTTTTTGCTTCGCCCTGCGGCGACCAGAGTTGTTGCTGTTTTCTTGCTTGTCATAACCGATATCACCTTATTCTCTTTTTGGAACGTGCCGGGCTGACCCCCATTTGGCTGATACTTTCTACGTTATCACGGCTTAAGCTGTTCGTGGGCGGGCTTTTCTGATTGACGTGAAAAACGCTGCCAGTCATTTGATTAATGATGCCAGGTAAAACGATAAAAAGTGTACCGTCCTCTCTTTTTGTTCACTGGATCAGCGACGCTGGTTAAGCTAACGTTTCTCAGCCTTTCTCCTCATTCTCAGGGATAAGATGTCACATTATCGTGTTTACGAATGTCGCCCACTTTGTCTGGCGGCTTTGTTGGTACTGGCCGGGTGTTCGAGTCAGACCACGCAGGAGCCAGCGCCTCGCCCGGTGGACGTCAAGGCCCGGCTTATGCAACTGTTGCCTGCCAGTGTCAGCGATCGTCAAGGATGGGCAACGGATATTGCTGCTGCTTTTAGCGCGCAGGGCATTGATCCCAGCAATGAGAACCTGTGTTCGGTATTGGCGGTGACGGAACAGGAATCTACTTTTAACGCCGATCCGCAGGTGCCGGGCTTATCGAAAATCGCCTGGCAGGAGATTGATCGCCGTGCGGAAAAACTGCATATCCCGGCTTTGCTGGTGCGTACTGCGCTGCTAATCAAATCACCGAATGGCAAAAGTTACAGTGAGCGATTGGATACAGTTCGCAGCGAGAAAGCGTTGAGCGCCGTTTTTGACGATTTCATTAATATGGTGCCGATGGGGCAAAAGCTGTTTGGTCGTCTGAACCCTGTACATACCGGCGGGCCGATGCAGGTGAGCATTGCGTTCGCCGAGGCCAACGCCAAAGGCTATCCGTACAAGGTTGACGGCACGATCCGCCGGGAAGTATTCAGCCAGCGTGGGGGAATGTACTTCGGCATTATGCATTTGCTGGGTTATCCGACGAATTACACACAGCCCCTCTACCGTTTTGCTGATTTTAATGCTGGCTGGTACGCCAGCCGGAATGCGGCATTCCAGCGTGCGGTCAGTCAGTTAAGCGGTATTTCGCTGACGCTGGATGGCGATTTGATCAACTACGGTTCCGATAAACCGGGTTCGACAGAACTGGCGGTGCGTTCACTGGGTAAACGTCTGGATATGAACGATGCAGCGATCCGACGCGCACTGGAAAAAGGCAACAGTCTGGATTTTGAAAAAACCGGGCTATATCAACGGGTTTATGCGCTGGCCGATAAATCGGCAAGAGGAAAGGTTCCCCGTGAAATCCTGCCGGGTATTACGCTTGAAAGCCCGAAGATCACCCGTAAATTGACGACGGCGTGGTTCGCGAAGCGGGTGGATGAACGTCGCCAGCGCTGTATGGTTAGGGCGCGATAACGTTGCAAACGAATGGCGGTGCCTGAAAATTGCCGGGGAATGTATTGATTATTTTAACGTATTTCTGGCCGCAGATTGTACAACCCACGGCCAGATTATCAAAATATGTGATTACGCTTCATTCAGTTATTTTGCTTGGTATTTTTCCAGCAATTTCTGGATATCCCATAATCGAGATACTGCAATTGATGATAATTTTTCTTTGGAAACATTTCGATCAAGGGAAATACAATCTTTCCACAGTGAACGCCCGGCGATAACACCAGATGCACTGTTTCTCCGTGAAATATCAACCTGCTTTAGGAATGTGCTGTGATCGGCACTTGCGGAAAAACAGCCCAGGAAATATCACCGCATATTGCAGTGACTTTCGCGCAGGCCTCTTCTGTGTAGTCCCCCCTGAATTTAGTCTTATTTAACATAGTCGGTGATTTTAATCGGAAAGCGCTGGCAATCGAGGTTGACAGCTACCGACCCTGAGGTGACTTAATTTTATACAATGGTGCGAAAGCCTGACTCGAAAATAATTATATTATTATGTTTTTTAAAATCACGATGATTTCATCGACTACCATATTGACTCCAGCGTGCTTTATACAACGCTATTTTGGACACTTTTTGGAGAGGCTGTCGCATAGATAAGAAGGAGTATAATCTCCCCTTACTGACAAGAGAGGCCAGTAAATTTGACAGACTAATAAGTACGAGAAACCGGCACGCAAACTTTACAGTGGGCGATAACTATTGGGTAGACATTCTAACAGTTTGTATCCTAACCTACGGACAATAGGTCAATAAGGATAAAAATCAGCTTGTGAACATGAGAAGCTAACCATCGCGCAATTCCACTCAAAAGTAGCTATGGACCTCCACAACGTCTATCTAAAGGAGGTTTTGAATGCAAGATCTGCCAAAGCTTGACTTATCTTGTTTTTTTTCCTTTCTGGCTTGACTCATTCTAATTTTCACCATAAATTTTGGTTTACGATTACGAAAAAAGGCCAACTAGTAATGTCCACACCTCATCCTCAGCATTTTGAGCAGGTACTTACTGAAGAGCGTTTAAATGTCTTAGCAAAAGCGCTGCTTGAAGAATGTTACACAACGGAAGATGACCTACAATCTACATACGATTCTGGGTACTCACGAGGTTGTACTCGTTTTGACAGACAAAAAAATAAGCTGAAGTTACTAGCACTGAAATACAACTGGCTAACAATCTCTGATGGCAGTAATCGGTTAGTTATGTCAATTGAAGGGCTTCCATTCCGTTTTGCTCGTGATGAGCATAAGTCTCCTCGTAAACCCGCTACTTTATTGGTATCTGGCACAGAGGCAATCCAGAGAGAGAAATTCATCATCGAAAGCCAGATGGAAATGGATTTTGATGGTTCTTCTTGCAGTGAACAGGCTAGAAAACCTTCAGTTTGGCGCTTTTTTGTCGAAGTAAGTGAAAGTCTGGAAGATGAACGTGATTACAATATTTACTTTGTTGGCTTTAATGAGTTAAAAGAAGCGGTTTGCGTTTGGGAATACGCTAACAAGGTTGCCTTTGCAACCAGTGTTGATGACACGGAACATGAAGCTGTTGAGCTTTCCCCTGCTGTGGCCAAAGTGCCTCAGAAAAGTGTGAAAAAACAAGTTAACGATAAACTCGATGAAGATTCACCAGATGACCAATGAAAAAAGTTAAGTTCGATAGCGAATTTATCGGCTACAACATCAAATTAGCTCGCTTAATAAGCGGGCTAACTTTATCTGACATCGCTGATAGTGTCGGTAAATCTAAGCAATTCATCCATCAACTTGAAACTGGAGTTAAGCACCCTACGGATGAGTTACTTGATACCCTTGGTACATTGCTGCATGTCCGGCCTAAATTTTTTTATACGCCTCATTCATCAGTTTTGGATGACGAAAGTGTACATTTCAGAAGTAACAGGACAGCGAAACAAGTATCCAGATTAAGAGCAAAAGCTAGCATTGATCTCTTCATGAGATTGATCACCCTGTTAGAAAATTACCTCACTTTTCCAAGTGTGGATTTTCCATCAAGTAAGAAGGTCGTTGAAACTGCAAGTGATGTAGAGCAGGCTGCTGAATATACAAGAAACTATTGGCAGTTAGGATTCGGCCCTATATCTAATACGACTCGTTTGGTCGAACGTTCCGGTGCAGTTGTAACATTCTTCCGAGGAATATCTTCTGATGTTGATGCACTTTCAAGTGTAATCAGAAGGCCAATCATTGTTAGAAATGATGCCAAAGATAGCCCAGGACGCCTGAGATTTGATATAGCCCATGAGCTTGGTCACTTGGTTATGCATCAAGGTATTCAGACCGGTTGCAAGCTCACAGAGTCTCAAGCAAACCGTTTTGCCAGTGCTTTTCTTCTGCCAAGAACAGTATTCATAAAAGAGTTCAAGGTTGGAGCAAGAATGGATTGGCGTATGCTTTCAGAACTTAAAGGACGCTGGGGGGTAAGCAAAGCTGCTCTGTTATACCGAGCAAGGCAACTTGATCTACTGACTGAGGCCAAATACACCTCTCATATCATTACGCTTAAGAAATACGAGGCAAAAAAAGAGAAGGACGATTACCTCATCCCGTTTGAGCGCTCGGAGCTAATAGTCAACGCAATCCAGAATTATTTATCGGCATACAACAAAACGGTGGATGATTTACTTAACGAACTCTTAGTCGATGATGTCGTCATCAACCAAATTTTGGATTTTGACATTAACTCTCTGAGAGTCATTGAATCACCGCACTCAAATGTCATTCCGTTCTCAAGATATAGGAACCGACGCCCTTAGACTTGTGTACATTCGGAATCGAAGTGAAAAGGTAACTTACTGTTATTCATTGATTTCATTGTTATGGCAACGAATTCTTGGTGAGAGCGTTCAGAATTCTGAGTCAGACACCAATGCCCATAATGCCTCGTTCCAATGTGGGTTTTTTTCTTTTCTGGCTATGGTAGCTTTCTGGTAGTTGCAGGATGTTAGGTAAGCGTCCGGCGAACTCACATTGCGCGACTGAAGTAACATTATAGACTGGTCGGTATCAGCTAAAGCTATTTTCGGCGTAAGGCAACAGTTCGCTGATCCGGTTGTTGGGCCAGATAGGCAAGCGCGTTAATACGTCACGCAGCCAGATATACGGGTCGTGGCCGTTGAGTTTCGCGGTTTCCAGCAGACTCAGGATAGACGCCATC